>NZ_JAEACF010000001.1:676496-1352992 GCF_016401385.1 Fictibacillus halophilus | reverse complement strand
CGTGAAACGATTGTCATCCACATACATCTGTGCAAGACCCGCATGTGCTTCTTCGCTGTATTCGTTCCAGTACAACATCAGCCATTGTTTATGAAGATCAGCTGCTTTTTGAGCCAGTTCTCCTGCAGGATCACTTGTTTCAAAGGCTTTAGCAAGTGTCGTGTGAATTTCTTCAGCAAGTTTCGTAGCTTTTTCATGCTCACTTTGAGTCATATTTAATACTTTTTTATTTGATTGATCGACAACTTGATCACCATATTTCTCACGAATCTCTTTACCATATTTTTGTTCGTTCTCTTCAACCATTTGCTTTTTAAATCCTTCAAATTTCTCTTTATCTGTCATCGTTATTCTCCCTTCGTTAGCTGCGATTGTCTGTTCCACATTCTCGATTAGACGGTCTAACTGTTCTCGTTTGTTCAGGAGTTTTTCACGGTGTTCTTGGAGCGCTTCAGCTGCATTGAATGCTGGTGATGTTATGATTTCCTTTATTTGATCTAATGGAAGCCCGAGTTCTTTGTAAAATAAAATTTGCTGTAGTCTATTCACTTCAGCCTCACCATATATGCGGTATCCTGACGAGTTGATTCTTGCCGGCTTAAGAATTTCAATCTCATCATAATAACGTAATGTTCTTGTGCTGACTCCCGCTAATAAACCAAGCTTCTGAATGGTGTATTCCATGTGATCACCTCCTGACAATTCTCACTTTACACCTTTACGCAACGTGAAGGTCAATAGGAATTCTAAAAAATTTTTTAAACAAATTCTTAAAATAAAAAAACGCATATTCATCTGTAATATGCGTAAAATGTTTTTTTGTGTGGTTGTTTGTTTAAGACATCTTAAATCTTTTTTTTGTTTTCACTGCTGCAATAGCTGCTATAACGATTGATCCTGCCGTATCGGCAATTAAATCAACCATCGTATCAAAGTTTCCTCCGCCTTGTAAGGTCATATTAAAAAATTGATCCATGCTGAATTCATAAATCTCCCACACAACCCCGCCAAAAACGGAAAAGGCAAGTACGAATAAGAATACGAGCCAATAAGAAATATCATTCCTACTATGTTGATGTGTCATTCGTTCATAAAGAGCGATTGCCACAAATGCCAATAATGCACCACTTAATAGGTGTAAGAAGGTATCCCACCAGCCTAAATGGTAAAAGCCTAATATGGACCCTAAATATTGTGAAGCAAATAAAAAGGCAAAATAAGAAATCATAATCGGCATATTAAACTTTATTTTCGTAAAAAGGATTAAGCATAACGGAATAAGTCCGCAAAATATTGCCCCAAATGCAACTTGATAACTATGTGTTTCATCTTTCGTAAAATAATAAAAACATAGGTAAGCCATAAATATGACGTACGCAGCACTTAGTATTAGGAGAAATTTACGTTTCACGACATGGTCACCTCGTTTTATTAAAAACCAAATATTTCTGTCCGAAATAATTCATTAGGGTATATAGACAAGCTCCGAACAATACGGAAGCTTCTTTATTCGTAACTAGTCTGAAGCTTGTATCGTTAAGTATTCCAGACCATAGTAAATTGCTCATACCATAAGCGCCAAAATAGGAAATTAAAATAACCGCTGTAAAGCGTATACCACTTACTCCCAATGAAGTGTTGCTTTTAAATGTGAAATTGCGGTTTAATATATAACTAACAACAGCACCACAAGTGTTGCCAATAAATGTAGACAACCAATAGCTCATTCCAATTCCGTTCATTAAGAGAAAAATGATAGAGAGCCCAATGCACGTATTTACGATGCCAACTAATAAAAAGCGGATAAAGGTGTTAGTTGGTTTCAGGAAGTTTTCGAAGGTTGATATTATATGATTCATCTTTTACTCTCTGTGTATTTGTTAGTGGAAGTGGGTGTGTAAATGTTTTTGAATCGATTTCAACAATGTACTTTGGCCGGCGCTTTGACTCTTTATATATCTTTCCTATATATTCTCCAATAAGCCCTATCCCTATGAGTTGAAGCCCCCCAATCAGCCATATGGATGTAATGAGCGAAGTCCATCCTGTTTCGGTGTCTCCGATCCATTTTAAGGAGATGAAATATATTCCGAATAATAAGCTGACAAAGAAAGAAACAAGACCTGTAATTAAGACGAATCTAATGGGAGTTACAGAAAAAGAAGTAATTCCATCGAATGCAAAATATAGCATCTTTTTTAACGGATATTTTGTCTCACCTGCTAGGCGCTCTTTTCGATCATAGAATACAGAGGTTGATTTATAACCAATTAAAGGCACAATACCTCGTAAAAACATATTAACTTCCTCGAATTTTTCAAGTTCTTGTAGGGCTCTTTTACTCATTAAACGGAAGTCCGCATGATTATAGACAAGGTTGACACCCATTTTGTTCATCAATTTATAAAAGAATTCTGCAGTACTGCGCTTAAAAAATGTGTCACAATCTCTTTTTTTCCTTACACCATATACGATGTCATGCCCTTTTTTAAACATATCAACAAATGTCGGAATTACATGAATATCATCTTGAAGATCAGCATCAATGGATAAAACACAATCAGAAGTATCCTTTGCAGTAAAAAGGCCAGCTAGTAAAGCATTCTGATGTCCAACATTGCGAGAAAGTTTTAAGCCTCTAATATGACTTTCTTTTAAACTTCCTTTATGGATGATCGACCAAGTTAGGTCCTTGCTGCCATCATCTACAAACAACAAGTTACTTTCACTTGATATCTGTTCCTCCGCTATCATTGTCATCAAAAGTTTATGCAAAGAATCAATCGTTGTAGATAATACCTCTTCCTCGTTGTAACAAGGAACAACAATCGTCAAAACCGGTTGTTTCATATGTGCACCTCCTGGCTGTTTACTTCGCTTTGTATAAATGAATTTTCCACGCTGCTGTATCAGATTGAAACACCTTTTCTAGCTGCAACCCTATATTCGCAGCATGATCGATTGGGAGAGCTGAAAATATATATTCCCCGCCTAATTGTTTAAAAGGCTCGATATTAAGCTGGAGATTGTTCAATCTTTCTGTCGAATCCTTTTTAAACATATAATGTTTCCCAAGTTGATCGGTAAAAATATAGCAGCGTCCACCCCATTCATCAAAATACGTACGAAGTCTTTTGTTTTTTTGGAGTTCCTTCTCCATTATTTCCCGAAAGGCGTATTTGTATGTTAATGGGTAAAAATTGTTATACGTATCAAGCGTATAAAAACCGTTATATTGTGCAATTGCAGGATGAATTCCAATACTAGCAACACTGTAACTTGCCAATGGTTTTGCTATGTATTCTTCAATCTCCTGAAACAAGTCTTCCGCATAAAATTCTTTAACACTCGGCTTTTTTCTATAAATAATTTCATCGTTAAACAGACAAAGGATGATAATTTGCCCTATGATAAAGTAAGGAATCGTGTTTTTTAGTACCTTGCCATGATTCATAATTATCTTCAGACCGAGAGCGAATCCCATATATATAACTAAGGGGCGTAAAAAGTGAAACCTTGCAAAATTAAACGTGTCCATAAAATGAAAACGTTCTGTTAATGGCAGCCAGCCTTTATAGAACCAAAAGGCGTACCAAGCTGATAATGCAAAATTAAAAACAAATAAAAAAACAAAAACTTTCTCCTGCTTCCATAGTCTCTTAAACAAGACTAAAAATAACGCAAGTATAGTTGCGAAAAGTATAAACAAACCATGAACTGTCATTACATGTGTATGTCCAAGCACAAAGTTTTTAAACGTGAGTCTCGTCACCCACCAAAAAGGTAATCGCGCATGAAAATATTCATCTCTTGTATTTGGTTCATCATCAAAGATAAACGAATAGACAAGCCGATATTCAATCACGAGAAAAACGGAAGTCATAAAGACAATGGAGAAGAAAAAACGCCAATTCCACCCTTTTCCTCGAATAACATCCACAAACCAAAAAATTCCTAAGGCAAATAAAAAGAAGAAAAAACCGAGCACAAAACTTGAGTAAAACGGAAGCAGTGAGAGAACTAGATAGTTTCTCCATGCTTTTTCTCCATTACGAATATTAAGAAATGCCCATAATGCTAAAGGCATACCAAGTGTACTTAGCATTCCAGACGGCCAGAATGGAGTAAGCGCAAATGCAAGTGCTGTACCGATCGTAATCAAGGTGTATTTTTGTTCAGGTAAATAATGTTTTTTTAATAGTAAATACATGCCGATAAATGCGAAAACCCGAGTGATCGCTTGGCTGATAATATAAGCGGTCATAGTTGGGAAAATGGCATGCAACCAAACAATTCCGCTAAACTCTGTTCCTAGTGCGTTTCTTTGGAGACCGTTAATAATTTGCGGAATCGTTGAATTTACATTTCCAAACAACATGCCGCTCTCTTTAAGTACCTTATACCAAGCAATGTTGGAATCAAGATTATCATGGACACGAATGTGTGCATTTTCACCCAATATGAGTAGGGGAGATAAATATAAAAGGATAACGAAAAATGCAAAATATAAACATTTACGTTCGAAAGGATTAACGTTTTTAAAAAACACTCATAACACCCCATCATTTAAATAGAGTCGATTAACAGGTTTCACATATTAAAAACTTTGTATACTCTAAATTTATCCATTAAAAAAAGACACTATGATGTGCCTTTAATGCTTCCCGCAATTCTGTGTATTCTTTTAATTAGCTGTTATCGCAACTTGTTAAGTGTCTCACCTATCTAGTTATAGTGGCTAGCCCCTCGAGTCCAAAACCAATGGTCTGTGATGAGTAAAGTGCACCTTCCTAACCGATTCACTTATTTTATATCTTTAATGAATGCGATCAAACGATTTGCTTCTTTAAAACCCACGCTCGTATGAAAGTGATAACTTGTATCATTGGATAACTCAATATCAGAACCTATTTGTTTGCATCCTTTAGTTTTTAACCAACTCTCCCCTTTAGTAATCAGTTTGTTGGATATTCCTTTCCTTCTATGATCAGGTTTTACATAAATTCCTTCCACAAAACCTGTAGGACTGGATAGGGATCCTTCCACATAGTCACTTCTAATCGAAACATGAATAAATGCAATAGGTTCAGCGTGAATTAAATATACGATCACTTTATCTTTTTTTGAGTTTAGAAGTTGTTTGAACTCTTTTCTCAATTCACTGAATGTATTGTCAGGCCATAATGCTAAAGCCAATTCCGTCAATGAATCAAGATTGTGTTCACTTGCTTCCCTAATCGATTCCATGGTCCACACTCCTGTTTTAATTGGTAGATATTTTATTTCGACAAACGCTCATGTAAAATCCTTCATAACAAAGTGTCTTTATGTCACTAAAATAGTAAGCAACTTCTTTCCATTTTTACTCATATTGCTTTATAGTCAAAGATAATTATAGGGTTATTTTGGAAAAGAGGAGTTATTGGTGAAGTTTACTATTAAGCTAATCTTCCTTTTTGTAGGATTAATAATCTTTAGTTATGGAATTGCCATGAGCGTTCAAGTGAAATTGTATGTGTAGATTTAAATTTTTAAAAAAAGGAAGTTTGTTAATTAACGAAAGCAAACATAAGAAGAAGGTTATACAATGAAATTTAAAAGTTTAAAGCAATATAAAAGTTTTCAACTCTTCATCACTATGACAATTGCCTTTTTAGGAGGTTTATTATTCAATGTGTTTAATTGGCCGATTCCTTGGCTCTTAGGTACAATGGCTGCCGTATTGATTGTAAATCAACTAAGTTGGATCCCTTTATATTGGCCAGTTTTTTTAAGAAATACGGGTTTGATCATAGTTGGTTATTCAATCGGTTTAACGTTTACAAAAGATACGTTAAAGCTTATGATCACTCACTTGCCTTCTATGGCATTTATGACGGTCTTATTATTATTAATCTGTTCAGGGATGGCCTTTATAATATCTCGTACTACATCCATCAATTTCCCGACTGCACTTACCAGTTCAATTCCTGGTGGTCTATCACAAATTATTACTTTTGCAGAAGAGACTAAGGGGATTGATATTACAACCGTTACGTTTTTTCAAGTGACACGTCTCATCGTTATCATATTCGCTGTTCCCTTTCTGATTTTCAGTCCGATTTTTTCCTCAGGAAGTTCCGCTATTATTCCTGATGTGATTTCGGAAGGAACCTCTTCTGCCTTTTTTCCACAGATTATTCTATTTGGACTATTTTCTGTTGGGATGGCGCTTGTAGGAAAAAAAATAAAACTTCCTACTGCTTTTTTACTCGGACCTATTCTTGGGATTGCAGCTTTAAATATAGTTGATTTAACTGGCCCTCCCCTTCCTGGTTCAATACTTGATGTTTCTCAATTTTTAATCGGAGGCTATATAGGATTATTATTAAAGCCTGAAAAGCTTAGAAAAAAAGCCAGTATGATCCCAATAGCGTTGATCAGCGGATTCATGTTGGTAAGTATCGCACTTCTTTTGAGTCTTTTGCTGACCTATCAATTTAACTTTTCTTTCATAACTAGTTTCTTGAGCATGGCACCTGGTGGAGCAGATCAGATGGGGATTATCGGACACGAATTAGAAGCGGATGTTACGATGATTACAGGTTATCAACTTTTCCGCATTCTATTTATCTTTTTTGCAGTACCTCCTCTCTTAAAATGGGTCTTGCGCGCTCAAATGCATAAAATGATTTCAAAAAATGATTAATACTTCACTTTGTTAGATACTAAAACATCCCATCATTCTTCAATGGGATGTTTTTTTGGAGTACTATTAAGTTTTTATTTTCTAATTCTGACGACTTGTCCACTGTTTGCTTGTAACATACTAATTGTTTCGATCCTTATCAAAGAACATGGTGAGCCACCGCCTGTGTATATGTATGGAAGCTGTGTTACATTCGGATCAACTAAAAATGTGGCTTTGAAACCAAAAGACGGAACACCTCCGGCAGGAAATCCTGTAAGAGCTAAAATTTCATCCTCAGTTGCTAGACGAGGGCGTTCAATATTCAAAGCTTTTCCAACACGTGTGGTGCTCACCCGGTCTTCTCCTTTAACAATCGCTAAGATAAGCTGTTCATTAGTATCTAAAAGGCATATATTTTTCACAAAATCATTTTCAGAACCATTTATAGCTTTGGCAGCATCCTGTACAGAATGGCATGATTCCATTAAAACTATATGATTTGCATCTAAATGATTCTCAATTATAAAACTATTAATTGCACGATGATAATGTTCCACATTTACACCCCCTTTTACTGACGAGGTAATGCTGAAATTACGGCACCGACTGCCTGAATCCAACTTCCTGCAAATATTA
Organism: Fictibacillus halophilus; assembly: GCF_016401385.1. Lineage (NCBI taxonomy): Bacteria > Bacillati > Bacillota > Bacilli > Caryophanales > Fictibacillaceae > Fictibacillus > Fictibacillus halophilus. The sequence continues at coordinate 1,345,686 of NZ_JAEACF010000001.1, read as the reverse complement.
AGGATTCACTATAACTTTTATCTTCATTCGGATGGTCAAGTTCATATTTTCCACCTAGTGCCTGTAAGGAGTTTCCAGCTACTTGCAGTAAATTTGAAATAATGGTTATCCCTTGATTAGAGGCTGAATCGCCTAGTTCGTTTTCGAATTCAACACCTAGGACAACCCCTGCCCCAAATGCTTGTAATAGGTTCCCTTTAATATTCAAGACTTGAGAAGTATCATCTTCTAATGGTAAGACCATACCTGCGATTACCGTCGTATTTCCAATGGCTTGGACTTCATTTCCGATTCTCTTGAGGCTAAACGGGATTTGTCCATCTGCAATTAAACCATTTCCAGTAGCTTGGAGAACATTTCCTATTAAATCAAGATCTTCCTGAAACTGATCGCTCAAGACCGAAATCGGCGTGTTGGCAATTGCTGATATGACCGTTCCAATTGCCTGTATAACACCGCCAATTTGTTGTTTTTGTTGATTATCCATTCGGCAACCGTCCATTTAATGAGATGTTTTAATGTATTCGTGGACGAGAAGAAACGTTATTTTCGCTGAGACGCTAAGTTTAACTGTTTCCATATTTCAGCCAAATCATCACCAATGGCATGAATGACTTCATTCGTTTTAAAGTAATGGTTATGAGAAAGAGGTGTTGAACTGCTTATTAATCCGCCGCTATTAATTTCTTTATCAACTGCAATTGCTCCATTATAAGAGTCGTTGATTGTTTTTAATGGATAGCCGAATACGTCATCTTTATCGTACATATTTACCCACTTCCCTTGAAGATCAGGATGATGATTCCTTAAATATGGTGACGGAACCTGAATGGGCTTATCAAAATCTGCATATCGAAGACTCCACAAAGCTAGAGGGCTTCCTAACGAATAAAAGCTTGTTAGAGTCTCACCTTTTTCTAAAGGAGTCGCCTGCATATTTGGCATAACACTTTCAGAGATTCGTTCAGGAATGAATTGAAGATCATAAAAATAATTACTTGTAATAACGGTACCTAAACTATGAGCAATTACAAAGAGTGGAGCATCTTCACCAGCAACTTCACCTAATTTCCGAAGACCTCTTGCATAAACCTCATGCACTCTAATATAGTTCGGATTGTGATTAACTGCAGGCTGATAGGCGATTGCATCTCCAAAAAAGTGGATAACAAATTGTCTTAATTGCTTATAATCTAAATCGCCTTCTTTATTAAGGTTTTTCCATAAAAGTGATTCCCTTTCGTTGAATACACTTCCCCAATAAATAGGTTGGATAATTAGCTCTTCTTCAGGTGTTGCATAAAAGGGTTTAATCATCTGAGAGAATCTCTTTGTAAGGGTCTCAATAAACAAATCCGAAAATTCCTCGCTTTGATTTCCAATGCCATGAAGAATGGCCACTGCGATTTTTTTAGTCACGATCAATCACATCCTCCTATAAATGTCTTCAAGCGCTCAGAACAGAATATGTTTCTAACTTATTATAAATACTAATGTTAGATTGTGAGGGATTGCTTATGAAAGTTAACAAAATCCATGTGTTTCTATTAATTATCGTTTCCTTCTTTTTTCTATGGTCACTAATTAAACCTGCACATTATCCAATATGGATATTGGAAGTTGCTCCATCTGTTTTAGCCCTGATTATTATTTTCTTCCTATACAAAAAGCTAAAATTCACTACTCTTACATATTGCATCATTGCTTTATTAACGATTTTAACTTTCATAGGTGGACACTATACGTATGACGATGTGCCCTTATTTGATTGGCTGCAGAACCATTATGATTTGAAACGTAATCACTATGATCGCTTCGGTCATTTTATGAAAGGATTGTTGGCGATTGTTATACGAGAGGTGCTTCTTATAAACACACCTTTGTCTATTGGAAAATGGGTTCAATTTATTGCCATTAGCATAACGTTGGCAATTGCTGCTCTCTATGAAATTGTTGAATGGAGCGCGGGCAAGATTGCAAATCGCGAAACAAAAGATTTTGTAGGTGCTCAAGGAGATATTTGGGACGCTCAATGGGACATGTCACTTACATTACTTGGATCGATCATCGCCTTGCTATTGCTCACTTCATGGCATAACAAATTTATTCAAAAAAGATAAGGGTTTTGATGGTGTTGTTTCATTAGTATTAGATCAATAGGTAACAAATCCTTCTAATGTTTTCCCTTTTATTGTCCTATACAAAACTGAGGTGAGTAGATGCTGAAGCTATATTCGATCTTTTGTACATTTATTGCGGGTTTTCTGCTTTTTTTTCTTGGTCTGGTTATTTAAAAGAAGAATTTAATAGTAAAGAATTTCGCGGAAACATTGTTAAAAAAGAAAGAACTGAGAAAGTAATAAGTATTGGGAGTTCATTTGTAACAGAACCACAATACACTCTTTTTTTTGAGAATGGCAAGAAGTTACATGTACCGAACGCTATATATATAAAGGCTAAAGAAGGCAGCCATATCGTGCTGATGAAACAGAAAGATAACATCACTTTAAAACAAATAAGAGACTGAAATCTAAGTTTCAGTCTCTCATTCGGGTAAGAATCTAACATCAGTATTTGGAAGAAACGGATTATGGATAGAAAGAAAATAAGCTAGTCCTAACATGATGATAAAATAACTTATGAAAAATAGATCATTTCTCGAAAAACCGATCTCATAATAATAAGTTCTCTTTCGATCCGTCTGAAATCGTTTTGCTTCCATTGAAACGGCAATGCGATAAGCTCTGCGAATACTCTGCGATAATAATGGAATCGCGAGCCTCTGCATTCTTTTTAGGAAGTGATTCTTTTGTTCTAATCCTCTCACTCTTTGAGCATTTATAATGATTTGGTATTCCTCAATCATAATAGGAATTAATCGTATGGCCGCCATAAAACTATAAGCAAACTTGGGAGGTAGTTTAAGCTGTTGCATGAGAGAATAAAACAATCTGACTGGTTTAGTAGTTAAAGCGAATAGTAAGCCAAGCATTGCAAATGACAAAGCTCTAAATCCTAAATGAATTCCTCTTATCAAACTCTCTTCTGATACTTGTACATATGCCCATTTATAAAGAATCGTTTCTCCCTTTCCAAATAAGATCATGGAAGAAGAAGTTGAAAGAAAAACAAGCAAGAAAGGCAGAGATAGAAAAAGTAATTGCTTGTAAGAATATCCTGTGGCAAAGATAAACAGAAATAAGATCACAAATGAAAAACCAACCATATAATTCAGATCATGAATGGTGATGGCAAATACGAACAAACCCAATATCGTTAATAGTTTTAAAGAAGGATTTATGCTGTGTAACCAGGTGTGTTTGCCATTAAATAATGAGTTCATGCAGAATCTCCTTCTCGACTTTTGTGCTTTTGTTGAGTTGATGATCAGTTACAATTTTACCGTTCTGTACCTCCCATAAGCGTGTTGCAAACTGATCTGTAATATGGCGATCATGTGTGACCATTAGAATGATCGTTCCTTTTTGACGCTCTTTCTCAATCCATTCTAAAATTTCGAACGTGTTTATGGAGTCTTGACCAAAAGTTGGTTCATCAAGAAGTAAAATGATTGGTTTTTGCAAAAAAGCGGTTGCCACACTTAGACGTCTCTTCTGACCGACAGAGAGGTGGTAAGGATGTTGGTCCTTCTTACTCATCAATTCAAGAGAAGAGAGTATCTCTTTTGCATTTGTTTCAATTTCCGGCTCGTTTTGTAAACCATAGGTAACTTCGTCGAATACCGAATGAGTTAAAAATTGATATTCTGGATTCTGAAATACGAGGTAAACCTGTCCAGATATATCTTTCGTTTTTTGAATACGTTTCTCATTCAAAAGATAGATTCCAGATGTTTTAATGAGCTGCATTAAAGCTAACAATAATGAACTCTTTCCTGCCCCATTTTCACCCATTATCGTAATCCATTCTCCTGATTGAACTACAATATCATCTACCTCTATTTTTATTTCTCTATTTTGATACCCTTTAAAATTTTGTAGCTTCAGAGCGTTCTGATATTCAATCTTATTTACCGCGATCGGGTTTCGTTTATATTCGGTCCATGCACCAGGGTACCAAATTCCATACTCTTTGATTTTTTCCTTATAATGAGTAAAGACCATCGAAGTGTTGCCATCAGCAAGAACTTCACCATCTGGTGTAAATACAATAAGACGATCAGCTATATCCAGAATTTTGTCAATTTTATGTTCAACAATAATCAACGTTTTATCTTTCCATATTCTTTTAACCGTTTCCCAAATTTGTTCTGTTCCCTTTTCATCAATAAAAGCGGTTGGCTCATCTAAGAATATGACATCCGGTTCTAGCGCTAATACAGAGGCAATCGCTAATCGTTGCTTCATTCCACCTGATAGATGTTGAATCGGTGTATGAATGTTATCAAGTTCAAGCCCAACCTCTTTTAATAGGGAACAAATCTTGCTTTCCATCTCCTCTCGTGGCACTTCCAAGTTCTCAAGTACAAATGCTAATTCTTCATCAACATATGGCATACAGAACTGGGTATCAGGATCTTGAAATACAAATCCCCATTGATCAGGGATTTGTATTTCCTCACACTTCATAGGAATGTCTATTGTTCGTGGTACTAAGCCTGAAAGAACTTGCAATAGTGTGGACTTGCCACATCCGGAGGTGCCAAGAAGAAGCACTTTTTCACCACGATTAAAAGACAAACTCAAATCTTTAAACAGCATTTCCGATTCACCTGGAAACTTTAATCTTAAATTCTTAACAGATGTTATACTTGTCATCTAACCACCTCTGTTATTGATTTAATGCGTCATGATCCTTTTTTGACGAAGATCGTACTAAATTCGTCACACCTGTAGCTTCTAAAGCTTTTACGATAGAAACGGCAAACAACCCTGTAAATAATATAGAACCGATTAATCTAAAAACGATAAATAAGGTAAGGTTCCATGTTGAAAGATCCCCAATATATCCCTTGTAAAAGTCCATGATTAAAGATCCTGCACATGAACTTAACGCTGCGAGCGAAATGACAAAAAGGTCAAACCGTTTATAGCCAAATGCGAACAGGATAAATTCTGCAAACAATCCTTGAATGAGTCCGTATAGTAACACTTCAAGTCCAAACTCAGAACCCATTAAAAATTCTCCAGAAGAGGCAGCGATTTCCGCTAATAGTGCAACTCCAGGTTTACGAATAATTAAAAACGCAACCGTCGCTGCCATGAACCACATCCCATATATCAACTGATCGATGTGTAGACCAATTGGTTTAACAGCATAATAAAGAGGTCCCCAAATCTTATACAAGATACCAAATGCAATAGAGATGACTACCGTTACAAGGATATCCGTTAACTTTAACCCTTTTTGCATTCTACCCTTCACTCCCGATCGTGGCTGGATTCAGACTGAATGGAATCGGCCATTTTTCCAATGTATAAGCCATCTCCCAAAAAGAATATTCGTACTGACAACTGATTAAGAAATGTTGAATCATTTTGCTTTTTTCCTGGTCACTTGCGTTTTCAGCCAATTGATTCAATCTATCGATCTGTTCATTTACCAGTTCTGAGAACCATTCACCGCCATATGCAGCGATCCACTCCTGATAGATCGGCTCTTGTGGTTTTGCTCCTTTAAACGTTTCACCTATTTCTTGATAGATCCAATAACATGGTAGAATGGCAGCGATAATTTCTCCTAAGCTTCCAGACTCTGCCACTCGGTAAAGGTGTGATGTATAATGATAAGCAGTTGGAGCGGGTTCAAAACTTGTCAGTTCTTTCTCTGTCACCCCCAACTGTTTCATAAACGTCTCATGAAGTCCTAACTCAGCGTCACTAGTACCTTGTGCATGTACCGCCATCCTAGAAGTCGTATACAAATCCTCAGCTCTTGCAGCGCCCATCGCTTGTATTCTTGCAAAATGAGATAAGTAATATGAATCTTGTAAAACGTAGTATCTGAAGCATTCTAATGAAAGGTCACCATCTGCAATTCCTCTTACAAATGGATGTTGAAGGTTTGCTTCCCAAATAGAAGCGGCTCTTTCTCGTAAAATATCGGTAAATGTGTTCATATGAATCCTCCTTGTTTTATCCAACAAAAAAACCACTCTCAGCTAAGAAAGTGGTTGTATTTGGAGAATTCAAGAAATAAATAAGACTCCGCAACACCACTTCCCTACGCTGGTATAATCCAGATCAGGTTCTAAGAGTCTCAAAGTTACACTTTGATCTCAGCCTTATAAAAGGCACCCCTAGTGGTTCGTTTTTATGTAGTTGGTTTCTGTCTTAAATGATAGCAGTCTCATTTAGATTGTCAACTGTTTTTAAGAAGCACGACATTTATATAGCAAAGAAAGGGCAAAGCCTTAGTATGGCTTTACCCTTTAGAATCTTCATTTATTTGCTCATCGCTTCTGTTAAAACAGGCACGATTTGTTTTTTACGAGAAACAACACCTTTAAGAACTGCTGTATTGTTTTCTAATTTAACGTTATATGCTTCTTCAACAGATTGTGATCTCTTACCAAGAGCTAAGGCTGTAGAGTCATTTGTTAAAATATCGGTTACAACAAACATAAATAGGTCTAGACCTTTGTCAGCAATAACTTTAGTGATCGCTGATTCCAAGTCTTCTTGATGTTGTAATACATCGCTAGCATCAACCGTATTTACTTGAGCAACTTCAATTTTGTTTTCTCCAATGTTAAATTCTTTAGCATCAAGTGAAATCAATTCTTCAACTGATTTATCACTTAGGTCTGCACCTGCTTTTAGCATTTCTAAACCGTACTTTTCCGCATCTACTCCAGCAATTTCAGCAAGCTCGCGTGCCGCGGCAACATCTTCTTCTGTACAAGTAGGCGATTTAAACAACAAAGAGTCAGAAATAATTGCAGAAAGCATAAGTCCTGCAATGTTTTTCTCAACTTGAATACCTTTCTCTTTGTACATCTTGTTTAAGATTGTAGCTGTACAGCCAACAGGTTCAGCACGATAGTATAAAGGGTCGCTTGTTTCAAAGTTCGCGATACGATGATGATCAATAACCTCTAATACTCTTACTTTATCAATGTCATTTGCACTTTGTTGACGTTCGTTATGATCAACTAAAATAACTGCGTTTGTTTCAGCAGAGACATGTTCAACTAAACGTGGAGTCTCAGCTTTAAAATAATCTAAAGCATATTGTGTTTCACCGTTAATTTCACCTAAGCGAATAGCTTCTACATTTTGTCCTAATTTAGACTTTAAGTCAGCGTAAACGAGTGCTGATGTAATCGTGTCAGTATCTGGATTTTTGTGTCCAAAAATAAGTACTTTTTCCATGCGTCTACTCCTTATAAATAAAAGAATTGTTTTTTAGCCTAAGCCTTATTTTATCATATATATAAAGCTTTTGGCTTTTGGAGTTTATTGTAGCATGGAAAAAAGCCTTAAGGCAAAACCGTACTTCCCATCAACGATAGATCAACTTGACGTGCACAATCACGTCCTTCTTGAATCGCCCAAACGATTAAACTTTGACCGCGCCTAGAGTCACCTGCTGCAAATACTCCATCTACATTTGTTCTATAATCACCATGTTTAGCATTGACTTTGTTGTGTTTGATTTCCACGCCAAATTCTTTTAAGACTGGCAGTTCTGTCCCTTCAAAACCAATAGCGATGAAAACAAGATCTGCTGGCCAGATCTTCTCAGATCCCGGAATTTCTTCAAAAACCATATTCCCGGCATCATCAGATGTTCGTTTCATTTGAATCGTGTGAAGTTCTTTTAGACGACCGCTTTCATCTGATACTATTTTTTTTGTTTGGACAGAATACTCTCTTGGATCATGACCATATTGAGCAGTTGCTTCTTCATAAGCATAATCCATTGTAAAAATGTTAGGTTGCTCTGGCCACATGTTTGCATCACTGCGCACATCGGGAAGTTTAGGATGCTTACCAAATTGAACGACACTCTTACACTTTTGCCTCAGAGCCGTAGCTACACAGTCAGCACCCGTGTCGCCACCGCCGATTACGATTATATTCTTACCTTCTGCATCAATAAGTGGCTCAGAAACTTCGATATTTAATAATCTCTTCGTTGCCTGGGTTAAATAGCTCATAGCAAAATGAACACCTTCAGCTTCTCTTCCTTGAAGAGTTAAATCTCTTTGTTTCTGTGCACCTGTACAGAGAATTATAGAATCATACTCATTCTTTAGTTCTTCAGAGGTAATATCTTTTCCCACCTCAGTGTTAAGAATGAAATCAATGCCCTCTTGTCTTAATAATTTGATTCGTCTCTCCACCACATCTTTATCCAATTTCATATTAGGAATTCCATACGTTAACAAACCACCAGCTTTATCTGCTCTTTCATAAACTGTAACAGAATGACCCGCTTGGTTTAGCTGATCTGCTGCGGCAAGTCCAGCTGGTCCTGATCCAACGATAGCAACCTTTTTCCCTGTTCTTTTTTCTGGAATTCTAGGTTGAATCCAGCCGTTTTCAAAGCCTTTATCAATGATTGCTTTTTCTATATTCTTTATCGTTACAGCAGGTCCAGCTAACTCAACTGTACATGAGCCTTCACAAGGAGCAGGACAAACCCTTCCTGTGAATTCTGGAAAATTGTTTGTTTTCATTAAACGATCAAGTGCTTCTTTCCATTTTCCGCGATAAACCAAATCATTCCACTCAGGTATCAGATTATTAATAGGGCAGCCTGCAGCAGCCCCATTAATCTCAAAACCGATATGACAAAAAGGTGTACCACAATCCATACATCTTGCGCCTTGCCTTTTTAACATATCTTCAGGTTGTTTTTCGGTATATTCTTTCCAATCTTTAAGACGTTGGAGAGGCTTTCTCTCTATTGTTTCTTCTCTTGGGTATTCCAAAAATCCGGTTGGTTTGCCCATTTAAAATCTCTCCTCTCATCTCGATTTATTTCAGAATTAATTTTGTCGGCCCAGGTCTACCACTTGCTTTTGATGGGCTAGATCCAGCTTCAAAAGCGTTCATGATCGCTTCATCTTCTGTATAACCCGCTTTTTTCTCTTCTTCTATTTTCTTAATCATCTCTTTATAGTCATGTGGAATGACTTTCACAAAGTGCGACTGTTCCACTTTCCAGTTTTGTAATATTGCAGAGGCTTTTTTACTCTGAGTGTATGAAAAATGATTAATAATCATCTGCTTAACTCTTTCTGTTTCTTCAGAATCCATTAATCTCTCAAACTCAATACCTTCTTTGTTACATAACTGTTTTAATAAAAGAGGCTGATGGGTGTAGATATAGGCGATTCCTCCACTCATACCTGCTCCAAAGTTCTTGCCAACATTTCCTAAAACAACCACTCGACCGCCGGTCATGTACTCACAACCATGATCGCCAATGCCTTCGACAACAATGTTAGCCCCACTGTTTCTAACTGCGAATCTTTCACCAGCCAAGCCGTTAATGTATGCTTCGCCACTCGTTGCGCCATAAAAAGCAACATTACCAAGAATGACATTATCATCAGCTAAATATTCTGCTGATTTAGGAGGTGCGACAATTAATTTACCCCCTGATAATCCTTTTCCAAAATAGTCATTGCTGTCTCCGTTCAGATAAAGCGTCATGCCACGTGGCACGAATGCTCCAAAGCTTTGTCCAGCAGACCCAGAAAAATTAAGAGTTACGGTATCTTCAGAAAGCCCTTCTTCGCCAAATCGTTTCGTTATTTCACTACCAGCAATCGTACCTGCTACACGGTTCGTGTTTTTAATCGGTAGGTTGAGTGAAACAGTCTTCTTCATTTCTAAAGCTGCCTTTAGCTTCGGTAAAATCTCATTCATATCGAGTGATTGATCGATCTTATGATTTTGAGAAGTCTGTTTCGTACGAACACCGTCTACTTGATAAAGAAGCTTTGATAAGTCAAGATGCTTCGCTTTCCAGTGGTTTTTTGCACGATCACCAACTGTTAAAACGTCAGTGCGCCCGACCATTTCCTCCATCGTATGGAAACCGAGTTGAGCCATGATCTCACGAATTTCTTCAGCCACAAATCTCATATAGTTGACCACATGATCAGGGTCACCCATATATTTTTTTCTTAATTCAGGATTCTGTGTAGCTACACCGACAGGACATGTATCAAGATGACAAGCACGCATCATGACACAACCTAATACAACGAGAGGCGCTGTAGCAAAACCATATTCCTCAGCACCTAACAACGCAGCAAGCACAACATCTTTACCTGTCATCAGCTTCCCGTCTGTCTCTAGCGTTACGCGTTCACGAAGACCATTTAGCATCAACGTTTGGTGTGTTTCAGCAAGACCTAACTCCCAAGGAAGTCCAGTATGTTTGATACTTGTTTTTGGTGAAGCTCCTGTTCCACCATCATAACCACTGATTACGATTACATCAGCTGCGCCTTTTGCGACACCGGCAGCAATCGTTCCAACACCGGATTTCGCAACAAGCTTAACGCTAATTCTTGCTTCACGGTTTGCGTTTTTCAGGTCATGAATCAGTTGCGCCATATCTTCGATTGAATAAATATCATGATGCGGTGGTGGAGAGATTAATCCTACACCTGGAGTTGATCCACGAACATCTGCTACCCAAGGATATACCTTATTACCAGGCAACTGCCCACCTTCACCTGGTTTGGCTCCTTGTGCCATCTTAATCTGCAGTTCATCTGCATTTACTAGATAGTGGCTTTTTACACCGAATCTGCCTGAAGCAACTTGCTTAATGCTGCTTCTTCGGTTATTGCCAAGTTCATCTGGAATAAATCGAGCAGGATCTTCTCCGCCTTCACCACTATTGCTCTTTCCACCTAAACGGTTCATTGCGATAGCAAGTGATTCATGCGCTTCTTGACTAAGAGAGCCAAAAGACATCGCGCCTGTTTTAAAGCGCTTTACAATCTCTTCTACAGGTTCAACTTTATCAAGTGGTATTGCGGTTGTTTCAGGGGCAAATAAGAATAAATTTCTTAAGAAAGTCGTTCTCTCGTCATCCGCCAGTTTTGAGAACGTTTTAAAAAGTGAATAATCATTCTTACGACAAGCCCATTGGAGCGTATGAATCGTTTTTGGATTAAAAGCATGATGTTCACCAGTATTTCTCCATTGAAAATCACTTCCTGAATCTAATGTCTCATCAATGGTCTCTTTAAAGCCTTGCTGATGTCTCAAAATAGCCTCTTTTTCAATCTCAGCTAACGTGATTCCATCAATTTGAGAAGCTGTGGCTGGAAAATATTGATCGATTACTTCTTTACCGATTCCAACTGCTTCAAAAATTTGAGCCCCTCGATAACTTTGAACCGTTGAGATTCCCATTTTTGACATTACTTTAACAATGCCGTCCGTTATTCCTTGTTTATACGTTTTAATCGTCTTTGATAACGATAGGTTAATATGCTCATCTTCAATCGCTTCTTCAAATGTCTTATACGTCAAATATGGATAGATAGCATCTGCACCGTATCCAATGAGCGCTGCAAAATGATGAACTTCTCTAACTTCACCTGATTCAACGATCAAACTTACTTTGGTCCGAAGTCCTTCTTTTACAAGGTGATGATGTAGAGAACTAACAGCAAGTAAGACCGGAATAGGAATATTTAACTCATTCATTTCTCTGTCTGACAAAATTAATAAAGTTGCTCCACCTTGTATACCTTCTTCTGCACTTCTAAACAATGCTTTTAAACCGAGTTCTAAATCTTCCGAAAATAAAATCTGCAGAACTGCCGTTTTAAATTCATAAATCATGTTATCTGTAATTTGATTAAACTCATTTGTTGTTAACACAGGAGAATTCAATTGAATTCTCTTAGCGTTCTGCGGTCCAGGATGCAAAAGATTTCCTTCAGCTCCAAGCAGCGTCATCGTAGACGTGACAATCTTCTCACGAATGGCATCGATTGGTGGATTGGTAACTTGCGCGAATAGCTGTTTAAAATAATTGAATAATGATTGAGGATTATCAGACAAAACAGCTAAAGGTGTATCATTACCCATAGACCCAATCGGGTCTTTTCCTTCTGTAATAACAGGTATTAAATATTTGTGAATGTCTTCATACGTGTATCCGAACGCTTTTTGTTTACTCCTTATATTTTCTACGATGATTCCCGGCTCTTCGCCATCTTCATCTAATTGATGAAGTCCATTGGTAAGCCATAGTTCGTATGGTTCTTTACTCGACATTTCTGTTTTGATCTCATTGTCCGTGATGATTCTGCCTTCTTCTAGATCAATTAAAAGCATTCTCCCAGGACTTAAACGCTCTTTGTACAGAACATTCTCTTCTTCAACTTCAATAACTCCTACCTCTGAAGAGAAGATAATGTAATCGTCTTTCGTTACATAATATCGAGCCGGACGAAGACCGTTTCGATCGAGTATCGCTCCAATTTGTTTTCCGTCTGTAAAAGAGATGGCTGTCGGCCCATCCCATGGCTCCATTAAACAACTATGATACTCGTAAAAAGCCTTTCTCTCTTCTTCAAGATGAGGGTTCTCACTCCATGGTTCTGGGATAAGCATCATTGCTGTATGTGAAGGTTTTCTTCCAGCAAGTACAAAAAATTCAAAGGCTTGATCAAGGATAGAAGAATCGCTTCCATCTGCATCAAGAATAGGAAGCAGCTTTTCGATATCTTCTCCGAATGCTTCAGAAACGAACTGCTTCTCACGTGCTTTCATCCAATTCATGTTGCCTTGTAAAGTATTGATTTCTCCATTGTGAATAATGTACCGATTCGGATGAGCGCGTTCCCATGTTGGAAACGTATTTGTGCTAAAACGGGAATGCACTAAAGCGAATGGAGACACAAAATCCTTATCTTGTAGATCATAGTAAAAGGCATCTACTTGTTCTGGGGTTAACAAACCTTTATATACAATTGTTTGTGAAGATAAACTAGCAAAATATGTTTGAAGTCCCTCTTTCCTTGCCCAATGCTCTGCTTGCTTTCTGATTACAAATAGTTTTCTCTCAAAAGCTAAATCTTCAGAAATAATATCATTGCAAGCGATAAAGACTTGTTTAATTAGAGGGCAGGTTTCTTGAGCCTTTTTACCAATCGTTTTGACGTCAACAGGTACCGTTCTCCAGCCTATAAGTTTTTGTCCTTCTTGGTTAATAAATTGATTAATTTGTTTTTCTAATTTCTGCTGAGCTGTTGTATCATTGGGGAAAAAGATCATCCCTACCCCATAACGTCCTTTTTCAGGCAGATCAAAAGCAGTAACCTTTTTAAAAAAATCATGCGGTATCTTTGTCATTAAGCCTGCTCCATCCCCCGTTAAAGGATCACTTCCTTGTCCTCCACGGTGATCAAGCTGGCATAGCATATGAAGTCCTTTTTCAACAATCTCATGGGTAGCATGCCCTTTTAAATGAGCATATAGACCAATTCCACAAGCGTCATGTTCGTTCTTTGGATTATATAAACCTTGTGGTTCCGGAAATTGACTAAAGGTCATTTTGAACTCCCCCTTAAGTTTTTCAATTGAAATATTCGAAACTTTCTTTCATTTAGTTTAGGTTTTATAATTAATCGAAACAATATATAATTTAGATTAAAATGATCTCAAATTGAGAATGATTGGTTGTGACAAGGCATGGAAATCAGACAGTTACAGTATTTTATTGAAGTTGCAGAACGAGAACACGTTTCAGAAGCAGCGATTGCTTTGCATGTTGCACAATCAGCAGTCAGTCGTCAGATTGCAAATTTAGAATCTGAACTTGGTGTAGAATTGTTTGAAAGAGAAGGGCGGAATATTAAGCTCTCTCCTGTTGGAAAACTGTTCTTAATACATGCAAAAACAGCTATGAAAGCAATCGATCATGCAAAAAAACAAATTGATGAATACTTAGATCCAGAAAGAGGAACGATCAAGATTGGATTTCCTACCAGTCTCGCAGGACATCTATTACCGACTGTCGTTTCAGCTTTTAAACGGGAGCATCCGAATATAGCCTTTCACTTAAGGCAAGGTTCTTATCGGTTTCTTACTGAAAGCGTCAAGAGCGGTGATATTGATCTCGCTTTTCTAGGACCAGTACCTACGAATGATCCTGATTTAGAAGGACATATTCTATTTACTGAAAAGATTTCTGCACTATTACCTGAACAACATCAGTTAGCAGAAAAAAGAAGCTTATTATTGAGCGATTTAAGAAATGATGAATTCGTGCTATTCCCGGATGGGTATATTTTACGAGATGTTGTAGTGAATGCTTGTAAAGAATCAGGCTTTGTTCCTAAGATAGCATGTGAAGGTGAGGATCTGGATGCGATAAAAGGTCTAGTGACAGCAGGTATGGGTGTTACCCTTTTACCCGATAGTTCTTTTTATGAAACGAAGCCACGTTTTACAGTTAAAATACCGATTGAAATACCAGATGTAAAACGTACGGTGGGAATCATCACCCCTCGTAGTCGTGAACTAGCTCCTGCTGAACAGGTTTTCTTTGAATTTGTGATTAAGTTCTTTTCAGTTTTGGAGCAATATCAATAGATTTATGCGATTTCTAGAAGTTAAGAAATGAAGCCATATTTCTTTTGATAAATAGAAAAGTTATCAGAAAAAGCTTGGCAAAAGTGCCAAGCTTTTTTTTGAATCTTATTCTTTTAGGCTTAACTTGCAACATGAGATTGACTGTTTTCATTTCTGACGTTTCTAATATTGATGCGTATAAGCAGCGAGATGGCAAGTGCTACAACAAATGCACCTGTAAAGATATACAGGGTCAAGGAATAACTGTTGGTTGATTCTCTTATCCATGAAACAACTAATGGACCCACTAGTCCAGCGGCAGCCCACGCAGTTAGAATATACCCATGAATAGCTCCAAGTTGCTTCGTTCCGAATAGATCTCCAATATATGCTGGTATCGAAGCAAAACCACCACCATAACAAGTTAGGATTAAATAGAGAAGCAGCTGAAAGAAAATGGCATTCGTAACATTCGGTAAAAGTACGAATGCCACCGTTTGTATCGCGAAAAACGTAGTGTATACATTTGGACGACCGATATAATCTGAAATCGACGCCCAACCGATTCTGCCAAACCCGTTAAACAATCCCATAATTCCAACCATTGTAGCTGCTGAAGCAGCGCTTAGACTTGCAATATCTTGTGCCATTGGAGATGCTACAGAAATAATGGCGATACCGCATGTAACATTTATGAATAACATTGCCCATAACGCCCAAAAACGAATCGTCTTAACCGCTTCATTAGCAGTTAATTGAGCAAGATCTTTTGAGTTATTTTCTTTTTTCTTACTTTTTTCGTTCATACTTTGTGGCTGCCAATTCTTTGGAGGTGGTGAAAGATATAATGAAGAGAATAACATGATTGTAAAATAAACAGCACCTAATACGTAAAAGGTATTCGATATACCTATAACTGCTATCAACCTTGCAATTACCGGACTAGCAATAAGTGAGGCGAATCCAAACCCCATTATAGCAAGACCTGTTGCTAACCCTCTTCTATCTGGAAACCATTTTACAAGAGAAGAAACAGGCGTAATATAGCCAATGCCAAGTCCGATTCCACCTAAAGCACCATAAAAAAAGTAAAGCAGATAAATAGAACTTATTTGATCAGCAAAACCTGAACCTAACAAACCGGCACCAAAACAAACTGATGCTATGATGCCAGATTTGCGAGGTCCATACCGTTCAACAAAATGCCCCATAAATGCAGCGGATAAACCTAGAAACAAGATTGCGATACTAAATGTTAAAGAGATTTCACTTAGCCCCCAATTGTGTTCTTCCCGAAGCGGATTTGTGAATACACTCCATGAGTATACAGACCCGATCGAAATGTGAATACCTACAGCAGCTGCAGCAATCAACCAGCGGTTTTTCACTTTTTTAACCATTCGTTTTACTCCTCTACTGTTTTTACTCTAAGGTTTTCTCCTTGCTCTGATTTACCCGTTTTTGAGGTGTAGCTCCTGTTGTTTTTTCATAGTGTTCTGTTTCTTGGCCCATGCCTTTTAAGAACTGCATGAGTATTGTTACTGCTTTATTAATCTCTGGATCTTTTAACGAACGTACTAAATCGAAGTAACTCGTTTTTTCTTCTGTATCTTTGTATTCCGCCACTCGGGCGATACCTGCATCTATTTTTAATAAAAAAGGTTCAAGTTGTTTGACATTAATCATACCTAAAGTCCCTAGGAGCAAGAGAAGATTTTTTAGTGTGTTTGTGTTCTCAGGCTTGTCCATCGCTTTTACAGCAATATCCATTACCTTATCACCTTGTCCGAACAAGCCATTTAAAAGAGGGAGAATTCCTTTTTCGTTCATATGGTTCATGATCTCAAGTGTTTGAAGAATAGCAGTCTTATTCTTTATAAGTGCATCTTCTACTTCACGGAGATCATTAGAACGTTTTTCCTCTCTTGTTATCGTTTGTTTTTGAACGTTTTTAATCGCTTTAGCCATGTTGATTTCGCTCCTTTTTCACAGCATCGCCTGGAAAGATATAATCCTTTCTCGCCCACTTCTTCTCTACGTTAACTCCTACTTGAGGTTGTGGATTTCCGTACCTGAAGTTTGTTCTTGGCAATGGATTCACACCTTCCTCCATTAAGATCTCAAGTTTTGCACTTGTCTCTTTGTATGCAGGTGTATCCGTATCTTTATCTGAATAACTGCTAGTAAGTAGATTTATAGCCGCTTCCCCGCTATCGTTCATGGGTAGATAAACTTCTTTACCTTTTACACGATTCGTTATTAAGCAATGTACTTTCACACTTCCATAAGGCGATGATAATCTTACTAGCGTACCGTCCTTTAGGCCGCGTTCCTTGGCTAGTTCAGGTGAGATCTCTAGAAAAGTGTTTGGTGTCTTTGAAGTAATCCCTTCTGACTGATAGGTCATATTCCCTTCATGAAAGTGTTCTAATAGCCTTCCGTTATTTACATGAATATCATATTCTTCACCGAATTCTACCGGTTCTGTCCAATTTACAGGAAATAAACGAGCTTTCTTATCTTCGAAAGGAAATCCATCTTTGAAAAGTATAGGTGTATCTGTTCCGTCCTCAGCCACTGGCCATTGAAGGCTTTTGTATCCTTCTAACCTTTCATAGGATACACCGGCAAATAATGGCGCTAGTTGTGCAGCTTCTTCCATAATGTCACTAGGATGTTTGTAATCCCATCCAGCTCCAAGTCGATTTGCGATATCACGAATAATCTCCCAATCTGGTTTAGAATCTCCTAGTGGTTCAAGTACCTGATACAATCGTTGTATTCTTCTCTCCGTGTTTGTAAAAGTACCTTCTTTTTCGAGACTTGGGCTTGCTGGTAAAACAACGTCAGCGAACTGAGCCGTTCTTGTAAGAAATAAATCTTGAACAACAAAAAATTCTAGTTTCTCATAAGCTGCGTGAACATGGTTTATATTTGAGTCAACGATTCCCATGTCTTCACCTTTTAAATACATCGCTTTTACATGGCCATCATGGATGCCTTGTACCATTTCATGATTATTAAGACCAGGTTCTTCTGGTATCTTCACACCCCATGCTTTTTCATACTTTTCTCTTACCTTGATGTCTGCGACTTTCTCATATGATGGTAAACGATCTGGCATGCTACCGAAGTCACTGGCTCCTTGAACATTGTTATGTCCCCGTAAAGGGTAAGAGCCTACACCTTCGCGTCCATAATTTCCTGTTACTAAAAGTAAGTTGGATATGGCCGTACTCGTATCACTTCCTCCCATATGTTGAGTGACGCCCATTGCCCAGAGAACACAGACACTTTTTGATTGTGAGATTGTTTTTGCTAATTGGATGAGGGTATCTTGAGAAAGTCCTGTTACTTTTTCAGCGTAATCTAATGTGAACTTTTCAAGGTTTTCTGTAAAAGTATCTAATCCATTCACATGCTTTTGTAAAAAATCATGATCTGCCAATCCTTTGTCTAAAATATATTTCGTTACTGCAGACAGCCACACGAGATCCGAACCAGCCCGTGGCTGAATGAATAGGTCTGCACGCTCAGCCATCTCATGTTTTCGAAGATCTGCCACAATTAGTTTTTGGTTGTGTAGTTTATGTGATCGCTTAACACGCGTAGCTAAAACGGGGTGAGATTCTGATGTGTTTGAGCCGATTACGATAACAAGTTCTGATTTTTCAATATCCTTTATCGATCCTGAATCACCCCCATGTCCTACAGTACGAAATAATCCCATTGTGGCTGGTGTTTGACAATAGCGTGAACAGTTATCAATATTATTAGTTCCAATAACACCACGTGCTAATTTTTGCATCAAATAAGATTCTTCATTTGTGCACTTAGATGAGCTAATAAACGTCAGGGCTTGCGCACCATTCTTTTCTTTGATCTCAGTAAATTTAGAAGCGATTAAGTTGTAAGCTTCGTCCCAAGAGGCTTCTCTAAACACATCACCTTCACGGATTAAAGGTTTGGTTAACCGTTCTTCAGTGTTAACAAAATCCCAACCAAACTTCCCTTTAATACATGTTGAAATTCCGTTTGCAGGTGCATCAATCTGCGGATCCACTTTTAGAATTTCTCTGCCTTTTGTCCAAACATCAAAGCTGCAACCTACGCCGCAGTATGTGCAAACGGTCTTTGTTTTCTTAATTCTTTGTTCTCTCATCGCAGCTTCCATATCTGATATAGCCAGAATGGAGCCGTATCCGGTCTCAACACCTTTCGTGATCTCAATCATCGGACGAAGTGTCTCTCGATTGATCCCAGTCATATAACCCGTTTCACCCTCCATCCCTTTTTCCATCATGGCATTACACGGACAAACAGTAGAACAGTGCCCACATGATACACATGAAGATTCATTGATCGGAACATCTTTATCCCAAATCACTCTTGGGCGCTCTCTTTCCCAATCGATCGTGAGTGTCTCTGTTACTTGAACATCTTGGCATGCTTCTACACATCGCCCACACAATATGCATTGATCAGGATCGTATCTATAAAATGGGTTAGAGTTATCTACTTCATAAGGTTTATGTTCAAACGGGATACTCTGATGATTGATCTTCATTTCTTTAACCGTGTTATGTACTTCACAACCACCATTGTTATAATCACAAACCGTACAATACAACTCATGATTAAATAGAATTCTATCCATTCCAATAATTTGAGCTTCTCGTACCTCATCGGAATTTGTATCAATGTTATCTCCGTTATTAACTGTCGTGGAACATGCTCTCACAAATTCTCCATTCACTTTAACGATACAAGTATCGCATGTTTCAATCGGTCCTAAGCTCGGATGATAGCAAACATGAGGGACTTGTTCTGGTGAACCATCTAGCAAATTCAAAACGGTTTCTCCACTACTAACTCTAGTTTCTAATCCGTTTATTCTAATCGTTAAATCTTTCAAATGACCTTCACCCTTTCTGAAAACAAACATACAAAACATTCTGACATCTCAAACACCCGTTTCCCTAAACCTTATTTCCTTAAACAAATGGCATATAACTCATGTTTTATAAACAAAAAGACACTCTACTTGAGTGCCTAAAGGTCTAGTTGTCTAAATCAATCTCAATAAGATCATAAGAAGTAAAAATTCCTAATGGTTTTTCGTTCTCACTTCCATTTAATGTGATGATGATCGCCTCAAGCTTTTTTCCTTCTTTATGAATGTTTTCGAAGATTTCCTCTGCTTTAAAAATACTTGAAGTTTTTGAAATAAATGCTACCAGTTGTTTTTGTTCATTGTCTGCAATATCTGATATTCTTGCATTATTAAGATCGATCACTTGATCAGCAAGCCTGTCAGTCAACCAATTCAATAAGTATGTAGCCGTTAGAAGCCAAAGGTACTCTCCTTTTTCGTTATAGATAGGAAAACGTGAATACGATGTTTTTCGAATACAGCTTAAAACATCTTCCAACCGGTCACTTTCTTTAAAATGATGTACCTTTTTGGTTGCAATGTTAAGCGCTGTTTCAGGTTTCATGAAATAACCCGCTATTTTTTCTATTCTCTCTACGATCTCTAGATGAGGTTCAGCAATGTAAAAATCATGATCTACCTTCTCATGAACAATAGCATTTCTTAGTTTTGCAAACTGACCGAGCTCATTATAAAAAGATCGGATAAGTGAATGCTTTTTCATTCCTGTTTCCACTAGGTTTTTAAACCGATCATCTTTCGTATCTTTTACTTTGTCGATTAAGCATTTGTGAATCTGATTAAAAGCAATTTCAAAGCGTTCAGAAAGACTATTTTCTGTATTAGATTTGATATGAGTGACGGTCATGATCAATCTCTCCTTCTCTCTTGCAATACTCTTTAAGTACCCAATTTTTTAACAACTTCAAACTAAAACTTCTACTGAGTTTAATGATTTTAAGCAAATAAAAACGAACCCAAAATGGATTCGTTTGTAAAAATTATTCACTTTCAGGGAATCGAGGTAACGGGTCGTTAAACTTACCCCAATCTTCGTTATTCATTTCAGAGTCAGTTAATAAGCAATGATCTAACTGTTCTAACAGTTGTTCTTTGTTATAATCAATTCCTATAAACACTAGTTCGGTAATTCGATCTCCGAATTCATCATCCCAATTTGGATTTTGACTCTTTTCTTCCTCTATAATTTCTTCTTGTTCTTCTTTTGGAAGAGCTGCCACCCATTGACCTGCCGGCTGGAAGATAATACTCGTACCTGCTTGACTTAACAAAATTACCCAATCGTTTCGAGATGCTACCCAAATAAATCCTTTTGCTCGAACAATTTCTGCTGGCCAATTCTCTAAAAAAGCAAATAGTCTTGCTGGGTGAAAAGGTCTTTTCTTTCGGTATACAAAAGAAGAAATTCCGTACTCATCTGTTTCTGGAATATGTTCTGTTTCAAGTTCTTTCATCCATCCCGCAGATTCACTTGCCTTCTCAAAATCAAAAAGACCTGTTGAGAGAATATCCTTTGGATTTATTTTACCGAATTTTGTTTCAATCAGTTTTGCTTGTGGTTGTAATTTTTTCAATACTCTTTTGAGTTCTTCACGGTCCTCTTTCTCCAATAAATCACATTTATTTAAAACTAAAACATCACAAAATTCTATCTGATCAATGATCAGGTCGACTACTTCTCTCGTATCGGTCTCATCTAATGCTGCTTGTCGATCTAATAAACTTTCTCCGGATGCAAAATCGTTCCAGAATCGATTTCCATCAACTACTGTTACCATCGTATCCAACTTGCATAAAGAAGCAAGATCAACACCTGATTCTTCATCTAGATAAGTGAAAGTTTGTGCTACTGGAATCGGCTCACTTATGCCCGTTGATTCTATAAGAATATAATCAATATCACCGTTTTTTACGATTCTTTCTACTTCTATCAGCAGATCCTCTCTTAGGGTGCAGCAAATACAGCCATTTGTCATTTCAACGAGTTTTTCTTCTGTTCTAGATAACTGCGTCTCATTTTTTATTAATGCAGCATCAATATTAATCTCACTCATGTCATTAACGATTACAGCTACCTTTAAACCGTCTCGATTTGATAAGACATGATTCATTAACGTGGTTTTACCTGCACCTAAAAATCCACTCAACACGGTTACTGGTACTCGTTTTGTCAGTGTATGTAACATGTTTTAAAACCCCT
Organism: Fictibacillus halophilus; assembly: GCF_016401385.1. Classification (NCBI taxonomy): domain Bacteria; kingdom Bacillati; phylum Bacillota; class Bacilli; order Caryophanales; family Fictibacillaceae; genus Fictibacillus; species Fictibacillus halophilus. Next base: position 1,324,010 of record NZ_JAEACF010000001.1, on the reverse strand, counting down.
TCTTAAATCGTAATGATTACGATTAATATCGTAAATCACGTTCTAACTCAAGTCAAGACTTAAAGTGATAAAGTTCGCAATTTAATGCTTAATTATTGAAAAATGAGATCAAAAAAAGACGTGTTTTCATTACGATACACGTCTTTTCCTTAAAAATCGTTCCATTCAATTTTTCCGCATTTATTTTTCGGGTCAAGTTCAATAGCAAAATTATGCTTTTCATAAAAGTGAATGAGTCGATCTACATGTCCCCAGTCTCTCTTTGCTATATCGCCTTTTATCGTTGGTATGTTTTTATCCGAAGCCGTTTCTTTTAAATAATGCATACAGATTGATCCGTATCCCTTATTAGCAGGTCCTTTGATATCACCGATATGAAGCGTGTTTTCATCTTCATAAACGGCATCTATTGAAAAATCCCAGCCATCATATCTTGATTCACAATCATTAATCATTATTTTACATTGATCTAGTTGTTCGGATTTATATACGATCACAAGGTTATCATCTTTTGTTTGATCTACACCGATTACATCATAACTTTTTGCAATTTGTTTCATATCGTTTTGCATGCGCAATAATTGAAACTGGAGTTCGTTGCGATCGAGTTTTGTTTCTTTATCTTGTTCCTGTCCAAGCAATAACATTTTATCTCTCCCCTCAACAAGCTGAAACACACAGTTTCTCATTGTACTAGAGGTGAATAGATATTTCAAATGTATTTTATTACCACCTTGGATCGATTATATAAAAATCTGATTGTCTCCCTGTAAAATATCGCATCATACCTTCTTTAAAGCAGACGGTTTCTTCAAGATAGATCGGAACAACTTTGTTCCATTCAGGTATGAAATGTCTAATGTTAAATTCCAATGCATAGCACGTATTATTCTCAATCTTTAGTTCTCCTCGAACAGGAATACTTTCTTGTTTATCATACAGTCCGATAATCGGGCCTGCTCCGTGACAATGATAGCCGATCGGATGTGAATAAAGCATAGCGTCTAAATGGTTTTGCTTTGCTTTTTTTAATACATTTAAAAATATATCATTACCCGACATTCCTTCTTTGCAGATTTCAAAGAAAAGATCTTCAAATGTGTTCGCAGCCTTTAGTGCATTTTTTAGACCAGATGGAGGTTCTTTCTCATTGCGACTCAGAACATAAGCCAATTGTTGAGTATCTGTGCAAAGACCTAGATACTCTATACCGAAGTCTAAATGCAAAATATCTCCGGGAAGAATGGTGCCCTCCATTCTGTCTGAAGATCCATCTTTCCTTTGAATATCAACAGTAGGATAAAAGGAAGTTTTCAAACCTAAGTCTCTCACACGTTGTCTAATCCATTCAACAATATCCTGAGTTGAGGATTTATGAGGTGTGATGAGTTCGTTGGTAAACGCTTGCTTTACGATTTTTTTAGTGATCTCTTCAAGTTCTTTATACATATCAAGCTCAGACTCTGTTCTTGATTGAAGCCAATCAATCGCAAGGTTTTCAGATGAAATCAGCTTTGGTAAATGTTGCTGCCCTAACACCTTTTTAATTCGCTCATAATTCGAATGACTTAATCCATCACAAAAAGCGTAATTCAATGAAGTATTAACAGCTATAGAATCAGGATCAAATTCTTCAACCAACCTTTTTAATCCTGTAAAAGAATCTTCGCCAATTTGAAGGGGAAAGCATATATAAAAAGGTTCAAATTTTTTGTTGGAAGATATAACATACCTTTTTATTTCATCACAATGTTTATCAATAACGAATGCAAAAATGGTTTGTCTTCTTGAACTATCAATCGCAGAAGGAAAGAAAGTCTTTCCTAGTGGGTCTTCATTATATTCTTTTCCAATTGTAATCCACATGTCTACGTTATGTTTCTTCATTAATAATGGTAATAGTTGTTGCAGTCTTTCTAAAAGCCATTGATCCATGATTTTTTCTTGCTCGTATAATGATAAGATTTTAACTGAGTTTTTTTCTGTATGTAATGTCAAAATAACCTCTCCTTGTTCTGCTATATGCTTAACTTTCTCCTTCAATGTTTAAAGTCCTTTGAGGTCTTGTTTCATTTTTTTTTGCATATGAATAAAAGGACAACGTGTACAAGGAGATGCACTTATCGTATGAATATATTTTTCAGAGGGGTATTACTGCTTGCTGCTGCCGCATTAGTCGGTGAAAGCTTAGAATTTATAGTAAACATGGTGTTAGCTAGAGAATTGGGGGAATTAGGACTCGGGCATTATATGTCGATCTTTCCAACTGTCATCTTAATCATTATTATAGCGAGTTTGGAATTACCGATCTCCATTTCAAAGTTCGTTGCTGAAAAAGAGGAGAAACAACATTACAGCATGTTGAAACATGCTACAAAGATGACGATTTTGTTAACTGTAGCTATGATTGTGCTCGCTTTAGTGATTCTGCCTTTTATACCTGTTTTCAATAGTTATCATCCGTTAGTCAGATGGCTTATGGTCTTATTAATCCCGTTAATTTCACTAACTTCTATAGCTAGAGGGTTTTTTATGGGGAAACAGCAGATGGGCAAGTTAGCCTTCTCGAACTTATTTCGAAAAATGGCTCAGCTCATCTTGTTAACAGGAATTTATCAATTGTTTTCTTTTGATAATGAAACGGCAATCCTTATAGCATTAGCAACTTTTGTAGGGAGTGAACTCGTCGTTTTCGTCTATCTCTTCACGGCTTATTTAATACAATACAAAAGAATGCAAAGTCACAACAATGAGCATCTTTCATCAAATGAAGTTACCAGAAGTCTTATGGCAGTTACGATTCCTACTACGGGGTTACGCCTCTTCCATGCTGTCACAAACGCCATACAACCGTTCTTAATCAAATATTCATTGTCACTTGCAGGGTTTTCAGGGGTTGCAGCAACAGAAGAGTTTGGTCTACTGGCAGGTGTGGCCATATCCATCGGTTTTTTCCCTGCATTTATTGCGCATTCTCTTTTGGTCGTCTTGATCCCTACAGTTTCAGAAGCTACTGCTAAAAAAGATGTAGAAAAATTAAAAAGCCTGCTTATTCGTGTGATGGGCATAACTGCATTATATGGCTTTCCAGCAGTTACAATCTTTTTAATGTTTTCAGAAAAACTTACCTTAATGTTCTTTCATTCACAATCCGCAGCTACATATTTAGAATTATTGTGGCCCAGCTTTTTATTTACTTTTTTTCTAATACCACTGCAAGCTTATTTGATCGGTCTTGGCTTAATTACAACTGCATTTGTTCAGTCGGTTTGGTCAACAACATTATCATTTGTTCTCATGTACATGCTAGGTTCACAGCCATCATTAGGGATGCATGGCATCATCATTGGAATGAACGCAGGGTCAGTGCTTTTAATGCTTCTTCATTATTTCTCTGTGTGTAAAGCGATCGGAATCAACACGTGGTTGAGTGCAAGAAATAACTATCAGGATTAAAAGAGCGCTTAAGCAGGAAACGTATCCTGCTTAAGCGCTTTAGTCTTGTCTACACACTCGTTGAGTGGTTTGAGCTAAGAAAGCCTGAACGTCGTATTGTTTTTGTTCTTGCTTTTTAAATACCCATTGTGAAGGAATTCGTGAACGAAGAAAATCGAGCTGTTCATCTGAGAGTTTCATGTCTATTCCAGATTCATTCATTAAAAAGTCTTCGTTCTCTTTAAGCTTATATTTTGTCTGTATTAAGTTCAACAATCCCCTGATCGTAATAAACTTAAAGGTATAACCCGTTGTAATCGCAGAAACAACAGTTTCCCAGTTCTGTTCTGCAAACTCAAAAAAGTAAGTCCAGCTTGACTCTTCTTTTCCAACATGTTGAAGTGCTTCGTATTCCCTCGTTCTGATCACTTCGAGCAACCGTTCTCCTGAAACACCGCTCGCTATTGCTGACTCCAATAATAAGCCGATCGGCATCGATAACTTTACCATCTTTTACTCTCCCCTAAAATGCTATTTCATTGCTACTTCTCCTCTTCTTCTGGTAGCAACTCTCCAAATAATGAATAACAAAAGCAAAATAGCTAACGAAAAACTTGTATACGTGAGAACTTCTATCTCTCCCTTATGTCTAACACCTATTCCGATATACGCCCAAACAAAGACGAGTGGGTAAATAACATCTTTGTTTAAAAGGGTAAAAAAGATTGCTAATCCTGTACCAACTATGAGCATGATCACAGTCCATGTAACAGATGAAAGTCCAAAACCATTCCAGCCGCTATACTTTAACACAACTGCTGTATTCACGATTGTCGCCACACTGATCCATCCTAGATAGACCGAGAACGGAAGTCGAACGAACGAAGACTTGTTATCCTGATTTTGAATCTTCGTATAGATCATAATGAGTGACAATAAGAGGCCGATCATAACAATCCAAGATAAACCTAGAAGTTCATGATGCCAAACAAATATCCATGTACAATTTAAGATACAGTTTAATACAAACCACAGACCAATACTTTCATACACGGGTTCATTTCTGTTCTTCGGCAGCACTTGAATGATCACCCAGATCGTTAGCAGCACATAGATGAGTCCCCATATGGAAAATACATAACCTGCTGGAGTAATTAACACATTGTATTTTGCTGATAACTCTCCGGTCGTACTTCCATTTAAAGGTAATGCGTTTGCAAGATAATTAACAAAGATTACTGCCGCTAGTGCTGCGATGTTCAGAAGTGCTCTAATAGTTGCTGACATGAATGATTCCCTCCTTTGGATATATAGTTTCATATATACCCAAATTAGAGTGGAATTATGAGGAAAAGGCAATCTTAGTTAGATTGCCCAACCCTTCTTAACTGCTAAATGCTTGTGTTCCAATATCCGCTTCTCGTTTAAACAACCTGCTGTATACGCCATTATCAGACTTGAGCAACTCATCATGAACGCCGTCCTGAATCATTACTCCATTTTCAATGACAATCACTCGATTAGCAGCCAAAACGGTTGAGAGTCTATGTGATATAATAATGAGCGTTTGTTTTGATTTTCTTTTATTAATCGCTTCATTGACCTGAACTTCTGTGATGGGATCTAAAGCAGAACTTGCTTCATCAAGAACTAAAATGGCGGCATCTTTTACAAGAGCTCTTGCTAATGACAGCCTTTGCTTCTGCCCACCAGACAGCAAACTGCCTCTTTCTCCAACTAGCGTGTTTAGTCCATCCGGAAGAGAAAGTAAGAATTCCTTGAGTCCGCTGTCTTCTATAGCACTTACCAACTCATCATCTGTTGCTTCAGGCTTGGCTATTCGTAAATTATCCGCTAAAGAACCATTTCGAAGCTGTACATCTTGTGAAACAATCGCAACTTGTGACCGAAGCCACCCAGCATCTATCGTTGATACGTTCTCTCCGTCAATAAAGATCGCTCCACTCTCAGGCTCATACAATCGCAATAATAAATCTACAACCGTTGATTTACCAGATCCGCTCGGTCCGACAAGCGCTACTGCTTCTCCAGACTTTACGGAAAATGATAAACCTTTTAATACTTTATCTTCTTTTTCAGGATAACCGAATGTAACATCTCTAAATTCGATCTCTCCTTCCATTTCGTTTGGAGTGAATCCCTTTTCTGTTTCAGCACTAGATACTTCTTGACTAAGTAAAAGTTCTGAGCGATCTAAAGCGGGACCCGTTCTCCTTACTGAAAGCCAGTTTCTTAACATTCTTTGCATCTCATTCGCGGCGATAGCTACAAGACCTGCTGCTGTTAGCATCTGACCTGCTGTTAGTTTATCGTTCCATATTAAGTATGCGCTAAGTCCATACACCACAGCTAATGCAAGACCGTTGTAGCTTCCGATAACCACAATGGATTGCATCCTAGCTTTTAATTCATGACGAGATTCTCTAATGAACGATTTTCTTATCTCAGCTACGCTTGATACCTCACCATCAGAAACGCCTAAAACCCTTGAAAGATGGATCCCTGTTACAGATTCCCGAAGTCTCTCAAGATAACGAGAAGCTTCTTTTCTCGCATTCGCTGAAGATTGTCGTGTACGTTGACCGACTGCGTTTGACGTTAAATAAAAGATAACTCCTAACACAACACTCGTGATCATTAAATAAGGATGAATCCAAAGAAGGACGATGCTGTATAAAATAACACCTTGTACAGATGCCATAAAGGTCGATCCTTCCCAAGCCAGGAAATTATGAAGTGTATCTGGATCATCAGAAACTCGAGCCATCATTTCACCAGATTGATTGTTTTGATAAAAGGAAAAAGGTAGGTTCTGCAGATGTTTAAAGAGTCTTAACTTTTGCCAGTTCGTTACGGTCTTCGCAACTTGGTGACAAAAGTATTCATCAATAACCATCAGGATTAAATCAGCAACTGCTGCAAAAACTAACAGCCACATCAACCCCCATAGAAGTTGATTAGACTCACCAGGTAAAATCGAATCAACAAGCCAACCAAGTGCAAGCGTCGGAATCAGTGCAGAAAATACTTGAGATATAGCGATAACAAACGCATCAGCAAACACCCATTTTTTATGTGGTTTCAAAAAGGCTAGAACGCGTCTGCCATCTCGATTTTTTTGTTTCAAATTCGTTTGGCTCATAGCGCTCTCTCCTTTTCTAATTCACTGTATTGCGCCATATAAAGTTCGTAATATTGTCCTCGTTCTGCAAGAAGTTCTTCGTGCGTACCCGATTCTGCTACAATTCCCTTGTCTAGTAATACGATTTTATCTGCATCCCTCACGGTGATCAACCGGTGAGCAATCGTGATCGTCGTTCTGCCAGGTATGAGTTCTTCAAGAGCGGACTGAACGCGTTCTTCTGTTTCCCCATCCAGTGAAGAAGTTGCTTCATCAAAGATTAATAGTGCAGGGTGTCGAAGGATAGCTCTTGCAAGTGCAACACGTTGTCTTTGTCCGCCAGAGAGCTTAAGTCCCCTCTCACCAACGATGGTTTCATAGCCTTCTGGCAAGGCAGCGACAAAATCTGTAAGTCCTGAAGCATCACATGCCGCATCTAAATCGGCTTGAGTTGCATCTTTTCTTCCATATAATAAGTTCATCCGAAGTGTATTGTTTAAAAGAAACGTTTCCTGGGAAACGACTCCTACCTGCTGACGAAATGAATTCCTATTGTACTCAAACAAGTTTTGTTGGTCGATTTCAATTGAGCCTGCCTCAGGTTCATAAAGACCGAGCAGCAATTGGATGAGCGTAGATTTTCCGCCACCGCTAGTACCGACAATACCAATATGTTGGCCAGCTTTCATATTCAATGAGACGCCTTTTAACACATATTCTTCGTTGCCGGGATAACGAAACCAAAGATTATCAATATCAATATCCCCTCGAACCGGTTGCATCTTTGGCAGATCATCTTCATGTTCCTTTGGTAAATCAAAATATTCATAGATTCGCTGAAGAGCAGGAATAGCCTGCTGTATGATCAATGCATTCTCAGCTAGTGAACGAATGGGAAAAAACATCGTAGGAATAAACCCTAAACAAGCAACAAGTGTACCGACAGAAATCGTATTATTCCAAACTGCCATTCCTCCAACAAGCATGACTACGCCTGGTGTAGCGATATTAAATAGATTACCAAGACGCCAGTTTACTTTTCCGATCAAAGCGGCACGTATGGAATAATTCTTCCAATCTGTTAACTTCTTATCTTGTGTATGTAGTTCTCTTTCTTGTGTTTGAAACGTACGAACTAGTCTAGTCGATTCGATACTTTCCTGAAGATGGTGATAAATATCTGCGCGCATATCCCGCTGAACGGCACTCATTTTTCTCATTGTCGTTCCAAGTTTAAAAGACGGGTACAGGTAGATGGCGAATACACAAAACATAACGATTGCAACCGGCCAGTATAGAGCAAACACGGCAATAAAAGCAGCGACCGCACTCACTACTTGTTGTACGAATCGAGGCACGACCGTATTATTTAAGTTCTGAACAGCTTCTACGTCGTGAGTAAGACGATACAGCATATCTCCTCGAGGTGTAGTCGTAAAAAATGACATCGGCGTTTTATGCAAACGTCCGAATGCACGCATCTGCATATCTGTAATAACGTCTAAACCGATCTGAATTTGAATAAATTCTTGCAATGATTCAAATATCACCTTAAATAAAAACGAGAACAGAACCCCCGCGACAAGCCAACCGATCATATCCGTCATTTCATTCGGCAGGATTTCATCAACAAGCTTACCCGCTAGTATAGGTGGTATAACGGTAAAGGCGCCACCGATTAACGAACAGATAAAAGCCAGAAGAAGCCCCCTCCAATAAGGCTTAAAGTGCTTTAATGTCTCTCTTAAAAGCTTCATATTTAATTCCCCCTCTCGCTTTCAAGCACTTTATTTTATACTAAATTCATAAAATTTTCATTATTTTTACTTGTAATTTTTTTGAAAATATAAAAATAAATTCGTTGTAAGCAATATATTATTTCTGTAGGCTTTTTATACAAATTGGTGTCAAAATAACACACAATCCAAAAAAAATGACTTATTAAAGTAACACGTACTTTAATAAGTCATCTACTGTTAATTCTATTGTAATTCTACACGTTTAAGAGGTTTTTTTGCTGGCCCTTCAACGACTGAACCATCGTATGAAAAACGTGAACCATGACACGGACAATCCCATGTTCGATCACCGCTGTTCCACTCTGTCTCACAACCGAGATGTGTACAAGTTGTATCTACAATATGAAGTTCTCCATTATTGTCTCGATAAGCCCCACATCTTTCTCCGTCAACCGTTACGGCACATCCCTCATCTTTATTTAAACTTCTTGGATGCTTTGAGGGTTTGTCTAACTTTCCAGATACAAAGTGCTTGGCTACATCTGCGTTTTCCTTTATAAACTGTTTGATATCAGATGGATCAGCTTGGAACCTTTGTGGTTTATATAAGTCAGCGAATTCATTCTTTCTACCCAAGATATGATCTCTAATGATTAAAGCAGCAAGTGTACCTGTTGTCATTCCCCACTTTTTGTAACCTGTAGCCACAAATATGTGATCATGCTTATGTGTAAGCTTTCCGATGAATGGAATTTTATCAAGTGTGATTAAATCCTGAGCAGACCAGCGATAAAGTACTCTATCCAATTTTAACGATTTTTTCGCTTCTTTTAATAGAGCCTCATAGTGCTGATGAGTCGGGATTCCTTGTCCGGTTTGATGACTTTCTCCACTAAGGAGTACGATTTTTTCACCGTCCTGTAAGATAGAACGATAAGAAAATGAGGTTTGATCAACACCCATATACATCCCATTCGGAAATGAGTCCTGTGTTTTTACCGCCAATACATAAGAACGCTCTGCCATCATTCTAGTAAAATAGAAACCCAATCCATCGAAGAACGGGAAATGTGTGCAACAAGCTACAAAGTCAGCTGTAATTTTGTGTCCGTTACTTGTTTGTACAACAGCTTTTTTGTCATTCTCTTCTATAATATCTGTTGCTGTCGTGTTTTCGTAGACCTCAACACCAAGTGACTCCATTTCCTGTAATAAAGCCGCTAAATATTTTACAGGATGAAAATGTGCTTGATTCCTCATAACAAGCGCTTTTTTATGCGGTATGTTAAATGGAAGTTTTTCGACCAGCTCACCATCGATTTCTAACTGTTGATAAGCATCTGCTTCTTTGTTAAGCTTTTTAATTCCTTCCTCGGTGTTGGCATAAAGATAGGCATCATGTTTTTCTAAGTTACAATGAATGTTATTTTGTTTAATAAGATTCTCAATAAACTGTTTAGCTTGTTCGTTTGACTCATAATAAAGGCGTGCTCGATCTAATCCAATATGTGAAATCAGATGATCATAGATGACATCGTGTTGAGAAGTGATCTTTGCAGTTGTATGTCCAGTTGTTCCATTAATCACTTTACCTGCCTCGATCAAAGTAACTTTTTTTCCTTCTTTTGCTAAAAGATAAGCTGTAGTGATTCCGCTAATCCCTGCTCCTACAACAACAACTTCTGTTTCATGATCTTCATTCAATAGAGAATATGTAGGTAGATTTAATTGCTGCCTCCAAAGCGGTTCTGGAAACTGCGGCATGTTATTTTCATAGTTACTCATAAGTACCTCCTGTTTAGACACGTTTTCTCTCCATTATTCCCCATACCAAGGGAGAACAATCAGTAGAAATGGAATAAAAGAAGGCTCTTTTCTTAAGACTATTTTCGTGTAGGTTGATTTCCGTTCCAGGCTGCTCGCTTTCCACGGGGCAGGCGGTGAGCCACATTCGTACATTTCCCGTATAAGTGTCTCACCTGTCTAGCCACTGTAACTAACAGGTGGTGACTTCTAGTGACGCAAAGCGGCAGGAGGCTCATCGTACGCCCCATGAACGAAAACCAACACTATAAAAAAACAAGAAGGTATAAATAAAAAGAAACAGGCTATTTAAAATAACCTGTTTTTTTAGTAGAGTAGTTGAATTAATGGCTTAACCGCTTTTCAAGTGCATAATTAAAATTTCCATAATAACTCTCTAAGATTCCCTCTTCTAACCAAAGAGTTCGCTCAAATAGTTTGTTCATAAAATAGCGGTCATGGGATACTGATAAGATCGTTCCATCAAACTCTTCTAGTGCTAATTCTAATGCTTCACGCGAATCAATATCTAAATGGTTTGTCGGTTCATCTAGTATTAAGAAATTGAATCCTTCATAGACAAGCTGTGCAAGTCTGAGACGTGTTCGTTCTCCACCACTAAGCTCACTTCCTTTTTTGTAAACGGATGCGCCGTAAAACAAAAACTTAGCTAGATGATGCCGAGCTTCTCCTTCTTCCATCGGTACTTTTTCTCTGAAAATATCAAGTACAGTTTGAGATGATTCAGCAGTAAGTCCCATTTGAGAAAGGTAACCAATCGAAACGGATGGTCCTAGTTTTATCGTGCCATTGCAGTGGTCAAGAGATTGTAAGGTCTGAAGCAGTGTCGTTTTTCCTGATCCATTTTTACCGACGAGGGCTACTTTTTCACCATATCGAATCTGTAATTCAAGATTACTTAAAATCGATCGTCCATCAATTGATTTACTAAGCCCTTTAATTACCGCTACATCTTGTCCACTTCTCTTGTTTACTGAAAATTCGAATGCAGCTTTTTTGCGTTCCAGTTTAGGGCGTTTCATACTCTGTATTCGATGAAGTGCCTTCTCCATGTTTCTCGCTCTTTTGAAGAATTTTTCATTTCCTGAGCGAGCACCCCAGTCCCTAAGTTGTTTGATCGACTCTTTAATCTTTTTAACTTTCTTTTGCTGTTCTTCATATTTTTCAAATTCTAGAAGAAGATTGTTTTCTTTTTCTTTTAGAAAACCTGAGTAACTTTGATGATATAAGGTGCATTCACCGTCTTCTATATCAATCGTCTTTGAAGTAACTTTATCTAAAAAGTATCGATCATGACTGATAATAATAACGGAACCTTTATATTTTTGAAGATAGTTTTCTAGCCAATTCATCGTTTCGATATCGAGATGATTGGTAGGTTCGTCTAAGAGTAGAAGTTCAGGTTCTTTTAATAACAAACAAGCCAGACCGACTTTCGTTTTTTCCCCTCCGCTTAATTGCATAAATGGTTGATGAGAGAGTTGAGTTAGACCTAACCCAGCTAAAACTCCATTTATCTTTGACTCAATCGCATAACCGCCGAGTTTTTCAAATTCTTCTTGCAATCTATAAAGCTTATTTAGATTTTTTTCTAACCGGTGCGTTTGCTCTGGATCACTTAAACAAGTGTTAACATGCTGAATTTGAAGTTCGATCTCATTAATTTCTTGAAATGCTGCAGAAACAACATCATATACTCTCATATTCTCTGTATGCTCAGGAAGTTGTTCCAAATAACCGATTTCTGCATCCTTCCTGATGGCTATTGAACCTGAGTCCGGATAATCAACCCCGCTTAAGAGCTTAAACAATGTCGTTTTTCCTGAACCATTTTGTCCGACTATACCTACTCGGTCTTGATCGTGAATTTCAAAAGAGATATTTTTTAGGATTTCGTTTCCGCCATACATTTTTTTAACTTGATGAACAGTGCATATAATCATTTTCATTTTCTCCTTTTAATCCAATGCCACTGCCCTTTTTTTGTATACAAAAAACCATGAGCAACATACCTGCCCATGGTTTATAACAAATAAAAGGATAGGGTAAGGTTACTTTGTGATGTACTTTAATGTTTTAACTGAAAATGGACAGACTCCGCCAATTTTAGAAAATACATAAGTAATTGCACGGAAAACAACCAACCAGTTAAACATTTGTACACCTTTAAGCATGCCTTACACCTCCTTTTAAGAATTTATAAAATATTCTAGTAATAGTATATGGTATTATTACTTAATATGCAATTAGGAAAAAAGTTGAGTAAAAGTAAAGGTAATTTGCTTTTTTTGTCGAAATAGTTTTAAATATTTATATTATTCTGAAAAGGGTGTGTCCTATGAAAGTAAAATCCAACTATCTAACTAAATCCAAAGTAACGTTTGTAACAGAGAACATGTCGATCAGCGAAGCACGATATACCATTATTCAGTCAGGGTATCGTTGCATACCCGTTTTGGATGAATCCGAACAAAAATTTGTAGGTCTTCTTTTTAAAGAGACCACATCAGATTATATTATTGATAATATCGGCTCAGTTAAGGATCATGTTAGTAGAATTGTAGAAGAGAAAGACGCTTTTATTCATGAGAATACAGCTTATTTCAAGGTGCTCTTCACGATCAGGCGCCTACCATTTATGGCTGTTGTCGATGATGATCATAACTTCCTTGGAATCATTACTCACTCAAAAGTAATGGATATTTTAGAAGATTCTTATGGCATTAAGAAAGGTGGTTATTCTTTAACGGTTTCAACCACAGAAGGAAAAGGTTCGTTAAGAAAACTCTTTACTGCCATTCATGAAGAGTACAATATTGAAGGTGTTTTTACTCAAGATGCAGGAAAGCAATTTCTCCGCAGAGTTGTTATCACTTTTAATGAAAGTGTTTCTCGTGAAGAAATCGATGAACTGGTTCACCGAGTGGAAGCGAATGGTTTCAAGGTAGCAGATATTGAAGATCTTCGAACATTTTCAAGTGTTCAATAATACAAAAAACGTTCCCTTTTCATGTCGGGGAACGTTTTTTATTTACGACGAGAGTAAATTTAGTTGTTCAAAGAATGAAGGGTATGAAACAGCGATCGCTTCACTGTTTGTAAGAATTGTCTCACCTTCTGCGATACAAGCGGCCACACTTAACATCATTCCGATTCTGTGATCACCGTAGCTTTGTACAGAAGCTCCATGTAATGAAGACTTACCATGTATGATCATACCGTCTTCTGTAGCTTCTATATTTGCACCCATTTTCTTAAGTTCGTTCACAACGGTCTCAATTCGGTCTGTCTCTTTCACTCGTAGTTCATGTGCGTCTTTTATAATCGTTTTTCCTTCCGCTTGAGTTGCGGCGAGAGCTATGATTGGAATTTCATCGATCAATCGAGGAATAAGATCACCTTCAATGACCGTCCCTTTTAAGTCAGAGCTTTTAATGATTAAATCTCCAAAAGGTTCTGAAGCTTCATCATTTATATTATGGTATGTTACATCTGCCCCCATATTTTTCAGCACATCTAATATTCCTGTACGAGTTGGATTTAATCCTACTTTTCTTAACGTGATCTCACTGTTTGGAACAATTGCACCTGCTACTAAAAAGAAGGCAGCTGAAGAAATATCCCCTGGTACTTCAATATGAGTTCCTCTTAATTTCTGACCACCTGCGACCGAAACCGTTAAATCATCATTTTCAACTTCTACTCCAAACGCTTTTAGCATGCGTTCTGTATGGTCTCTTGATTTGAAGGGTTCCTTTACAGAAGTTGTTCCTTCTCCATCTAATCCAGCTAGAATGATAGCTGATTTTACTTGTGCACTTGCGATTGGAGAGGTGTAATGAATACCTCTTGTTTCGCCGCCTTTAATGTGAAGTGGGACCTTGTTTCCCGAATCTTTGCCTTCAATTGTAGCTCCCATTTCTTTCAAAGGGTTGGTAACGCGATTCATCGGTCTTTTTGCGATTGAATCATCACCTGTTAAGATCGACTCAAAAGGTGTGTTAGCAAGAATACCTAGCATCAGCCGGATCGTAGTTCCCGAATTTCCAACGTACAACTCTTCTGAAGAAGGTGTTAATCCTGTGAGTCCTTTTCCTTCTACTGTTACTTTTTCACCTTCTTGTAGAATCGAAACGCCGAGTTTCTTGAAACATGAAATCGTACTTAAACAATCTTCACCTGTTAAAAAACCATCAATTGTCGTTGTTCCCTCTGCAATGGACCCAAACATGACAGCTCGATGTGAAATCGATTTGTCACCAGGCACTTTAATCGATCCTTTAAGTCGTTGAATGGGATGTAATTGTTTTGTCATAGAATAGTGCCTCCTTATAAAGTGATTTGAGTTAAGTAATTCTCTTTTTGTAATATTTCTTGTGCCTGATCTCGATCATTGTCATCTTGGAAACTCAATCGAAGTACCCCATTTAAACCTTCTCTTACTTCTAAAATACCGAGATTAATAATGCTGATCTCAGATTGTGCCAGAAGTGCAGTGATATGAGATAAAGCACCTACTTTATCGAGGATATCCACATATAAATCTGAAAACGGATGGATCGCACCTTTTGACCGAACGGGTAAGGAATCTCGGAATGATTTTGCTCCATCAAAGTAATCATAGAGTTCTGATTCATCTCCTTTTTCTACGAACTCTATCACCGTATCCATCTCATTTTTCCACTCGTGTAATAGAGTTAGAAGATGTGACTTATTTTGACTAACAATATCACTCCACATTTTAGGAGAGCTTGAAGCAATGCGCGTAATATCTCGAAACCCTCCCGCTGCAAGTTGCTGAATCAACGGTTTTTCCTTGGCATGGTGCTGTGCAACCCTCACAAGGCTTGAAGCGACAAGATGAGGAAAGTGACTTACAATTCCTGTAAGGAAATCATGTTCATCTGGATCAGTAACGAGAAATTTGGCTCTTGTCCCTTTTAACCAAGTCTTTGCTTCATCTATATCAACATCAGTTGTTATAGAGTTTGGTGTTAAAAAGTAAAAGGCATTTTCTAACAGATGTACCTTTGCACTTTCCACTCCCGTTTTATGTGATCCAGCCATAGGGTGACCACCAATAAAACGAATACCCGTAGCGGCCATTTCCTCTGCTTTATTCATAATGGATTTTTTTGTACTGCCAACATCCATAACTAACGCTTTAATTACAGGTGAAATGGAAGCTAATTTCTCCATCACCTGTAACGTTGCTTCAACAGGTGTTGCAATTATGATAAGATCTGCTATTTGGGCCATCCCAGTAAAGTCTGTAACAGCTTCGTCAATTACTCCTATTTTCGCTGCCGTTACACTGTTGTCAGCATAAACGTCATACCCATAGATTGTTGCTTCGTGTTCTTGTTTTATAGAAAGAGCGATTGAACCACCGATCAATCCAACCCCTATTAGTAAGACGTTTTTCATTTACTACTACTCCTTTTTAGACCTCTTCTATAAAAGAAGATAATTTACTCTCTAATTCTTCTGAAGTAAAAGGTGATAAATAGGGCTTACTGAAACCGTTCAGTAGCACCATTTGAATCATGCCCTTTTCAGCTTTTTTATCTTTTTTCATTCGCTTGATTAGTGAGGAAGCAGATAAGTGCTTAGGAAATGACGGATAACCTAAAGTTGTTAACCACATTTTTAATTCTTTTCCTAAAGTTTCAGTGTCCCCGCTTAGTGAAAGTGCAAAAAGCATACCTAAAGCTACTGCTTCACCATGGGTGATGTCTTTGTATTGAAGCTCCCCTTCAATAGCATGGCCGAGTGTGTGGCCAAAGTTTAAATATGCCCGAATTCCTTTTTCTTTCTCGTCTTTTGTGACGATTGCATTCTTGATTTCAATACCTTGTATAAGAGCTTTCTGTAGGGAGTCTCCTTTTAAATCATCTATGGTTTTAACGTTTTCTCGCAATGAACGATATAGATTTTCATCAGCGATTAATGCATGTTTGATTACCTCTGCAAAACCAGATCTTTTTTCGTTAGGTGGTAAGGTAGTTAAGAAGTCTGTCGAATAGATCACCGCTTCAGGTTGATGAAATACGCCAATCATATTCTTACCTTCAGGATGATTGATTCCCGTTTTTCCACCTACTGCACTATCATGTGCAAGAATAGTAGTTGGAATTTGAATAAAACGGATTCCTCGCATATAGGTGCCTGCTACAAATCCAGCAAGGTCTCCAATCATTCCACCTCCAAGGGCAATAACAACAGATGTCCGGTCCAGTTCTTTACTTAAAGCAAAGCTTTGACAAGCCATGTAATTTTCGAAAGACTTTTGATCATCACCCGCTTGAATCTGTATTGTTTCATGAGTGAAAGCATCACCAATCACACTTTGTACAGTTTCTAAATAAAGATTTCCGACGTTTTCATCTGTTATGATCAATAGGTTTTTGGGTGAAGGTTTCAGGTTTTCTAAGACTGTTTTAAGCTCGTCAATAACGTTTTCACCAATAAAAACCGGGTAGTTTTTTGAAGGTGTTGTTATGTGTATCGTGTTCATTTAAAACACCCTTGCACGTTCTTGGTGCTGCACGATGTTTTTCTTAATCACATCCATGTTATCTTGTCCAAATTGATTGACTAACGCACTTGCAAGCTCCCACGCAACAACAGACTCTGCTACAACACTTGCAGCAGGAACCGCACAGCTGTCAGAGCGTTCAATGCTTGCCGCAAAAACTTCTTTTGTTTCAATATCTACACTATTTAGCGGTTTATATAGAGTAGGAATCGGCTTCATCACACCACGAACAACAATTGGCATTCCGGTTGTCATTCCTCCCTCAAAGCCTCCTGCGTTGTTTGTTCTTCTTGTATAGCCACGTTCGATATCCCAAACAATCTCATCATGCACTTCACTTCCAGGTCTTCGTGCTGCTTCAAATCCAATACCGATCTCAGCACCTTTAAATGCATTGATACTCATGATCGCTGCTGCTAATTTCGCATCAAGTTTATTATCATAATGCGTGTAGCTTCCTACACCTACAGGCATCCCTTCTACGATTACTTCTACAACCCCACCTATAGAATCTCCGTTTTCTTTTGCTGTATCAATCGCTTCCATCATGGTTTTTTCTACATTTTTATCTAAACATCGTACAGGTGATATCTCGGTTTTTTCGCGAAGCTCGTCTAAGGATTCATAGGTTGTGTTCTCGGCTACTACACCGCCTAGTTCTAATACGTGTCCACCAACTTCAACACCAAGTTCTTTAAGAACCTTTTTCGCAACAGCACCTGCCGCAACTCGTACGGTTGTTTCTCTGGCTGATGAACGTTCTAACACGTTTCTCATATCTCGATGATTATATTTGATAGCACCGTTTAAATCTGCGTGACCTGGTCGAGGTCTGGAGATCACACGTTTCACTTCTGCGTTCTCGTCTTCAAGAGGTTCAGCACCCATGATCTTCGTCCAATGAGTAAAGTCTTTGTTCTCAACTACGAGTGTAATCGGTGAACCCAGCGTTACTCCGTGACGCACACCACTTACGATCTGAACCTGATCTTTCTCAATCTGCATACGACGTCCACGCCCATGACCTTTTTGACGTCTAGCAAGTTCTTCGTTAATGTCATCTGCTACTAGAGGCAAACCTGCTGGTACACCTTCAATGATTGTTGTGAGTTGAGGGCCGTGTGACTCCCCTGCAGTTAAATATCTCATTTTCTATTCCTCCTGTTTGCCTGTTTTGTTGTACAAAAAAATCCCTGCTAATAAGCAGGGACGAATTGATATCGCGGTACCACCCTGACAGCAAAGACTAAACCTCTGCCACCTTCATTGTCATAACGGAAATTATCCGGCTTTTATAAAAAAGCTTGCTCAAGAATTGTAATTCGTGAAAGGCTGTGTACTGATTTGCACCACCATCAGCTCTCTAATAACAGGGAACCATTCCACTACTGCTGTTCTTTCATTGCAATTGAATTTATAAAGTTATAAACAGTTTTAGCACGTTGAAGCGCTGTTGTAAAGGAAATTCATTCATTTTTCTTAAAATTTACATTACCTTCATCTATATGTCAAAAAGCTATTGAAAGTGGCTGAAAAATATTTTAAATCTTTTTTTGTGTAAGTACTTGACATTCTTTTGAAATCCCTTTAAAGTTACAAACAATACTTTATGAGACACACGCTTTAAAGCGCGAAAGTGTCTATGTGATTATGTATATAAATAAGCCTATAAGCGGCCGCGATATAGGAGCTAAAAAACTAGTGTAAATATGGGGAGGAACCACGCATGTCAAACGAATTAACAGAATTACGCAAACAGATGGACGATATTTCATTAAAAATCTTGGAGCTTCTTAATGAACGAGGTAATGTGGCACAACAAATTGGAAAGCTTAAAGAAATGCAAGGTGTTAAACGGTTTGATCCTGTAAGAGAAAGAGAACTATTAGATCTGATTGCTTCTCATAACGATGGTCCGTTTGAAACATCAACGGTACAACACATCTTCAAGCAAATCTTCAAAGCAAGCTTGGAGCTCCAAAAAGACGATAATCGAAAAGCTTTACTCGTATCTCGTAAAAAGAAACCTGAAGATACGATCGTAAATGTAAAAGGTGAAAAAATTGGTGATGGTAATCCTCACTTCATCATGGGTCCTTGTGCGGTAGAAAGCTACGAACAAGTGAAGCAAGTAGCAGAAGTAATTGCTGAAAAAGGATTAACGTTAATCCGAGGTGGCGCATTCAAACCGCGTACGTCTCCTTACGACTTCCAAGGACTTGGACTAGAAGGATTAAAAATTCTTCGTAAAGCAGCAGATGAACATCAGCTTGCTGTTGTAAGTGAAATTTTAAATCCGAACGATATTGAGATGGCTCTAGATTATGTTGATGTGATTCAGATCGGAGCACGTAACATGCAGAACTTCGATCTATTAAAAGCAGCTGGATCTGTGAACAAGCCCGTATTGCTGAAGCGTGGGTTAGCTGCGACGATTGAAGAATTCATGTACGCTGCTGAATACATCTTGGCTCAAGGTAACTCACAAGTCATTCTATGTGAACGCGGAATTCGTACGTACGAGAGAGCAACTCGTAACACACTTGATATTTCAGCGGTACCTATCCTTAAAAAAGAAACGCATCTTCCTGTAGTTGTGGACGTAACACACTCAACGGGCCGAAAAGACCTTCTCCTCCCTGCTGCTAAAGCGGCAATGGCGATCGGCGCAGATGCGGTTATGGCTGAAGTGCATCCTGATCCAGCAGTAGCGCTATCTGATTCAGCTCAACAGATGAACATTCCGGAATTCCACGAATTCATGGATGCTCTTTTAAACAAAGAAAAAAAGAAGATTCATTCATAATAGATAAAAAAAGCCTGGCTCCATGAGTCAGGCTTTTGATTTGTGATTGAAGATGGAGAGCCTAGCCTTCGAAATATTCTTTGTAGTATCCGCCAACCTTACCTGTGTTATCTACTACAAAATAAAATTCCTCTGTTTCATTTTTTAGTTCATATGTTTTACCAGCAGTTAAAGCACGGTTAACCATATATTTTTTTGCTTCTGTATGTACACATTTGATCTCGCGAATTGTTTCTCTGTTCGCCCACTCTAAATGAATCATGAAGTCTCTCTCCTTTAAGTAATTCTTTTGTTAAATCATAATGTGCCCTGCTCTATCTGTCAAATTCATTTTCTAGAGCTCCTTTCCTAGTATTTCACAGATCGTTTCGGTTAATATGATAAGGAAGAAACTATTAGAATGGAGATCTACATATATGAAGGCATTAGTTTTTGACAGCTTCGGTGGTCCAGAAGTTTTAGAATATCGTGAAATTAACAATCCAATTATAAGTGATCAGGACATCTTGCTAGAAATGAAAGCCATTGGTTTAAATTTCGCTGATGTATATAGAAGAAAAGGAAATTATCATCTAGAAGGTAAGCCTCCTTACATTTTAGGTTATGAAGGAGCAGGTATCGTTAAAGAAGTTGGTAGTGCTGTTAACGGTGTTTCTGTAGGAGATCGTATTGCATTTGCAGATGTACCTGCAGCAAACGCGGAACTTGTCGTTGTCCCTCACGATAAAGCGATACCCATTCCAGAAGGTGTATCCTTTGAATCAGCAGCCTCTCTTTTGTTACAAGGGCTGACTGCACATTATCTTACTAAAGACAGTTTTTCGATTAAGCAAGGTCACGTTGCATTGGTTCATGCGGCTGCCGGCGGTGTTGGACAGCTATTGATCCAGATAATCAAGTTGCTCGGAGGAAAGATTATTGGTCTAACGTCTTCAGATGAAAAACGTCAGGTCGCTATAGAAGCAGGAGCAGATTCAGTATTCTTATATAATGATAATTGGAAAGAAAGCGTATTGAGCGAAACTTTTGGCAAAGGTGTAGACGTTGTTTATGAGTCTGTCGGTTCTACGATAATGGATAGTTTTGAAGTAACAAAAATTGGTGGGACTGTCGTATTCTTTGGGATGGCTGGCGGCGATCCTGTGTCCATTGATCCTCGTATGCTCATGGATACTTCTAAGACCTTGACCGGAGGCGACTTATGGAATGTCCTCACATCTCACGAAGAACGTGTAAAACGTTCAAACGAGTTGTTTGAATGGATTAAGAATGGAGATGTAAAACTTTCAGAAACATCCTTTCCTTTACATGATGGTGCAAAAGCTCATGAATATTTAGAGAGTAGAAAAAGTACGGGTAAGATTTTGTTGATTCCTTAAGTTTTATATTGGTGAAATTACGGTGGCTGCTGATTGCAGCTGCCTTTTTTGTGCTTTAGTTGCAATATGCAAGTGTTATGATAATTTGATAGTCGTATTTTACAACTATTATTAGTTGTATTTTGCAAGTTATTATTAATAATTAAATAGTAGGTTCGTTGATTTGATTTTTTATTTGATTAATATAATTTTGAGCTAGATAAGTTATTCAGGAATCGGTAGCCTGTACGTAGCTGAATTAGTAGGACCGCTCGGGGTAAGATTCATGGATTTCAGAAGATTTTTCATACATGTAGATGAATTGATGTGTAGAAATCGTCTTAACATATTATTCTTAACAGGTTCTTCATAGATCAGTGCGTAGTCTTGTATAGCTTTTATATGAGCATCTTTGGATTTTATATTGCACTTAGAACAAACCCAAGTACTTCTCTCTCGTCGTATAGGAATATGATTGCAGTCTGGACAAAAGACTCCGGTGATAATGTCCGTGTGATTGATGTTGTATGTTTTTAATATGTCGGGGTTATGTCTTTCATGTTGCTTTAGCAGTTTTGAAGTTATTTTTGAGAGGTCCTTCTTTGAGAGGGTTTCTTGATGGTACGTTGAAATTTGTTGAACTTTATTAGCTAGACTCTTAGTCCGAATAATATGGACCGCTTTTTTGCCATAATGCGGGGATAACGTAATAAAAGATTTAGGGTTAGTTAGAACAACGAGGGAATAAAGCGGGATTTCAGGCAACTGATTTCTTTTCAACCAGCTTTCCAGATATATTTTTTGTTGTTGGACCTGGCTTACTGGATCAGGAAATGTTTCATCTACCCCATTTTTCGTTCGTTTCATCTGATCGAAGTGATGATCAAAATAAAGGTCACCTGAGAAGTTTTTAACCTCGAGTAACACGGCAAACGAAGTATGTAGGATCAAACAGTCTATTTGGAAGTAATAGTTTTTATCTTTATCTCTCGGAAGTCGCAAGTCATGAAAAATGAGGTATGAATTATCATCTAAATCGTGAAGATAATAATCGAGTGCTACTTCTCCTCTAAAACCTGCTGAATATCTTGCAAATTCAATTTGTAATTCATCGTATTTCGGGTGACTGGGCATTAATCTTTGCATTAAGGAATCCAATTTTAATAATTTGAGGGGCTTTGTACGTGGTTTTTTTATCAAGGTATCACCTCTTGCTTTTTAATACATATTTCATTCGAGAAAAATTGATAAAAAACCTTTAGTTTCAGCAATGATTTGATGAATATTTTTTACTCGGAAATTAAGTTGTGCACAATTAAGTCTAAAATGAAATAATTAAGCCAGAATTAACTATTATTAAGTCGTGTAACGCACCAATTAAGCCGATTTCAACCCTAATTAAGTCGAAAATTAAAAATAAAGGCCATTCGACAAATCTAGCCGCCTTCTAAAACACTCACTCACCTCTCATAAATCACCCTGATCAAACCCACAAAAAAACACCCCCTGCAAGCGCAGGAGGCGTTCCATATCATCATTACATTACTAAACATTAACCTTCTAAAAGAAGTGATTCTGGATCTTCCAGAAGTGATTTAATCGTTGTTAAGAAGCTTACTGCTTCTTTTCCATCTACAATACGGTGGTCATAAGAAAGCGCGATGTACATCATCGGACGGTTTTCCATGCGCTCTTTATCGATTGCTACTGGTCTCCATTGGATCGTGTGCATACCAAGGATACCAACTTGAGGTGCATTTAAGATAGGTGTTGATAGCATTGATCCGAAGATACCGCCGTTCGTGATTGTAAATGAACCACCTTGAAGGTCTTCTAATGATAGCTTTTTAGAACGTGCCTTCTCAGCCAAGTTTCCGATTTCTTTTTCAATACCAGCGAAGCTTAGACGATCAGCGTTGCGAACAACTGGTACAACTAGTCCTTCTTCTGCTCCAACTGCGATACCGATATCGTAGAACTTCTTAAGAACCATTTCATCGCCTTGAATCTCAGCGTTGATTGCAGGGAACTTTTTCAGTGCTCCTACAACAGCTTTCGTGAAGAATGACATGTATCCTAGTTTAACTCCGTTTTGCTCATAGAACTTGTCCTTACGACGAGCACGAACTTCGTTGATCGCCGTCATGTCAACTTCATTAAACGTTGTAAGCATCGCTGCCGTTTGTTGAGCTTCAACTAAACGCTTAGCGATTGTTTGACGTCTACGAGACATCTTCACGCGCTCAACTGGTTTTTCAGGATTTACCGCTTCAACTGAAGCAGCAGGCTTAGAAGCTGATGCAGCAGGTTTAGATGCTGGTGCAGCTTTCTCTGCGCTTCCACCTTCAGCATGGCGGATAACATCTTCTGTGCGAACGCGTCCAAGTGGATCACGAGTACTAATTTCAGAAAGATCGATGCCTTTCTCACGAGCTAGCTTGCGAGCAGCAGGAGATGCGATCGGGCGATCTGAAGCTTTCACTTCATCTTCAGCCGCGTCTTTTTCAACGACTGGCTCTTGTTTTTGTTGAGTTGGAGCAGCTTTTTCTTCAGTCTTTTCTTCTGCTGCTGGTTCTGCAGACTCAGAAGCACCGCCTTCAACGATAGAAGCGATAATATCCCCAACTGCTACAGTGTCGCCTGGTTCTACTTTGATATTTTTTAGAACGCCATCTCGCTCTGCACTGATCTCAATGTTTACTTTATCTGTTTCGAGCTCTACTAAATCTTCGCCTTTAACAACTGTGTCGCCTTCTTTTTTAAGCCATTGTGCTACTGTACCTTCTGAAATTGATTCGGCTAACTCCGGAACTTTAACGTCAAACATGTTCACGGCCTCCCTCTCGCGATTGAATGTCTAGTGCTAATGATGTTTGGATGATTTGTTCTTGTTCTTTTTTATAGATGTCTGGTTCCCCACCAGCCGTACTCGAACGTTCTTGACGTCCAATATATGATACGTGTGCTTTTGGTGCTACTGCACGAAGTTTAGGCTCGATGTATAACCAAGATCCCATGTTCTTCGGCTCTTCTTGCACCCAAATCAAGTCTTCAACGTTTGGATACTCTTTTAACAAAGCATTCATCTCTTCTTCTGGGAACGGATAGATCTGTTCAACACGAACGATATGCATTTCCGTTCTTGCTACTTGATCTTGCTCAAGTGCTTTTTCAAGATCAATCGCAATCTTACCAGAGCAAAGCAAGATTTTCTTCACTTTGTCTTTCTCTTTGCCTAGACCAGGCTGTTGTAACAATGGCATAAAGTGGTCACTTTCAAAAGCTTCCGCCATGGATGCCACTTTCGTGTCACGAAGCAAGCTTTTAGGTGTCATTACAACCAACGGACGAACCTCATCCATAGATAAGAGCTTAGCTTGGCGTCTTAGCAAATGGAAGTACTGTGAAGCTGTACTTACGTTAGCAACTGTCCAGTTATTTTCTGCACCAAGCTGTAAGAATCTTTCTAGACGTGCACTTGAATGCTCAGGTCCTTGACCTTCATATCCGTGAGGAAGAAGCATCACCATACCTGATTTTTGCCCCCACTTCGCACGACCTGCTGATAAGAACTGATCGAACAGAACTTGTGCAACGTTTGCGAAATCTCCGTATTGTGCTTCCCAAATAACAAGCGTTTCAGGTGCAAACACATTATAGCCGTACTCAAAACCAACAACTGATGATTCTGAGAGTGGACTGTTATGAATCGCAAACGAAACATCGATGTCATCCATCGCATGCAACGGAGAAAACTTCTTTCCGCTCTCACTATCGTTTAGAACAAGGTGTCTTTGCGCGAATGTACCACGCTCAGAGTCTTGCCCAGTAATTCGAATCGGCGTTCCATCCTTAAGAATGGAAGCAAACGCTAATGATTCAGCCATACCCCAATCAATCTTTTCCCCTTGGAACGACTTGCGTCTACGTTCAAGGATTCTTTTGATCTTCGGGTAAACATTAAAGTCTTCTGGGAACTTAAGCATGTTCTCTGTAAGTTCTTGAAGATCACTAACTGAAATTGTGGTATCGATATCAGGAAGTGCTTTCGATAAAGGATCAGGAAGTCTAGTGTCTTCCAATTTGAATTTTTCTTTGCGACCTTGAACTTTTTCATATTCAGTCTGATGCTTCTTTAATACATCTTCTTCAATGGATTTTACTTCTTCTTCAGAAAGTACTCCTTCTTTAACAAGCTGTTTTGCATAAACATCACGAACTGTCGGGTGACTGTTTACTTGTTTATACAATCTTGGCTGTGTTGCTGATGGATCGTCCATTTCATTGTGACCGAATCGACGATATCCGATTAGATCGATCAGAACGTCTTTTTGGAATTTTTTACGATACTCATAAGCAAGATGTACAGCTGCAATACATGCTTCTGGATCATCTGCATTAACGTGAATGATCGGAATCTCAAAACCTTTTGCAAGGTCACTCGCATATTTCGTTGAACGAGAATCACCACTATCCGTTGTGAAACCTACTAGGTTGTTAGCGATGATATGAAGTGTTCCACCTGTTTGATATCCTCTAAGACGACTTAAGTTCAATGTTTCAGCAACGATTCCTTCACCTGGAAAAGCAGCATCACCATGAATAAGGATCGCAAATGCTTTAGAAGTATCTTGAACTGGATAACCCTTCTTGTCACGTGTTTCTTGAGCTGCTCTTGTATATCCTTCAACAACTGGATCTACATACTCTAAGTGACTTGGGTTATTAGCAAGTGAGATTTTAATTTTATGAGATTGATCTGTTTCGACCAATCGGCTAGCACCTAGATGGTACTTTACATCTCCAGTCCATCCAAAGTTAATTCCTCTCGAACCTTCAGAAGGAATTAGTTCCTTGTTTGGAGAATGATGAAATTCTGAGAAAATTAGTTCATAAGGTTTGCCAAGCACGTGAGCAAGTACGTTTAGACGCCCACGGTGTGCCATTCCGATCAGAGCATGTTCAGCTCCGTCACGGCATCCTTCTTTAGCTGCTTCATCTAGCATCGGTACCAGCATATCAACGCCTTCAATAGAGAAACGCTTTTGTCCAACGAATGTCTTATGAAGGAATTTCTCAAATCCTTCAACTTCACTCAATCGTGTTAAAAGGTTCTTCTTATCTTCAGCAGAAAATTTAGGATAGTGTTGGCTTGTTTCAACCATGGTGTTTAACCATTGGCGTTCTTCAGTCTCATGAACATGACTGAATTCATAAGCGATTGTTTTCGTATACACTTCCTGTAGCATTTGGATCGCTTCATAGCCGTCTTGAACGCTTGATGGCGCTTCTTTCCAAATAAAGGAAGGTGGTATCGCTTTCAAATCTTCTTTTGTTAAGTTAAATTCTTTCGGGTCAATATGGTGGTTATCTTTCGGAAATTCCCCTACAGGATATAAGTCAGCTGCTAAGTGACCGTATGTGCGAATGTTTTCTGCTAATTTTAATGCAGCTGCTAATTTCTCGAAATCCAATCCATCAAAACTCTGTGCAGTACGTTGATTTGATTTAGAGTCCTCAATTGGAGGCCCCCAAGCATCAAATTTCTCTTTGAATGAACTGTCAACAGATTCCGGATCCACACTATATTGATCATATAGTTCAAGGATGTAGGCCATATTTGGTCCACTTAGTCCCTGCCAAGGATTTTCTGATTTGGAACGTTGATGACTCATCTTTTGTTCCCTCCTGCTTCCCTTTGTAAGTATTGTGCTGTTGCTGTTAACAGGTGATTCATCATTTCTCGCCATTGAATTTTTCCCTATTTAAAGCGCTCTCAAACAATGAATGAAAAGAACCTTATCATTGATAAGGTTTCAACTGTAACAATGGTCATTGCCATTATACTATATTTTCGCAGAAAGTGAATTTTGTTTTTTACGATTTATGAGATAATTTGCCCATTTTGTTTTGCTGACCGTAAAAATAAGGAGTGCAACCCATATCAAAGTAAATGAAATGACATGAATCTGACTAAATGTTTCATGATACAAAAATACACCTAAGACGAGCATGATAGTAGGAGCAATGTATTGTAGAAAACCGATCATCGTCATTGAGATCCGCTTTACACCTTGGGCAAAGCATAGTAATGGTACTGCAGTGACGAGTCCGGCGCCCCATAGAAGTAGTGTCGTAGAAGTGCCTCCAGAGATAAATGTCGCCTCCCCGTTCCATTGAAGGTAGATTAAATAAATGAACGCTAACGGAAAGACAAACATCGTCTCGAAGGTTAAACCAGTTAAAGAATCAAAACTCCCTAGTTTTTTTACAAGTCCATACAGGCCGAACGAAAGCGCTAGAGAAACAGCTACCCAAGGAAACTCTCCATGTTGCCACGTTAATAGAAAAACACCACAGGCAGCTAACAGAAAGGACACTAGCTGCCAGCTGTTTAATTTTTCTTTTAATACAAGCATGCCTAGAATTACACTAACAAGAGGATTAATATAATAGCCTAAACTCGCTTCAACAACATGATCTGTATTGACCGCCCAAATATACATGACCCAGTTCCCGCTTATTAATAGCGAGGCAATCAATACAGATAAGAACTGTTTCTTTTGATTAAAAAGGACTTTTATATCTCTTACTAGTGTATTTTTCTTTTTTAATAAGAACATAACAGCGACCATTAGTAGAAATGACCATAGAATTCGATGTGCTAAAATCTCGACGGAACCAGCTGATTGAAGCGGTTTCCAATACAGCGGAAGAAATCCCCAAATTAAATAAGAAAAAGCGGCGTACCATATACCCTTCGTATGTTCATTCAATTTCATTGTCCGTTCCTCGATCCCATAATTTATATGAAGTTATAAGATTATATAACGGAAGCTAGGAGATTATCTACTAAATAAACTTGTAGCAAAATAACCAGTAACTTTACATTCTATTCGGTGTTCGAATGCCTAATAATCTTAATCCTTCTTTCAGCACGATTTGAACAGAAGCACATAGCGCGAGTCTTTCAGGCGTTTCTTTACTGTTTAAGATTTTCACATGTGCATAATAATGATTGAATTTATGAGATAGCTTCAAAACATATTTAGAAATAACAGAAGGTTCTTTTCTGTGAAATGCCTGTTCAACAACTTCAGGGAATTCGTTTAATACAGATATGATCTCCCAGCTTTCTAATCCAATGGACAACTCTTTCGGAACACTTCCGTTAAAATCCCCTTTATTTAATAATGTTTGAATTCTTGCTGCTGTATACTGCACGTATGGACCTGTGTCGCCCTCGAATTTGAGCATCGCGTCAAGTGAGAATTCTACATCGTTTCCTTTCTCATTTTTTAAATCATGAAAGATAACGGCACCCACCCCTACTTGACGTGCGACATCCTGTAAATCTTGGAGTTCGGGATTTTTACTTTTAATATTTTGTTCTGCTAACTTTACTGCTTCTAAGATAACTGTTTCTAAAAGAACGGTTTTTCCTTTTCGAGTACTCATCTTCTTGCCATTCTGTAAAATGAGCCCGAATGAAACATGGTGAATGTGATCCGCCCAATCGTGTCCGAGCTTTTTCAGGACTCGTTTCACTTGTTCAAAATGTAGAGATTGTTCGTGACCGACAACATAGAAAGCTTCGTCAAAGTCGTATGTGTTCTTTCTATAGATAGCAGCCGTAATGTCACGTGTGGCATATAAAGTGGCACCGTCTGTCTTTTTGATCAAACACGGTGGTAGATCATCACCTACTCTTACGACCTGAGCTCCTTCAGAGAGTTTTAACAACTTCTTTTCTTGCAGCACATTTACAGTTGCGTTCATCTTATCGTTAAAGAACGCTTCACCGTTATAGGAATCGAAGTCGACATCCAACAGTTTATAAATCTTATGAAAAGCCTCTAAAGATACTTCTTTAAACCAGATCCATAATTCTTTTGCTTTTGGATCATGATCTTCTAATTTCTTAAACCACATTCTTCCTTCCTCATTTAACGAAGGATCTTTTTCAGCTTCTTCATGAAAGAGCACGTAAAGTTTAGTCAGCTCTTTAATTGGATTATTTCGAACTTTGTTTTCATCCCCCCACTTTAAATAAGCTGAGATCAATTTACCAAACTGAGTTCCCCAGTCTCCTATATAATTGATTTTAACTGTCGTGTACCCGCATTTTTCACTAATCGCTGCCATTGAGGAACCGATTACGGTAGAGCGTAAATGTCCCATTGAGAACGGCTTTGCAATATTAGGTGAGGAAAGGTCTAGAACGATCGTTTTGCCATTACCAAAACGATGGTTTGCGTAAGTGTTTTTCTCTTTTAAAATTTGAGTCAAAAGCGATTCAGTAGCTGCTTTTTTATTTAAAAAAATATTTACATAGCTTCCTATAGCTTCTATTTTCTCAAAATCATCTGAGATATTCCCAGCAGCTAACGTTTTTGCGATTTCATTTGGAGACTTCTTGAAGATTTTAGCTAATTGAAAACAGGGAAATGCTAAATCACCATGTTGAATCTGTTTTGGCTTTTCAATAAAGGCTTCAATTTGTTTTAATGTTAATTCACTGCCGATTTGATCTTTTAAATAAGTTGCGAATATTTTTTTACCGTTCATCCTTTTCCCTCCTAAAATAAAAAATCCGCCTCTTCTAAATTAATAGAAGAGGCGGATATGAACCGCGGTACCACTCTCATTGCCTAAAGGCCACTTGACTTGTTAACGGGAAGTCCCGGTCTGCTCTACTACGTTTTCAAGCAAACATTTCCAAAGTGCGCTTCGTCTGAAAGTTGTGCAAGGCTTACACCGATCCCTTGCTCGCTATGAACATCCTTACAGAGTACTCTCTTTTTCATAAATGTTCTGACATATAGTTTTTCATATTATATGTAGGTAAAAGCAAAAAGTCAACTTATTCCTTTTTATCAAGATCCAAGTAATCTCTCATTCGTTTAATATATCTTTTTAACCGAAATAACGTTTCCGTTCGTAAATACTTTGAGGTGAAAGCAGCAGAAACTGCTGGAACTGATACAAAAACTCCATGCTCCGTAACTCTAACGGGTATCACGCCTGTATAGATGGTTTCTCCACTGCTTCTATATAAGAGCTCTGTTGATACCAGTACAATTTTTTCGTCGCTTTGCTCACCTGGCAGAACAGATTGAACTTCAAAAAGAAATTGAACACTCATAGTTTCTCCTTCACGTATATTAGTTATGTTTTATGATATAATGCATTGTCTCGAATTGACAGTTAAAATAATAAAGGAAGTATGCAGATGATACAGACATATTCGTTAAGAGATAAATACAAAAACTTTTTATTGCTGGTGATTCCAGTCTTGGTCACTCAGTTAGGCTTGTATGCCATGAACTTTTTAGATACGGTAATGAGTGGCCGGTCTGGTGCTGATCAATTAGCAGGTGTAGCCATCGGATCGAGTTTGTGGGTGCCAATCTTCACTGGGCTAAATGGTATCCTTATGGCATTGACACCTATCGTCTCACAGCTTTTAGGTGCTAAGAACACTAAAAATGTTCCCCGATCTGTTATGCAAGCAGTCTACTTGTCTGTTGTAATATCCGTCATCGTTGTTGTTTTAGGATCAGTTGTGTTAGATCCTATTTTAGGAGCGATGTCTCTTGAAAAAGAAGTTGAAAATGTTGCAAGAGGATATTTAATCGCATTATCTTTCGGAATCATGCCGCTTTTTTTATACGGAGCACTTCGATCCTTCATCGACGCGCTAGGTCAAACTAGAATTACGATGTTTATCACCCTCATCGGATTACCGGTAAATGCTATCTTTAACTACCTTTTTATATTCGGCAAAGGTGGTTTTCCAGAATTAGGCGGTGTGGGTGCAGGTGTGGCAACAGCTATAACCTATTGGGTAACCGCGATTATAACCGTTCTGATTGTCGTTAAATTGAACCCGTTTAGGACATATAAACTATTTCGAACGTTCTATAAACCTTCTCTATCAGCTTGGAAAGAACAGTTGAAAATCGGCGTTCCGATTGGTCTTGCCATCTTTTTTGAAGTAAGTATATTTGCGGCTGTTACCTTGTTAATGAGTGATTTTAACACGATAACCATAGCGGCTCACCAAGCCGCACTTAACTTTGCTTCATTCCTATATATGCTGCCACTAAGCATCTCTTTTGCGCTTACGATTGCAGTTGGTTTTGAAGTTGGTGCAAAACGCTTTAAAGACGCAGCCCAATATAGTTACATCGGAATAATAACGGCAGTTGGATTTGCTCTAATCCTATCAGGTCTTTTAGTCATTTTCGATGACCAAGTAGCGAGAATGTATTCAAACGAACCAGAAGTCATTCAACTTACGATCTCGTTCTTATGGTATGCAGTGTTCTTTCAATTGGCTGACGCTATAGGTGCTCCAATACAAGGTGCACTAAGAGGCTATAAAGATGTAAATGTAACCTTTATGCTTTCATTTATCTCTTACTGGGTGCTTGGTCTACCCGTTGGATATTATCTAGCGAACTTCACAACTCTTGGTGCATATGGTTATTGGATTGGTTTAATATCAGGTCTAACAGCTGGCGCTATTATTCTATTTGCTCGATTAAAATATATTCAGTCACATTCTTATTCCTCTTATGAACAAAAATAAACCAGTTTTGAGCGTAGGCAAACAAAAGTTCCACATATAAAGGTTAAAAGCGGGAATCTCCGCTCCAGGATACTTGCTTTCT
Organism: Fictibacillus halophilus; assembly: GCF_016401385.1. Classification (NCBI taxonomy): domain Bacteria; kingdom Bacillati; phylum Bacillota; class Bacilli; order Caryophanales; family Fictibacillaceae; genus Fictibacillus; species Fictibacillus halophilus. Next base: position 1,292,492 of record NZ_JAEACF010000001.1, on the reverse strand, counting down.
GCGGTCGGGCGGTGAGCCCCATCTTCTCCAATCCCTACATGTTAGGTAAACAAAAAAGGATCAAACCAACTCATATCGAGGCAGGTTTGATTCTTTTTCTATGTATAGGTGATAACGGATGATTAGTACGAGTAAATGCCAGGCGCAATCACTATAAAGTTACAAAGAAGCGTAGAGCGATATCAAATTAAAATCAAAGACGAGGCCCTATATGAAAAAAAGAAAAACCAGTGAAATTAACCGGTTTTTCTTTGTCTTGTTTTTGACTAAGTGTTGGTTTACTTTTCATCGAACAAAGTGAGATATTCTCCGTATCCTTTTTCTTTTAGTTCGTTCTTAGGAATAAAACGAAGTGCTGCAGAATTGATGCAATATCTTAGTCCACCTTTATCTCTTGGACCATCTGTGAATACATGTCCTAAATGAGAATCCGCATCCTTGCTTCTTACTTCCGTTCTGATCATGCCGTGAGATAAGTCTTCCTTTTCTTCGACAGTTGATGAACGAACTGGTTTTGTAAAACTCGGCCATCCACAGCTGCTATCAAATTTGTCTAAAGAACTGAAAAGAGGTTCCCCAGAAACGATATCCACATAGATACCTTCTTCAGTATGGTTCCAAAATTCATTTTGAAAAGGCGGTTCTGTCGCATCGTTTTGTGTAACGTTATATTGCATAGGATTCAATGTTTTGAGAACTTCTTCTTTCTGCTCATTGTCTACCCAGTGTGATTTGATAAAGACATCTCGTCCTGAGCCTTGACGATACCGCTTGTAATGAAAAGGATTCTTTTTATGATAATCCTGATGATATTCTTCAGCCGGATGGAATGTATCCGCAGGTAAAATTAATGTTGCGATCGGTTTGTCGAATCGACCGCTCTCTTCCAATTCCTTTTTTGATTCCTCAGCAATCGTTTTTTGTTCATCATCATGATAAAAAATGGCAGTACGATAGGAATCTCCTCGATCGTAAAATTGTCCGCCTGCATCAGTTGGATCAATTTGTTTCCAAAAAACGGAGACGATTTTTTCATATGAAATGATGGATGGATCAAATGTAATCTGGACTGCTTCAAAATGGCCGGTTGTTTCACTGCAGACTTCCTTATAAGTTGGATTTTCTGTGTGACCGCCTGTATAGCCTGATTCTACAGAAATGATACCTGGCCACTCTTCAAATGGTGTGACCATACACCAAAAGCATCCTCCAGCAAAAGTAGCTTTTGCATAGTTACTCATGAGATCAAACTCCTTTTTTCATCTGTTTGTTTCATCATATAAGAATGTCCATAAAAAGCATAGAAAAAGGCTCTTACCCTTTTTTTACAATGGGACCTGATGTTACTGGTGTCTTAATCGGTGCAGGAGGTGTGCGTCTATTTTGTTTTCGCGTATTTTGCAAGAAGTAATAAAGTCCGGCTAACACGATAACACCACCACTCAATTGTGAAAGCGTGAGTGATTCATCTAGAAGTAGATAAGCTAACAATGTTGCCCCAACAGGTTCACCTAGGATTGCCATTGATATCGTAGCAGCTGTTACATATTTTAATAGCCAATTGAATAATACATGTCCAAAAACAGTTGGTATGATGGCAAGCAGTAAAAAGATTCCCCACTCCTTCTCAGGATAACCAGTCATCGGTATATCAAAAGTTAGATTGTAGATACCAAATACCATGACTGCTACAAGAAATACCGAAAAACTATAAAGCGTAGCAGGAAATGTCTTAAGAAGCTTTTGACCGATCAGCATATGGGCCGCAACTACAATCGTGCCTAAAATAGATAAAAGATCTCCTTGTATATGTTTTACTGAGATGCCAATATCTCCCCAACCAATCAAAATAGCACCAACGATTGCGACCACCATCCCGATGATTGCAGCTCTAGTCGTCTTTTCGCGAAAAGCTATGTATGCTCCTATCATTACAAAAACAGGCTGTAGAGAGAGAAGTATGGTTGAACTTGCAACGGTAGTTAGTTTCAAAGACCCCATCCAAAATAAGAAGTGAAGAGCTAGAAAGGACCCTGATAAGAATAATAAAAAGATTTCTTTTTTATTTATTTGTTTGAGAAACCCAACTTGTTTCCAAACAAATGGAAGCATCATGATCAATGTAAATAATAATCGGTACATCCCTTGAACAGAAACTGGAGCATCTGACCACTTAACAAAGATGGAAGAAAACGATATTGCGATAATTCCAATGATTAAAGGAAAAAGAACAGGTATTTTTAAAGAATGGTTATTCAAGTTGTCACCTTTCACTTTCTAGGCATATTTATGATATTATCTATAACTAATACTTTTATTACATTTTGATTTTAGGAGGTCATATATGAAAAAAAGATATATCATCTCCTTGTTTGTTTTGCTGTTAGTCATAGGTGCTGTCGGGTGGTATTACTATCCTCAATATAAAATAAACCAGATCAAGAAAGAATCTGTGCTCGATCAAAAAGCTTCTACAGATACAAAGCAAGTCTCATATCTTGAATATCTTAAGAAATCTCCAGAATCCAGTTTCAACCACCTTGTGCTAGGCGATTCAGTAGCTGAAGGCAGAGGCTCTGAAGAAGGTGGTTTCGCTAGTAAGGTGAATGAGAACTTGCAAAGTCTAACAGGAAAAACCTTTATTCTCGAAAATCAGGGTGTTTCCGGTTTTACGAGTCAGGGTTTACTGAATCAATTGGACATTCCAGCCGTTCAGCAATCTGTAGAGAAAGCAGACATCATTTCAATTAATATTGGCGGTAATGACCTCGTACAAATAGCAAAAAAACAAGGCCCACTAAAAGCTATACAGAGTTATGATGATATTAAATCAGAGTATCAGCAAAACTTAAATGATATTTTTGAAAACATCAGAGAAAATAACCCTAATGCGATTATCGTGTTGAATGAACTATATAATGTTGTTAATGCTGAACAAAAATATTACCCAGCTTCCGAAAAGCTATTAAATGATTGGAATTTAATCGCTTACGAAACAGCACTTTCACACAAACCAGCTTTGGTTATTCCAGTTAGTGATGCGCTTCAAACAGAAGATATGGATAAATGGTTGTATGATTCAATCCACCCAAATGAAGAAGGATACGATCGGATTGCAAATAAAACCGTTACAACGTTTCAAAATCAATCTTATAAAGAGGCGCAATAGGGTTTAGAAGAGCTGCATAATGCCGGCAGTTCTTCTATTATCCCATTCCAATGTATGATTTGCGGTAAAAAATAAAATGTAGTTGCTTCAGATAAATGATGTAACTTACCTTCTGGGTCGTGCAAAATGACGACCTTCTTATTCCCTAATGCGATACCAAGTTCTGTATGACACCCTTTTCCACCGGGTAAGATTACGATCGTTATATCCGCTTCCATAACTGCTTCATATTCTTTTATAGCTATCTCAGCCAAATCCTCTTTCGTCACTGCTTTATCGTTAACAGTCCAATCATATGTGAGCTGCCAATGAAGTTTATTTTGTAGATCATTCCCTAACTTTTTTACAAGTTCTTTATTTTGAAATCCCGAAGCCAAATAAAATTTCATTTAACCTACCCCTTTGTTTCCTTATGTAAAAATCATATTACAAACCAGTGGAAATGAATACAACGACTTGCATCTATTTGTGAACATGTTAACATAGTACTTTATAAATAAGTAAAATCATTGAAAGAGGGGTTGCATGTTAAAATACAGGAATATTACTTTTATTGGTGCAGGTTCAATGGCAGAAGCAATGATATCAGGATTGATCAACAAAGCCGAAATTTCTCCTGACCGTATCACTGCCGCGAACCACACGAATGAAAACAGAAGAATCGAACTAACAAACAGATATAACATTACGACAACTAAAGTACAAGAACTCTCTTTAACAAACACAGACGTGATTATTCTTGCGGTAAAACCAAAACAAGCGGAAGAAGTACTTCAACTTCTTAGACCCGCTCTTCAAGATCACCATGTCATTTTATCCGTTCTTGCCGGAATTTCAACAACTTTTATAGAAGAGATCATCAACAGATCTTTACCTATCATTCGCGTGATGCCTAATACTTCAAGTATGATTGGTGAATCCATCACAGGTATTAGTGCCGGTAAGTATGTGAAAAATGAAGATTTGGATTTAGCTCAAGAATTGTCGAAAGCTATCGGGAAAGTGAAAATTATTTCTGAAAAACAGATGGATGTTTTCACTGGATTAGCAGGAAGTGGACCTGCTTACTTTTATTACCTGCTTGAACACATGGAAGATGTTGCTGTGGAAAACGGGCTTGATCGTGAACTAGCACGTGACATTGCTGCTCAGACACTTTATGGTGCAAGTAAGATGGTGATGGAGTCAGACGACTCTCCAGCTGAACTCAGAAAGAAAGTAACTTCACCAAACGGTACGACAGCTGCAGGTTTAGAAGCACTTGCAGAAAATGGCGGTGGTGTTGCCATCGAAAAAGCGGTAGAACATGCTGCAAAACGTTCCAGATCACTTAGAAAAGAATTTGAAAAAGTTCCTGTTATGTAAAATTTAACTTTTTAGAGGTTCTGTCATTTTTAGACAGATCCTCTTTTTTGTTTGTGGACGTTTTTATTTTCTTAAAATCTATATTTACTTACGGTACGTGAAATTTTATATGGTTATAAAATACATCCCATATTTACTCAATTTCTGTAAAACCTAGCTCAAACAAAGAAACAGCTATGACTTGATAGCCTTTTTTATTTGGATGAATCGTATCAAAGCATACCAGCTCTTTTTCCCTGCCCACAAACACACTATATAAGTCTGCTACTTTCACATGAGGCATCATCTCATAACTTTTGATCAGTTCGTTAAACATATTTACCCATTGCAAAGCCTTACTCCATTTAAAGTACGGATTATATAGCGTGCATATTCTTATGATAAAAGGCTCCGTTGAATTTCTTTTTAGTTTGTATATCTTCTTAAAAATTTTGTTTAAGTTTTTTTTGCAATTTTCAAGCGCCAGGTAGATCAAATCTTCTTCTTTCGTAAACATATACCTAAAAGCCGCTTGGATAAGATCGTTACCACCAGCTGTGATTAATATGATTTTAGAATCCTTAATCGACCGTTTGATCTCTTTATCTTTTAAGGAATTTAATATTTCTTCAGATGTTGTCCCTGTTACTGCGAAGTTTTTTACTAAGACGTGCTTATCAAAAGTGGTTTGTGTGAAATTTACATATCTTCCAACATATCCTTTACCAAACACTGGTGCCCCTACTCCAACAGTTAAGGAATCACCTATCGCTGTTAACAACCATTCATATGAAGTATGATCATCAGACATAAATCCCTTATCCTCCTTTTCAAAGCACACATTTCTATTAATAAAATATGATGTGTTTTAAATTTGGACAGGGCGTTTTCATCAGTTCAAAGAAAGGGTTATGTCCCTTTTTCATTCTTTGAATATACATATATAGAAACTATTATGAGGTGATTTTTTTTGAAAGAGAAATCTGTAAGAATGTTCCCATATGGCGGATACGACCCTTTTACTACACCCACTGCAAAGGGATATGCAAATAGCCAAACGGTACCCGGCAGACCGCCATACGCACCTTCAACTCCAGCTGTTATGCCACAACAGCAATATTCACAAGGATTAACTCAACAGCCTTTCATGCCATACATGATGCCCATGATGCCTCCTGGCGGGATGCCACATCCAATGATGCAGGGAATGCCTTTTAGTCCCCAGCAAAGCCAGGGCAATCAAAGCTCAATGGGCATGATGCCGAACAATCAAGGATCTGGACTTAACTTCGGAAAAATGATGGGCGGAGCAAATCAAGTGATGGGGCTTGCACAGCAAATGGGTAACATCCTTTCCTTCTTTAAATAGAAGCCTTTATCAAAGGTTTCTATTTTTTTTGAACAGCTTATAATATTGACTAAAAAGAAACACAGTCTCTATTTTATGAAGAGCAGACCAATACGTTATCCATATGGAAGGTGAATATTTATAAATCAACTTCATCTTTTTTAGAACATACTCTTCATCTTCAAACCATTCTGAGGATTGATATGGTCCATTAAAGGTAAGCTTCCATACATCCAGAAGGAGTGGACTATATATTTTTCTATTTTTCTTCATTTTAAAGAAAGAGAGCTTTTCTTTAGCAAACTTTTCGGGAGAAGTATAGAAAGCTGTAAAACTATGGTGGTCATAATCACTACGTGAACCTGTATGAGGAAATGTATTCGCAAAGTTGTGTATTTTCGTTACATATCGGTGTTGAAACAATGTGGTATATAAGTTTTGGCCGATCTGAATTCTTTCATCCAAATTTTTAAAATGGGTCATGTTTCTCCCTAGTGAATATTTCAACGGCCATGTAGGAAACAAAATTTGAGAAAGCTTGAGCCATTCTTGTAGTCGATATGTAATAGAATCTAATAATTGTTTATACTCTTCTGTTTGAACTAGTGCTTTTTCAATATGACTTTGTTCATTTATGATTTGAGCGACAGGTAATAAAGAGCTCTGATCTTCCCGGCGTAAATGAACCTCCCAAACCCCTTCTATGAACGGAGAAATATTAAAATGATGACTTAGATGAAACAAAGATATACCCCTTTTTTTACTCTCTTCATATAACAGTAATTGAGGATAAGCATCCTCAAAGATCATACTGTTCCCTTTTTCAAGCATATCGTACAATTTATCTATGAATTTTCCCTCAAGAATGTGTGGTAGGAACTCTCCTTTTAGATCACTCATAAAATACCCTGCGTTTCTTGAAACCATATGTGCTAAAAATGACCATCTGATTTCAGGGTACTTGTTATAGAACGTTAAATACGCTGTAGTGCGTGTGACATTATTTTTGTTATGACGTTTTGTCTCTGCTCTGATTCTGTCAACTAACTCTTTGTTATTGCTTTGAAGATTTATCTTAATTCCATCGTTTCTCCTTTTCAGCCTCTGCCATTCATTTTGCAGGAGCATCTTCTGTTCCACACTTAATTCCCAAACCACTTTTTCTTTATGAAAAAACGGCATAGCATTTATGACCATTTCGAACGGGATGAGTGTTAATTTTGTTAATAACCGTTTTGAATTAACCACTCTTAACACCCTCCTTTTCTTTCAATGTATGAAAAAAGGAACGCGAAAAACACCCTTTCCATACAAAGGGTGTTTGTTCATAGACTACATTATTTAGTTGCAACGCCACCCGATAATAAAAACTTCATGGCATCTTCTGGTTTTATATCCAGAACTTTGACTTTGTCTTTTGGTACTAAAAAAGTAAAGCCGGCAATCTGAAACGTTTGAGGGATATAAACAGCGACATGATCCGCTAACTCGTCACTTAAGCTACTTACATCTTCAGTCGTAACAAAACCGACACTTTTAAGATTTAGTTCAGGATATTCGATCAAAACAACCGTCGAAAAAGATCTTTTCTCACCAAAAAGAGAGTGGATCGTATCTTTTATTACAGAATAAATCGTCTTAACAAATGGTGTCTTTTCTAATACGGAATCAATAAGACTAAATATCTTTCCTGAGATATATTGAGTAGACATCCAGCCTAGTACGGTGATAAGTACGATGGTTGTGATAATGCCAATCCCGGGTATATAGTCTTCTTTTAGAACATCCTTTAATAAGTTACCAAGGATGCTGTCTAAAAATCCAAAGATCTTATAAATAATATAAACTGCCAGCACAATTGGAAGTATGGTCAGCAGGCCATTAATGAAATACTTGAGTAATTTTTTCATGTTTTCCTCTATAAGTTATGAACTAGTTAACGACAGATGTATTCTTTTTGATCTGTTTCTTAAAATAGTCTTGTAATTTCGTCGTTACAGGACCAATTTTGTATGTTTGATTCTCTGAACCTACTAGATTGGTAACAGGTGTCACTTCCATCGTTGTACTTGTAATAAAAACTTCATCTGCTTTAAGAAGCTCATCAACCGAAAATGCTTCTTCTATTACTGCGATATCATTTTCTTGAGCTATTTTAATCACGATTTGTCTAGTGATACCATTTAAGATCAGATTCGTACTGGGATGTGTTTTTAATGTTCCATTTTTTACAATAAATACGTTGGAAGAAGAACCTTCTGTTACCGTACCATCTCTGTGCTGAATCGCTTCTTGACAGTCAAAATCTGCAGCCTTTCTTTTTGCCATAACATTACCAAGCAAATTTAAGCTCTTGATGTCACATCGGAGCCAACGAATATCCTCTGTTAGATACGTCGCGATTCCGCTTGATTGAGATGCGACAATGCTATCAAGTGAAACTGATTTTGCAAAACCTGTAACAACGCTTTGCATATTTCTTTCATAAAGATGATTTCTAGGTGCAACACCACGCGTCATCTGAATATATACCATACCATTAACAATGTTGTTCTTACTGATCAGTTCCTCTGTAAGCTTCTTAAACGTTGGAAGATCGTAAGGCATAGCAAGTTCTAGCTTCTCTGCACTTTGTTCAAACCGCGCGAAATGCTCATGGAATGCAAATGGTTTTTTGTCATAAACAAAGACCACTTCATAGATTCCATCTCCGAATAGGTAGCCTCTGTCTTCTGGGTCAACTGGTATCGATCCATTTTTAATAATTTGATCATGATACAAAACGTATGAATTTTCCATGATTTTACCACCCCATCTATATAATATGTATACAATTGAGCTTTCATCTACTTTAAATGAAAAAGTGAGTGCCTTCAAGAGTCACTTTGTATGCTTTTTCATTTTTCTTATTCGATGTTGCTTTTGAAAGTAGTTGATTTTCATTACAGGTTGCTACCTTTTTGCGGGGAAAACGTAAAAGCAACATTCAAACAAAGAACCGCTCTTATAAGCGGTTCTTTCTCATTTTTGCTTTACTGTTTTGACTACTTTATGATCTTCTACTGTAACGATATATAGTTCCTTATCCATTTCGATCAAGAAGTCATTATCATATTGTTCTTTCAGCTCTTCTTCAATCTTAAAAGGTTTCTTAAAATGTTCGTCGATAACGTTCAATCGATCTTTTCTTTCGTTTTCGCGATTAATGGTATCATAAACAAAATATGCTAAAAATAAGATACCTAATGTGATGATGATCTTCGCCGTTTTACTCAAAGTTATGTATCCCCTTCCCCTTTAGTCCAAGAACAAGTATAACCTAAAAGCGCCAAAACAAAAACACCTGGTTTCCCAGGTGCTCTACACTTATTTCCACCACGTATCATGAACGGCAGCAGGATGGTTTCTCTTATGCATCGTTTGGATGTATCTCTTTTCGATTTTTTCCTTAGATGTTGAAGAAACTTCCTTCCCTTCAAGGTAATCATCGATTTCTTCGTAAGTTACTCCAAGAGCTGTTTCATCAGGAATCAACGGCTTGTCATCTTCAAGGTCAGCTGTTGGGACTTTTAAATAGATGCGTTCTTCTGCACCTAGTTCTTTTAGCAACTCTCTTCCTTGTCTTTTATTTAATCCGTATAGCGGAACGATGTCACATGCTCCATCACCATGTTTTGTAAAGAAGCCCGTTATCGCCTCTGCTGCATGATCTGTACCGATTACCAAACATTGATAAGCTCCTGCAATATCGTATTGTACTTTCATTCGTTCACGTGCTTTTGTGTTCCCTTTTAGGAAGTTAGAAAGTTCTTTTTCGGTCGCCTTCATAAAGGCACTTACCGAAGCGTCAACAGCCGGTTTAATATCGACTGTTAAAGACACATCTGGCTCAATAAATTTCAGTGCTCTCTGTGCATCTTCTTCATCCTTTTGTACACCGTATGGAAGTCTAACCGCTACAAAAGTATATCTTTCTCCCGTTTCTTCACTCAGTTCATTCATGGCAATCTGTGCTATTTTGCCGGCAAGACTTGAGTCTTGTCCACCACTAATTCCTAGAACATATCCTTTAGCACCCGATTTTTTTACATAGTCTTTTAAAAATCCAATTCTGGATTGAATCTCTTCTTTCGCATCAATTTGCGGTTTCACTTTCAACTCTGAAATAATCTGTTCTTGAAGTTTCAATTCTATCGCCACCTTTTGGTCTATAATAACTTCTTTCCACTGTCTATCCACTTTTAATCAAGCTTATAGTCTTTTTCTAATGAATACAAACATTCCAATGAACGTTTTGCCCACGGGCTACCGTCCGCTTCCAACTTTTTTATGTACTGATTTAACGCATCTTTTAAGGATTCATTATAGTCAGGGAGTTCACCCTCGTAGTTTTTGATCGTATGCACGGGCACCCATGTTTTCTCTCCATAACTTAGCGCTCTTCTTTCCTGAAAAAAAGGGACATCAGCTTGTTTAGGATTATGAAGATCACCTTGCCAAGGATGGGTTTTTACTCCCAGAACTTCAAGTAACACCATCTGATTTCGCTCTTCGCCTGCTTTTCCTATATATTGCCCGGTTTTGTAGCTCGCGATAACAAGATTATTCATTCTTTTTTGTCTCCTTCATCGCATGAATTTCATTACACACTACAAAAGCAAGGTCTTCGTTACCAAATAATGATAAAACTTGAAGCAATGTATCATGAGGAATGTGCTCTGCCTCTTCAATCGGAACAGTTTGTTCGAGCATATGCATCACATAATCATTATTGCTTTGGTCTGGATAGGCTTTGAGATAGACCTTTTTAGGATCAAGACCACTATTCACACACCATTGAGCATAAATGATAATCATCATACCTTCATCTTTTTGATAATTGCTGATCACTTGTTCAGAAATATCGTTTGCTTTATTATTCATCTCTGTCACCTCATTAATCACTCTTTGGAACTGTTTTTACAATCCGTTTTATTTTCTTAGCAATAGTTAATGATAAAGATTCTTCTCTAAAAGATTGTTGCTTTTAGAGTCTACTATACACCGTTAACTTTAAAACAGGAAAATAAAAAAAGCCAGTATTATCACTGGCTTTGTAGCTTAAACAGTTTGTTGTTCTTTTTGTTCAGTCTCATAACGGTTACGCGGGTGATCTAAACATTCTTTCGAACAAGAACGCTTATGTTTCACTTCACATTCCGTGCAGCAAACATGTTGTTTATTACATTCTGGATTTGCACAGTTTACGTAACGATCTTCTGTTTTTCCGCAATAATAACATGTAGCGATCACTACATCTTCTTCTGTACGGTTCACTGGAACTGAGATACGTTCGTCAAACACGTAAAGTTTACCATCCCATAACTTTCCTTGGACTTCTTCATCTTTACCGTAAGTGACGATACCACCTTCAAGCTGTGATACATCTTGGAAACCTTCTTTAAGAAGAAAGCCTGAAAACTTTTCACAGCGAATTCCACCTGTACAGTACGTTAAAACCTTTTTATCTTTAAATTGGCTGATATTTTCGCGTACCCATTTTGGGAAGTCTCTTGATGCTTTTACATCTGGACGGATGGCACCACGAAAATGGCCGATCTCATATTCATAGTCGTTACGACCATCAATTACAATTACATCTTCATCTTGGAGCGCTTCGTAAAATTCTTTTGGAGATAAACGTTTACCTGATAACTGGTTCGGGTCTACGTCCTCTTCAAAACGCCAAGTGACAAGTTCTTTCTTATGGCGAACAAACATCTTTTTAAAAGCATGTTCTTCTACCTCATCTATTTTAAAAACAATATCTTCAAATCGCGGATCCGCTTTTAGATGATCCATATAGATTTGAGTCTGTTCATACGTTCCTGACACAGTTCCATTGATCCCCTCAGGAGCAACGATAATCCTTCCTAAAAGACCTAAATCTTTACAAAACTTTAGATGTTCGTCTTTAAAACTCTCTGGATCATCGATCGGAACATACTTGTAATACAATAGTACTCTCATTTTTTCTGACACAATTAATCACCAACCTGCAACGTTAGTTTATTTTTGCGACGCCAAATAAAAAACCACCGGTCCCAATAGCCTTCCCCGTGGTGAGTACCGGTCTAACCGATATTCGAGATATTTAATTGGATGTGGCGCGCCCACCAGGATTCGAACCCAGAATACGAGAGCCGAAATCTCGTGTGATATCCATTTCACTATAGGCGCTAATTACGTCACGAATAATATCATAAGCTTTTTCTAAGAATAATACAAGTGTTTTTTACATGAATTAAATAAACAACCCTCAATTTACCAAATGAAGTGAATCTAGGCTTTCTTCCATACTCTCATAAACCGTGATGACCGGTTCTTCTGGATGCCACTTGAATACACCTTTTTCTCCATTTAGAATAGCTGGAAAATGGAGTGTAGATGAGAAGGCATCTTCAAACCAAACACCATGAGACAAAATATTTGAAATAAACATTTCAGCTTCAAGTTCCATAAATTGAATTCTTTTTTCCCAAGCAGCTTTTTCTTCTGCGTTTAATTGGGGTTCGACTTGCTGAAAAGATTCATACCACAAGTCAAACTCTCTTTGTAAATTATGGAGAGAATCAAACTCTTTTGAGAGGACCGGAAGCAATTGATTGGCTTCTTCTAATGTATAGCGCTTCATTACATCGTTCTCCTTCATCTTCTTGTTCGTATTATATCAAATGATAAATACTTTGCACACAAAAATGACAAGAAGAAAACCTTTTGGATCACCAAAAGGTTAAACGGTAAGACATATTTCTTTTCTTGGATTCTTTAAGTCTAAATAAAAATCTCTGACTGTTTCATCTTCAAGAAGTTCTGGAAAATCTCTTCTATATTCTGAGCTGATTAATATTTGCTCGACTAGATCTAAAGATCCTCTTCTAAGCAGAAGCCTTAATGTCAACCATTTATCCCGTTTTGATTTTAGATGGAATTTCGTAATAAACAACATGATTCTATCATCGCTTGAGAACGTTTTTTCCTTTTCTTTTCGTAAATTAATTTGAGATACCGTTTTCATAGAGAACACCCTCCCTTTTAATTTGCGAGCTCTTAATACCATTATTATTCAGTTTTTTCTGAAATATACTTGTCCATCCTAGAAATCTAGTTTTTTTGGACGGGTATTAATAGAAAAGCCAGCATTTGCCTCATCAATCTTAATTTGATTAAATATGTTTATAAGCAATTAACTAGGAGCTGTGTTTAATGAACAAAAATCAGATTGAAATCGTACTCGGTAATTTCCATTCTATCCTGACTGAATCTGAAACGTGGAGGATCGGAGGTTTTCCTCTTCCTGATGGATCCTTCCATGAGTTTAGAGAGCCTGAGGCAGTCGTTATTGTTCGAAATGACGAACTGTATGTGCGAGTAAATCCATTCACTAAATCCCACCCTTCTGTTCAGTTCTTAGATAATGCAAAACACATGTATTATTCAAATGAACCGATCAAAGTGCCCCAAGACGGAACAGTTTCCTTTCAGTGGAAAATGCGATCACGTCCGATCGGAACGAATGCGAATGATCTGTATGATGGTTTTGTTTCTGTAAACTTATTAGACTTCACAACAGGAGCAGCACTTGATTTCTTTGCAGGTAACGATCAGTACGCTAGTGTTTATGCTGTCCTCCCATTTCCCGGAGTCTCAGTACCTGAAACAGATAAAACAAGATACTTTTGTATCTTTAAGGAAGAACAAGACTTCAATCAAAGAGAATGGAACGAATACGAAATCTCCTACAACCGTTCAGCTGATGAAGTGAAGTTCTTAGTGAACGGAAATATCGTTCGAACAGAAAATGAAGTTCCGATCAAGTTTAATGAGTTTACAGTAGCGTTAGGACTTATGACCGAGAAAGACTTATCACCTGATGGAAGTACTTCACTTCATGGTCAAGGGATAATCGGTGAATGGTCGCCAATGAAAGTAACAATCAGTGAATAGTACAGAAATCGGCTTAAAACCTTAAAGGTCTGCATGATGCGGGCCTTTTTTTATTTATTCTATAAATACTTTGAAAATTCCTTTTTTTGCGACAGTTTTATATAATAAGTATTGAGTAATTAAGAGAGGAAGCGGCAAAATGTCACAAAATATGGTGTTGGATTTGAATGAGATCACTTTAGAAAAGGTACAGCATTATTTTGAGAAGGGTGATTTAACATCTGTTGAACTTGTTACGTTTTATTTAAATCGCATCTCTACATACGATAAACAAGGACCTAAGATCAACTCCGTGTTAGAAATCAACCCCGATGCTTTGTTCATTGCAAAAAGTCTAGATTTTGAAAGACAAAACGGAAAAGTTCGAGGACCTTTACACGGTGTACCCGTCATCATAAAAGATAACATCGACACATGTGATCAGATGCATACGAGTGCAGGTTCTTTGGCTTTAGAGAACCATTATGCCAAAAAGGATGCTTTTCTCGTAAAGAAATTAAGAGAATCTGGTGCAGTCATCATCGGAAAATCAAATATGACCGAATGGGCAAACTTCATGGCATATGAAATGCCAAACGGTTTTAGTTCAAGAGGAGGTCAAGTGTTAAATCCATACGGACCAGGAGTTTTAGATGTGAGTGGGTCTAGTTCCGGTTCCGCCGCTGCTGTAGCAAGTAACTTTGCGGCTCTTAGCATAGGAACGGAAACCTCAGGCTCCATCCTATGTCCCGCTGGAAATAATAATATCGTAGGGATTAAGCCGACTGTTGGATTGGTTTCTCGATCAGGTATCATTCCGATTTCAACCAGTCAAGACACCGCGGGTCCGATGGCTCGCAATGTTAAAGATGCTGCGATTCTTCTTGAAGCTATACAGGGGAATGATTCACTAGATGCTGCAACATTATCCGCTCCACAGCATTCGAACTATTTAGAAGGGTTAGAACAAGCATCTTTAAAAGGAAAACGGTTTGGTGTATCTTACGAATTTTGTATAAAGAATTTAAATCATACACAAAAGTCAGTCTTCGATGAAGCATTAAAGCTCATTGAGGATGAAGGCGGAGAAATCATTCGATTGGACCAGATTTCACCTTTAGAGAATATGGATTCAGATTATAAGGTCCTCTTACATGAATTCAAGTCTGGTCTTAATCATTATTTAAGTTCTGTTTCACCAGAGCTTAAGATCTTCTCTTTATCTGATGTCATAGATTTTAATACTCATAATAAGGAAAGATGCTTGCAATACAACCAAGAGTTGTTGATAGAAAGTAATGCGACTGATGGAACATTAACGAGTCCTGACTATCTAACAGCTAGAATGAAGGATCTAGAAATGACACAAAACAAAGGAATAAATCTTGTCATTAAGGAACATAACTTGACTGCTCTCATAAGTCCCAACGATGTATGGTACGGCATTCCTGCCAAAGCAGGATATCCTTCCATTTCAGTTCCTTCTGGGTTCGATGATGACGGGTTGCCATTAAGTGTTATATTTACTGGGGAAGCATACTCCGAAAAAAAATTGATTCATATGGCTTATGTCTTTGAGCAGATGTCTAACAAGAGAGTTCCTGTAGAATTTTAATAGTTACTAATGATTTAATTTCAAGTCTATGTTTCTTTAAAAAGCTCTTTTCTAAGATTGGTGATTTTCCTTTGACTGTTGATTGGAATGGAAATCAACTACTTCCAAAAGCAAAAAAGCTCGGCATAGGACTGCCTTAATAAAACAAAGGATGAGCCTTCTTATAGAGGCTCATCCTTCTACTTGTTCTCTTTGTTTTATCAGATAGAGCTAAAAGTTATGTTACCCTACTACTCGTCTTAGTGCAGAAATCGCATGATTGATATCTACATCACTTACATCGTAATGAGTTGTTAATCGGATCTGGCCTTCACCGAACGATACTGCAAGCACTCCCTCTTGTTTTAGCTTTTCTAAAAATGCTTCATTCTTCTGATCTGTCTTTTCAATATTAACGATTACAATATTTGTTTGTGGATGATTAACTAATGTTAATCCCTTTATATCTTCAATGGCTTCTGCCAACTTTTGTGCTTTATCATGATCTTCTGCTAATCGGTCGACCATCTTTGTTAACGAAATGATACCACTGGCTGCTAAGAAGCCTGCTTGTCTCATTCCCCCGCCTAAACGTTTTCTCCATTTTCTAGCTTTTTGGATAAATTTCTGATCTCCTGCAAGAATTGAACCGACAGGCGAACCTAATCCTTTTGATAAACAGATTTGTACGGAATCACAATATTGTGTAAAATCCTTCACATCCTTGTTTGTTGCTACAACGGCATTAAATAGTCTTGCACCATCAATGTGGACAGGAATAGCTGCATCTTTAGCCACATCATATATGCTCTTCATGTTTTCTAATGAAACAACAGACCCACCTGAACGGTTATGTGTATTCTCAAGACAAATCAACGATGTATCTGGAAAGTGGATATCATCAGAACGAATCGCTTGTCTGACTAAAGCGGGATCCATCTCTCCTCGCGCGCCTGCTATGACTCTTGGCTGAACACCTGCTAATGCAGAGATAGCGGCTCCTTCGTAAAAGAAGATATGTGACTCTGATTCAACGATGATCTCATCTCCAGGTGAACATTGAGCCAGCACTGCCAATTGATTTCCTTGCGTTCCGCTTGTTACAAACAAAGCTGCTTCTTTTCCAGTTATCTCAGCAGCCAGCTTCTCAAGCTTATTTATTGTTGGATCCTCTCCATAAACATCATCACCAACAGTAGCACTATAGATGGCATCTCTCATTTCTTTAGTAGGTTGCGTTAGCGTATCACTTCTAAGATCAATCATGTTCCACCTCATCCGATTTTTTTCGTTGCATAATCTCTCTATAATTCGATCACACCATATAAAAAACTGGCATTTCGTTTTATGACGGAAAACCCTAAGTCATTAAACTTCGTACTTGTTTTGTTGTCTTTCAATACAACTCGTTCGGAAGCTACTCTTTTTGCTTCTTTAATAGATGCTTCAGTTAGTTCACTATAATCAGCACTGCTCTTTAACCCTTGAATACCAGGAGATGAAATCGTTGATTCAAACATCGGATCAAAATAAACCACATCAAAACTGTTATCGGGCTGTTTCTTTAGAAATTCATAATGATTTTCATAGACCACTTCAATTCTTCTCATTGCTTCATTCATTTCTAAGGAGTTAGAATCCCACACTTGAAGACCGCTCTTCACGACAAATGAAATAGCTCTGCTGCTCTCTACTCCAACTACAGCTCCTGAATTCCCTGCTACCAAACTAGCAACGATCGCGTCAGAGGCTAGACCTAATGTACAGTCTAAGATCTTCATTCCCTCTTGGAGCTGAGTCGCTTCTATAAAAGCATCTTTTTCTCCTCGAAGAATCTGTTTAACGCGAAACATCGAAGAATTCGGATGAAAAAAGAACGGTGTGCTGTTGTCTTTTGGGTGAAACGATATTTTGTCCACTCCGATCATAAGAACATGGTCCTTATATTTACTTATCATTGAAGAAATAGATAGACTATCTCTATCCACATACGTCCCGTCAATTGAAATGGCAACTTCTTTCGCTTTATTTCTTAATCGTGTTGCGTTCTTTCCAGCTGTTGTAATGATCATTGTTTTCACCTATCTATTTTTTTATGTAAGTTTCGTATCCATGCTTAGCCTCCTATAAACTTGCATGTAGGGTTACGTATCATTTGCATATCTTATAGAACAAACCTAAAATATTGGAAGATAGAAGTATGAGGAGGCTCTAATCATGAGAAAGGGTTTATCGTTTCAAACCTTAGGAAAGTTTACTTATCGTTTTCGTAAGCTTATTATAACATTTTGGGTTCTAACTACCATTCTCTTAGGCTTTTTTGCTGTTAAGCTTCCATCCATTTTAAGCGGCAGCGGGTTTGAAATGGATGGATCTTTTGCAAAAGTAGAAAACACTCTTCAGGATAAGTTCAATCAGCCAAAATCCTCCGTGATGCTTGTTTTTGATTCTGAAAAATACGCTCCAGAAGATGCTGAGTATAAGGAATTCGTGATGAGCACGATTGATAAAATGGACGGCGTCAAAGACGTTGTCGCTATTCAAAGTCCCTACGATGTTCCAGACAAATCCATAAAAGAGAACGTTTCTTTTGCCTCTGTTCAGTTTGACAAAAGTTTTGGTGATTTAAAAACCTCTATTGATCAAATAAGAGATCGGATGCCAGAAGACAATGAAATCTCAGTTTCATTAACAGGTGGACCCGTAATCGCGGAAGATATGAATACTGCCAGTCAAAATGATCTGGCCAGAGCAGAAGCGATCGGTATACCTGCTGCTTTAATCATTCTTCTGCTCGCGTTCGGCGGTTTGATCGCGGCCGGTTTACCGATCATTGTCGGTTTAATCTCGGTTGCGAGTTCACTTGGCCTTCTTTATTTTTACGGACAAACAACAAATGTGAGCATCTTCTTACTCAATGTTGTTCCAATGATCGGTCTAGCTTTAGGAATAGACTTCGCGCTGCTCCTAGTAAACCGCTTTCGGGAAGAGCTTCATCGCGGTATTGAAAAAGCTACAATACTATCTGTACAAACGGCTGGCCGATCTATCGCCTTCTCAGGTTTATGTGTGTTCTTAGGACTATCTGGCATGTTGTTGATCGATATTGACATCTTTAAAACGGTTGCGATCGGCGGCATGGTCGTTGTAGTCCTCTCCGTTCTGAATGCCATTACGTTCTTACCGGCCATGTTAGCAATTTTAGGACAGCGAGTGAACGCTCTAAAATTGTTTAAGACGAAAGAGAACAGTAAATCCGTTTGGCACACCTTTGCAGCTTTTGTTATGAAACGACCTATAATCATGGCTGTAGTTGCCGCTCTTGCTCTAGGCTTATCTGTTACACCTGTAAAAGACATGAAGCTTTCCATACCAGAAGCCGACGCACTGCCACCCGATTACGAATCGAGACTCGCATTTGAGAAATTTGAAAAAACGTTCGGCGAAGATGAGTTATATCCTGTAACATTAGTGGCTGAATCCGAGAAATCATTTCTTAAAGACGAAGATTCACTCTTAGCTCTCGAAAAACTAATAAAAGATCTTCAAAATGAAAAAGAAGTAAATAAAACGGAATCTATTTTTACGTACACAAATCAATTAAACGGATCAGAACTTTTTCAAGCACTCCAAACCGATCAAGGGAAACAGCAGTTCTCACCTGTTCTGAAACCTTTTATTAATGACGATACTGCTGTGATTAAAGCTTATCTATCAGTTGATGTGACGGGTGATGATGCCAAACAGTTCGTAAAAAAATGGGAGAAAGAACATGAAGGACTATCCATCACAATCGGTGGGGTTACGAAGTTTAATCAAGAGATTTTTGATGAGATCATAGAAAAAGCTCCTTACGGCTTAGCTATCGTTCTTATTACAACACTTTTCATTCTTATGATTGCATTTCGATCTGTTTTCATTCCGGTTAAAGCAATCTTTATGAACATGCTAAGCTTATCCGCTACTTTCGGCATCCTTGTTTGGATCTTCCAAAGCGGTGTCATTATGGAACCTGTTGATATTGGATTGATGATACCCGTCTTCACTTTCGGAATCGTTTTTGGACTCAGTATGGATTACGAGGTGTTTCTGATCTCTAGAATACAAGAGATCTACGAAGAGACAGGAGATAATGATCGTGCTACCCTGCTCGGATTAACTTCCACATCTAAGATCATTACATCTGCTGCAGCAATCATGATTGTCATCACAGGATCATTTGCTTTTACTAATGTCATGCCAGTTAAACAGATTGGTATCGCAATTGCTCTCGCCATATTTATTGATGCAACGATTGTGAGGATGGTCTTCGTTCCGTCGCTAATGAAACTGCTTGGAGACTGGAATTGGTGGATGCCATTCATAAAGAGAAATGAGAAAAAAAGAAGCGGCACCCTTTCTTAAGGGATGCCGTTTTTTATAAAAGTAATTGTGGGAAAACCAAACATTATATCCTATAATAAAACTAGCTAGTCTCATATTTAAGGGGTGTTCATATGTTTGAAATCATCATTATTCTTTTACTTTCTTATTTACTCGGCTCGATCCCCTTTGCACTCTTAGTTGGAAAAATTGGATATGGCATTGACATTAGAGAACATGGAAGCGGAAACTTAGGCGGTACGAACACATTTCGAACATTAGGAAAGAAAGCTGGTTTTATCGTTTCAGCAGCTGATGTTTTAAAAGGAACACTAGCTGCAAGCTTGCCTATATTGCTGGATGTGGATCTTCATCCTCTCATTGCAGGAGTACCTGCTGTTATTGGGCATTGTTACCCCGTGTTCGCAAAATTTAAAGGCGGTAAAGCAGTTGCTACTTCTGGTGGCGTCTTATTATTCGCTCAACCGTTATTGTTTGTACTCGTCTTGTTCACTTTCTTTTTAACATTATACATAAGTAAATACGTTTCTCTATCGTCCATCATGGCTGGAGTTGGCTCAGTGGTACTAAGCTTTTTCATTGCAGGTGATTGGCTGACAACGTATATCTTAATCGGTTTTACACTTTTCTTAGTCTATAGACATAGACAAAACATTGTAAGAATCGCTAAGAAAACAGAGCCTAAAGTAAAATGGATCTAAGAATCGTTCTTTTAATAGAACGGTTCTTTTTTTATGGATTAATTAAATCGTTATTATACAGATGATGTTCAATTATCAAGGACAAGGTTGACTTCCCACCTTTTTCTTAGGGTTTTCTGATAAAAGTCGAAAAATAGGCTCTTCTCCTAAAAAAGTACAGGCGATTTCACTAAAAACTCCGCATTTGTCCGTGTCCGTTTAGGTGTTTCGGTCATATGGTGTAATGTGACGTTGACCTAGACTTAAATATTTGGAGGGACTGAAATGGAAAATAAAAAAATGAATATGCCTTATGGTGACAATATGAACATCAACATGAAACCGGTAGCGAACATGCCGATTCATCATGGTGATTATCATGGTGGAGGTTATGGTGGCTATGGACACGGATGCGGCTTTTTAATTATTGTTGTTCTATTCATCCTGTTGATCATTATCGGTGCTACTGCGTTTCATTGTAAAGAAGAAGAATACGACTGTGACGAATCTTCCTCTTCATCTTCATCTTCATCCTCATCTCATTAAGTCATCATATCTAAAAAAAGAAAGAGAGAAGCAGATCAGCTTCTCTCTTTCTTATTGTTTATAGTTCCCTTTATACGAGATGTAGTGATTAACAATGCTCATCATATGCCCCGAGAAGATTCTCAAGAATCTCTTCAGGTGCATGATTTTCAATGTTATGACGATGAATAAAATGAACGACTTTTCCATTTTTTAATACAGCCATCGAAGGAGAAGAGGGTGGAATCTCTCCAAAAAATTCTCTCATTTGAGCTGTCGCTTCTTTATCTTGGCCAGCGAAAACAGTCACAAATTGGTCAGGTTTTACCGTATGGTTTAAAGATGCAACGGCAACCGGACGAGCAAGACCAGCCGCACATCCACAAACAGAGTTGATTACGACTAGTGCAGTACCTTCTGTTTCTTGCATAAAATAATTTACTTCTTCGGGTGTCTTTAATTCTTCAAATCCAGCACGCGTTAGTTCGTCTCTCATCGGCTGAGCCATCTGTTTCATATATTCTTCATAAGCATTCATGTTATATTCCTCCTGAAAACGATTCATTTACATACAATGTTATTATAGCGTAAACAGACTAGCTTTTTAAAATGTTTCTGCTTATCTCATGAATCTTCTTGTTCTCAATAATCTTTACTGTTTCATTGCGGGTGTTAAAAGCTTCTTGTATCATCACTCTTGCAACAGAACTTGATTCAACCGGTTCATATTTACTAGGATAGATAAAAGGCAGAGCCTTATATAGTTTTTCAGCAAATCTTTCTCCAAACCTGAACTCTTCCCGATCCCCTAATAATAAAGACGGCCTAACGATCGTCAAAGATGGGATGTCCATCGAGATCAACTGAGACTCCATACTACCTTTTACTCGATTGTAAAAAAACGTAGACTTTGCATGAGCACCCATAGCTGAAATAACAGAAACATGCTGTATATTTAACTTGTGAGCAAGTTTTCCTAATTTAATTGGAATATGTAGGTCTACTTCTTCAAATGCTTTTTTTGATTTTACTTTATTCATCGTTGTACCGATACAGATGAACATGACATCTGCTTCGGCAAGTTCTATGCTGTAATCAGATGATGTAAAATCAAATATAACTTCTTTTATCTTTTCATGCTTTATTCCAGAAGACTTTCTAACTAGCAAAATGATCTCTTTACACAAAGGATCAATCAATAATTGCTTTACCACTTCTTTTCCTACTAATCCGCTTGAGCCTGCAACAATAACTGTTTTCTTATTCATGTGTTACGGTCCTTTCTGATACTAATAAACTAATCTTATCATGAGCTGAGGTGTATATGGATGAACCATACCTATTTTATCACCGGTTACCCAGGATTTATAGCTTCTAAGCTTGTAAGTGCTCTTCAGATAAAGTATCCTTCGTCTACTTTTTATTTATTAATTTTAAAGCATGAACGAGAAATTGCGGAGCGAAAATTGGGACCGCACCTCAAAAACGTTCATCTAATTGAAGGAGATATTACAAAACACGATCTCGGTCTAGCTTCTAACATGGTTGAAGATCTATATGAACGTGTTACTCACTGCGTACATCTTGCAGCTCTTTATGATCTAACCGTTGCTTATGAACCTGCTTATCTCTGCAATGTGATTGGTACCAAAAACGCCTTAGATTTTGTTAGGAAATGTAAGAAGTTAAAGCGTTTTTGTTATTTTAGTACAGCTTACGTTTCCGGAGATGAAAAAGGAATGATCATGGAAAATGACATATGCATGCCTAGTCAATTTCGTAATTATTATGAACAGACAAAACACGAAGCAGAAATACTTGTTAGGGATATGATGAATGAACTGCCGATAACGATTATCCGACCTGGTATTATTGTAGGTGATTCAAAAACAGGAGAAACTCTTAAGTTTGACGGTCCTTATTTTATGATGCAGTTCATAAAGCGGCTAGCAAAATTCCCTATTCCCTATATTGGAAGGACAACTTCTAAGATTCATCTTGTTCCAGTAGATTTTATTATCGATGCTTCATTGTTTCTCATGCACAATTCTGTTGGAAAATCCAAAACGTATCATGTGCTTAGTCCAGATTCGCCTTCTATAGAGGAAGCATATACTCTTTTGTGTCAGGAGCTTTCAGGAAAAAAACCAAGCTGGACGTTGAATAGAAGAATAGCCGAACGATGTTTATCCATTTCATATGTTTCGAAGTGGCTCGGTGTCCCGCTTGAAACTCTTTCTTATTTTTCTCATGATGCCATATATGATACTTCACAACTCATAAATGATCTTGTAGAGTCAGGAATTACTTGTCGGCCGTTTGAAGAGTATGTAGGATCAATGGTTCAATATTATAAAAGCAATGCTCATGACAAGAACTTGATAAGATATTAAAAAAAGGGTGACATGTTCAGTCACCCTTTTCCCTATACTAATTTATTATCCTTACAAATGAAACTGACTTTGAGTGTATTTTTCAAGCGGTATGATGCCCACTCTTAACCTTTCTGCTCTAACTTGGCAGGATGAAACGAGCACTGTTTACCATGTATGGGATGCATCCAAAGCATGTTCGTTAGACACATAACCTAAATCAACCAAGTGTTTCAATCTCTACACTACGAATCCCATCAATCTTTTTTACATCATCATATAAATCGGTGGTATACCTTTTTTCATAGATGGAGGCTGCCATCTCCATTTTTTTGTAGTCATTCTCAAGATCCTTTATTCGAACATTCACGATTTTTACTTTCAGCTCATTGATTTCTTTCATCACATCGCTCATGATCGTGTCTGGATTAACGACTAATTTTAACTTAATATCAATCTGCCTTAATGCTTTAGGACCGATCCATTTCATGATTAGAGGAATCAGTTCGACACTGATAAGAATTAAAAAAGCACCTGCAGCAGCCTCTTTATAAAAACCCGCTCCGGCGGCAATTCCTAGTCCTGATGCTCCCCATATCATTGCTGCTGTTGTTAGTCCTGATATCACATCGTTGCTTCTCCTTAAAATAACACCTGCTCCAAGAAAGCCAATCCCACTAACAATCTGAGCTGCTAAACGCATAGGGTCCATGACCGTCTGACCAGATAAAAGTGAAAATTGTCTAGCAGATTCTATGCTAACAATCGTGAGCAAACAACTGCTGATGGAGATAACAAGGCTCGTTTTAAGACCAACGGGTTTATTTTTCAACTCCCTCTCTATACCGATGATCAATCCGAAGAATGCCGACATTCCAAGTTTA
This sequence comes from Fictibacillus halophilus, assembly GCF_016401385.1. Lineage (NCBI taxonomy): Bacteria > Bacillati > Bacillota > Bacilli > Caryophanales > Fictibacillaceae > Fictibacillus > Fictibacillus halophilus. The sequence continues at coordinate 1,268,228 of NZ_JAEACF010000001.1, read as the reverse complement.
ACTAAGACAAGACTCATGATGTTTACACCTCTCTCCTGTTTTTGCCCTTATTTAATAATACGCAAATCATCGCATTAAATCCTTCTAACTTCAAGAACGATTCCCGTTGAATCATAACGTTCCTCCGTATATAATAGAAGTTGATTTTATCAGAAAATAAAGATTATTCAGTAAAAGGAGGTGTAATGATTAACTATCATTCATTTTAATAAGAGGAGGAAATGCATTGTTACCAAAAAAACAGCAAAATTTTGAACACTCAAGTTACAGCGAAGTCGTTAACACGAACCAATTTCAGCAATTAATGGCTGAGAAAAAACGTTTCATCCTGCCAATGACCGTGTTTTTTTTACTGTTTTATTTCAGCCTTCCTATCCTAACAGCTTACACAGATGTATTAAACCGTAAAGCGGTCGGAGATATTACATGGGCTTGGATCTTTGCATTCGCTCAGTTCATCATGACGTGGGCTCTGTGTATGATCTATACGAAACGAGCAAAGCGCTTTGACGAACTCGCTGAAAAAGTTGTAGCAGATATGGATAAGGAGGCTTCCTCATGAATGGTACAGCATTTTCTTTGTTTTTAGGAATCGTCGCTCTTACTTTAGTCATTACCTATTTTGCTTCTAAGAAAACAAAAACAACGAGTGACTTCTACACAGCAGATGGCGGATTGACCGGAATGCAAAATGGTCTTGCCATTGCCGGAGACTATATGTCAGCAGCATCGTTCCTGGGAATTGCGGGCACGATTGCTCTATCTGGTTTTGATGGCTTTTTTTACAGCATCGGTTTTCTTGTGGCATATTTAGTTGTTCTATTCTTAGTGGCTGAGCCTCTTCGAAATCTAGGGAAATATACGATGGCTGATATGATCGCTGCGAGGTTTAATGATAAAAAGGTTCGCGGTGTTGCAGCACTGAATACGATGGCGATCTCCACATTTTATATGGTCGCTCAATTAGTAGGTGCTGGAGCCCTCATCAAACTTTTACTAGGTATTGAGTACATATATTCTGTACTTATCGTTGGTGTTCTCATGACGGTTTACGTTGTTTTCGGTGGGATGACAGCAACATCATGGGTACAAATCGTAAAAGCTATACTATTGATGCTCGGTACGTTTATCATCTCTGTCATGGTGTTCGCTAAATTTGGTTTCAGCTTTACAGAAATGTTCAATCAAGTAAAAAACGCCACTCCTCTAGGCGAATCGTTTTTGAACCCAGGTAATAAATTTAAAGACCCGCTTGATACGATCTCCTTAAATTTAGCACTTGTATTAGGAACAGCCGGACTTCCCCATATTCTTATCCGTTTCTTTACGGTAAAAGATGCTCCTACTGCTAGAAAATCGGTCGTTTACGCAACTTGGTTGATTGGAGCTTTTTACATCATGACGATCTTTTTAGGCTTTGGTGCCGCAGCTTTTGTTGGACAAGATCAGATTGTAGCTGCTAATGCTGCAGGAAATATGGCTGCTCCACTATTAGCAGAAGTACTGGGAGGAGAGTTTTTATTTGCTTTTGTTTCAGCTGTTGCATTTGCTACTATTCTTGCAGTCGTAGCAGGACTCGTATTATCAGCTGCTTCTGCTTTTGCTCATGACTTTTATACACATATCATCAGAAAAGGTCATGCTTCAGAAAAAGAACAGATGAAAGCCGCAAAGTGGGCTTCAGTTGGCGTAGCGATCGTATCCATCATATTGGCATTATTCGCTCAAAAATTAAATGTTGCATTCCTAGTATCTCTCGCCTTTGCTGTAGCAGCTAGCGCGAATCTTCCTATCATCCTTTTAACGATATTTTGGAAGCGCTTCAATACAGCAGGTGCCGTAACAGGAATGTTAGTCGGACTCATAAGTTCACTTGTTTTGGTTATGATCTCACCTAGTGTCTGGTCTCCTGTAGAAGGAGCCGCAATTCTTACTGGAGAAGCAATTTTTCCACTGGCTAATCCAGGAATCGTATCCATTCCACTTGGATTTTTAGGCGCTATCATCGGAACGATGCTATCTAAACCATCTGACGTTGATAAGTTTAATGAAATCTTAGTAAAAGCAAATACAGGGTCTGGCCTTCGTAAAGGTGCATAATGATAAAAGGCTGTTTTGGTATTCATTGTTGTTTTTGAAAGTAGTTGATTTCCGTTGCAGATGCTCGCTTTCCGCGGGGCAGGCGGTGAGCCACATTCGTACGTTTCACGTATAAGTGTCTCACCTGCCCAGTTATGCTCCTTGCTTCTGCGTCTACAAGTTAAAGCTACCGTAGTTTGCTTCCTCGTCGCATGCCTTGCAAGAAGGATCTCAGGTGGTAGGCACGCACCTTCCACTACAATCAAAAGTCTAAAAAGGAAAAAAACTTAAAAGCAACAATCTTTCAGAAAACAACTTTATAAAAAAACCGGCTATTATTCAGCCGGTTTTTTGATGGATTCCGTTTGTTTAGGAACAAAAGGGTAAAACAATATTCCAGAGGCAAGTAAGGCAATTCCGAACATAAAGGTTTTGAGGTCTGCTGTTCCTGCATAGATGACCCAAAACGAATAGATGGCAGCAATAGCAGCAATGATTCCATCTGACGTTCGGTTCCTCCCGGATTTTTCATACGTCTCACCTCTCATAACGAGCTTCAACTGATAAAGAGATGCGAACAAGTATGGAACGAGAAAAGCTAATGTCGCAATAAAAATCATAAAATCAAAGGCAGACGCCATCGACTGAGATATAACAGAAAACAAGAAAAGCTGTGTACAAAGGTTCGTGATCCAAAGAGAGAAAACCGGTGCGCCTTTTTTGTTCTCTTTCAAAAAGTTTGCAATAAACATTCGTTGCTGTGCTGCTTGAAAAGGGACTTCGGCGGAAAGTAAAACCCAACCTACAGTCGCTCCCAATAGTGATACCACCCCTAAGACAGCCATGATCATACTGCCAGATGGTCCTATAGCTGCCATCAATGAATCAACAAGTGGTTTTTGAGAGTTGATTAATTCCTCTTGCTGCAATGTTCCCATGACTAACAAAGTAATACTTAAATACAAAGCTAATGCGATAACTAGTCCAAGGATCGTTGCTTTTTTTACATCGCTTTTCTTTTTAGCACGCGTCGCAAAAACAACGGCAGATTCTACCCCTACAAATGCCCAAAGTGTTGCGATCGCAGCGTTATTTATCTGTGATAGAAAGCCTGATGTTACGCCACCTTCACTCTCGATCGGTTCATAAAAAGGAACGAGATTGCTGCTTTGGAATGCAAATAGACAAGCAAGTATAAATAGTAAAAATCCTAAAACTTTTGCCAAAGTAGCAATAAAGTTTACCTTTCCTGCACCCTCTATACCGTTTAGAATCAAAAAGTGTACGCTCCACAAAAGAATAGAACAGATAATAAAGGTGATGACTCCTCCTACTTTCACAGAGGTTCCCATCACGGTGAATAAAATCTTTCCGTTCGTCATAACAGGAAAAAAAGTAGAAAGATAACTTGCAAACGTGGTGATGATTGCTACATTTCCTGACCAGTTTGCCACCCAATATCCCCAGCTTACAAGGTATCCTGCTAATAGTGAGGATTGAGAATCCTCTTTAAACAGGGCCTTCGCATAGTTTTGAGGTCCTCCATTTAATTCCGGTTTTCTTAAACTCAGATTTCCGAAAACAAGGGCTGTCATTAACACACCAAAACCTGTAATCAGCCAGGCTGTTAATACACCAGATGGACTTGCTACTTCTGCTAATGATCGGGGTAACATGAAGATACCCGATCCTACCATATTTCCTACTACGAGAGCTGTTAAAACCCAAAAACCTAGATTTTTTTTCAAAGTGATTCCACCTTTCTCTACGCTTATTTTACCCAATGAAGGACATTGCAAATCCTGATGTTCAATGGGCTATAAAGTCTTTAAGAAAAGTAAGAACCAAAAAACAAGAAAAGAACCTATAACAGGTTCCTCTCCTTAGATTTGCAGATATGTTTTTCCGTCTTCTTGAATGATTTTTTCTTCTTTCATAAGCTTACCGAGGGCACGTTTGAATGCCGCTTTACTCATCTGAAAAGTCTCTTTGATCTCTTCTGGAGATGACTTATCTGTAAGAGGCATCTGCCCTTTATTTTCTCTTAAATATTGATAGATGCGTTCAGAATCCTCATTGTACGCGATCTCCTTTCTTGCTCTCATCGATAAGTTCATTCTTCCATCTTCCCGAACGAATGCTACACGCGCTCCAAGCTTCTGCCCAAGACGTGGCTTCACCTTTAACTCATCGTTATGAATGAATCCGATGTGCTCTGACTCAGTAAACAAGAGTACGCCCGCTTCATTTATCTTATACACATATCCTGACGTTTGTTGATTAAACATTTCTTCTGTTGCCGCTTGTGCTTGTTCTACCATCTCTTCTTCCGTAGCTAAGTCAGCAAATATGCGGCCTTTTTTATCCAACTTCATCCCAGAATATACACGGTCGCCAAGATGCGGCCATTCATCCCATGATTCTGGAAGATCGTCTTTTGATAATAGAATATCTTTTTTAATGCCGATATGAAGAAATACCCCTAATTTCCGATTCACGCCTGCTACTTCTAGCCAAGCTAATGTATCGAGACGAACCTTTGGAATGGTTTCCGTCGCAGCAAGTCTTCCTTCATGATCTTGATATAAAAAGACTTCTACCATGTTTCCTTCTTCATGTTTGCTCTTTGCTTCAGCCCGATGTAAAAGCACTTCTTTGCCATCTTCAAGATCTAGTACATAGCCTAGATCAGAAACTCTAACAACTTTAAGTGTATACACTAAACCAGGTTTTTTTGTTTCCATATTTTCATTCCTTTTTTTAAAAGATAGATAATAAAAAAGAAAAAACCTACATAGTAGGTTTTCGCCTTCTTGTTCTTAATTATTCATCCTTATTTTCTTTGGATGCTTCCAATTCCATCAGCTTTTTAACTAAAATATGCTGAGGCATATGCATCAACTGTTCGAGTGGCACGTTTAGCGCTTTAGCTAATTTCACCGCAGTATCAGCTGAAAGTTGTAATGGTTTCATATGCATCCCTCCTACAGAAGTATAGCAGTTTATAAGGATACTTTACACTATTTCTTAAAATAGTCCTACTGCTTTCCCGTCTTCTGATACATCCATGTTGTTTGCTGCCGGAACTTTAGGCAGTCCTGGCATTGTCATCACATCACCTGTAAGAGCTACGATAAACCCAGCTCCGATCGAAGGTTTTAGTTCTCTTATCGTAATCGTAAAATTTTCTGGACGGCCGAGTTTTTTTGGATCATCTGAGAAGGAATATTGAGTTTTAGCCATACAGACCGGCAATTGATCCCACCCAAAATCAGTGTACTGCTTCATTTGTTTTACAGCTTTTGGTGAGAACTGTACTTCACCTGCTCCATATACTTTTTTACAGATCGTCTCTATTTTTTCTTGTAGTGAAACGTTCAGTTCATAAAGAGGTTTATAGTTATTCTCTTCTGTTTCAATGGTTTCTAACACCCTATTTGCCAATGCTTCTCCACCTTGTCCGCCTTTAGCCCAAACATCAGCTTCTTCGGCAGCAACACCTTTTCTATTGCACCAATCTTTTATGAAAGCAACCTCTTCGTCTGTATCGGTCACAAATTTGTTGATAGCTACAACAACAGGAACCCCAAATTCTTTCAACGTTTCTAAATGCTTCTCAAGGTTAGGCATTCCTTTTTGCAGAGCTTCTAAGTCAGGGTTCTTCAAATATTCTTTTGCAAGACCGCCATGCATCTTAAGCGCTCTTACAGTAGCAACAATAACAACTGCGCTTGGATTGATACCAGCATATCTCGCTTTAATATCTAAGAACTTCTCCGCTCCAAGATCAGCACCGAATCCAGCTTCTGTAACCACCATCTCACCGAGTTTAGATGCCAATTTTGTCGCGATAACACTGTTACAGCCATGAGCAATGTTTGCGAACGGCCCACCATGAACAAGTGCTGGCGTATTTTCCAATGTTTGTACGATATTCGGTCGAATCGCATCTTTTAAAAGTAATGTAAGAGCACCATGAGCATTCAGATGTCCTGCTGTTACGGGCTGATTGTCGTAATTAAACGCGACTACCATCCTTGAAAGTCTCATTTTCAAATCTTCTAGATCGTTTGCCAAACAGAAGATCGCCATCACTTCTGACGCTACTGTAATATCGAATCCGTCCTCTCGGGGAACACCTTGAACGGGTCCGCCTAAGCCGATAACGATCTTTCTTAATGCTCGATCATTCATATCTAATGCACGCTTCCAAACGATTCGGCGTGGATCTATGTTCAATTCATTTCCTTGGTGTATATGGTTATCAATCAATGCTGCTAATGCGTTATTAGCAGTCGTAATGGCATGCAGGTCTCCTGTAAAGTGAAGATTAATATCTTCCATCGGCATCACTTGAGAGTATCCTCCACCTGCTGCACCACCTTTAATACCCATGCTAGGGCCAAGTGATGGTTCACGTAAAGCGATAATCGTTTTCTTTCCAACACGGTTGAGTGCTTGTCCAAGTCCCACGGTTACCGTCGACTTGCCTTCTCCTGCCGGTGTTGGACTAATTGCTGTTACTAAGACTATTTTTCCATCTTCAACATTCTGAAGCTTTTGAAACAGATCTAATGATAGCTTTCCTTTGTATCTTCCATAAGGCTCCCAATCATCTTCTTCAATTCCTAGTTGTCCTACAATTTCTTCGATTCGCAGCATTTTCGCTGATTGGGCAATCTCGATATCACTCTTGAACGTAACCTTTTCTAGCATGTTGATTTAACCCTCCATCATATGTAATTGACTCCACCCTCTATTGTATATGAAACAAGTATGTGATGCGATTAGTTTTTCTATTACAACTTTTAATCATGTAGTTTACTTGGTAAGAGGTTATCGTATAATAAGAATGGAAAGAAATACTAAGTGTTCATCTTAAGGAGGCAGGTAAAATGGCAAGAATTGATGTGCGTGGATTTGGTACATATGAGATTGAGAATGGCAAAAAACTTGTAAATGCACTTGAAGACAATGGAATTGATATCCTTCACCGCTGTGGAGGCAAAGCGAAATGTACAACATGCCGAGTGGAAGTATTGTCAGGAGACTTAGGACCGATCGGAGAAAATGAAGCTAATATTATCGCCACGAAGGGTCTATCAGGAAATGTAAGATTATCATGCCAGATTTGTGTGAGTAAAGATGCATCGATCAACCCTGTTCTTACTGTAACATCAGAAGGATTAGACGCAGGACCTCGACCAGCAGAAGAGTGTTAAAAATAAATTAAAGGCTGTTTTCTTATATTATGGATGCTCTATGAAAGTAGTTGATTTCCGCTCACACTAGCTCGCTTTCCATGGGGCGAACGGTGAGTCTCCTGCCGCTTTGCACCATTAGGAGTCTCCACCTGTCTAGTTGCAGTGGCAAGCCCCTTGAGATCAAAAGTTTAACGGTCAAGAAGGCAAAGTGCGCCTTCCTCGCCCATCCAACTTTTGCTTGTCGGGGCTGAACGTGCCACTTTCACTTTTCAGACCTTCCGCTCGTCCAATAGGAGTCGGCAATCTTACGCTTCAATCAACTTGCATAGGAAGAGAAAAATAAACATTCAAAAGCAACATTCTTTAGTTTAGATTCTAACTAAAAAAGGCCATTATTTTGGCCTTTTTTTAATGCGGATTATTCAGCTTGAAATTACATGAGAGAATCTGCTTCTCGTCCATACTACTTACTCACTTTCTGCCTTCCCACTCCTCAAAAAATTGCTCTAGGAAGTTCTCTAGAAACGCATGCCGGTCATCTGCTAGTTTTTTTGCATAAGGTGTATTCATCCCATGCTTTAATTTTAATAATTTCTCGTAAAAGTGATTAATAGCTGTACTTCTTTCATTACGATATTGCTCTTTTGTCATCGTTTCTCGAACGGGAATCTCAGGATCATACATCAATTGCCCCTTCGCTCCGGAATACGCGAATGTTCTTCCGATTCCTATAGCTCCAATCGCGTCTAAGCGATCTGCGTCCTGTACGACCTTACCCTCAATAGAGTCCATCTCTTTCCCGTTACCGCCTTTAAATGACATCGTAGAGATGATAGACAAAATGTGCGTGATGTATGATTTTTCCACAGAAATGGATTCTAACCATTGTTTCACTTCTTTTAGACCTTCTTCTTCCGTTCCAGCAATTTTTTCGTCAGCTATGTCATGTAAAAGTGCAGCCATCACACAAACAAAATGGTCTGCATTTTCTTTTTCTGCAATGTTCAGAGCTAGATTTTTAACACGATAGATGTGATACCAATCATGACCACTGCTCTCATTTCTTAACTTATCTTTTACAAACTTCTCTGTCTGTTTCATCATTTGTTCTTTCATACTTACCCCACTGTACAAGTTTGTTTTCTTTCGTTGTTGGTTTGTAGCCGATCTAGTAGTTCATACGCTTTTTTCTTTGAGGTGATATTTTCGCTAACTAAAGACTCTAATATGGCTATAAAGTAACTTCCATCAAAAGATAATTGTTTAATTAATGTAACTTCTAAAGCGATTTTCACTTGAGGTTCACTTGCGTCCGTGTAATGTCTTCCGAAATCCACAAAGTGAAGGTCTCCATCACTAAGACGGAAGCCTTTTGAAGCTAATAATGATATATAGTCGTCTAGAACGTTCTCATTCATGTCTACCTCAACCCCAAAATCAAAAGATTCTAGTAAATTGTACCAGTTATATTCAGGAATTATCAATGACTTCTTTCTTCGCCTTTATGATTTTTCCGTTTAATGCTTGTGTTACGAGATGATCGGCATCTTTGTTCTTGTTTCTAGCCACCCATTGATAAACAGGTTCGATCTGAAGTTTCTTAAATAGTGTTTCGATTTTGTCTGCCCAGTTCTGGAGGTTACTTTCATAACAAGGCCATTCACCTTTGAGCTGCTCGATGACAACCTTTGAATCTCCTTGAATTCTAACTTCTTCATATTGGACTCCAAGTTCTTCAAGTTCTTTTACAGCAATCCACAATGCAGCATACTCTGATTCATTATTTGATTCAATATTGGTTAGACTCGCGTTCTTTTTAATACGATAGGTTATATCGTTTTGAGAGAAATGAATAATAATACCTTGACCACTTGTTCCCGTCTCTGACTTGAAACCTCCATCAAAATAAATGGAAATATCTTTTGGTTCTTCTTTTTTCACTTGGGTTAATTTAGTCAGCTCTTTCTTCGTCCACGTCACACCTTTCGTATCGATAAAGATCATCTCAGATACTCTTCCAGTCTTCTCTATATCAGTTGCCGTAAAAAGTGCCTCTGCTAACGACATAGGATCAGATACAAATCGAACCTTTAATGGTGATTTTGGATGTTTGTACATATACTCTATTGAGAAGTTCATAGTAATCTCCTTTTTGTTTTTTATAAAGTCCTTTATAATACGAATATATTCATATAGAGGAGAGACGCAATTGATAGAGATATACATCGATGGTGCAAGTGCTGGTGATCCTGGACTTTCAGGAGCTGGCGTGTATGTGAAAGTTGGAAACGGCACTACACATTCGTATCGCTTTCCGATCGGCACGATGAGTAACCATGAAGCGGAATTTAGAGCTCTTATTCATGGATTGGAATTATGTATTGAAAACAATTGGAGAATCGTTTCGTTCCGTACAGATTCTCAAGCGGTTGAAAGCGCCGTGGATAAAAGATATGCAAAAGATAAACGTTACACAACACTTCTAGAAGAAGCTTTACATCTTACAGAGCAACTAGATCTATTTTTTATTAAGTGGATTCCATCAAAACAAAATAAGATAGCTGATGAACTTGCTCGGCAAGCCATTCAACTAAACAAGAGACCTACTGATGTTTAAGAAGCCTTGGTTTGCTGACTTCAATTTACTCCTTGTAGCTTTAATCTGGGGTTCGACTTTCGTTATCGTCCAAAAAGCAATCGCCTTTTTAGAACCTTATTCGTTCAACAGTGTGCGTTTTACTATTGCAGCCTTAACATTATTGCTAATTATATTTTTGTTTAACCGTTCTTCACTCAGCCATTTTACAAACAAAAAAATTTGGAGTAGCGGTATAACACTTGGTTTTTGGTTATTCTTAGGGTATGGATTTCAAACTGTCGGATTATTATACACAACTTCTTCAAAAGCTGGGTTCATTACAGGATTGAGTGTCGTCTTAGTGCCTTTGTTCAGTTATTTATTGTTAAAGAACAAACTGAATTGGCAAGTAGGTATTAGTTCTTTATTAGCTGTAATCGGTTTATACTTACTAACGATTCACAACAATCTTTCTCTGAACGTCGGTGATGGTTATGTACTATTATGCGCCATTTCATTTGCTCTTCATATCGTGTTCACAGGTAAGTTTTCTTCGTCCTACAACGCTATCTGTTTAACTGTTATCCAACTGTTGACCGTTGCCTCATTTAGTTTCATAACTGCATTCATAATAGAGGACTGGCAACAGATGTTCACAGTAAAAATGGTTCTGCAACCAGAAGTAATCAGTGCACTCTTGATCACATCTTTTTTTGCAACGGCGCTAGCTTTTTTGGCTCAAACACATTTTCAATCGTTCACAACGCCTGCAAGAGTTGCATTAATTTTTGCTATGGAACCTGTTTTTGCTGCACTTACTGCTTACATCTTGCTTCATGAACGACTAGGTTTAAAATCATTACTAGGTTGCGGATTGATATTACTTGGCATGGTTTTGTCTGAAATTAAGTTCAATAAAAATTTCATAAAACGCAAACTAAAAGAGTGGGATCTTACTTAACCCACTCTTATTTGAATCTCTAATTCTTCTAACGCGTTTCGAACCATCTGTTTGTCTAAAATATATCGGCATTCTTCTAAGTCTCTGTCGACTACATCAGGAACATCTGTAAAAATCGTACATAAATCTTTACTAAGAACAGCCATCTCGCGCCCTGCTTCAAGTTTTTTCAAGTACCTCTTGTATCTAGGATCTAGATTCTCAAAATTTTCATAGATGGATTCTACTGCACCGTATTGCTGGATGAGTGGAAGTGCCGCTTTATCGCCAACTCCTGCTACCCCAGGAATATTATCACTCTTATCACCTAACAAGGCTTTCACATCAATCCACTGAGCAGGTGTGATTCCGTACTCTTCTTGAAAATGATTCAACGTATACTTTAACTCATCTCTTTTTACTGAAATAAGCTGTGAAGTTTTTTCGCATAGAAGCTGCAAAAGATCGCGGTCGTTGCTATAGATGATACACTCTCCGTCTCTTTCGTTTCGCCAGCGATGTGCGAGTGTTCCGATGATATCATCCGCTTCATATCTTGGAATTGTAAGCTGCGTGATTCCGATGTTATCAAATAGTTGAACGAGTGTCTCGAACTGCTGAATTAGCGGTTCAGGTAATTCGTTTCTTGTACCCTTATACTCAGCGAATTTTTCTCTTCTCAGTGTTTCATCACGTTTAACATCCCAAGCAACTACAATGTGAGAAGGCTCATGATCTCGTACGAGCATAAGCAATTTCTGAATGGTTACGCGAATTGCATTCGTAAACTGTCCTTTCGAATTTCGAGGCAGATCATGCATTTCTTTTCCATAAGCTGTTGCAAAATAACATCTGCTCAGCAGATTGAATCCATCTATTAAGAGTAATACTTCTTTCTTTTCCATCTTCTTTTATCCCCCGGTAGAAATATGTTATGAAAAAAGCGCATTTTACATGTGATGTAAAATACGCTTGTTGTCGTTTAAGTAAAATCCGCTCTGCCGTGACTTTATATGCCTTTGGAACCTGATCTCTCAGGTGGGTATCCGCAGCTGCCGTTACAGCCTTCCAAGTCGAATGCAAGGCTTGGCTGTCTGACAGATCATATTGGATTCCCGTCATTAGCACATAGGTTAAAGACATGGAAAAGCCACGAACATCGCAGATTTTTATTATACTACCAGTTACTTAAGAAGTAAAATCATTTTGTTTTTTTGCCGTGATGCATCTTTTCAACTTCCATCTCTGCATAAGACGCAAATTCGGTTTGGTTTTCTGCACCATTTTCTTTCACGTTGTTATTGCGCTGTGCATTAGCATTAGCTTTTTTCTGTTTACCCATATCGTATCCCTCCTTTTTCTTACTATGGCTAAATGAAATAAAATTATAACTTACATAATTTTTCCTTGATTGGTTAACTTAAGACTAAAAAGGAGGGTTTCGATAAATGGCAAATCCTTATTTATGTCCAAACTGCAAGACGAACAGAACGCGTTTTAACGTGATCGAACAAAATCCTGTAGCTGTTAAGCTAGATCCATCAACTGGTGATGTTGTTCAACAGTATGAAGATGGTGAGTTAGATATGTTCCATCTCCCGTACAAAGGCTCAGAACGATTGATTCAGTGCGGAGCATGTGGAATTGTTGGAGAAGAAGAGATGTATATCAAACGTGCTCAAAGCAATCCTAGAGCATAGAAAAAAAGACTGCCGCTAAAAATTTTCGGCAGTCTTTTTCTACGATTTATCATTTGGCTGTAGGAAGTTTCAAAGGAACTTCTATCTTTTCTTTTAGAGGATAGATTTTTGTTAATTTTGATAGTGTGATGGTGAGATCATCGTTAGGAAGTCCTTCGTGAAAGAATAATAAAAAACCAGACTGTTCACTGTCGTATGTTTGCATCACATCGAAATTTTGCAGTGTTTTTCCTGTTGAATTTTTGATCATAACGAGGTTATTCATAAAACGTTCTTCTTGTTGAACCTCATCCTCATTATAGTTTGGTTGAAAATGAAAATAGTCTTCTTGTCCTACATTTTCTACTTTGTTATCAATAGAAAACCGAATTCCTTTTTCAACGTTTGAAACATCATTTTCGATCCCTTTGTAAATAACTTTAAAATCAGTGTCGTCAGCGATTACTTCATTCCTTTTAATATCTTTTTCAGGATTGCTCGCAAATTGCTCTAAATCTTGTTTAGATACTGAAAACGAATAAGATTTGTCCGTTCTATGAATGGAGTGTGAAAACGACAATTTCAAATGATCTGAAGCGTTCATATTTAGAAGTTCATCTAAAGCGGAGTATGTTTCCAAATAGTAGCCTGATTCTTCATTTCCTGAGATATCAGTATTTAATGTGAAATGACTCTGATCATTATTATTTTCAATCGTCCCCCATAAAGAAACAAGATCCATAGCAACCTTTGAATCCAACTTGATTCTAGATCCCATTTGATAAACTTCGAACTCATTTAAATGAATCTTTTTGTCATTGAAAAGCTCTAAGGATTTGTCAATCGTCTCTGTAGCCAGAACAGGCGGTACTTCAAAGACATTATGAGGCTTGACTTTAAAAGTTAAGTTATCGATTTTCGTCTTTCCTTTGTTCGAAGTGAATGTTGGGTTAACGAGCTTTAGCGTCTCACTGCTAAAGACCTCCTTCCATTCTTCTTCCGTTTCAATGTTATCGTATTGCGCATGTATCATCATAGACCGGTACAATTTATGTTTGTACACAACACCACCGATCGCCCCTTCGCCTTCATACATACCTATTGGATATGTAAAAGTTTTCCCCTTTTTAGACGTAATCTCTACTTGATCGACCGATAACCGAGGAATATCACTCTCTACTTTATCTCGTTCTAACAAGTCTACACTGTAGAGAATATACAGCTGTTGTCCGAAGTTATAGGTTCTTTCTACCTGAAACTTCCGTTGATTATCGGCTAACGGTATAGAAATCTGACTGTTTTTTAATAACTTGAAGTGATCAGCAAACTTAAGATCGCTGAATTTTGATTTCTCCGCATCCATTAATTCTTCCCAGTCTTTCATCACAACAAAATTTTCATCGTTAACTTGCCACGTTGGCTCAGCGCTTTTTTCGTATTGCGTGTATAATACAAATCCAACTAACAGCAAAAGGCCAATAATGATCTTATTCCGCTTGGTGCTCAAAGTAACCTGTCTCCTTTACCACTTTCATCGTTTGATCAGTTCATGATCATGATGTTCTTATATATAATGTCCACCGGATTTTTAAGAGGCTTTAAATAAGAAAGATTTGATAAAGTAAGCGTTAATTCACTCTCAGGAATCATAATAGGTTTCATCTCACCATTTTCCATCTCTTTCTTGTTATAGAACGTTATATAGTAGGTGGCTTTTTTTTCATTTTCTGAACTATGTACTTCAAAGTTATCCATTCTCGTTTTATTCTCGTCTGAGATTGAGATGATATTGTTTTTATAAACCCGTTCGTAATCGTCAGATACTTCGGCATCACTATAATAATGATCAGGAATCAGGCGCAGGTGATGTAAATGCTGACTCGAATCAGTGAATATGCTCAATTTTATCCTGGGGCTTCCCTCAAACATGGTCATGCCTTCATATCGTATAATCGTATTCCCTATCTTTAAAATTTCTTGGTTCTTTAATACCGGCTGATCTGTATTCGATAGAAACGTTTGTATATCGTTCTTTGGAATTTTCCATGAGAAAGAACGAGGATCTTTGTGTACAGAAGAAGTAAAAGTGACAGACCTTTCTTTTTTATTGTTAACATCGCCTGTCATATCATAGATGGGAACGTAAAACCCATTTTTATTAGTCCCGAGAATCCCATATGTCAAAGGTTGGTCTTGTAATTTATTTTCTTTGCTAGCAAATCCGATTAAACTTTTATCATTTGGGATTTCTACGCTTAGTCTCTGTTCGTAAAGTAAAGCATCAATAGATTTGATCTTAACTTTTTGGTTATCTCCATATGTAAACGTTTGATTGATCGGTTCACTTTTCAATACTTTTGTATAAGGATCTTCAGAAGGTACCGTTAACGCTATATCCTCGATCGAATCTACCCCATGGTTCTTAGAAGAAATGGTTAGGTCCTGTAGCCGAACGATATTAGCTTTTGATACGATCGACCAATCGTTCTCTGAAGAATCAAACATACCGGGCATCAGCATCATGGAACGGTACAAACGGTGCTTATAAACGAACCCTTCGTCTCTTGTACCTGGTTGACCCATCTCTTCACCAGCCTTGAGAACGAGCTCCTTACCCTCTTTTGTTTGAAACTGCATGTTTTTAACAGAGAGCCGTGGGATATGATACTCGTCTTTATCTCTTTCTTTAACGTCCACACTATATAAAAGATACATGCGGCCATTCATGTTCCAAATCTTTTCAATCTTTAACGTTCGATACGATTCTTTTAGCGTCACTGTCTTGTTTATTTCTTTAAGAAATCCGTATTTATCTATCAGCTCTAATTCATCGAACTTGATATATTCTCTTTTCATTCCATCTTTTAATGAGTTTACAACCGAAAATTGTTCCGAATTTACAGTCCAAGTTGGTTCAGCACTTTTTTCGTACTGTGTATAAACAACAAATCCACCAATTAAGACAGAACCGATCAGCAATTTTTTTATGATTTGCAAGTCATACAGCCCCTTTAACATCACTACCATCATATTAGCATAATTTTCCGAATTTTCATTCCGTTTATTTCCATTAATTTGAAAAAATCCTTGATATAATAAAGTAACCTCGTCTGAAGAGACGAGGTTACAATAAATACTTATGACGATACCATTTCACTTACCTTCGTGAGCTGCTTCTCAATCACGTTCAAACCTTTAAGAAGCTGTTCATCAGAGATTACGAGTGGAGACAGAATACGGATCACGTTACTGTAGAGGCCAGCTCCCATAATGGCGACACCATTTTGGTTACAAAGTGAAATGATTTTCTTCGCTCTGTCAGGGTCAGGCGTTTTCGTCACTTTATCTTTGACGATCTCAAGTGCACACATGGCTCCTATACCTCTGACATCACCGATAAATTCGTATTGATCTCTCCATTTTGAAAAGGTTTGAGTAATTATTTTACCAATCTGATTCGCTCTCGTTAACAACCCTTCTTCTTCTATCATCGAAATGACCTCTAATGCGGCAACACATCCTAATGGACTTCCGCCATAGGTACCCCCGATCTCACCTGGAGCCGGAGCATCCATAATCTCCGCTTTGCCTGTTACTGCTGATATCGGCAGTCCAGCAGCTATCGATTTTGACATCGTCATGAGATCTGGTAAAACATCAAAATGTTCCATCGCAAACATCTTTCCTGTACGGCCGAATCCAGTCTGTATCTCATCGGCGATTAACAGGATATTGTATTTATCACAAATCTCGCGAAGGCCACTAACGAACGTTTTTGAAGGAATAACGAATCCTCCCTCTCCTTGAACAGGTTCAAAAATGATCGCTGCAATTTCCTCAGGTGGAACTTCTCCTAAGAAGAAGTCTTCAAATTTCTTTAATATTGCTCTATCGGTTTCCTCAACATTACGATCTTCTCGATAATAATAAGGATAGGGCATCTTATATGTTTCTGGCGCAAAAGGTCCAAACTCGAACTTATATGGCTTTACTTTGCTTGTTAAACTCATGGCGAGCAACGTTCTACCGTGAAATCCACGTTCAAATGAGATGATGGCTTTTCTGCCTGTATATTTCCTTGCGATTTTAACAGCGTTTTCTACAGCTTCTGCGCCACTGTTCAAAAAGAACGTTTTCTTATGATGATCACCAGGTGTGATCTCGTTCAGTTTCTCTGCCAGCTGAACGTACGGTTCATACATCATCACGTGAAAACATGGGTGAATGTATTTTTCAACTTGGTTTTTAAGTGCTTCTACTACTCTTGGCGGACAATGACCAACGTTTAATGTTCCGATCGCTCCAGCAAAATCAATATATTCGTTTCCATCAACATCAACCATCGTACTTCCGCTAGCATGATCCACAAAATTTAAGACCGTATTAAAAGGACCTCTTGGGACGTTTAATTCTTTCCGTTTTAATAGCTCTTCTGATTTCTTCATCCATTCTCGCCTCCACACCAGTCATAGATCGTTAAAGCTATGATTTCAGCAGCTTCCATGATCTTTGAAATCTCAATATATTCGTTCGGATAATGAGCGACCGAAGTAACCCCTGGTCCGAACACGATCGCCGGAGTGTCTCCGACATGAGATAATAAGCCTCCATCTGTTCCCCATGGTGACGCTTCGATTATAGGTTGCTCTCCAACTACATCTTTAAAATTCTTAGAGAGCTTGTTCATCAGTGGATGTTGCGTTTCAATCAAACCTGGCAGCCACTGAGCACCGAACCATTCTACGGAAATCTTATGCTCTTCTAGCCATGGATCTGATATTTTTGATAGATAGCTCTGAAGTTCCTTTTTTACTTCTTCCAATGTTTCGTTAGGAGCAACGCCTATCCTTCCTTCAATTTCAACCGTATCTGGTACGGAAGATGGCCAGTTTCCTCCTGAAATCTTCCCTACATTGATCGGAACCGGGATCGGAATATCCTTGTATAGAGGATCTGTCACTCTATCATTTCGGATCGTTTCCAATTGTTTAATAGCATCTAGTACGACTACCGCTTTTTCAATGGCACTAACTCCTTCATAGCGAGTTCCACCATGTGCCGCTTTTCCTTTTATCGTTAGACGAAACCACATAGAACCTTGCTGTGCAGGAAAGATCTTCATATTTGTCGGTTCAGGAATTATAGCTGCGTCTGCTTTGTACCCACGTAGAACCGCAGCGAGCGTTCCTGCTCCGCCACTCTCTTCTTCTATTACACTATGAAAAAATAAATCGCCTTGTAATTGGACCCCTGTTTCTTTAAGGGCTTGAATGGCGAGCAAAAGGGAGAGGTTTCCACCCTTCATATCTGTTGATCCTCTGCCGTAAAGTTTCCCATTCATTATTTTTCCACTGTAAGGATGATCGTTCCATTGGTTTAGATCACCTTCTGGGACGACATCCACATGACCGTTAAGAACAAGGGAACGCCCCTTTCCTTTTCCTCGCCAGATTCCAACAACATTAGGACTTGTACTGAAATCTGTCCGGCTCGCACAAAAATTGGGATGTTTCGCTAACTCTTCACCATCCGGATACCACATATCAACCTCAAGTCCCATTTCCTCAAGTTTTGTGGCGATTAATTTTTGTACACCCGTTTCATTTCCAGTCGTACTCGCTTCTTGAACCGTTTTTTGTAAAAAATGTATAGCGTTTTCTTGTTCGTTCATCAACCAGTTTGAGAGTTTTTCTTTCACTAACATGATTTACCTCCCTAACTTCTCATTGGAAAACAGATATGTGTTCATCTACAACGATAGGAGCACCTGTTGTCTCGATAACATCCTCTACCGTATAAGGGCTCATGATCTCACGAAGAACTAGTTTGCCATCTTCACAATGAAAAACGGCTTTCTCTGTAATAATCATGTCTGCACCTTCCTTAACAGTAAGTGGAAGAGAACAGCTTCTCACAATTTTAGGGTTTCCATACTTATCAGTGTGGTTCATTAAAATGATGACTTTCTTTGCTTTTTGTGCAAGATCGATCGCCCCACCCATTCCAGGGACCCGCTTTCCTGGTACGATCCAATTGGCGATGTCACCACGTTCACTCACTTCAAGTGCTCCTAGTATCGTTACATCAAGCAATCCTTTTCTGATGATTCCAAATGCCGTAGCGCTGTCAAAGTAAGAAGCGCCTGGCTGGATGGAAACGGGATATCCGCCTGCGTTGGATAAGTTGCCATCCTCGCTGCCAGCTTCTGGTGACCCACCCATGCCTAAGATACCGTTCTCTGTGTGCAGCATGATATGTAGGTCGTTTTCAATATAATCTGCAACAAGAGTGGGGATACCGATGCCAAGATTAACGATCATTCCATTACTTATTTCGAGGGCTGCTCTTCTTGCGATCCTGTGCCTTGTTTCAATTCCCAGACCCATTTCCAGTCCACTCCTTTACTCTGAATGATATAGTCTATAAAGACGCCTGGCGTGATGATCTCTTCTGGGTCAAGGGAGCCTACCGGTACGATCTCTTCTACTTCTGCGATCGTTATCTGTCCCGCAGTAGCGACGAGTGGATTCGTATTTCGAGCGCTTTTATCATAGATAAGATTTCCATACCGATCGGCTTTTTTGGCATATACGATCGCCACATCAGCCGTTAAAGCGGGTTCAATCATGTATTCTTTGTTTTCCACGGTGACTTTTTCTTTGTTCGCTTCAACAACGGTTCCTAGACCAACATCAACTAATATACCGCCGAGCCCCATACCACCAGCTCGTATTTTTTCTGCAAGAGTGCCCTGTGGAACAAATTCCACTTCTAACGTACCTTCTTGCATCTGTTTACCTGCTTCAGGATTTGAGCCAATATGAGAGGCGATTAATTTCTTCACCCTTTTTTCCGTGATCAGCTTTCCGGGTCCGATCCAAGGAAAACCTGTATCGTTACTAATAAGAAATATATCGTTAATATTCTTTTCTAAAATCAGATTAACAAGCGTTGGAGGAGCACCTACTCCTCCAAACCCCCCGACCATTAGTGACATGCCATTATGAAAATAGGCAGAAGCACTTTCAAGTGTGATTTGTTTATCAACACCTTTGGTCATTCACAACACCTCTTTCAACTGGTCGCTTCTGTAATATATAAACCTTCTGTAATGAGTTGAGTCGTCAGTTCACCGATGGATTGATCTAGAATATCTATGATGTCTGCTATCTGTTCTTTCGTAACGTTCAATGGTGGAGATAAAAGAATAGAGTCTCCTGAAAATCCTGTTACTCCACCAACTGCAGGGTAAACGAGCAGTCCGTTATCTAAACAGATAGATAACAGCCGGTCTGTGACTTTTGTAGTGATCTCAAAAGGTTCTCGCGTGATCGGATTCTTAACAAATTCAATGCCACATAATAAACCCTTTCCTCTTACATCGCCGATAAGCGGATACTTCCACTGAAGACGCTGTAGATGGTTCATCAGATATTGGCCCATAACTTCTGCGTTTTCTTGAAGTTTATTTCTTTCCATATAATCGATAACAGCAAGACAAACAGCAGCAGATTGTGGATTTGCGCTAAACGTGTGTCCGCTCATAACCACTTTACTTCCGGCTTCGATCACGTTCATAATACGGTCTGATACGATAGTTGCCGCCATCGGTGTATAGCCCGCACTCATGCCTTTTCCAATCGCAATAATGTCAGGAGTTACATCCCAATGTTCCATCGCGAACATTTTTCCGGTACGTCCCATACCTGTCATCACTTCATCAGCGATCATTAAAATATTATATTTATCACAGATCTCTCGTATTTTCCCAAAGTACTCGTCTGGTGGTACGATCGCTCCTCCAGATGCACCGATGATTGGTTCTGCAATAAATGCAGCGATTTGATCTGGTCCTATCGCTTGAATAGAAGATTCTAAGTCGTCTGCACATTTTACACCACAACCAGGATACGTCTCTTTTAATGGACACTGATAACAATATGGGGGGTGTGCTGCAGGAAAGTCTTCAAGCAATGCCGCGAAACGTTGACGCCTTAATTTATGACCGGACATCGATAGTGCCCCTAATGTAATTCCGTGATAACTGGTCCATCGTGATATGACTTTTGTTTTCGTCATGTCTCCTTGTTCTTGGAAATACTGAATAGCAACCTTAAGTGCCGTCTCGGTTGCTTCTGATCCACTATTTACAAAGAATACGGAATTTAAATCTCCTGGCGCATAATGAGCTATTTTTTCCGCTAGTTGTTCTGCAGCTTCACTTGTAAACTGCGAACGGTATACGAATGATACATGGTTTGCTTGATTCCACATCGCTTCAGCAACTTCATGAACACCGTGACCGATATTACATGTGATCGCACCTGACGAGCCATCAATATATTGCTTTCCTTCTTTATCGTATAAATAGATTCCTTTACCATGACTGATAACAGGATATTCGCTTCCTAGAACCGGTTTGATGAGATGTGATTTTCTCATAAAAAAGGCTCCTTCCTCATGAGGGTTAAAAAGGAAATATCTTTATTTAAAACTATTTTCACTGTCTCTCTCAAGAAGTAGCTAAGATATTTAGCGACTAGCTTTTAGATAATCATTTGATTGAAACGCTCTTTTCTAAAAGTTTGTTGCTTTAAATCCTTGCCAACTTTGACAGTTGATTGGAGTGTAAGTTGCGAGACTCCTACGGGACAAGCGGGCAGTCCTAAAAGTGGAAGAGGCTCGTTCAGCCCCGACCAGTAAAAGGTGAAAGGCTATCAAGGCGCACTTTGCCTTGTGGGCCATTTAACTTTTGACCTAGAGGGGCTAGCCTCTGCAACTAGACAGGTGAGACACTTATACGTAAAACGTACGAATGTGGCTCACTGCCTGCCCCGTGGAAAGCGAGCAGACTGTAATGGAAATCAACACTTCCATACGCAACAAAGATTGCGAAAATAATAATTTAAAAAAGATACTCCCTTACTCTACTGATGTTACAACTTAAAATAATTCTTCTTCAAAAACCTCGGTATGCTCATTAATTCTGCATAAGAAATCTTTGAATCTATCTTCTTTGTATCTATTAACATGAGTTGATCTTCAATCTCATCTACAATATGATCTTCTTGATATTCCATACCACAAGATGAACAGGATACAGAAGGGATCACAGTTATTTGAACGGCTCTTGAACCATCCGGCAGTTCCCAATACCCTGTCAATCCTGCCTGCTCTGCTTCTTCACTCTCACACCATAAGCACTTCATGTTATCCTCCTCTCTATGCATTTCTTTGTTCTTCAGGAGTCGCTGCAATTCCTTCGTCTTTTGTCTGCTCAAACTTATATTTTTTCTCTTTCAATTCATCGCGTTTATCACGTTTATCTTTTAATGAACTATGCTCCGGATTCGTATCATAGTCTTCTCTTCGTTCAAGGCGCTTTAATCCTTTGGGAACGAGGTTGAACGCTTCATCACTCATAAGAGCTGAAACACCGATCGCTGGCTTGATGTGATTCGTTCCCATCACTTCATTAAAATAAGCATCTGCCCTTCCAGCTTGATAGTTTTGAGGTTCAGGGTAAGAAGTGATCACTCCTTCGAAGTTACGAAGCACTACCTTTTCTGGCGATTGAGATATAAGATAGTTTGGCTGAACAGCAATCTTCCCTCCGCCTCCAGGAGCATCTACTACAAACGTTGGAACTGCATAACCAGATGTATGACCACGCAAACCTTCAATAATCTCCAAACCTTTAGAAACAGGTGCACGGAAATGTCCGATGCCTTCAGACAGATCACATTGATAGATATAGTATGGTCTGACTCTGATCTTCACAAGATCATGCATCAGCTTTTTCATGATAGGAACACTATCGTTGATTCCTGCAAGAATAACAGATTGATTGCCTACAGGGACTCCAGCATTCGCGAGCATCTCACACGCTCTTTTTGATTCTTCTGTAATTTCAATTGAAGTATTGAAATGTGTATTTAACCAAACCGGGTGATACTTCTTTAAGATGTTGCATAAGTTTTCTGTAATTCTTTGTGGGAAAACGACTGGAGCTCGAGTTCCGATCCTAATGATCTCTAGATGAGGAATCTCCCTTAAGTTCTTTAATATATATTCTAAGATGTTGTCATTAATTAATAACCCGTCGCCGCCTGAGATTAAACAATCCCTAACTTGAGGATTGTTTCGAATATAGTTGATGGCTGCATCCAATTGTTTCTTGGGTACACCCATACCAATCTGCCCAGAAAAACGTCTTCTCGTACAATAACGGCAATACATCGAACACTGATTGGTTACAAGAAAAAGAACACGATCAGGATAGCGGTGCGTAAGCCCTGGAACAGGGGAATCTTCGTCTTCATGCAAAGGGTCTTCCAAATCGTATTTCGTCTTTAAGATCTCCTTACCGATCGGAACGGACTGCATACGAATCGGACATCGTGGATCATCTTGATCCATGAGCCATGCATAATAAGGTGTAATGTTTAATGGAATCGTCATCGTGGAAATTTTAACGCCTTCTTCTTCTTCGGGCGTCAAGTTAATGATACTTTTAAGATCTTTCAAATTTCTGATCGTGTTAGTCAGCTGCCAAAGCCAATCATTCCATTGCTCTTCTGTGACATCTTTCCATAATTCAAATTCACTCCAGTGTTTCTTTGGTTTGAATAATCCATTCACTACAGGCATTCTAATGACCTCCTTTATTTCTACACTCATTATTCATGCAAGAAGCGTGCCAAGTTACAGAAAGTTCTGAATATATGATTTATCCTATAGTTTATGCATGATCTTCAAAATGTGGGCCTAATGAAAACGAATAAAACAAAGATGAACTGCCGGAAATTCGGCAGTTCATCTTTGTTTTATTTTATATTGCAGGGTTTGTCTTGGTATTCCTAAAATCTTTGCAGCTTGAAGAATATTGCCAGCAGTATGATCTAGTGCCATCTCAATGATGTGTTTCTCATAATCTCCTAATGCCTGTCTTAATGAAGGGATGGTTGTTAATTCTTTTCTTACTACGCGAGCAGGTACATCATTAATCGTTACATGTCTCGGAAGTAAGGAAGCTTCTATCAGCGATTCATCTTCAGCAAAATTCATACAGTGTTCGATCGCATGTTTCAGTTCTCGTACATTTCCGGGCCAGGAATAACGTTGTATGACCTTTACAGCTTCAGAAGTGAATCCTTTTACCTTTTTTCCAAAAGTACGATTAAAGTGGTTAATAAAATGATTCACTAAGTAAGAAATATCCCCTTTTCTTTCTCTCAAAGGTGGCAGTTCAAAATAAACCACATTTAATCGATAATAAAGATCTCTTCGCAGCTTTCCTTGTTCCATACAAACATCTGGTTGTTCGTTTAACGCAGAAATAATCCTAACATCCACACTTCGAGAAACATGACTGCCTATTCGCTCTACCACACCTTCTTGTACGACCCTCAATAGCTTTGCTTGCAATTCAACAGGCATCGAATTGAGTTCATCTAAGAATAAAGTGCCTCCATCTGCTAACTCAAACACTCCTGGCCGATCGATGGCACCTGTAAAACTGCCTTTTGTCGTGCCAAATAAAATCCCTTCAAGCAAAGGTCCCGGAATCGCGGCGCAATTTTGAACAACAAACGGATTGAAAGCACGTTTAGAAGAATTGTGTATCGCTTGAACGAACATCTCTTTCCCTGTGCCTGTTTCTCCATATAACATGATTGGCGAATTGGTCTGAGAAGCTTGGTTACATTGTAATTTTATCTCGTTTAGTTCGGGATCGTCCGTGATGATATCAGAGAAATGGTAAGCTGCAAACGGTTGATCTTTATTTGTTTTTTTCTTAACTTTCATCTTCTTTTGCAGATCAATCAGTTGCTCAGAAAGAACTCTAATTTTTGAAAGATCTTTCGCTACTTCTACAGCACCGATCAGTTCTCCATTCAACCAAAGTGGCAGTGTAGAATTTACTGTGTCGATCTGCTTACCTTTACGATTCGTATAGGATTGATGTTCGTTAAAGATGGGTTTGCCTGTTTCGATCACCTTGAGTAACGTGCTCGTTTCCTTTGTTAAGGAAGGAAATGCATCAAGCACATGATGATGATGAACCTCATCTGATGTTAATCCATCTAATGATGCTGCTACTGAATTATAAAAGATTGTAATTCCATCTGCATCAACGACATGGATTCCTTCATCAATCGTCTTTAAAATTGCATTTAAGGTTTCTGCCGTTTCTAATGATTTAGAAATCAAAAAGATCACCACCAAGAGTGCTTAATTTTTGTCACCTTATGCCTAAAATTCGGCACTCATCTCGATAAATCCTTTACCCAAATGTTCATATCTTCGTATTTGTCAAAAATTTTACAGTTGTTCGCCAGTCTTCCCTTATATACGTAGCCTTTTTGATGGAAAACAGCATTCATGCCAAAAGAGAGCCCTCTCGCAATCGAATAAGAACAATAGATATTTCTTTGAAATAACTCTTTTTCAAGCTGATCGATCAGATGCTTCATAAGACCAAATTTTCGGTGCTCTGGAATCGTCGCACAGTCTGTGATTTCAGCATTATTATAAGTTTCATTAACGTCAGCAGAAGCAGCACTAATGATTTTTCCTTCATGCTCTATGACACAAAATAGAGTGCCTGATTTAATCATCTTCCTTACATACTCAGCATCGTTCATAGGCGTCGGATACACTTGAAACACATCTCCATAAAGCCCTGCAAGTGACTCTGCATCCTGAACATCAGCCATTCTTAAAAAATAGTTGTTCTGGAGAGGCTGATTTTTTGTTCCTGTTTCTAGCTTTAAGACATCTCTTAAAATGCGATCCTCATCTACCCAATATTCGCTGTTTCTTCTTTCATTTGTAAGGTATTTACACATCGCGTATGCTGACGCACCATTAAAATATCCTTTAAACTCTCCTTCATTTATATAGCCGATCTCCTGCCAGGAAGCGATATCATCTCTTTTAGATTTAACAATGATCTTATGAAATCCGTTGTTCTTCGCTTCTTCTTCAAGCCATTCTGAAAAAAAGTTTATGTTTCCACGATAATCGTCTGCTCTTATGCGTTCGCTATAATAATCAAAACATGTATCCGCGATAAAATGAGTCTTATTGATTTCTTTGTTCTCGTAATATGTGGTCTTCATTGTTTCGCCTCCTATTAACTTCCTCTTTTCATAATTTCCATAATATATGCTTAAACTCCTGCACAAAAAACCACCCTCGCTTTAGGGTGGTTACAATGATAGGCTATTAAATTAAGGTTGTTTCCGTAAGTTTTCTTGCTTTTGAAAGTCGTTGATTTCCGTTCACATATACTCGCTTTCCATGGGCGATCGGGAGAGCTCCTGCTTCTTTTATGCCTTTAGGAATCTTGCCCCCATGCGCTCCAATCACCTGTCTATGGAGACAATGATTTAAAAGTAACAATCTTTTTGAAAAAACCGTAAATTAAATCACAAAGCTCTATGTGGAAGTTTCCAATTAAGTTTCAGAGACAACATTCTAAACACAACTAAAGAAACAAAAAGAATCATATACTCCACTGTACTATTCACGATATTAAGGCCAACTACTAAACCACCTAATAAAGCCCAAACTGCATAAATCTCTTCGCGCAATACGACCGGCTTTCGACCAGCTAATACGTCACGAATCATTCCACCGCCGATACCTGTTAAGATTGCAGCAACGATCACTGCACTAATAGGATGATTCATACTTGTTGCAGCGATCGCACCTTGAATCGCGAACGCTGAAAGGCCGATGGCATCAAAAAAGTGAAGGCTTCTCTTTGAAAATTGAATCATGCTCTCTGGCATAAAGAATACGATTCCCATAGATGCTAATGCTGATTTTAATAGAAGTCCCTGCTCCCAAATCGTGTCTACGGGGAGACCGATCAACACATTTCTTAATATTCCTCCGCCAAATGCTGTGACCAGTCCTAATATAAAGACGCCTAAAATATCATAATCTTCTTCCATTGCAACTAAAGCACCTGAAATAGCAAATGCGATCGTTCCAATGATGTTCAATAGATCCCAAGTCAAACCCATTCTTCCTCTCACAATCAATATGTTCCGTATTGAATCTTATAAGGTTCTAGGCCGACTAGCAAGCATTATTTACGAAAACGTTTTAAAACATCTATGGTGCTGATCGGGACTGAACAGCTTCCAATGTCACCATGGAAAACTTCCCCGTTACGAAAACCGTGAAAATCACTACCTGCTGTTTTTATTAAGGAGTGTTTATCTGCTAATTTCTCATAATAAGCAACCTGTTTCTCCGTATGATCTGGATGGTAAAATTCTAGTCCGACTAGTCCATTCTCACTTAGAATCGGAATGAGTTCATCTGCTCCATATATACCTGGATGAGCTAGTACAGGTACTCCTTTTGCTTTTTTGATCAATTGAATCGCTTCGATTGGAGAGATGCGGTCTGTGGAAGCATAAGCAGCTTTCCCTTTTCCTAAAAACTTTTCAAAAGCTTCAGGAAGTGACTTCACGATTCCTTTTTCCATCAAAATCTCTGCAATGTGCCCTCTTCCAACATTTCCATTGCCATGTCTTTTTGCTTCTAACTCAGATTCCTTTACAGGGATGCCAAGGTTGTTCAAATTTTCAAGAATCATCTTATTTCTTTTATCTCTAACAGAAGTAAGGGAGCTTAGTGCTTTTAAAAAGTTTTCATCTTCATAGTCTATAAAATAACCTAATACATGGATATCTTGACCTTCGTATAGGGTACTTATCTCAATACCTGGGATTACCGTAAAGTCTTCATGCTTTTTGGCTTCTATCATCGCTTCCCGAATTCCATTAACTGTATCATGATCGGTGATCGCTATAGCGCCGAGACCTTTTTCAAAAGCTCTCCTAACATTTTCTGCAGGAGTAAAGGTCCCATCAGATGCTGTGGTATGGGTATGTAAATCGCTTTGTTTCATTTTTATCTCCTAAAACATTTTTATTTACGGTACATGAAATTTTATTTGGTAGCTTCTTTTAGTATTGGATTTTCATCATAACTGATCCAATCACTCCAGCTGCCAGCATAAAGAGCTTTGTTCGTGATTCCCGCTTCATCCATTGCAAGTATGTTGACGCATGCTGTAACACCTGAGCCACAATATACTACCACAGGATTGCTTTCATTCATTCCACTATACTTCGTTTCAAGTTCTTCTCGGCTTTTCCACCAGCCGGGTTTTAGCATATGACTTTCCCAAGGTATGTTTTTGGCACCTGGTATATGACCCGCCTTATGATCGATAGGCTCGATCTCTCCTTTATATCGTTTGGGTTCTCGTGCATCTATGATAAGAGTATCCTTATTGTTCATTTCTCGTAACACGTCATCTTTGTTCATTAACATTTCTTTCCTTACTTTTGGAGTAAAATATACAGGTTTTTCGACAGGCATTTTACTTGAGATGACATATCCTTTTTCTTTATAGTGTGTATAGCCGCCTTGCATGACATAAACGTTATCATGTCCTAAGTATTTCAAGATCCACCAAAGTCTTGCAGCCATGCTGCCTGATTGATCATCATAGGCGACTACAATTTTTTCTTGGTCAACACCACAACGGCTAAAAAATTGTGATAGTATGTTTACGGAAGGTAATGGATGACGACCACCATGGGTAGATACTGTGCTTGAGAGATGTTGATCAAGATCAGCATAAATGGCACCTTCGATGTGATCGTTCTTATACAGTTCATATCCCTTTGAAGGTTCAGCTAATGAGAACCTGCAATCAAAGATCACGACATCAGCACTGTTCACTTTTTGGTTCACCCATTCAGGACTTACGAAATTCGACATATTTGACCTCCTGTTTTATGAAGTAGTTCGTTATTTTAACTACATCTAGGGAAAGCTGTAACTATTAGAAAAGATAGAAAGAAGTGACGTACAGATGATACATAGTATTCCTAACGCATCCATCGTATTGTTCGGAGCGACTGGTGACCTTGCTCACAGAAAACTTTTCCCCGCTCTTTATCAATTGTATCAAAAGGGACATATGAAAGAGAACTTTTCTGTTGTAGGTGTTTCAAGAAAAGAATTCTCTCATGAAGAGTTTCAAGCTGAGGTTATGTCTGCTATACATGAACATGCACAAGGTGCAGATCGCCAAATCGTAGAAAAGTTTGCTTCTCATTTTTATTATCTAAAGATGGATGTAACGAGTGAAGCAAGCTATCATGAGCTAGAAGAGCTTTTGAACGTACTCGACAGAGATTATCAGACAAACGGAAATCGCCTGTATTATCTGGCGATGGCTCCTAAGTTCTTCGGAACGATTCCTACCTTCTTAAAATCAGAAGGAATCACGAATACGGAAGGTTGGCAACGGATTGTAATTGAAAAACCATTCGGTAATGACTTGCCTTCTGCAACAAAATTAAATGAAGAGATTCAGCAAAGTTTCAATGAAAATGATATTTACCGCATCGATCACTATCTTGGAAAAGAGATGGTTCAGAACATCCAAGTGATCCGTTTCGGAAATGCCATTTTTGAATCCATCTGGAACAATAAATATATTGACTCGGTTCAGATCACATCAAGTGAAACATTAGGTGTTGAAGACCGTGCAGGTTATTATGAAAAATCAGGTGCCCTACTTGATATGGTACAAAACCATATGCTTCAAATGGTCATGATGGTGGCCATGGAACCGCCGGGTGAATTAAAGCCTGAACACATCCGTGACGAAAAAGTGAAGGTCCTACGTTCCCTACGCTTCTTTTCAGAAGAAGAAGTGAAGAAGAATGTAATCCGTGGACAATATTCAGAAGGATCAATGAACGGAGAACAAGTTCCTGGTTATTTAAATGAAGAGAATGTTGATCCGAAGTCTCAAACAGAAACATTTGTAGCAGCTAAGTTGTTTATTGACAATTTCCGTTGGACAGGCGTTCCGTTTTATATTCGAACAGGTAAACGAATGGCTGTAAAATCTACAGAGATCGTCATTCAATTTAAACAAGGTCCGATGGCACTCTATCATGCGAACACAGAAAACTATCTACCAAATTTATTAAGAATTCATGTTCAACCAGATGAAGGTGTTAGTCTAACTCTAAATGCTAAACCAAAAGGTGACACGCCTGACCTCTTGCCGATCGATATGACATACAACAATAAGAATACAGCCGAAATGAACTCACCAGAAGCATATGAGAAGCTTCTGCACGATTGCCTTCTTGGTAATTCTACTTATTTCACACGCTGGGATGAAGTGGCACTGAGCTGGGACTTTATTGACCGAATTACGAAATCATGGCAAGACGGAACGGGAGCTCCACTCACTCACTATCCGTCAGGAAGCATGGGACCTGTGGAAGCGGACGAACTCTTGAAAGCTGACGGACATTCTTGGTGGGAACCTACAAAAGTTAGAGAGGAATGTTAGTTCATGAAAATATATGATGTCTCATTACCGATTTTCGAGGGAATGCCGGTCTATAAAAACAAACCTGAGAAACAACCACAGTTCAACACAGCACAAAATGGTCATGTTACAGAAACGCGTATCTCAATGGATGTTCACACAGGAACACATGTTGACGCTCCTCTACATATGGTTCCTGGCGGTGATACGATTGAAACCCTTCCGATCGAAAAATTGGTTCGAAAAGCGAAAGTCATCGATCTTACAAGTTCTACTGGTTACATTTCAGCTGAAGATTTGGCTGATAAAGATATTCAAAAAGATGATTTCGTCCTTTTTAAAACAAAAAATTCCTGGGACACAGAATTCAACTTTGAATTTATTTACGTAAACAGTGATGCCGCCAAAGTATTGGCTGAAATCGGTATAGTAGGTGTTGGAATCGACGCATTAGGGGTAGAGAGAGCACAAGAAAATCATCCTACTCACAAACAGCTTTTTCAAAACAACATCATTATTATCGAAGGACTTCAATTAAAAGAAGTTCCTGAAGGCGAATATTTGATGGTGGCTGCTCCGCTTAAAATAAGAGGGCTTGATGCATCACCTGCAAGAATCGTACTCATCAAACAATAATAAAAACAAGGGCTTGCATAGATTTTAAATGCAATGCCCTTGTTTTTTGTTCACTGACTTTTATTCTAAAGCAGGTTTTAATTTTGACGTTGGCTTAGGATCTTTCTTCTCTTCGTCTCCCCCACCCTTTTTCTTCTCAGGTTTGATAGCAAAGAATGCAGCAATGGCTCCAATAATACTCACACCTGCAGAAGTATAAAAGACGATCTCATGTGACTGTTTCATCAAGATAGCGTAGATAGGAGGCCCGAGCGCCACACCCACAAACCTCATCGAACTATAGATCGAAGTTATCGTTCCTCTTGCCTCTTTTTCAATTCCTTCTGTAATGAGGGCATCTAAACTTGGTAGCGCAGCACCAATTCCTATACCTGCCACAAAAAGAGCCCCTAAAAGAAAATAGACGTTCTCTGTAAATGTGATTAAAAAGACGGAACCACCTAACAGAGCCATCGAGATAAACGTACACCACTTCATGATGATCTTATTTTGTTTGATCTTCTTTCCTGCAATAAAGGAGGCTATGGAAAGTGCTAATAAAGGTACAGCGATTACTAATCCTTTCATGACACCCTTCACACCATATTTCTCTTCTAATATGGTCGATAGATAGAACAAGATACCAAACAGTACGAACATGATAATGCCACCGATTAAAAAAATGGCTGTCAGCCATCTTCCTTCGTTATGAAAAATTTGCTTCACGTTTTTTAGATATTCTTTAAAAGGTTGTTGTTCTTGATCCTTTTTTGGAACTTTAACTAAGAATAATACTAACAAAATTGAAACAACACAAAATACAGGGATAAGCCAGAACGGTAAAAACCAAACGATTGTTGCAAGAAATGCTCCTAGGATAGGACTTAATACTTTTCCGACTGTATTGGATGTTTCGATTAATCCTAAGCCGGAACTCACTTCCTCTTCTTCTTTGAACATGTCTCCTACTAAAGGTAGAACAACCGGTGCTGCACCTGAAGAGCCAACACCTTGAAAAAACCTTCCGATAAGTATAAAAGTAAAGGCATGATCGGATTGCCATGCGGCCCAACCACAGATCAAACCTCCGATTCCGGCAATAAAAAGACTAGGGATGATTACTTTTTTACGGCCAAAACGGTCTGACAGATATCCAGCGATCGGAATCAACAAGATAGCAACGATCGAATACACCGTAATGATTAAAGAAACCTGAAAAGAACTGATGTTAAGTTCTTTCCCGATCTCAGGCAAAACGGGTATCAGCATAGAATTCCCCAATGTCATCACAAGGGGAATGGATGCGAGTGCAAGTAAGTCCCACTTTTTCTTTGCTTCCATAATTTCCTCCAAAACCGTACTATTACATCTTTAGTATTGTAAAAAGTCATAAAACCATACAAGAAAATCCACCCATTGACTCAAGAAAGCAAATAAAGCTACACTAATGGCAACGTTTCATTTGTCAATTGGTGCGAAATCATGAAAGGAAGTTATTTTTGTGGAACATTTATTAAACAACAGAGCAAAAGACATACAAATCTCAGGCATTCGCAAATTCTTTAATGAAGTTACTCAGTTTCCAAATGCAATCTCATTAACATTAGGACAACCTGACTTTCCAACACCTATGCATGTTAAAGAAGCTGCAATCAGAGCGATACATAATAATCAAACCGTTTATTCTCATAACGCAGGTTATATGGAACTAAGAGAAGCTGCCTCTTCTTTCTTACAAGAAAAATATGCTCTACATTATGATCCATCGTCAGAAATAATCGTAACGACAGGAGCGAGTGAAGCGATCGATATTACATTACGAACCATCTTAAGTGAAGGTGATGATGTGCTCCTTCCTGCTCCCATTTATCCTGGTTATGAACCCGTAATTACTCTATGCGGTGCGAACACTATCTATATAGATACAACACATACAGGGTTTAAGGTAACACCTGAACTAATCGAAAAACATATAACAGAAAAGACAAAAGCGATTATTATCCCAACTCCTTCTAATCCGACAGGTGCCGTTCTGGAGGAACATGAAATCAAGGCTCTTGCTCATTACTTTTCTAACAAAGATATCTTTGTACTATCCGATGAAATCTATAGCGAGCTAAAATACGATGGTGAACATCGATCGATTGCGAACTATGAAGGAATGCGAGAAAAAACATTTGTTATCAATGGGCTTTCAAAATCACATAGCATGACAGGTTGGAGAATCGGGTTGCTTTTCGGACCAAGTAATCTTATGCAGCATGTCTTAAAGGTTCACCAGTACAACGTTACTTGTGCCTCAACCATCTCTCAAAGAGCTGCTATCGAGGCATTAACAAACGGTAAAGATGATGCATATGAAATGCGAAACGCCTATAAAGAACGGTTAGATTATTGTTACAATCGCCTTCACGATATGGGGTTCAGGTTCGTAAAACCAAACGGAGCGTTTTATATCTTTGTTTCCATAAAAAGATACGGTCTCTCTTCTTATCAATTTGCTTTAAAGCTTTTACAAGAACAAGAAGTTGCCGTCGTACCAGGTGATGCTTTTACAGTTATTGGAGAAGGATACATTCGCATCTCCTATGCCGCCTCAATGGAACAGTTAAAAAAAGGTATGGATGGTATCGAAAACTTTATAAATTCCCTTACTTAAACTGCCCTCAAAATGGGCAGTTTTTTCGAATAAGTTAACATAAACATATTACGGTTAATTTAATGTTTCTGAATAAGAACTTAAATTAGAAAAAAACTAAAATTAATTTATTCAAAGGATGCGTTTTTGTGAAGTTAAAAGCTTTATTAAGCCACTTGTCTATATCTACAACCATTGAGGATGATCCTGAGATCACAGGGATCACATCTCACTCTAAAAAAGTAAAACCAGGATACTTGTTTTTTGCTATTTCTGGTGTTCAAGCTGATGGCCATCAGTACATACAAGAAGCATTTGAAAATGGTGCAGCAGCTGTAATCGGGGAATATGAAGAAAACATTGGCCCTGGTGTTTATCTATATGCTCGTGATACAAAACGTTTATTAAGTTTGGCCGCTTCCTACTTTTATGAAGAGCCATATAAAAAACACAAGATGACCGGCATTACGGGAACGAACGGCAAAACAACCACATCCTTTTTATTACAGCATATCCTCAATGTTCATGATATGACTTCTGCTCTGTTCGGTACGGTATATCACTATATCAATTCCGAAATTGTGAAAAGTTCACATACTACCCCAGATCCTGTTACATTGCAGAAGATGCTGCAAAAAAGCAACGATGATGTTGTAGTAATGGAAGTTAGCTCGCATGGGATCGAACAGAATAGAATCGATGGGATTACGTATGATCAAGCGCTCTTTCTAAATTTAACTCATGATCATCTTGATTATCATGGTACGATGGAGTCTTACTACCTCTGCAAATCTAAATTGTTTTCATACTTAAAAAGTAAAGGAACAGCCATAATCTGCAGTGAAGGTGAGTATGGTAAACGGCTAAGAGATGAACTGCGATCAAAAGATGACTTACAGATTTGGACTTATGGTAAACGAAAGTCAGATGACTTCTATATAGAAGACGTAGGAATAGATTCTTTTAACCTTGTTCATGAAACGCTTCAAGTGACCGTTTCATTACCACTACCAGGAGAATACAACGCCTTAAACACGACTGCTGCGATCGCTGCAGCCTTAGATTATGGGATACCTATCAAGAACTCCGTTGAATATCTAAAAAGTTTCGAAGGAATTCCTGGTCGCTTTGAAGAGATCACCCTTCATAATGGGACAGAAGTAATCGTGGATTATGCGCATACCCCAGATGGAGTTTCTCAGGTGCTTGAAGCAGCGAGCAAAAAAGCGGGAAACAGACCCCTTTATCATGTATTTGGATTTAGAGGAAACAGAGATCTAACAAAACGCACTGACATGATTAGCATCTCTTTAGAATACAGTACGAAGACCGTCTTAACGGTAGATGATTTAAACGGAATAGATCGTGATCAACTTCTGGAAGAAACAGAGAAAGCGATTCCTACATCTTCTCACAGACCTGTGATCATAGGAGATCGAACCGATGCTATATTCTTTGCTCTCAAAGAAGCTCCAGCAAACTCAGTAGTGATCATTACGGGTAAAGGACCTGAAAAGTATAAAGAAACATACAATCATCCTTCAAACTCTGATCTTGCTTCTGTAGAGCTTTATCAGTCTTTAAACAAACCGACTTTTATATAATTTTAAAGCGAACATGAAAGAACAGCACCCTCATCAAAGAGGGTGCTGTTCTAATTTTTGTATAGCTTTAGTAAACTTTGTAGTTGGTTTTCGTTTAAGGTGCTCGCTTTTTTGCGGGACAGGCGGTATGCCACATTCTTTCCTCGGACTAACGATTATTTTTCAAGCTTTCTAATCTGTGTAAGTGAGTTGTTTAATTCTTGAATTCTTGCCTCTAGATCACCAGGCTTCTTCAATTCTTCAAAATAGTGAAAAACCTGATTGATAATGTGCGTTTTGTATGCTTTTTCTGTGTTGACTAAAACATCTTCATAATGGTCGGTGAGTTTCTTTTCAGCTTCCATCAACCAATTTTCTACTTCACTGTCTACCTCATCAACAAGGTGATTCTTCAGATCGTTCGAACCATCTTGTTCAAAGAACTGTTTCGGATTCTTAAAATAAGATAGCCACTTCTTCAGTTTTGATTCATCCTGTATCTCAAAATCCAAAGAAAAGGATGGAGTTTTGAACAGATCTCCAGTCTCATTTCTCTCTTGCAAACTCACACCTTCTTGATCTGCTTTAGATGTTAAATGAGCTACTTTTTCTTTCATGTCTTTTTGAATCCAATGATCTAAACGTAACGAACATGCCTTGAACTCTTGATGCAAATCATGCGAAATCTTTCCATAAAGTTCTCCGATGCTTTGAGCTAATGCATTCTTAGAACTTTGAACAGCGGCCGGATGGATCGTCTCTTTATAAAGATCGTGATAACGAATCAATACCCGCTGTTTTGTATAATACAAAAGTTCTTTTTGTTCTTGAAGGAATTGTTTTTTTGATATTCTAATATAATCATTACTAAATTCAATCAGCGTGTTTTCTCTCTTTTGAAGACTCTCTAAATACTCGTCTTCTTTCTCCATTCTTTGAACCGTTTCTTTAATCATATTTTCAATGACTGTTTTAGCATGTGTAACGGACGATCTTGCACTCTTGATCATGGCATTTTCCAACTCATGTTCGATGTAATGAGTTAAGCTTGATGAAAATGCATCAAAGCCACTGTCTTTACGTTTACTCGCAATCAGTTCGTTTTTACTAGAAACCGGGAATAATCTCGGATTTCTGATTCCGAATGTAAGAAGGTTGTTCTTCACATGATGGACGACATCGTTCTTGTCTTCTTCCGTTTCAGCTAGATCGGAAGCATTGATCGCAAAGAACATCTTATCTGATGAGAAGGTATCTTTTATTCTTCCTAACTGAATCAAAAATTCTCGGTCCGCATATGAAAACGCATGGTTAAAGTAAGTAAGATAAATGATGATATCCGCATGTTTCATATATTCGAACGCGACTTCAGTATGGCGAGAATGAATCGAGTTCGCTCCTGGTGTATCGACGAGCACAAGTCCTTTTTCGGTTAACGGGCAGTTGTAATAGATCGTAATTTTTTTAATAAAACAAGCTCTTGTCTCAACTGCAGCATAATCGCCGATCTCAGAGATTTCTTTATTTAGGACGTTTCCTAAATGACCCTTAGCCCACAAGTAGCCTGCTTTGTATGAAGCCAGTCTCTTATCTGATGAATTAAGTAACTCGCTCAATGCTTGATTTGTTGTTTTTAAGAGAATATTGAGCTCTTGTGTTAGTTCTTCTTCACTCTTCATCTCGATCTTGATCGATCCATGGGGATGTTCACGATCTGGATACCTTATCTCATTAATAGCAGCTGTCGTAGGATTTGGTGAAGATGGAAGAATACTCTCACCAAATAAGGCGTTCGCAAACGATGATTTTCCGGCTGAAAACGCACCGAAGAGAACCATCGTAAACGATCGTTTATCTAGTCTCTCTTGAAGTTCCTCCATTTCAGCAGCTAAGTGTGTGAGCCCTCTGACCGGCTGAAGTATTCTTGCTGCCATAGATAATTTTTCTGTTTCTTTAGAAAGTGAATCTTCATTTGAATGTAATGTAACGTGATTTTCCTCTTCAAATTGATCTTTGGGGTTTTCTATCCGTTCTTTATCAAACTTTTCCTTAAACGTCTCGATCGAAAGAGGCTGGTATTCAGCAAGAAACTTTCTTTCAAATTCATCTATAGATCGATCACCAGATACATTGGCATACAGCAGTTCATGAAGTTCATGTTTTTCTTCATCCCAGTTTTCTGCAATCTCTTTTTCATGATGTAGCGTTTCCCGTTCTTTTTCTAGTCTGTTTAACTCTTCTTTTAAGTTTGATAGCTCATGATCTGCTTTTGAGTTTAAACATGTTTTGACAGCATTTATACATTCTGTGACCTCTTGACGTGCTTTCTTTTTAACGTCATTTGATAAATTGTTGCAATAGTTTAAAAGACCTTGCCCTTGTGAAGATAGACCCGGTGTGACGAATGAATATAACATGTCTTTATCTGCTTTTATGGGTCCCCAATCTGGAAGGTTATGGTCCACCTCTTTTTGAAGTGAGCTTACGAAATTTTGAGCATGCCAGTTGATATGCGCATCGATCGACTCTTGAAGTTTTCCTAGTAACGCATCTGTTCGGTAAGTCCGTTCTTGTTCTGTTTTCTGCTTAGAAAAGAATACACCTACTTTAAAGTCTTTTTTGGCAGATTCGATAAAGGAGCTTGCTTTTTCTCTCGTCTCATATGGCATTAATTGTGCTGATTCTAAAATGTTAACAAGTTGCTCCTTAACACTTTCTTCTTTTTCATTGATGTCCTGTTTTATCTGAGATAACTTTTTCGATAGATCTTCATGTTCTTGAGACAGAGAAGCTAATCTCTGGCTAACAATATCAATGGTTACTAAACCTTCTTCTGTTCTTTTTACAAAATCATGCACAAAATGATGAAGCTGATTATTCACTTGCTTTAAAAGAAGTGCATCTTTGTTTTGCTCGATTCTTTTTAGATAAGCCATTAGAGCAGTTAGATCATTATGAGATACATTTTGCTTTTTAACACTTGTAAAAAAGATATGCTCTTTTGGTATTCCAAGAGATTGAAAAGATTCAAACACGTTTTCCTTAAAAGATGTAAACTTCAATTCTTCTTCACGATGCTTATCAATCTGATTAACGATTAAACGGACATCTTTTCCTCTTTGAATCAGTGATGAGATGAATGCCATGTTCGTCTCAGAGAGTATGTGATTATAATCCATTACATAAAAGATCAGATCCGCTAAATAGACAACGTTTTCTGTCGCTTTCTTATGAAGAGGATCGGTCGAATCTATTCCTGGTGTGTCGTAATAAGCGATATTCTCTATGTTCTTTTCGTCACCACCATAATAGATCTCTATCTCCTCAACAAGCTCTGCATCTTTACAGAGTTCTTTTATCTCATTTACGTCATATGGAGAATGAAATGTAACTACTTCTTTATTTTTCAAAGTAACTACTGCTCTTTCCTCTCCTCTTACCATCTTAACGATGTTTGCACTTGTAGGAATTGGAGAGGATGGAAGTATTCCAGTTTGTGATAGTGCATTAATCAAGCTAGATTTTCCTGCAGAAAAATGCCCGCAAAAAGCTATAGCAAACTCTTCCTTCGCTACTTTAAGGAATAGTTTGCTTAATTGATCTTCTTCTTTTCGATTGTTCATTTGTTGAAACGCTTCATATAAACCGATCAATCTTTGTTTTTCTGTTATCAATAGTTCTTTTTCAGTTGACTTCATCGTATCCACCTGTCTTCAATACTGTATCACTATCCACTTTACCATATATATGATAGCGATTTCACCATTGATTATCTATTATCTTGGAATCCGATTGAGTTATTTTTGAGTTGAGTTAAAAAAATACGCCATGAAGTATTCATCTTCATATTCGCCTTCTATAATAACTTGATCTCTTTGCTTTCCTTCGATTATAAAACCAGCTTTTTCATAAACCTTTACCGCCTTCTCGTTTCCGGAAAAAACAGTAAGCCATATCTTATGTAAATTGTTATTCTCTCCCCATCTTAACGTATGAGCTAGAAGTTCTTTTCCAATACCTAGGCCTTGTGCTTCGGGGTGAATCCAAGTTCTAAAAACACCGGTGTGTTTTTTCATTTGAAGTTCTCCTTTTAGCACTCTAGCGATACCTACTACTTTTCCGTTACGTTCGACCGCTGTGTACAAATTACCCTTTCGCTTAACCTCATGAATAAACTCAATCTCTTCTGAAACTGAATGCAGCTCCTCTTTTTGAAGGTATCTACCGGCTTTTACGATCGCTTCTATATGTTGTGTGATATCTGCTGCATCTTTTTCTTCTACTGGTCTTAAGATGATCTCTTCCCCATTTTTTGCTGTAAAGAAGAATTTGTCCCCATTTGGCATGATTTTTATTCCTCCAAGTGTTGTGATTGTATTATTATGTCTTCTTTACAGGTTGTCATGCATTAAGAAAAATAATGATGAGTAAGTGTGAACGTTGACTGATGTATTTCTGCGATGCCATACGAAAATTGCTTCTGCCTTCTTTTATCTGTAGGCGAACCGGGATTGAAAAGTACCGTATCACCTTTTTCTTCATGAAACGGGATGTGAGAATGTCCAAATATGATCAGGTCAGCGCGATCTTTTTCGCATTCTCTGTATGCGCGTTCAGGTGTCGATCTTCCCTTTCCAAGATGTCCATGAACCATTGCAATTTTTACATCTTCAATATAGACAAGTACTTTTTCAGGAAGAGTATGGCTCCAACTCTCTTTGTCTACGTTCCCCTTTACTCCATAAACAGGCGCTAACGTTTTGAGTTCTTCATAAACAGATTGTGCCGTCCAGTCTCCTGCATGAAATATGTAATCGATATCCTTCCTTAGTATGTCTAAAAGTGGTTCAGGAAATCTCTTTCCTTTTTTCGGCATATGGGTATCAGAAATGATTAAAATTTTTTTCAACTCTGTAAACCTCTCTTCATGATAGACCAGTATTTACTGTTGTATTATTGATAGTTCGTATGATTCATTTAAACATAGTTATGAAACGAAAACAAAAAAGCAAGGGAGATCTCCCTTGCTTCTTAGTATGATTTATCTGTTTTTAAAATCTTCACGAACACGTTTTTGTGAACGGTATGATTGATCACGGCTGCCGCTGCTGCTGCGGTTTCCACCATCACGAGAACCACTGCGCTCGCCTTTAGAGTATCCAGAACGGCGATTATCTCTTCCGCCTCCACCCTCTCTTTTAGGGCCTCCTCCAGAACGTCTACGATCAGAGAAACGATTATTAGGACGTCTCTTTTTAACTGATAATGGCGGCTCATCTGTAAGGTTGATCGGAGTCGTATCAGGTTCTTTTGTAAGAAGCTTAAGCGCTG
Source organism: Fictibacillus halophilus (assembly GCF_016401385.1). Lineage (NCBI taxonomy): Bacteria > Bacillati > Bacillota > Bacilli > Caryophanales > Fictibacillaceae > Fictibacillus > Fictibacillus halophilus. The sequence goes on along the minus strand of NZ_JAEACF010000001.1, from coordinate 1,228,192 downwards.
CAGCTAATAGTGTTACTGAATCGTTCTCTTCAAGTAATTCAACCGCTGTTTGCTTATAACCGTTAAAGTTATCTTGCTCTACAACTTCCATCAACTTTTCAAGCGTGATCTGCTGTTGTCCTTCCATTGCTTCTGATACAGAAGGAATGGCACGTTTTACCATTTTACGTTTTGTGATTTTTTCGATCGTGTATAGGTGATCGATTTCACGTGGCGTGATAAACGTTAATGCATAACCAGTTTTTCCTGCACGACCAGTACGTCCAATACGGTGAACATAGCTTTCTGGATCTTGAGGAATATCGAAGTTATAAACGTGTGATACACCAGAGATGTCAAGACCACGAGCAGCTACGTCTGTGGCAACAAGAACTTCGATCGTGTTGTTTTTGAACGCGCGTAACACTTTGTCACGTTTTGCTTGCGGAAGGTCACCGTGAATCCCTTCAGCTGAATATCCACGTTTGCTTAAAGCTTCAGATAATTCATCTACACGACGCTTCGTACGACCGAAAACAATCGCAAGCTCTGGAGAGTGAATATCCATAAAGCGGCAAAGCGCATCAAACTTCTGACGTTCTTTCACCTCAACATACTCTTGTTCAATGTTCTTTACTGTCATTTCAGACGCTTTTACTTTAATAAGCAATACGTCCTTCATGAATTTAGCAGCCAAGTTTTGAATCTGCTTAGGCATTGTTGCAGAGAAAAGCATCGTGTGACGTTCTGTTGGAACGTTTTCTAAGATCTTTTCAATGTCTTCAACAAATCCCATGTTAAGCATTTCGTCCGCTTCATCAAGCACTACAGTATGAACGCTATCAAGTTTCAATGTTTTTCTGTTGATGTGGTCTTGCACACGTCCAGGAGTACCTACTACGATGTGTGGACCATTTTTAAGTGCTTTGATTTGTCGAACAATGGATTGTCCACCATAAATCGGCAATGTTTTAATTCCTTTGAATTGACCGATTTTATTGAGTTCTTCTGCTACTTGAACAGCTAACTCACGAGTTGGAGCTAATACGATTCCTTGAACGAATCGTGATCTAGTATCCATTTTTTCGATTAGCGGTATACCAAACGCAGCTGTCTTACCAGTCCCTGTTTGTGCCTGGCCAATAAGGTCAGTCCCCTTAAGTGCTGTTGGAATGGTATCACGCTGAATCGGTGTTGCTTCCTCAAATCCCATGTTATTAATGGATTGAAGCAACTCAGGACTTAGTCCTAGTTCTTGAAATGTTGTCAATGTTCTATCTCCTTTTCTGTGACGAAAAAGGTTTTACGATAACCTCGTGGATCCGGCATGGATTGTAATGTTAAGCTGCCGGCCAATTTGTTTTTTCAAAATACATCATGATTTGCACATAAAATAGCATTTCCTTATTAAGTATTGATGGGAAATGCTTAGCCATGTGAATATGCGTAAAAATTAAACGTTAATAGTTACAAGGCTATCCGTAATTCAAACTTGTTCCGTCCATATATATTCCGTTGTTAAACTTATCACGTAAACATAATAAATGCAACTCTTTACATAGGAAGTGGTGTTTAAATTTTATTCATCTAACTTTTTAAACATGTGATATTTCACTTGAACGGTATTATTCTAACCAATAGAGTTTTAGATGAAACGTCTTTTCTTTCCTTAGAAAGAATAAATTTTTGAAAGCATCACACGCTAACAGTATTATCTCCTGTAGGAAAGAAGGGCACTTCATGGATCAAAATTGGGTTTCTGTCATCCCGTTCTTAGTGGTAATCCCTATAGCAATCAAGACTAAACAAGTTCTCCCAGGTTTGATCGCTGGTCTATTGACCGGCTCATATCTTCTCCACCCTTCTCTTGTTGGCGGTTTAGAGAAGATGGTCCAATTTTTAGTCAAGGGACTAGTAGATCCTAAAAACATTAAGATTTTAGTGTTTCTGTATGCTTTTTCCGGACTCATCTCAATGATTAAACTTTCTGGAGGAATTAAAGGTTTTGTAGAAGAAGCGTCTAACAGGATTGAAACAAAAAAAGGAGCATTATTGCTTACTTATGTTTCTACGATCGGAACTTTTGCAGCTCCAAGTTTTCGTTTCGTTACGATCGCTCCGATCATGAGAGCTCTTTTAAAAAAGGTAAAGATGTCTACTCAAGAGCTCGGTTTTGTCATTGAGACAACTGCAACTCCCATTATTGTGTTGATACCAATCGCTACCGCTTTTGTTGGATACATGACTTCAATTGTAGACATATCTTTGAAAAACGAAAATATTACCGCAGATCCGTATTCCCTTTTTATACAAAGCATTCCGTTTAACTTTTTCTCTTTTGTCATGATCATTGTAGGAATCTACCTAAGCTTCTTTCATCATTCAAAATCAACAGAAGAAACAGATCCGAAAGATGTGGGTGAAAGTGAAGAGGATGACTGGCATAGTTGTGATCCTGCCGTACACAAAGAACTTCCAAACAAACCTTGGAACTTACTTATTCCACTCATCTTAGTCGTCTTTCTTACTCTATTGTTAACGTGGTGGGATGGTTACAAAAAAACGAAAGGAAGTTTTTTTGAAGCCTTTATTTCAGCAGATGTTATGGATGCAATGCTGATCGCTCTGTTGTTTACCACAATATTCACGTTTCTTTTCCTTCGTTTTCAAAAAATGAAAACAGGTGATCTGTTGAATGGGTTTATTTTTGGTGGTAACGAATTAATGAGTGTCATTGTACTATTAGCTGTAGTTTGGGGCTTATCTTCCGTTACTGAAGAACTTGGTTTCTCAGCTTTTGTAACGAGATACGCAGGATGGATTCCTGGATCAGTTATCGTCCCTCTATTGTTTATCTTCGGCTGTGCTGTCTCCTATTTTATTGGATCTGCCTGGGGTACGTGGGGAATATTGATGCCTCTCGGAGTATCGATGGCAGGAGTGGCGGATGTTTCTTTGCCTCTTGTGATCGGAGCGGTCTTTGCAAGTGGAACATTCGGAGCGTTCGCTTCACCTTTAAGTGATGATACGAATACGATCGCACGCATCTTAAACCTATCCGTCATCACCTATGCACGATACAAACTTAAACCTGCATTAATAGCTGCCGGAATAACAGCTGTACTATACGGAGCCACTGTATTCTTCATTTGAACCTCCTGATTTTAGGAGGTTCGTTTTTTTCCTTCTTCTCTTACTTTATTTATAACGTCTTTATAACGAGCTCTAGACCATGAATTATAAGATGGGTGTGGGACACCTTCTATAATGGTTAAATTCTCTTTAATAGACAGTTTGTTAACATATTTCTCTGCGAATCGTCCACATGGAATGATGATCGTGTTTCCTTTAATCAATGATGTTAACCTACTTTCGAAATGGCTGAGAAGCAATTGATCGAATGAGGCTCTCACTTCGTCTTTAAACACTTTCGTTGAACTAGTTCTTACTGCTTCAGCAATTTTGATCTCATCTCTATATCGGTTTACGAATGGAGGGTCAGGATATGCTGCACCTTGCAATGGAAACGGACAAACATTTACGATCCCAAACACCGTTTTCTTACTCTCGTTTATGTACTGTTTTAACAACTTTCCCATCGGAAGGCTATCTTCGACTGCAAATAATTCTTTCGCCATCGATCTGCCTGATAGACCAGCCAAAGGTACTCCAGATTTGATCTCCTCTTTATGAGGTGATTCTAAAATAAATATCATATTCGTATGTTCAGAAACTAAATCTTGAACGCTATAAAGGGCTGTTGCTTCTTCAAAAAAAGATTGAATATCCACCAAATATGCCTCCTTCAATCTTTAATAATTGTGCTTTCTACATTCATATGCCACAATATCATCATTACTTTAAAGCAATTTTTAAGGAGTGAATATACTTTGAAAATCATTATGAATGAAGATACTGCAAAATACGTAATCAATGATCTTCAAGCATCCTCGAACGATTCCATCCGTTTTTTCGTTCGCCTTGGAGGATGCAGTACGGTACAAGACGGCTTTTCGTTAGGACTTACAAAAGATACACCAAAACATCCAGCTGCTGAAATTCTTGTAGAGAATCATAAATTTTTCATCGAGCAAGAAGATGAATGGTTTTTTGATGGAAACGATCTGACCGTTTCCATTACAGATGGAGAAATAAAGTACGATTTTAACGAGAACAAAAGCTAGACTTATAAGAACTTTTGAAGTTCTTTGATTCTTCCTTCTCGAGTCATGATTTCTACTTGCTTATCCCCGATGAGGTCAAAATGGGGGTAAGCATCTCGTTCATGGATCCATTCTTCTTTTAAACCATAAGCTCTTCCCCAGTCTGATAATTTCTTTCTATCGTTACACCCTACTTTTGTTACACTTTTTGCGGTTGGAAATCGAGAATCGTACCAAAAATGGGTAAGGAATGCGATGTTACCCGACTCTACTTCTTTTTTCCATCTCTTTAAGTCTCTTCGTTTTATTCCGAAAGCCATTATTCAGTTCTGCTCATTTCCATATACGCTTCATGCCACTCAGGAAAATATTTTTTGATGGAGATCGGTCGAAAATTTTCTTTTTTCACACAAACATGAGTGGATTCCCCTGTAACACATAACTCGTTTTGATCGTTAAAGATCTCATAATAATAAACAACCTTGATTCCCGAATATTCTTTTACAGCTGTTTTAATATGGGCTTTTTGTCCATATGTTAAGGGTTTTTTATAAGAAGCTTGAATGTCTGTTACGGGAGAAAGGATCCCTTCTCTTTCCATGTCTGCATATTTAAACCCTAAATGTTCAATGAGCTTTGTTCTACCGATCTCAAACCAAACCAAATAGTTCGCATGATACACGACACCCATCTGATCTGTCTCTGCATATCTAACATCAACGCTACTTTCAACAAATTTCATAATTCATCTGTTTCCCTTCGTGTTGTCTTTTCTTATCACTTTAGTAGAAAATGAAAAAAAAGACCAGCAATATGCCGGTCTTTATCTTATTGAAGGTCGTTGCCTTCTCTATAAGCCTTTTCTTCTTGAATCTCATTTTGAAACTGCTCAATGGATTCTTGTCTATGTTGATTCTTCTCTTTGATCTGTTCTTTTTGGCTTGCAGTAAGTTCTGTGTTAGCTGCAGTCTGGTTAGCTTCTGAAATGTTCTGTTCTGTGTTTTGAACCATTTGTTCTAATCGTTCAACATTATTGCTTCGATCGTCTCGGTTTGGTTTGTTCATGATGATTTCTCCTTTTTAAAAAGTTAGTACCATCATAGTTTGTACAAATAACCGATATGGTTATTCTTTAATTTTTTTGCAAGAGAATCGGACTCATGTTTTGAACGCTGGATTCACAGAGTTCAGAAAGGTATTTCCAGTATTCCACTACACTGTCATCTTCTGAATTTTTCATTGTGATTTCTAGCCATGCTAACTCCTCGGCTAGCCTGATCGATGAACCTATCCAATATTTTTTGTTTTTCACCGTAATCTGGAACGGTTCTTCAAATCGAAAAGGAAGGTAGAAACCTTCTGTGTTCGGATGCAAGATGATATGCTGATAAACGGTTCCTTTAGTAAGCTTTGCATAGAACAAAAATACCCCATCATTCTTTGCTGCCGCTTTTTTTAACTTTTCAAGCGTTTCAACATTTCCTAGTTCCATCGTTGTAATTTCTTTATCCCAGTTCAACTCTTCACGGAAAGGAACAAGGTGTCCCAATCGTTGCATTTCAATCTCTAACTGACGATATAAATAATCCTGATCATCTTTGTTATGTGATACAGGTAATGGTTTGACAGATGCCGTAATCAAACGTACCCCTCCTAATTCTTTCACTACATACACTTTTTCGACAAAATCTTTCGTATATGGGAGTCAAAAGAAAAAAATATGGAGAGGTAATTTTTACAAAGCAACGTGTTATTTTCCTTTTGGTGGTACATAATCAGCATGATCGTGCGATTTGTTAGCCATCTTTTTTCCATTGTTACTGTTGCTCTCACGCGGTTGAGTGCCGATATGGTTTGGAACAAAATCTTCAGGAAAGCGTTTTGGATTACTCAAAGGTCTTACCTCCTTTCGTCTTCTATTTACTTTTCCATTAATCAAAATCAACTATTCATGTATGCAGTGGCAATTATTTTTTTAAAGTCTGATTATTACGATTTTATCTTGGCTATATTGATATTATCGAAAGTGAAGAGGTGCAAGTGATGAGGAAAAATCGAAAAATGAATTTTAGAGAACTCGTGAATGAGAACAAAAGACAATTGCTGAAAGATGAGTCTTATATTGAACAGCTGGAAATCAAACTCGAAGAAAAACATATGAAAAAAGCATAAAAAAATCCTTTGCCTAAAAAAATTGGCAAAGGATTTTTTTATTAGTTTTGAGTTTGAGAAGAATGTGCAAGTTTGTTACGAAGTACCATTGGAAGAATCCCACCGTGACGGTAGTACTCAATCTCAACTTCGCTGTCAAAACGAGCAACAACTTCAAATGTTTTTTCTGTTCCATCTTCAAAAACAGCTGTTACTTGAACAAGATCACGCGGTCTAACCGTTTCATCAACTGAAACCGTGAATGACTCTTTACCTGTAAGTCCAAACGTCTCAGCATTCTCACCATCTTTGAATTGAAGAGGAAGTACACCCATCAACACTAGGTTTGAACGGTGGATACGTTCGAAGCTTTCAGCAAGTACAGTTTGAATTCCAAGTAATGTAGTACCTTTTGCTGCCCAGTCACGAGATGATCCCATTCCGTAATCTTTTCCTGCGATTACCATAAGGCCCGTACCGTTCTCTTTGTATTTCATAGCAGCATCATATATGCTCATCACTTGGTTAGTTGGCCAGTAAGTCGTCCATCCACCTTCAGTACCAGGAGCGACAGCGTTACGAATACGGATATTCGCAAATGTACCACGCATCATTACTTCATGGTTACCACGACGAGAACCGTAAGAGTTAAAGTCACGTGGTTCAACACCGTTTTGAATCAAGTATCTTCCTGCAGGTGTATCTTTTCCGATCGCACCAGCTGGAGAAATGTGGTCTGTCGTAACAGAATCTCCGAATTTAGCGATAAGCTTAAGATCTTTAAGAGGTTGAATCTCTTTAAGTTCTGCAGATAGCTCTTCAAAGAACGGAGGGTTTTGAATGTATGTTGATGATGTATCAAAACCATACAGTTGGTCAGCTGAAGTCTTCAGTTCGTTCCAGCGTTCGTTCTCGTCAAATACACGCTCGTATTCTTTCTTGAACAATTCTGGAGTAACGGCTTTCTTCATCGCTTCGTTGATTTCTTCAGTTGTTGGCCAAATATCTTTAAAGTAAACTTCGTTACCATCTTTGTCTGTTCCGAAAGAATCAGATTGAAGATTGAAATCTACAGTTCCTGCAAGTGCGTATGCTACTACTAACGGTGGAGAAGCTAAGTAGTTGGCTTTTACAAGAGGATGGATACGTCCTTCAAAGTTTCTGTTACCTGAAAGTACGGAAGTAACAGTTAGATCGTTCTTAGAGATCGCATTTTCAACTTCAAGCGCCAAAGGACCTGAGTTACCGATACATGTTGTACAGCCGTAACCAACAAGGTTGAACCCTAACTGATCCATATAGCTCATTAAGCCTGCTTCTTCTAAATAACGTGTAACAACTTTAGATCCCGGAGCTAATGACGTTTTTACATAGCCAGGAACTTTTAAGCCTTTTTCGATTGCTTTCTTAGCTACTAATCCAGCACCTAACATTACGTACGGGTTAGACGTATTCGTACAGCTTGTGATCGCAGCGATCGCAACTGCACCAGTCTTCATAGTAGAAGTTTCGTTATTCGGATGCTTAACAGTAACTTCTTTGTTAATTTCATCAGCTGTTAGACCAAACCCTGCATTTCCTTGTGGAGCTACAAGCGCTTTATTAAAGCTGTCTTTCATTTGAGATAAAGGAATCAAATCTTGTGGACGTTTTGGTCCAGACAAGTTTGGTTCAATCTCAGAAAGATTGATTTCAACAACGTCTGTAAATTCTGGATCTGCATCTCCTGCTGTATAGAACAAGCCGTTTGCTTTGCAATACGCTTCTACAAGCTGAATTTGATCTTCTGTTCTACCTGTTAAGCGAAGATAGTTTAAAGCTTCTTCGTCAACTGGGAAGAAACCACAAGTTGCACCATATTCAGGAGCCATGTTTGAAACCGTAGCACGGTCTGCAAGCGGCATATCCGCAAGTCCTGGACCAAAGAATTCAACAAACTTTCCTACTACTTTCTTTTCACGCAATACTTGCGTTACTTTAAGTGCAAGGTCAGTTGCAGTCGTTCCGTTTGGAAGCGTGCCTGTTAATTTAACACCGATTACTTCTGGAACCGGGAAGTAAGAAGGCTGTCCTAACATACCCGCTTCCGCTTCAATTCCACCAACACCCCATCCTAATACTCCAAGACCATTGATCATTGTTGTATGAGAATCAGTACCTACTAGTGAATCAGGGAAAGCGATTGTTTCACCTTCAGATTCGCTCGTAAGGACTACAGGCGCTAAGTACTCTAAGTTAACTTGGTGGACGATACCTGTTGCAGGAGGTACTGCACGGTAGTTGTCAAACGCTGATTGAGCCCAGCTCAAAAGTTTGTAACGCTCTTCATTTCGAGCAAATTCAAGGTTCATGTTGAAAGCAAGTGAATCTTCCGTACCTGCTTTATCAACTTGTACAGAGTGGTCAACTACAAGATCAACTGGAATTTCAGGGTTGATCTGAGAAGGGTCTCCACCCATATCCTTCATCGCTTTACGAAGAGAAGCTAAGTCAACAACAGCTGGTACTCCTGTAAAGTCCTGAAGAATAACACGTGAAGGCTTGAAAGGAACATCGATATCTTTAAGTTCAGTCGTGCCCCACTTTGCAAGGTTTTCAACGTGTTCTTTGTTGATTACTTTTCCATCAAATTGTCTTAATACAGATTCTAATAATACTTTTACAGAGTAGGGTAATTTTGATACGTTACCAATTCCCGCTTCTTCTAACGCGCCTAAACGGTAATAGCTATATTCCTTACCGTTCACATCAAAAGTAGAACGGGCATTAAATACATCATTTCTTTTCATGTTCCACTCTCTCCCTTCACTAACAATCATACACGATTATGAGAAAAATTGTCGAAAAAATGTGTTCAATTTCCTACTACAATCACACAAAATCTTTTTTTCCCTCTATTATCATACGTAAAACCCTTTCATAAGTAAAATAGTTAATGGTTATCAATCGACATAAGTTTTTCTTATGGCAGGAATATCACCATCATTCTCATGCTTGCATATAGTAAATTACGTAATACTTCTTTTAGTTTTCCGCTTTAGTACCACTCTTCAATAGATCGGAGGGAAACAGGATGGAATGGTTAAAAAAACTTGCCGCGTTACTCGTTTTGATCGGAGCTTTAAACTGGGGAGCAATCGGACTTTTTGATTTGAACGTTGTTACAGAAGTTTTTGGAAGCGCTACCACGGTAACAAAAGTTTTATACAGTTTGATCGGACTTTCTGGCGTCTGGCTGCTGCTCAGTAAATATAAATCGTGAACGATAAAGAAGCACTCCTTTTTTTGGAGTGCTTCTTCTTTTTGATATTGCACAAACTAAATTCATCGGAGGTGACAAACCAATGGGAAGAAATAAAGCTAATCACTCTCGTCCTGGAATGAATGCTGCAAAAGCTCAAGGCAAAGGTGCTGGATATGATACAGAATTCGGTAACGAATCGCTATCCTTACCTAACGAAAAGCTAAGTGAAGCTGAGCGTCAAAACAATAAGAAAACGAAAAAACGACATTAAGGTTTTGGAAACTGACTCTGAAGCTGTTGAAGCTCATTTAAAAAGCCCTTTAACTGTGGCTGTTGATGTTCAGAGGCGGTTTCGAGCGCATTTTGTATTTGTTGACAAGCCTTTTCATTTTCTGTCATAAAATGAGCATAGAAAACGCCATATTCACTGTTTGAAGCATCCAGTGTTTTGGAGATATCCATCGCATGGTGATAACCTTGCTCAGCAGCTTGATATGCTTGTTGTTTGTTTTTATGATAGGGCATAATTACCATCCTTTGTTTTGATATACCTTTAACGTTCCAATATTATCTATAATTATTCAATAAATTGCTTTCTATTGCTGAGCAATTGCACAGATGTGGTTGATTTACGTTCCAGGTGCTCGCTTTTTGGGGGCGTGCGGTGAGCCACCTCGGGGCTATGCTCCGTTAGGTGTCTCATCTGTCACGCTGATCCCCCAGAAGTCTCACACCTTGCACTACAATCAACTAACTATACAAAAGTGAAAAGAAAGATAGGAGGCTTATTATGGGAGAGCATAATACGTTTAAAGATATCCGAAAGAACGCTCCAAAAGGGGAAAACCCTGGACAACCAGCTCCTATGAGTGGTTCTAAAAAAGTAAAGCAACGTAATCATACGGGACAAAACCGTGGAGAAGGCAGTTAATACTTTAATACAAAAGGGACTGACAGATGGTCTGTCAGTCCCTTTTTCTTAGTCGATAGAACGTATCGCGTCTTCAACCGTCAGAAGCTCTTCCTCGGAAATCGTTCTGAAATCAAGTAGGACCTCTTCTTCTTTGATCCTCACGATAATAGGGGTTTGATAGTTCCGAAAAGCTCTTGCTAAGTATTCTGCACCTTTAGGATGTTTGATTCCGAGACAAAAAGTAGGTAACTTTACATCTGGCATCGTTCCTCCCCCAACTTGAGAAAACTCTTCTAGAATTCTGATGATGAAAGAAGGATGATCTTCGACCTTTCTTTTTAGTCGCCAAACTACCTCTCTTATCTCGTCAGGCGTTTTTAATATATCTCTAACTGTAGGAATTTCTGTATAGTCCTCATTCATATACGACTGCAACGTTTCGTTTAAAGCAGCGATCGTAAATTTATCCACCCTTAGAACCCGTGCTAGCTGATGTTTCTTTAGTATATCGATGATGTTCTTTTTCCCTGCTATAATCCCAGCTTGCGGGCCGCCCAATAGTTTATCACCGCTAAAAGATACAACATCCAATCCTTTATTGATAACAGAGGAGATCAATGGTTCATCACCAATTCCCTCAGACTGAAAAGGATAGAGCGCTCCGCTTCCAAGATCTTCGTAGATAATCAGTTCCGGATTATCCTTTTTCAACAGCATCAATTCGCTAGAAGAAACTTCTTTCGTAAACCCGATCACCTTAAAATTACTTGTGTGAACCTTCATGATCATACCGGTTTTATCAGTAATCGCTCCTTCATAATCAAAGAAATGTGTTTTATTTGTCGTTCCAACTTCTCGTAGTTCCGCTCCACTTTCTTCCATTATAGAAGAGACACGAAATGAGCCTCCGATCTCAACAAGCTCACCTCTAGAAACGATGACTTCTTTGTTTTTAGCTAGGGCTTTGAGGATGAGGTAAACGGCTGCAGCATTATTGTTCACGACCATCGCTGCTTCTGCACCCGTCACTTGTTTAATTAGATCTTCTGTCAGATCATGCCTTGATCCTCTTTTTCCTTCTTCCAAGTTATACTCTAAATTAGAGTACATTCTTGCTGTTTCACTCATCCGTTCTACACTTTTCTCACTAAGTCTAGAACGTCCGAGATTTGTATGTATAACGATCCCGCTAGCATTAATCAATGAACGAATCTGATCGGTAGGATGAGCTAATTTGGACTTTGCTGAATTCTTTACGAGTGATCTGATATCAGTTTTCAAGTCAATAGCATGGTGGTCTTTAAGTATATTATTCCGCCAATGTTTGATTGCATCTTGAACAGCTCGTGTTATTTCCTTTTCCGGTTTGCCACTCACTTCAGAACTGATATCTTTTACTACATCATGCACAGCAGGTAGCTGCCTTAACAAGTAAGATTTTGACAAAATGAAGCTCCTCCTTAAAGGGCACAACGACCCCTATAAGGAGGGCATCGTTTTTTTAAGCCTTTAATTTTTCTAAGTGTTGTATGATCAGATCATGATCCGGAAATTCTCCGGTCTCTTTTTTTGAATAAATCTTTTCGCCATTGACGGATACTTCAAAAACTCCGCCAGAGCTAGGAATCAGTTCTAGCGATGTAATGTTAGATCGAAAATGGTTGAACAGGTCTTCCGCGAGACTCGCGGCTTTTGGTGCAAAGTTTCACATCATGCAGAATTCAATGGATACTTTCATCTTTCATCCTCCTTTTTTAAGACTATTTTAGTATATCCTTAGGCATTTCACAAAAATAATGTTTATACTAACAAAAGGAGGTGTCTTTTCATTATGACAAGCAAAGATAAAGTTAAGCTCACTCACCTTTCCTCAAAAGGTGGTTGAGGCTGTAAAATTGGTCCAGAAGACCTGGCGCAAGTTTTGCGTCATCTACCAAAACGTGAATATGATCCAAATCTTTTAGTTGGTTTAGATACTTCAGACGATGCAGGAGTCTATAAGTTAACAGATGACCTTGCCATGATACAGACTGTCGACTTCTTTACACCAATCGTAGACGATCCTTATATGTTCGGACAAATCGCGGCTGCCAATTCTCTAAGCGATGTTTATGCGATGGGAGGACGACCTACAACAGTTATGAATATCGTAGGCTTTCCGATCAACACTCTCGGTCACGATGTTCTCGCTGAAATCCTAAAGGGAGCGGCCGATAAAGTGAAAGAATCGGGTGCAGTGCTGGTTGGAGGACACTCGATCGACGACTCAGAGCCTAAGTTTGGTCTGTCTGTTACAGGACTCGTACATCCATCAAAAGTATATAAAAATGTTGGTGCGAGACCCGGAGATGTACTTGTATTAACAAAACCAATCGGTGTGGGTATACAAACCACAGCGATAAAAAAAGACAAGCTTACCGTCGAGCAGCTTCAGCTCGTCAGCGAAACGATGGCAGCATTGAATAAGACTGCTGCTGAATGTTTAGACGGTCTATCCCCAAACGCCGTCACTGATGTAACTGGCTTTGGTCTTCTTGGTCATGCGACTGAGATGGCGAAAGGAACAGGAGATATCACAATCGAGATCAATTATGACCGAGTACCACTTTTACCAGGCACTACAGAGCTTGCTCAAGAAGGAATCGTACCCGGGGGTTCTAAAGCCAATCATCGTTGGATCAAAGATGATGTCCTCTACAACAACGATCTTTCCCAGTGGCAACAATGGATATTATGTGACGCTGTAACTTCTGGAGGATTACTCGTAAGTCTACCTGAAAGTGAAGCGCTAGAATATGTAGAGAGACTTCAGGCTAATGGCATAAATGACGCAAGCATCGTTGGTCGTGTTCTTGCATTCTCTGATAAACCGATCAAAGCCAATTGAACACAAAAAAAACTCCGACCGACATCGGAGTTTTTTTGTGTTCGATTTAAGATGAATGGTTATAGATCTCAGCATACACCGTATCGTCAAAATCTTCAGGTGTACCATCAAAAACAAGCTTTCCATTTTTTAGTGCAATGATTCTTGTGGCGAATTTTTTTGCAAGAACGACATCGTGCACGTTAATGATCGAAACAAGATTTCGTTTTACATGTGTTTCTTTTAATAGTTGAAAAATCCTATCAGCCGTTCCAGGATCTAAACTTGCAACAGGTTCGTCTCCTAAGAAAACTTTAGGGTTCTGCACAAGTGCTCGAGCGATCGCAACTCTTTGTTTTTGCCCACCGCTTAACCTCTCCACTCGTCTTGTTGGTTCAACCGTTAGTTCCACTTGATTTATAGCTTCTAAAGCTTGCAATCGATCACTAGATTTAAACAATCCTAACAAATTTTCATACGATTTTTTATATCCAAACAGACCGGTCAAGATGTTCTGAACGACGCTCATCCTCGGAATTAAGTTAAAATGCTGAAAGATCATACCTGTTTTCCTGCGAACTTCTAACGTTTCTTTGTGAGTCATCTCACTTAACGTTTTATCTTCCCATTTCACATAACCTTCAGATACAGGTTGCAACCCGTTAATACATCTGATAAACGTTGATTTTCCTGCACCGCTTCTTCCTAAGACACAAACGAACTCCCCTTTTTGGAAAGTAATATTCACATCTGCTAGAGAAGGTTCTTTAGCACCAGGATACGTGACAGATACATTCTTAAATTCAATCATGTGATCACCTAAATAACCTTTTCCCGAATTTTGCTGCCAATATAATCCACCATGATCACCATGATCATGATGAGTAGTACGTCAACTGAGACTAGTTGATATTGGAACGTTTTAAAATGAATAAACAACTGTTGCCCGATTCCCCCGCCACCAATCAGACCTAAAATGAGTGAAGTTCGAATAGCCACTTCAAATCGGTAGAAAAATTGAGACAGGACATTCGGCCATATTTGTGGCAACACGGCAAATAGATTCCCAATCCACTTACTCGCTCCAACTGCAGACATCGCTTCCATCGGACCCTTATCAGCTGACTCGATCAGCTCTGATATCAGCTTTCCTAATACTCCAATGTTATGAAATATAATGGCGATAACGGCAGGAAACGGCCCAAGTCCAAGTGTTGTTAAAAGAATTAAACCGAACACAAATTCAGGTACTGATCGTAAAAAACTAAGCAAAAAGCGTGTCAGGAAATAGACAAAACGATTTTTACTCGTATTCCGAGCGGCCATAAAACTTAACGGAAGTGCGATGATCAGACCGAATAAGCTCCCCAAAAATGCGATAGCGATCGTTAATAAACTTTCTTGAAACAGAAATGGCAGACTTTCTGTGTTCATCGGAAACCATTTCGACAGAAAGTCACCCATATTCTGAAAATCACTAAACTTTGAAAGATCAAACTCCGTTAACTTCATGCTTCCTATCACGAGTAAGCTTAAGCATACTACGATTAAAAATTGGCTCCTCTTAAACCAAACCATGGTTCCCCTCTATTCTTGAATGGTACCCTCTTTAATTGCTGCTTTTCGGATACTTTCGTAATCCTTGTTGTCGGCCTTTGTAAACCCGGTTGCACCAAAGGCATCTAAGATCTCTTTATCTTTAATATCTAAAAAGATTTCTTGAAGTTTCTTCATCGTTTTTTCATCTGTACTTTTAGATACAGCCCATGGATATTGGAACAATTTCTCTGACTTCCAGATCACTTTAAACTGTTCTCCGTCAATCGCTCCTTCTTCAATCAACTTATCATAAATGGCACTATCGATCGCTCCAACATCCACCTGTTTGTTTTGAACAGCAAGAGCAGTCGCATCATGTGAACCGGTAAACCTAACATTGTTAAAATCACTATCAGATTCACTTCTGTAGATGCCTTCCTCTTTTAGTTTAATGCTAGGAATCAATGATCCTGAAGTGGAGGATGGGTCACCAAAAGCAAACTTGACGTTCTTCACATCAGATACCATATCCTCAAGGTTCTTATATTCGCTGTCTTTGTGCGTGATCAAATACGAATAGTAGAAAGGTTCACCTTTGATCAATTGTGTTACGATCGCTTTAGCTCCACTCTCTTCATGAGCGACAACGTATGTAAGAGGCCCAAAATAAGCCATGTCGATCTTATCATAGTTCATCGCTTCAACTACACCGTTGTAATCCGGATAAGATGTAATCTTAACTTCACGTTCCATTTTCTCACTAAGCACTTTCTGCAGTTTATCAAGTGCTCCCTTCATCTCACCCTCTGTTTGGGCTGGAATTACCCCAATCGTAAAAACCTCATCTTTATTTGATTTTGTTTCCTTCTTATCTTCCTTGTTCGTTCCGCAGGCTGATAAGATTAAAATCATAGTCAGCAGCAATAAGCTAAGTTTTTTCATCATATGCTCTCCTTTTTTTCTTCTAAACTTTATATAATTCCATATAAGAGTCTATTTCTTTCTTCATAGTGTGGTTCTCTTCTATGGTTTGATACCCCTTATCACTAAATTGTTTATACATTACTTGATTGGTAATAACTTTTTTTATAGAATGATATAATTCTTCTTGAGTTTGAAACAATAATCCGTTTATTCCGTGCTGTATGATGCTAGCGTTACCGGCGTTATCCCTTGCGATTACAGGCTTTCTGAAACTCATCGCTTCTAACAATGATGTCGGCTGTCCTTCTGAGATTGATGTGTTCAGTACAACATCTCCCCATTCATATAGCTTTTTCATTCGGCTTAACTCTACTTCCGGCAAATAATGCAGCCAGTCATACTTGTTCTCTGCTTCTTTCACTCGTGAAAATTCTTCAGAATCTAAGTTTGCTCCTACTATTAATAAGACGAGATTAGAGAAATCATTAGACAACCTTATCATGCTTTGTAATGCAAAAAGAACATCTTTAACTGGACGAATTCCAGCTGGCAGTAACAATTTAGGGTTGCCATCCGGCAGAGTGAACACTTCACTATTAGGGTAAGTGCTAGGCAAAAAAATACTTTGAGGTATCACATGTACAATATTTTCACTAAGTCCATAATCTTCTACAAGCACATGTTTAGCTTGCTGTGTAAAGACAGTGATCGCTTTTGCTTTACGCAACAGAGGAAGATACCTTTCTTCGTCCTCTATTAGCGAGTGGTTGAGATCAGTTCCTCCAGAGGTAATAATATAAGGTTTGTCCAACTTAACCTCATTTTTTTCAGCCCATTGAACAAATCTAGAAAAATGAAGAATGTGATAGAGATCCGCTTTCTCCATCCATTCAAAAAGAGTAGGATTAACACTTACTTCTTCATATGAAAATAAAGAAAGCTCAACTTTTTCAGATAATCCGTGCTCTAATCGTTTAGCCGTAGTGGAATTACCACGATTTTGTCTATAGTATGGCGTAAAAAAGACAACTCTCACATATTACACCCATTTCCTAACATTAGATTCTCGCATCGTATACCCTTCAGAATCCATGCATTCCAGAATTGGTATTAAAAACTTTCTTGATGTATGAAGAACCGCTTTAGCGTCTTGCACGGAGAAGGATGAATCCGTATGGACTCGCAGGTGTTCAACGGCTGAATCAAATGCCTTTCTACTCAACAACACTTCATCAGATAGCATGACCACTTGATTTGTTTTCATCAAAAAATACTTAAACTCTTGGTAAAGAGCTTCTGGAAGTTGCTGAGCGTTGTAGATGGACAAGAGGTCAGCCGGCTCAAGCTGTGCTTCTTCCAACAAAGAGAGAACATTCGTCATCCTTTTAGCCCATTTTTCTGGATAATGTGGTTTGAAATGTGATAAATGAACAAATTGATCCGTGATTGAAATGGTTGAATTCATGATCCATTTTTCAAGAAGCGTATTAACTATCTTAGGATTTATTTCACCTTGCAAGGATTGAACAATCTCTGCCTTTGGTATACCTTGCCTTAAGCTATACTCATTATGGAAGTTTTGAAGTTTGTTCATGATGCTAGATTCAATAAGCTGTACAGTGGATTTAGAAACTAAATCATTCTGTATTCGTTCAATAGAACCCTCACGCAATAGTTCTTCTATCGTGTGTTGAAGTAATTCCTCGTCCATTCCGCTTGATCTCTTGAGTTCTAGTTCTGTCATCGATCCTTCTTTATTAAGTAGCTGCAGGACCTGTTCCCCAGGGGTTCCTTCATGTTTATTTTTTAATCGTTCGATCGTCTCAGTTCCAAACTTATAAACTGATCCGTTCGGGTCGATGACTTCTCCTCCTCCAATGGTCTCCTCAGGAGTTGGTCGTCTTAAGATGAAACGATCACCTCGTTTTGTTACAATCTCCTGATCTAGTCGAACTTGACAATAGATTCGCTCTTCATTGTTTTCAAGTTCATTTCGGTCAAAAAGAACAAGTTTTCCCATCACTTCAGACGTACCACTATAAAACTTAACAAGTGAGCGTTGTTTCAATTTCCCTTGCCACGCTTCACCCGTTGATAACACGAGATCAATGGTATCTGTTGTCGAATAAACATTCGGCTCTACTAAAACATGCCCTCTTTTCCAATCGGCTTTTGAACCTCCTGAAAGGTTTAGTGCTGCTCTTTGTCCGGCTCTAGCGAAATGAACATCTTGTTTATGCACTTGAAGTTTTCGTATCTTCACTTTATCGTTGCCAGGCTGAACAATAAGTTCATCACCTTCATGCACTTCACCTTCATAGACCGTACCTCTTACAACAGTACCTTGTCCTTTTACGGTAAAGATGTGATCGATCGGCATGCGAAAAGCGCCATGTGAAGATTTAACAGGTGTGTCGCTCAAGAGGTTAATGATTTCACTTTTCAATGCGTCTATTCCAGCTGAAGAAACACTGTCTACAAAATGTATCGGAAAATGCTCAAAAACCGATGAATTCGTAAGTTCAATAATGTCTTCTTCGACTAGCAACCGCATCTCATCATCAATCATATCTGACTTCGTAACAACGATAATTCCCTTTTCAATACCTAAGAAGGAAAGAATCTCAAAGTGCTCTCTCGTTTGAGGCATCACGCCTTCATCTCCAGCGATTACTAGGAGCACTAGATCGATTCCTGCCACACCAGCAATCATTTGCCGGATCAACTTTTCATGACCCGGTACATCTACGATGGATGTGTGCAGATCTTTTGTTAACGGAAAAGGTGCAAACCCTGGCTCGATCGTAATCTTGCGAGCTTTTTCTTCTTTTAGCGTATCCGTATCGATGCCACTCAAAGCTTTTGTTAGAGTCGTTTTCCCGTGATCAATGTGGCCTGCCATTCCAATCGTATAATATTTAATCGTCATATGTTTAACCACCTATATGTACATACTCTTCTACACTTTATGAAAAGGAGATGTAAAAAACAAGAATAACGCATTATTCATTGTTGAAAAATAGCGAAATTCGCCCGATCCATATTATTTCCCAAATCGATATAAGTGAATGTATATTTATTCATCCCTGTATACTCACAGGTTATCCACAGAACAAGTTATTCACACTTGTCCACAGGATGAACTGTTATAGTGGAGAAAACAATCTGTTATAATGCCAAGCTGTTATAGTTGAATATTCCTTCTGTTACAGTCGTGACTCACCACCGTTCGACAAATCTACTCTCCCCTATCGTATGGAATAAGTCACAAGTGTTGTCCTAATAGGGTAAAATGCTGTATAATGCAATAGCGAGCTAGAGATTTCACTTGGGGCCAGATGTGTAGCTGGTGCTTGCCTGGGTCTTCAAAACCTTTTGGGAGGCGCGTGCCGTCTCCGGTGGGTTCGATTCCCACATGGTCCCGCCAAAAAAATTTATACATATGAGGTGGACGCATTGTCTGGATGGTTCATCACTTTTATCGTGTTATGGTCCGTTTTTTTATTTACAATGTTTGCAATAGGCGGATATTTTATGTTTCGTAAATTTTTAAAACGGCTGCCAAAAGAAGATGGAAAATCGATTTTAGATTGGCAAGAACATTACATCAATCAAACCATACATCTTTGGACGGATGATCAAAAGAAACTTCTTAATGAACTGGTTGCTCCGGTTCCTGAACTCTTTAGGGACGTAGCTAAAGAAAAGATCGCTGGTAAGATCGGAGAATTAGCATTACAAGAAAAGGCAACTTCTATGTCACAGGACTTAATCATTCGCGGATATATTATCGCAACACCAAAAAGAGATCATAAATGGTTGATTAAGACTTTAAAAAAGAAAAACATCGACATTAAACCTTATCATTCACTACTCGCATAAAAACCCCCCTGAATCTCATGATTCAGGGGGGTTCTTCTTGTTTGTTATAATGCGATCTCATTTTTCTTTTTATTGAACAAAACGAGCATGGCAAGTCTCCACGGTAGAATCATTCCAAACGCAACGATGAAGAATAACGAACTTGTTTCAAAGATAGATATCGTGGAACCAATATACCATTTTAGAGCTAAGCGGATAGCAAACAATCCGATAATGATAAAGATAAAGGCTTTCGATCGAACCAAGTATACATGATCACCTTTAATTTCGAATTTGCTTGTCATGATAAGAAATATAGAAAACATGATTCCAACTAAGAACGCCTCCCCCGCTTCCGTCCATGTAATATGAAAAGCAGGAATCACGAACTGAAGAAAACCTGTGCTCATAGCCAATGGGGGTATGATGATCTTTTTAGTCGTCACAGGTTCTCTTGTTTCTTTCATTCGAAAATTAAAAATAATCACAGCCATAATGATGGCAAAGCATGTACTCGCAATAAAAAACACGGTTAGTTCCCTTCCCCTACTTCTTTCTCGATCTTATCTTCTGCAATTGAGAGGATAATGGTCATCGTAACTCCAATTACTGTCAAATATACACCTAAGTCAAAGAGCATCGCTGTAGCAAGCTCGGTCTTCCCTAATAACGGGAATTGAAAATAACCAAAACTATGACTTAAAAACGGAACTCCCAATACAAACGAACCAGCACCTGTGAGTATGGCGATTAATAAGCCTGCAGCTATCATGTACGTAAAGTTGATCGGCAAGATTCTATGTACTGGCTGTAATCCGTAGGAAACATAAAGAAGAAGAAATGCTCCTGCTCCCATTAACCCTCCGATAAATCCTCCTCCTGGAGCATTATGCCCTGAAAGTAGCATGTTTACCGAAAAAGCTAAAATAACAAAGACAATGATATTCGTTGTTGTTTTTAAGATAAGGTCATTCGATCGTGAATGCATGATGTAAATCCCCTTTCCATATTACTCTTAAAAACCTTTGAATCCTCCAAACACACGGTTTGTTAGAAATGAAGTTAATTGCGTTAGCCAATCAAAGTATAACAGGATTCCCATGACTACCATAAGAGTCCCTCCAACCACCATGAACTGACGGTTGAACTTTTTTATTACTTTTAGTTTATCCAAAAAGAAGCTTAAAACAAAGAAAGGAACAGCAAAACCTAAAACATAGGCGATCATATACGTCAAAGATGCTGCCGGATTTGATACCCCGAGAGCAATCACGCCTGCTAGAATCGGCCCCATACAAGGTGTCCATCCTGCTGCAAAACCAATTCCGATTAACACTGAACCCAGATAACCAGTAGGGCGTGATTGAAACCTTACTTTCTTATCCCTCATTAAAAAGGTAGGCGTTATGAATCCCATTACAACAAGACCGAAAAAGATAATAACAATAGCACCAATTTGCCTTAATAGTGTTTGATATTGTACGAAAAGATCACCGATTATCGTAGTCGATAAACCAAGGAAAAGAAATATGATTGAAAAACCTATTAAGAAAAATGTAGTATGTAGAAGCGCCGTTTTTCTAAGCATGGCGTTTTCTTCTTTAAGTTCCTGAACAGAGATCCCTGTTATGTAAGATAAGAAAGCGGGATACAATGGTAAACAACACGGTGAAATAAAGGAGAGCAGCCCAGCTCCAAAAGCTAGCAGAATATTAAGATCGGTCATTTTTTTAGTAAGCTCCTTTTTACAGTTCTCTCTCTATTTTAATGGGAATATCCATTTTGTTCAAACATAACATTTTGTTCAAACATAAAGAAAGACAGCTTAGAAAAAAGCTGTCAGAGATGTTTTAAGGTTTTTGTAAATATTCTTCGAGCGTAATGCCCTGCTCGTGAATTTTTTTAGCATGATCCACCCCAACATATCGAAGATGCCAAGGTTCATATTGATATCCCGTAATCTCTTCTTTCCCTTTAAGATATCTGATGATGAATCCGTACTTATGTGCATTTTCAGCTAGCCACTTTCCTTCTTTCGTCTCACCAAACGCTTCTACGAGTTCAAAGTTCACTTCTTGAGAAGTAACGTCCATTGATAATCCTGTCTGATGCTCACTCTGGCCTGGCTTAGAGCTCGTTTTGTTCGCTACATCTTCCCCCTTTTGTTCAGCATTAAAGGCAAAGATGGACACTTGCGTATCATATGAACGATAACCGGATTGAGCTAGCAACTCGAGGCCGTCCTCTTCAGCGGCCTTAAATAGTACTTCTAAAGAAAGAGCAGCTTCTTTTCTTAATTTTTTCTTAGGCAGATCCTCTTTAAAAGGGAATGGAACATTTGGTGTGACTAAATCTTTCGGTTCATAATTACCTGGTAGATTTCTTTCCTTATTCGCAACGATTAACAGATCGTCTAAATTCTGCACAACCGCTTTCCCGTCACCGGATACCGTAATTGTTTCTTCTAACCACGGCAGATCAGCTTCTGTTGGTTGTTCAGCATTATTTTCTGTTTTGTTTTCATCATTTGGTTTTGGCTTAGTTTGTTCATTTGAAATCTGTTTTTCGTTCTCTTCAGAATTCTCTTCATTAAAGGCAGCATCCCATTTCTTTTCTGCCCAATCAACTGGCTTACATGCCGAAAGGACAACCATGCTGCCGATCAACATTGATGGTAGTACATATTTCTTCAAAGCATTCTCATCCTTTTATTCAGTTTGTCTGTACGTGTATGCTATCTTATAATAGGATAATTTGCAAATAAGTCAATCACTTAATTCAGAAGTTCATATTTTCGAAAAATTAAAGTAAAAAATAGGTACCACTCCAACCTACTGTCAGAGAAGACAACGAATTGAAAGCAACAATCTTTTAGAGAAGAACAGCATAAAAAGTATAAGACAGCTCTTTATAGGTAGAGCTGTCATTTAATAAGTATACCATTCAGTTAATTAACCAACATCGTTCATAGAATCCTTTCCATGTTGCAATAGGAACATCTTATGATACAACCCTCGCTGTCTTAACAGTTCTTGGTGAGTCCCTCTTTCGACGATTTCTCCTTTATGCAACACAAGGATGAGTTCAGCATCTTGTATCGTTGATAACCTATGTGCGATAGCAATTGTCGTTCTGCCGCTGCGCATTTTGTGAAGAGCTTCTTGAATCTCTTCTTCAGTCTCTGTATCAATGTTTGCCGTCGCTTCGTCGAGTATCAAAATTTTAGGAGAAAAAGCCATCGTGCGCGCAAAAGAGATCAGCTGCCTTTGTCCACTCGAAAAAGTAGCCCCTCTCTCTCCTAACTCTGTTTGGTAACCCTCAGGCAGTCTTTCAATAAACGTTGATGCTTGAACAAATCTAGCTGCACTCTTTACATCCTCGTCTGTAATTGTTATATCGTATAACCTTACGTTTTGCATAATATCGCCAACAAATAAAAAGGGATCTTGCAAAACGAGTCCCATCTTGTTTCTTAACTCTTTGTTTTCAAAGTTTGATAAAGGAACGTCATCAATCAAAATCTCACCTTTATTCACTTCATAAAAACGCATGAGCAAATTGATGATCGAGCTCTTACCACTTCCGGTATGACCGACGAGAGCCACTGTTTGACCGGGCTCTGCCGTAAAAGAGATCCCTTTAAGAACTTCCTGTTCTCCATCATAAGAAAACGACACTTCTTTGAATTCGATCTTACCTCTTGAAATCGCCGGAAACTCATTCCCTTTCTTCACCGGCGCAGACTCTTCTTCATCCATGACTGTAAATACACGTCCTGCAGATACGATAGCTTGCTGAAAAATGGAAAGGCGCATCATCATCATATTAACCGGTTCAAAAAAGCGATCTAGATAATTGATAAAAGCATAGATGACACCGATCTCAACGGGAGAATTAAAAGATTTTATGCCAAAGAAGGAAAGAATCATTAACAAAGCAAGCATATAAACAAGATCAACGGCAGGCCTTAGCAACAAACCGTTGTATTTAATATTTCTGATCTGTGCATCATTATGCTCTTGATTGATTTTTGCAAACTCTTTTCGAAGTCTCTTTTGTTGATTGAACACTTGTACGATTGACATCCCTTGAAGAGATTCATTCAATTTTGCATTCAACTGGCTAAGTTTTTCTCTCATATCGTAAAACGACCTGGAACTATATTTACGGTACAACCACATGATCAAAACGATGAACGGCAAGATCCCTAAACAGAATAAAGCAAGTTTTACATTTAAATAGAACATGAACCCAAAAATACCAAATAAAAATACGATATTTTGAACAAACGTTGAGAGTACACTTACATAAAGATCTTTTACCGCCTCTGTGTCGTTCGTAATTCGCGATACTAAGCTTCCAACTGGTGTGCGGTCAAAGAATTTTAATCCTAACGAATGGACCTTTGTAAACACTTGGATTCGCAGTGTTTGAATAATATCTAGAGCTACAGATTGGAACAAAACGAATTGAACGTAGTTTACAACCGCTGAGATTACGATCAATGCAATGTATCCTGAAGCAAGTATCACCATAGCTCTTTGTTCAAAATTTCGAGGTGTGACAAAATCGTCGATGAACGTTTTAACGAGAATAGGACCCGTTAATTCAGCTGCAGTTGCGACTAATAACAAAAAGAAGGCGAATGCCAAACGCTTTTTGTGTGGTTTTGTATAAGACATGAGTCTTTTAAAAACAGACCACTGCTTCATTTGCTGCAATTCATCAAGTGTTGGTTCTTGTTCGGCACTCATTTGATTACACCTCCCTGTGAAATCAGCGTTTCCAAAGCTTGTTTTTCATATGTGTCTTTGTACCATCCTTCTTCGTTCAACAAGTTGTAATGAGTACCTCGTTGTACGATTGTTCCATTTTCCAAAACGATGATCAAATCGCAATGCGCGACCGATGATAATCGATGAGCTGTTATAATTGTCGTTTGATTTTGGCGTTTGCTCTTCAATTGCTGAAGGATGGATTCCTCTGTTTTTGCATCAACTGCAGAAAGTGAGTCATCTAGAATTAAAATTTCCGGACTCTTAATCAATGCTCTTGCAATAGAGATCCTTTGTTTTTGTCCCCCTGAAAGGGTGACTCCCCTCTCACCTACGACCGTTTCATAACCGTATTTAAATTGCGTTATATCTCTATGAATTGAAGCGAGTTCGGCAGCTTCTTTTATTTGCGAAAAAGGTGATTCAATCTTAGAGAATGCAATGTTTTCCGCTATAGTAGCTGAAAATAAAAAATGATCTTGAGGTACATAGCCGATCGAACTTCTTAATGCATGCAGTTTATAATCACAGATATCGTGATCATCAATAATAATATCTTCTGATTTTAATGGGAATTCACGCAGTAACAACTTGCATAGCGTTGTTTTACCACTACCTGTCTTTCCGACAATCCCAAGTGTCTGACCCCGTTTTAAAGTGAAATATATATCACTTAAAACAGGAGTGTTTGCAGTGTATGAAAATTGTTTCAACTGAAATGAGATATCACCTTTAGGACTATTTTCGATTGAACCACTATCCTCTATCTCTTCTTTAACAGCAAGAAGTGATTCAACACGATCATAAGAAGCTCTTCCTCGCTCTACGATATTAAACAACCAGCCAAATGCAAGCATAGGCCATATTAACAATCCGAGATAACTAGTAAAAGATACAAGATCTCCTATTGTTAGTTCGTTACGCGTTACGAGAATCGAGCCATAACCTACCGCTAAGAAAAAGGAGAAACCAATGATTAGTGATATTGTAGGATCGAACAAGGAATCAATACGAGCAACTGCCATGTTCTTCTTTACGGCATCTTTAGAAAGATCCGAAAAGCTATCTATATCATCTCTTTCTTGACCAAAAGCTTTAATCACCCTCGTTCCAGAAATACTTTCTTGCACTTTATCGTTTAAAGTCGAAAATGCCTCTTGTGCACTGTGAAATCTTTTATGCAGCATCGTACCATATTTGTTTGTTGCCCAAGCCATAACTGGTAAAGGCAGAAGACTAACAAGTGTCAGTTTCCAACTGATCGTTGTAGCCATTGCGATCAGCGTAAATCCGCCCATCATCAAGGAATCTACTAAAGTTAAAACGCCATCCCCTGCAGTCTGTTGTATAGCTTGCAGATCGTTTGTAGAATGAGCCATCAAATCTCCAACACGCCTCTTATGGTAGAACTGCTGTGATTTTTTTGTGAAATGTTCGTACAGCCTATTTCTTAATAACATCGCCAATTTAACGGCTGAACCGAATATCAAGATTCTCCAGATATACCGAAGAACATAGATGCCTATCGCAATTCCGATTAAAACAGCAGCATATTTCCATAAAATCTCTTCCGTTACCGTACCTTCTTCAATATGATCGACAATTAGCCCGACCACTTTTGGCGGGACCAATAACCCCAATGAGACAAATGCAAGCATCACGATTCCGCCTAGATATCGCCACTTTTCTTGTTTAAAATACCACATCAACTGCAGAAAAACCCTCAAAGCCCGTTCCCCCTTGTTTGCATATCAAAACAATTATAGTTTACCAATATATGAAAATTCCGAAAAGGAAAAAGTTTCACAAAAAAAGACCCAATCTGATGGGTCGTTTTTTTCAAAACACTTTAATCATCGATCAACTTAATAACTGATCTAATTGATTCTTAACTTCTGAATAGATGTCTTGATAAGAGTCGCTATACAGTCTAATGCACTCGCTGTCATATTGCTGTTGTGCGTAATCATATTTTGGATCATAATAGTTCTCTAGCAACAGCGCTACAACTTTTTCATAATTTAACGTGTTCAAGTTCTGTTGAATGTCTATCATGATCGATGAGGGAATTCTCTTTGAAAGCTTATTGACCGCTTCAACTATCTCATCTTTATGCAAAAGCGGCTCGTACACATTACAAATATATTGAACTCGTAAATGAAAAGGTAATTCCACATGAATTCGAACACCACTGTATTTACCTTCTAACAGAAAATCGGGTACGACTACTCTTCCAATTCGTTTACTCTCTGATTCAATAATAAATGATGAAGATTTCTGTAACTTTTTAAGCCGTTCGTAAAGTCTTGATTCAAATT
Source organism: Fictibacillus halophilus (assembly GCF_016401385.1). NCBI lineage: Bacteria > Bacillati > Bacillota > Bacilli > Caryophanales > Fictibacillaceae > Fictibacillus > Fictibacillus halophilus. Next base: position 1,201,459 of record NZ_JAEACF010000001.1, on the reverse strand, counting down.
TCTTTTGTGAAGAAGGGTGTTCTCCGATCTTTCCGAAAATCGAACCTTTGTGTCCTGCCATTTCTTCAAGGTTTAGTACGGGATATCCTTCTTCTTGCAACTGCTTTAAAAGTTTCGTCTTCATCGTACCGGTATGACCTTCGAGTACGATGATGTTTCTTGGTTCATCAGCCATCTTCCTAAAGGTAGATTCAATTTTCTTTCGATACGACCGTATGCCACCATCAAGCTGTAGGGTCTTCATTCCCATCATGTTCATCGTTTGAACAATGCTTTTTGAACGAAACCCACCTCGTGCGCAATAGATAACCACTTGTTTTTCAGGATTTTCATTACTTTGTGTATGGATTTTTTTATATAAAGATGGAAGTTTTGGTGCAACAACCTGAAGACCGCGCTCCATCGCTGCTTCTTTACTTTCCTGTTTATAGAGCGTACCGATTACTGCTCTTTCCTCATTAGAAAATATACTTAAATTATACGAACCAGGAATATGATACTCTTCAAATTCTTTAGGAGATCTTACATCAAAAAGCAAATATTGATTTGCATCTAACTCATCTATAGAAATCGTCTTAATGTTGTTCACTGCCATCATCCTTTTGTTGATGCATACCGCAATCTTAGAGTAGAACGAAAACAAGCACCCGATTCATTATCAGGGTGCTTGTCCAACATTTACTTCATCTGTTTGTTCATAGCCTGCATCATTTGATTGATTTTCTTTTGTGAAGGCTTTTGCCCCATCTGCATCATCATCACACGCAACATATTTTCATTAATCGGTGGATTTTTTTGTAAATAACTCATCATATACTTGCGGGCAATAAAAAATCCGATCGCAACACCTGCAATCAGTGAAAGTGCACACACAAGGATTATCATACCAGTACCCATTGTTAAAACTTCCTCCTTCATGTTGTCTAGAACTAGTTTACTACAAGTTTACCTACACATACAAGATTGAAAGAGAATTAAGTGGCATAGACCATGTTCAATTTAAACGGTGAGAGCCACCCAAATTTTCTTTCCCCGAAGTCCATCGCAAGAAAATAAGGTTCATATTGGCGTAATGCCTCAAAAATTACCGTTTCTGCTTCAAAGTTACCGATACTGTATAGATGCATATATTGATCTGTGAGTTCGATTCTCACGATGCTATCTTTGCAAGATAAAGAATACGTTTCTCCTTCTGAACGCCATTCATGCGTTTCTTTCAAATGGTTCCAGAAGTGTTTTTCTAACTGAGAAACAGATAGTAGAGAGGTTATGTAGCTGATTTGCTTTTGTAGGATGGTTTTAGATAAACCACTCGAGCGCTGTTCTTCAAAAAATAACTGAAATAGCTTATTTTCCTTGCCATAATAGGAATGGGCAACTTCTTTTGTAATTAGATAGATATAAAATTCTCTCATGATTAAGCTCCTCTCCGTTCATTTTCTAAGAGTATATACAATATACGGAAAAAAGCTTGTCTAAAAAGGTGCGCAAAATACAACTACTTTTGTCGAAACAGTAAGAAAAGGAGGTTTCCAGATGGAAACCCCCTTTTCATGTGCATATTTTATTGATTCAACATGTCTTTAACACGTTTTACGATGTTCTCAGGTGTGAATCCAAACTCTTTTTGGATGACTTCTCCAGGAGCAGATGCACCAAACGTATCGATTGTTAATGTGTCTCCCTCAAGACCGACATATTTATGCCAACCGAGTGAAGCTCCCATTTCAATCGCTAGACGCTTCGTAATATGTCTAGGAAGAACAGATTCTTTGTAGTCGCGATCTTGCTTATCAAAACTTTCCCAAGATGGCATTGAAACAACAGAAGCTGAAATTCCTTCTTTTTGAAGTAGTTCTTGTGCAGCAACTGCAATATTAACTTCTGATCCTGCAGAAAGAAGCAATACATCTGCATCCGTTTCAGCTGGTGAAACTACATAAGCTCCACGCTTAACACCTTCATATGCCTTCTCTTTTGTGTTCTTTAATATCGGCAAGTCATGACGGCTTAATACCAATGCCGTTGGTTGGTCCTTACTCTCAAGCGCTAACTTCCAAGCTGCATTAGACTCATAGCCATCAGCCGGACGAATCAAGTTAAGATTAGGCATCGCACGAAGAGAAGCAAGTTGCTCGACTGGTTCATGAGTTGGACCATCTTCTCCTACCATTACACTATCATGTGTCAATACATAAGTTACAGGAAGCCCCATTAGAGCAGATAGACGAATTGCAGGTCTTACATAATCAGAGAACACAAAGAATGTTCCACCAAATACATTTAGACCGCCATGCAGAGCCATTCCGTTCAGAGCAGCCCCCATAGCGAACTCACGAACACCAAACCAGATGTTTCGTCCGCTATAATCGTTGCGGCTGAAGTTATTTTCCCCTTCAATAAGCGTCTTGTTAGAACCTGCTAAGTCAGCAGATCCACCAAATAATGATGGTACACTCTTAGCTAGAGCATTGATCGCCTTACCTGAAGAAGAACGAGTAGCAATCGCTTTATCGTAGTCTGGAAGATCTTTATCCCAATTTTCTGGAAGATTTCCTTTGATTGCTTCTTGAAGTTCTTGAGCGAGTTCTGGATAAGCTTCTGAATAAGCTTTGAATTGCTTATTCCACTCTTCCTCTTTTCTTTGCCCTTCATTTTTCAGTTGTTCAAAGTGTGATTGTACTTCTTCAGGAACATGGAAATCTTCTTCAAACGTCCATTTGTACGCTTCTTTTGTAAGTAAGATTTCATCCTTACCGAGTGGTGCGCCGTGAGAAGCAGATTTGCCTGATTTATTCGGAGAACCATGACCAATAATGGTCTTGACTTCAATAAGTGTTGGCTTATTAAGTTCTTCACGAGCTTCTGATAATGCTTTTTCGATCTCTTCTAGATTTGTTCCATCTTCTACATAAAGTACTTGCCAACCGTATGCTTCGAATCTTTGTTTTACACTTTCTGAGAAAGAGTGATGAAGATCGCCATCTAAAGAAATATCATTGGAATCGTAAAGTACGATCATTCTTCCTAGTGCAAGATGACCTGCAAGTGAAGCAGCTTCAGCAGAAACACCTTCCATAAGGTCACCATCACCACAGATCGAATAAGTAAAGTGATCGATCACTTCATGTCCATCACGGTTATATTTTGCAGCTAAATGACGCTCAGCCATAGCCATTCCTACTGCCATTGCAATTCCTTGACCAAGTGGACCAGTTGTTGCTTCAACACCAACAGTATGACCAAATTCAGGGTGACCCGGAGTCTTACTACCCCATTGTCTGAAATTCTTCAGATCATCAATTGTTAAGCCATACCCACTTAAATGTAGCAAGCTGTATAACAACATCGATCCGTGCCCTGCTGATAATACAAAACGGTCACGGTTGAACCATTCAGGATTTGCAGGATTGTGGTTCATAAATTTTGACCATAAGCTATATGCCATAGGCGCAGCACCCATCGGCATACCTGGATGCCCTGAGTTCGCTTTTTCTATGCTGTCGATAGAAAGTGTTCTTATCGTATTAATTGCTAATTCATCAATAGTTCGTGACAAAAAAATCATCCCTTCATATGTACTAAACAGTTTTGACTTTCATAATAAACGTTCACGTGCAATTAGACAAGACAAACACATTATTAGCTATAGTTATTTTACCATCTACTCATGAAAACATACAAAAACCGCCTGTTTTCCTACAACATTTTCGTTGTATTAGAACAGGCGGTAAAATTCTATTAAGCGAGCCCTGGTAAGTGACATGAAAAATAATCTGTGCTTTCATCATAATCAAGTTTCATATTCTCCACCAACCATTTTTCTTCATTCCGAACAAAGAACCGAAGACCTTCGACCTCTTGAACGTAATCGTCCTCTTCAGGCACTGCAGGCGTCACACCAAGTGAAAACCCTCCCGAGTCGCCACTTCCTGCATATTTAACAAATAGTCTTAAAGCCTCTGACGCTTCTAAAGTTATGTCCTTATAAAGGTTCGCAGCTGCACTTGTAATTGAAAAAGTCAAAATATTCTCCCCTTTCAAAGTTGTTATATAACAGTATATACTAATATCTATTTAATGCAACAGAAAAAATGCCTATTTACAGGGAGTAAATAGGCATTTCATATTAATGTTTAAGGTTATTTTTATTATCTTTACTTCTTTTTAATTTTTCAGGTGTTACATCATCACCATTCGGATCAACAAAAGTCATACCATGCAAATCTTGAACGAAAGATTTCCGGAAAACTTGTAAATATTCTTCTCGTAGTTTCTTTTGTTCAGCTTTTTCTGCTGATGTTAGATTGGTTTGTTTTGATTTTCTAGACAGTTCATTTATCCGTTGCATTTTATCTTTAGATAACATATTAAAACCCCTTTTCAAAGCATTCTTCACTCTATCCTACAGCAGAATGAAAGGAATTTCTAGTTATCTGTATTTTCCACATGTTCTTTGTATCTTCTATGTACGGTCGCTTTAGAAACATCAAAGCCCAACCCTCTAAGTGTTAAGGCTATGTCATGAAATGTAAGCTTCATGTTCTTTAATCGTACGATTTCAGAAATCGGCACTTCTTTTTTGTCTCTGCCACCACCGGTTTGATTTTTTAAGTTTTTTTGAGGTTTATAGCCTTCTTTAACAGCTTTTCTCATTCCACGCTTAATCTTCATGTTATGAAGCTTGCGTTGGTATTCTTCTACAGTAGACACAATATCAAGCACCATTTCATCCGCTTCTGTTAACGTGTATTCTCCATTATTAGAGAGTGTATATACTTTAATGTTGTATTTGATCAACTGATGAAGTATAGCCATTTTTGCTTTTCCTCTGCCTAAACGAGTATCATCTTGTACAAGTAGGCATTGAAACTCTCCATCCCTTGCAAGATCTAATACATTTAACAATTCTTCTCGATCTAATGAAAATCCACTTGCCTTTTCACGGTAACAATTCACAACTTCAAATTTAAATTGTAGCGCTAACTTCATTAATTCCGCTTCTTGTCGTTCTAATGAAGTTATTTGTTCTTCTTTATCTGTACTAACTCTGGAATAAATGATTGCTTTCATTGTTTAAAACCCGCTTTTTTATTTATTGACTGGTATGATTACTTTCTGACCTGGAAAAACAGCTGCCGCATTTACACTGTTCTTTTTTTCGACCCATTTTATAAATTCCCAATTGGAATAATGATGTTTGGCATTATACTCTTCAGAAAGACTCCACAGTGAGTCTCCCTCCTGTATGGTTACTTCAATATATTGAGCTTCTTGTGAGGCAAGATTTGATAACGTAAAAAATATACCACCTAACAACCCTAAAAATACAATAACATGCATTGTCCCTTGTTTCATTGTGATATCCCCTTTCAACAAACGTTTGTTCGCATCTCTTAATAGTATAATAACTGGAACGTTTGTTCGGTGTCAACTATTTTTTCGAACTTATGTTTGTATCTCGTAATTCCCCATGATATACTTTTTATAGATAAAAAATTCGGTGAGGTGCTAAAAAATGACTAAGTTATCCAGACGACAATTGGATATATTGGCTTTCATAAAAGAGGAAGTATCACAAAAAGGGTATCCGCCTTCAGTTCGTGAAATCGGAGAGGCAGTTGGCCTTGCTTCAAGCTCAACAGTTCACGGACATTTAGCAAGACTTGAAAAAAAGGGTCTTATTCGAAGAGATCCAACAAAACCAAGAGCGATTGAAGTTTTAGGATTAGAAGACAACATTCCCTCTGTCCGTTCTGTATCAATTCCTGTTATCGGTAAAGTAACAGCAGGTCTCCCTATCAGTGCGGTTGAGAACGTAGAAGAATACTTCCCGTTACCTGAGCACGTTGTTGGTGATGAGAACGTCTTCATGTTATCTGTTGTTGGTGATAGTATGATTGAAGCAGGTATCTTTAATAAGGACTTAGTGGTTGTGAAACAGCAACCTACAGCAAATAACGGAGATATTATCGTGGCTATGACCGATGAAGATGAAGCGACTGTAAAAAGATTCTTCAAGGAAAAAAACCATATTCGATTGCAGCCTGAGAACTCATCAATGGAACCTATCATCTTACAGAGCTGTACCATATTAGGTAAAGTAATCGGCGTATATCGAAGCATTCATTAACTGTACATAAGAAGCGTCTATAGCTGTAGATGCTTCTTTTTTATTGACTTCGTTCAGCATGGATACGACAACTTTTTATGCAAGAAAGACGACATCGTTCAGTTCTTTTGGAACAGTGACCGCAGCGTGATGGTAATAATCAATTATACACAGATGAAAGGTTTATATATTTATCGAGATAGGGTTGGGTGAAAACGTGACTATATATAATAGGTTGCGTTTTTTCATCCACTCACGTTAAAATAAATCAAAGAACTCTCTAGCTTTGGTCGGCAGGGTGGGTTACTTTTTTATGCATTTCTATCAAACTTGTCCCGGCTCCATATACTCGCTCAGCCTTCCTCACTTTCGTTCAGAAGGACGCTTTCTGCTCTTCACGAGATATTCCGCCTCGTTTATTGAAACACAATTATTCCGGAAAATTTTCAATTAGCTTCGTTTTAAATGAATTTCGTTCAATTAAAAATTGATATGCTATCTTTTTTGTACATTATTGAATGTGTAAAAAAACACCCTTTATTAATTCCTTCACTATTATCAATAGATTGAACCATTTCCTTGCCACTACCCAGTTTCGCCAAATTAAAATTTGCCTTACTGGTGAATTATGAAAATAAGGTCCCCTTAGAATCTCAGCATTTTTCCATATAAAATTAACAAACTCATTGTTTTTTAATATTTCCATTTTTAATGGCACCCTCTAGCTCAGGATATATAAAGACTAATCTCCTTTATTCAGCCCAATTTAAAAAAGACCAGAAAAAATACTGGTCTTTACAGTAACCAAATTTATGCCTGTTAACATTAATTTAATTTAAATTTAATAAGCTTAGATTCTTCAATCCAGCCAATAAAAGCATCTGTATTTGTTTCAACTTCAACCAGTATCCAATTTCCCTCTTTCTTAATAGGAAATACAACAGTATTTTTCGATACAAGCTCAGGAGAGGCTAAACGAGATTGTTTCTGAGGACGATTTCTAAGATGGCTCTCTATTCTTAAAAAGCCCAGTTCTCCCATAGGTTTTTCAATTTCGGGATTTTTAATAAATGCCTTTTTTACTGTTTTAACATCTTCATTCTGACTGATTTTTTGGCTAATCTCTTTGGCAACTTCATAATCATGATTACTTGCTGCAATGCTTGCTAAATAAATTGTAAGTCCTAAGAATAAATTCTTTAAAATAGCTTTGGCAATATCTACACTTACACCCTCAATAACCATCCACAAGAAACCTCGTAAACGATCCTTTGGTGCCATTTTTTTAGCATGTGTAGATTCTATTGCATTCTCAATTACAGCCCTGAATTCAGCTTGAGTCATATTACCTACCAGTTCTGATTTATCGACAGTTAAAGAGTTAGTTATATCCGTAGTGTCTTCCTGCTGCTTTAAATTTTTTATTTTATCTTCTGCCAAAATTTCATTAATAACACTTAAATGATCAAAGGTTATGTCTTTGAACAAATTATTAAAATTTATAGCACTTGTTTTGTTAAAAATGTATTTCATAAAGTATGAGTAATTATCCGAATTTGTAATTGCAACATTCTTAATAAAGTCATTTTGAATATGGCTTATACTCTTAAGACGGTCCAGAGTTTGTGTATTTTCAGGGGAAATATGAGAATAATTCTGTTTAAATTGAATAAGCGCAGCACTATAGTTCACTCTTTTTAACATATTATTATAATCATTAGTAATATCGGTAAACTTTCTTATATCAGCAAGCACTTTTTGTTGCTCCTTTAAAGAAGGAATTGATAAAAGTTTGTTAATTTCTTGTTGGTGCTTCCTAAATGCATCCAAAGCATCTGTTATGTTACTCATTTGGCTCTCTCTCCCAATAATTATAAAGTCGTACATATATGTACGTATCATCCAGCTTAAATAAACAACAGGACAAAGCTTTATTATCTATAAAAGTGTTTTCACTTAAGAATTCTTTTTCTTGTAATTTCATCGGTAATTACTTTTATACTATCTAACGTAGATTCTTTATGTTTCTTAATCTTGCGAGTTATTTCCGAAGAACTTAGATGTTCTACGAAATGTTCTACTCTGTCGTGCGGAGGTGAGGTTTCTTCATTATAATAACTTTCATAATGTCCTAAGCTTCCATCATCTAAAGTAGCGATCAATTCATCGAAAGTTTGTGTAATATTTGCCATCTGTTTTAATACAAATTGTAGGTTTTCTTCGCCTTCTATGGTTTTTACAAGCGTAGATGAGTTAGCCATCAATTTGTTTGCTAACAATAAACGAATTTCTTCTAATTTGCTTACCATCATATCAAATTCCTCCAAATCATTTCTTTTATGTGATTTATAGAATGAAAGAAAATTATTCCAATTACAACTCTACATTATTCATTGCGTTTATTCATTAATTATCTATCAATAAGTTAGTTTTTAATGTTAAGAGGATTATGAAATAAAATTTGGAACGTAATTGAGTATTCGGGAAAACGACCGTTTAATTGACAAATTTAAAAAAGTAAAGAAGACGGTTTTTTTGTAAAAATCAAGAAAAAATGTCCGAAAAAGGGTGCTATGGGCAAATATTAAATTTTGGTGAAAGGAAGCGACAAGAACTAAAAAAACCATGTGGTTATTTTCACATGGTTTTCCTGTGTTGCCAGCTTTTTTAGGTTCATGGCAGCGAAAGTAAGCATCGCTTGCAAAAAAGGGGGGAAGCAGTTTGGAATTAACCAAAGAAGAAAAATATAAGATTTATCTACAGGAAAAAGAACGAATGGAACAGCTGCTACTGGACGAAGAGAGAATTACTCTTTTCGATTGATTATCGAGGAAACTTTTATTTAAAAACTAAATATCAGTTAAACGACTCGGTCATAGAGACATTACGGTGACAAGTAATACCTATGCGCACGTAACCGATAAGTTGAAAACTTCATCTGTCGATATCAGTACGAAAAATACATGGACAGTTTGTCTGATGTCAAAGAAAAATAAAAATTGCGGGGCAATCATGGGGCAATCTCTCCTAATAGAGAATCACCTCACGAGTTACCACGCAATTTTTTTGTCAAAACGCTGTTATATCAACGTTTTAAAGGATTAATACATGCTCATATATTGTTCGCGTTCCCAAGGGTGAACTTGTGTACGGAACATATCCCACTCGATCTCTTTTGCTTCAATGAAGTGCTCTGTAGCATGTGCTCCAAGAGCTGTTGTAAGAACTTCGTTTTTGCTGAATAGAGTTAGAGCTTCTTTTAATGTTGCTGGAAGATCTTTGATACCTTCTGCTTCGCGCTCTTCTTTATCCATAACATAGATGTTTCTATCGATTGGCTTTGGAGCGTTTAGCTTGTTCTTGATTCCATCAAGACCAGCTGCAAGCAATACTGCCATAGCTAGATAAGGGTTAGCTGTTGGGTCAACGCTTCTTACCTCAATTCGAGTACTGATGCCACGAGAAGCCGGGATACGAATAAGCGGGCTTCTGTTTTGCATAGACCATGCCACATAACAAGGCGCTTCGTAACCAGGTACAAGTCGCTTATAAGAGTTTACAGTCGGGTTCGTGATCGCTGTAAAGTCTTGTGCATGCTTTAAGATACCTGCTAAGAAATGCATGGCAGTTTCGCTTAAACCTGTTTCTGATTTCGCATCATAAAACACGTTTTCTCCATCTTTGAATAGAGACATGTTCGCGTGCATACCTGATCCGTTCACACCGAACAACGGTTTAGCCATAAATGTTGCATGAAGACCATGTTTACGTGCGATTGTTTTAACGGCTAATTTAAACGTTTGAATGTTATCACATGTGCTAACCGCATCAGCATATTTAAAATCGATCTCATGCTGACCAGGTGCTACTTCATGGTGAGAAGCTTCAATTTCAAAGCCCATATCTTCAAGTTCTAGAACGATATCTCTACGGCAGTTTTCACCAAGATCTGTAGGTGCTAGGTCAAAATACCCACCTTTATCGTTTAGTTCTAGAGTCGGCTCACCCTTCTCATCATTCTTGAATAAGAAGAATTCTGGTTCCGGTCCAATGTTGAAATCAGAGAACCCTAGCTCTTCCATCTCTTTTAAAACACGCTTTAAGATTCCACGAGGATCTCCATCAAACGGGTTTCCATCAGGCATAAAGATATCACAGATCAAACGTGCAACTTTACCCTTTTCAGAAGTCCATGGGAAAATCATAAATGTATCTAAATCAGGATAAAGATTCATATCTGATTCTTCAATTCTAACGAAACCTTCGATTGAAGATCCGTCAAACATCATCTTGTTATCTAAAGCTTTTTCAAGCTGACCGATCGGAATCTCAACATTTTTGATAACACCCAATAAATCAGTAAATTGTAAACGGATAAATCTTACGTTTTCTTCTTTTACCATTCTTAAGATATCTTCTTTAGTGTACTTAGACAAATCTTTCTCCTCCTTTAAATATAAAGCGCCTAAATATGGCGATTGTTCACATCGTAAGTATTATTTAATGATCTTTAATGAAAAAACCTGGAAAGTTCTCCTTGTATCAATGAGGTTTTTCCATGCCTGCCAGCATGAATCAATTCCCTTTTTAACCTGCGATGAAGCGCAGATTCGGAAATTTGTTGAACACCTTGCACATTCGGCTGGTTTTTGATTAATTCGGCTGCCTGTTCATTCAATTCAAAGACACGTTTGATTCCAGCTAAATTTACGCCTTGTTCAAGAAGTGCTTTGATCTCAAGAAGTTTATCAACATCATTAAATGAAAATAAACGACGGTTCCCTTCAGTTCGTGCAGGATGAATTAGATCATGCTCTTCGTAATATCGAATCTGACGAGCTGATAGTTCAGTCAGCTGCATAACGATGCTGATGGGGAACAAAGGTAAGTTCCTACGATTCATATCGTTCATATTGCCTACCTCCTTTCAACTTCTTTTTATATCTTATGTCACAAAAGCTCACATGTCAATCCTAATGTTAGAAAAATTAACATCAAAATAAAAAAAGAGACGAATCGCCTCTTTCCCTTGTTTCGTTTATAATTTTTTATTTATTAATAAGCCCATGAGTTAAAAGTTCATCGACAGCTGATAATACGGCAATCTTTACGTGTTCATAGGTGAGACCACCCTGTACGAATGCTATATATGGTGGGCGGATCGGGCCATCAGCTGTAAGCTCAATGCTCGCTCCTTGAATAAAAGTACCTGCTGCCATGATTACATCGTCTTCATAACCAGGCATATAATCGGGATATGGAATCGCATAAGAGTTGATCGGAGATGCTTTTTGTATAGCTTGACAGAATTTTATCATACGATCACGGTCTTTAAAGATTACAGATTGGATAAGATCGGTTCTCTTAGCGTCATAAGAAGGACGCGTTTCCATTCCTAGTTCTTCTAATAGAGCAGCTGTGAATACCGCTCCTTTTAATGCTTGTGCAGTTACATGTGGCGCAAGGAAGAACCCTTGGTACATTTCTTGAAGACTATAAAGCGACGCTCCTGCTTCGCGGCCAATACCAGGGGAAGTTAATCGATAAGAAATCCTGTTGATCAAGTTCTCTTTTCCAGCGATATAGCCACCTGTTTTGGCAAGACCTCCACCAGGATTTTTAATCAATGAACCTGCAATAATATCGGCTCCTGCTTCGATTGGTTCTCTTTCCTCAACAAACTCCCCATAGCAGTTATCCACAAACACAATCACATCTGATTTGATTTCTTTCACGAAAGTAATCATCTCTTCTATTTCAGTTACAGAAAAAGATGGACGATCCGCATAACCTTTAGAGCGTTGAATTCCGATCACTTTCGTACTTTCAGAAATCGCACGCTGAACTTCCGCGAAGTTAATCGTGCCTTCAGGAGTCAGATCTACATGTTGATACGAAATGTTGTATTCCTTTAATGACCCTTCACCCGTTCCCCTGATTCCTACAATTTCTTCAAGCGTATCATAAGGTTTACCCGTTATATAAAGCAGTTCATCTCCAGGACGAAGCATTCCAAATAAAGATAGTGTGATTGCATGAGTACCTGAAATGATTTGCGGCCTAACGATTGCAGCCTCTGCTCCAAAAACATCGGCAAATACCTTTTCTAAAGTATCTCGACCAGAATCATCGTAGCCATAACCAGTAGAAGGATGAAAATGGTGGTCTCCTACTTGATTATTTTGAAAAGCCCTCAACACTTTAATCTGATTTTTTTCACATATGTCATCAATAAGATTATGTTGTTTAGTTATACGTTCTTGTACCGTTTTTGCAGTATGTTTTAGTACCTCTTCATTTTGAAACTGTGAATACATGTTATTCTCCTTTGTTGCTTATGGACGGAATGGAAGAGGTAGATAAAGCGTATCCCTTGCATTCATAGACCAAGTCTTCTTTATTGAACTCTTGACTGATTAGTATCGTTTCTCCACGTAGTTGTGATAGAAGCTTACCATCATGTGCTGGAACTTTAACCTCATAAAATGTCATCTGCTTCATCACTTCTTTTTCGATCCTTTCAAGTAATAAGGAAACATCCTTACTCTCTAAAGCAGAAATGGATATGGATGGATTTTCTGGAATGAAATCTTCTCCGAACTGGTCTTTTTTATTATAAACCGTAAGCATCGGTATGTGGGATGCTTTTAGATCACTTAAAATACGTTTGACCGTTTGTTCATGTTGGATGCGATCCTCACTAGACCCGTCGATCACATGGATAAGAAGATTTGCTTCTGCTGCTTCTTCAAGTGTAGACCTGAAAGCTGCGATCAATGACGTTGGTAGATCTTGAATAAAACCTACCGTATCTGTTAACAGCATCTGAAACCCACTTTTTAGTTTAACTTTTCGAGTCAAAGGGTCTAGCGTTGCAAAGAGTTGATCTTCTTCATAACTATCAGCTTCTGTTAATTTGTTAAAGATCGTTGACTTCCCTGCGTTCGTATAACCTACAAGAGCTGCTTGAAAAGCGCCCTGGTGTTTACGGCGTTCTCTGTATCTTTCTCTATGACTTACAACTGAATTGATCTGTGTTTTAAGTTCGTGTATACGAAACCGAATATGACGTCTATCTTTTTCGAGTTTGGTCTCTCCGGGACCTCGAGTTCCGATCCCTCCACCTAACCTGGAAAGACTTGCGCCTATACCTGATAAACGAGGGAGTAAATATTCAAGCTGAGCAAGTTCTACTTGAAGCTTTCCTTCCCTCGTCTTGGCACGTTGTGCAAAGATATCTAATATTAACTGTGTTCGATCAATTACTCTAGCGTTGAAGTGCGAAGATAAGTTGCGAACTTGAGAAGGTGATAACTCACTGTTAAAAATAATGATATCTGCTTCAAGCTCTTCTTCAAGTGTGATAATTTCTTCAACTTTACCTTTACCGATAAAAGTAGCTGAATCATATCGGTCTCTTTTTTGCGTAACAACAGCACAAACAGTACCTTGAGCTGTTTTCGTTAAAGATTTTAATTCTTCCATTGAATAAAAAAAACGCTCGTCGTTCTGCCGTGGAAGCTGACATCCGACGAGTATCGCTTTTTCATGAACTGAATCGTTGTTTTTGTTCAAATTTGCGATCCCTGCTTTCCATAGTCTCCTCTCATCATATCAAATCGAATCCCGTTCTTCTAGCACAAGGTCATCACTTTGAATCGTCATTAATGCCCTTCTATCTTGATTACTTTCGTTTAAGAGCCTGACTGATTGCCTTCTTACCGCCTTTTCAACCATATTACGGATGTATCTTCCGTTTGAAAACGATCCTGGATTGCTGTTCTTTATCCGCTCGATGTGACTTTTTAGTTTCCATTCACAATCTCTTGTCAGAATGTACTCCCTTTCTGTGATCATTCTCTTTGCAATTTCCATTAATTCCTCGACCGAATAATCAGGAAACGAAATAACAATTGGAAACCTAGAAGGTAAACCCGGATTTAGTTTTAAAAATCGATCCATTTCTTTAGGGTAACCAGCTAAAATAAGTATAAAATCGTGCTGTTGATCTTCCATAGCTTTTACGAGGGTGTCGATCGCTTCTTTACCAAAGTCTTTCTCTCCACCTCGACCTAAAGAATACGCTTCATCAATGAACAATATTCCACCGCTTGCTTTCTTTAAAAGCTCGCGTGTTTTTTGAGCAGTATGCCCAATATATTCTCCGACCAAATCAGCCCGCTCTGCTTCGATCAGATGACCTTTTGAGAGGACTTTCATCTCATGAAACAAAGTGCCTAATTTTCTTGCTACGGTAGTCTTTCCAGTACCTGGGTTACCTTTAAATAGCATATGAAGAGCTTGTTTCTCCGCTTTTAATCCTAATTCTTGACGGCATTTATTAATATGAAGCCAAGCATAGATCTCCTTAACATGAAATTTTAAGTCGTCCATTCCGACTAAACGGTTCAAATCTTTTTCCATCTTGATGAGAGGTTGGTGCTTTTCGATTGTTTTCTCTTTTTTTCCTGCTAGTGCTGCTCCATCGTCGATTTTTGATTTTTCATTCGCTTGGTTTAAAACGATATTGATCTGCCTTTGCTTTTTTATTGCAATAGGTTCATTCAATAGGAACCACCTCACTTTGCCAGTCAAATCATAATACGCAACAATATCCGTTCCCGTGACAAATGCCTATATTGTTTCTTGATCCACTGTTATTTAATTTATGTTGAAGTCTTATGATCTACTACAAAGACAAGCTTTGTTTTTGTGATGAATAAATATATAGATATTTGTAAGCGCTTTCTATTTTCAGATGAATAAAAATACTCAAGTATGCAAGATTTCCGTGTTATGTTAAATAATGTGAAAAAGTACAAATTGAATGGAAGAAGAAATCATGCATATCAAACTACAAAAAAGCTTGTTAATCTTAATCGGATTGTTTTTAACGGCGATTGGCATAAAATTATTAAACATACACACACTTACGTTTGGCGGTACAGCTGGCATCGCTACACTAGTTTCATTTATGACGAATTGGTCATGGGGCATTTTATTCCTTATCGTGAACTTACCCTTTTTTATTCTATCGATCAGAAAATTAGGTTGGAATTTCTCACTCCTGACGTTTCTTTGCATCATCCTCATCTCAGCCATCTCAGATTTGATGGATTACCTTACTCTTCCTCTGATCTCGCCGATTGCTGCGGCGATCATTGCTGGAAGTCTGATTGGGATAGGCGTTAGTTTTGTATTAAATTCAGGAGCATCATTAGGTGGCATACACATTCTAGCTCTATATTTAGAGCAAAAATCTAATATTAATCGAGGAATCTCCTTGTTTGTTACAGATTTTATTATCGTTTCTTCTGCTGTAGTCATGTTTGGATTTAAAAATGCACTAATATCTATCATCGCAATATCTGTCGCTTCCTTTTTGACCGGAAAATTAAAAAGCGCTGTTAAACCATCAGAACCTGTGTATCAGACAACTGATACAGAAACCCTTCAAAATAGTTAAGAGCATTCTCCGTAATAAGAGAATGCTCTTTTTAATTTCGTTCAAACATTATTTGTTTACATAGTAATTATTATGTAAACACGCTGTCTATCTTTGTCATTTTCTGCGCTTGCTTAGGAAATAAAAGTTTTTATTCGTAGAGATCATCACGATTATGATTCATCTCTTCGTGCATTTCTTGCCTCTCTGTAGATTTCGACTGCCCTTTTAATGGCTTAATTTTCCCGATTAAAATCCCAAGCTCATTATAGACTCCACTTTTTGAATCATGTTTACTATGTGACGCAGTTTTTCCAAGCTTCTTGATTTGCTCTATCTTATCTGGGTCCGTTGTAATGGCCGCATTTCTTCCATGCGCATTTCCTTTTAACCCGTTATAAACGTCTTGGCGCAGTTGATCGTTTTCTTTCCCCGGTGAAACAGGTTCTTCAGGAGCGATGCCGACTAGTGTATAGATACCACTTACAATGACATAGGCCTTATCTACTCCGTTTACTTTTTCCGCCAGCTGTACAAGATCCTTTGATTGATGAACTTCATCAGAGTTTTCAACCACTAACGGTGAATCTATCTGTGTATTCGGTTTTCGTTCTGATGGATCGTATTTTACTTGCTCGGTATCTAGCGTTTCATCTCCAGAACCGGTTTTGCCTGAACAAGCACTTAAGAGAAGAACTGAAGATAGAACGAACATTGCTGATTTCCGCATATTTAACCATCCTTTTTTCCATAGTTTTCATTGGACTTTGTTGAAATATGCAAAAAATAGACGCTTTGCTATAATGGGAAAAAGAGGTTATAGGAGGCAATTATGGAAGATTATCCACACTTACCCGAATATGCCGATTCATTTATTGTTCACTTACAAAAAAAAGATAGAACGAACAGCACGATAAAACGCTATTATTATGATCTTTTAGATTTTTTTGCATGGGTTAGGGTTATGAAGGAAAACGATGATTTACAAGTGATACAGCACCTGGATGCTGTTACGTTAAATGAATACTTTCTTTTTCTTTCCGAACAACGAGAATATCGAACCGCCACAAGCAAACGAGTTTTCACCGTTATTAAAAGTCTCTTTTCCTTCCTGCACGCTAATAGAAAGATTTCATCCAATCCTTTTTCTGACCTAGAGCAAACCCTTAAAGAAGACACTCATTTTACGGATGATGATTTTATTTCTGATGAAGAATACAAGGTGCTTTTTCAAACACTATCTTCATATGAGGGACTAACGGAGAAACAGCAAAAATATAGACACCTTTTGATCAAAAGAAATGAAGCGATCCTCTCACTTCTCTATCGTTATGGCATCACACTTCAGGAAATCACGCATATTGAAATGAAGCATGTGCATTTCACACAGCATGAATTAAAAGTAATCAACAAAAAAGAAACAAGATTGATCTCTCTTGACGATGAGACACAACATCTATTATACGAATATAAGGAAGATATTCCTGAAGCCATAAGGCCAAGAAAATATTCTTCAGATCGTTTCTTTATCGCGTTTGATTACCAAAGAGGAACATATCGGTTTGACTATGGAAAGTATGAGCCAAAACCGTTAACGGTTATCGCGATACAGAAGATGCTAAGACAAGAGATCCGTCGCTCTGGTCTAAGAGAAGGAATCAGCTCTCAACACTTAAGAAGAACAGCCATCTTAAACCTTTTAAAAGAAGGAAAAGCTGAGGAAGACGTTCAATTATGGTTTGGATTAAAATCAAATCTCACTCTAAACCGCTATGAAGCCTATTTAGAAACAACTGAAATGAAAAAGGAATAATCAAGAGGCAGACATATCTTGTACAATTTAAAAACTCCCTATCAACCTTATGTTAGGTCGATAGGGAGAGTTTTTTTTATTCATTTGTATTTGCAGAAGACAAATCGACATTTCGATGTGGGGTGAACGTTGAAATGGCATGCTTGTATATGAGGTGCTGTTTTCCTTCTGCCTCTAGTACAACCGTAAAGTTGTCAAACCCCTTTACTAAACCTTTAAGCTGAAAACCATTCAGCAAATATACGGTCACATAAATGTTTTCGCGACGTAACTGGTTTAAGTAATGATCCTGTAAATTGATTGATTGCTTCATGTGAACAGATCCTCCTCTTTGGGCATTACCCTTATACATTCTCGGAAATTTCTAATTTCCCTTCAACAAAGTGCTGAATTTCTTGAAATTTTTTGTGAAACGGATCTTCGTCCATGGCAAACCATTCTACATCCATCTGGTTACGAAACCATGTGAATTGTCTTTTTGCGTATCGCCTGGAGTCTCTTTTTAACAATGTGATCGCTTCCTCTAAAGTACTTTCCCCCGAAAGGTACGGAAAAAACTCTTTGTAACCTATCGCTTTAGCGGCCAGACTATTTGTAATGTCTTGTTCAAAAAGCATCTTCGCTTCGTTAAGTACCCCTTTTTGAACCATAAGGTCCACTCGCTCGTTTATACGTTTGTATAAGCGCTCTCGATCCATCGTCAATCCCACTAAGGCTAATTGATATAAAGATTCCTCTTCGTTCATCTTTCCTTGTTCAGTAGACGGGGCATTGCCTGTTGTATAGTAGATTTCCAGTGCTCTTATAACACGTTGCACATTGTTCGGATGAATTTCTTTAGCTCGCTCTGGATCGACTTTGTGTAGTTCAGCATGCAATGCCTCTGAACCTTCAATCTCTGACTTTCTTTGTAGTTCGTCTCGCATCTTGTTATTTCGGTTCGCATCTGAGAATTCATAATGATGAGTAACAGCTCGAACGTACAACCCCGTTCCACCTACAATTATCGGAATCTTACCCCTTTGATTAATATCTGTTATTCGTTCCCTCGCTAGCTTTTGAAATTCAGCAACTGAGAATGACTCTTTAGGATCCTTAATATCGATCAAATAATGAGGAATACCTTCTTTCTCTTCCTCAGTAATTTTGGCTGTACCGATGTC
This sequence comes from Fictibacillus halophilus, assembly GCF_016401385.1. NCBI lineage: Bacteria > Bacillati > Bacillota > Bacilli > Caryophanales > Fictibacillaceae > Fictibacillus > Fictibacillus halophilus. Next base: position 1,182,926 of record NZ_JAEACF010000001.1, on the reverse strand, counting down.
GAGACCTCTATAGATCTGCATAGAATCGCCGCTAATTATCTCACCATCGATCGCCTTAGCAAGTTCGATACTGGTTTTTGTTTTTCCAACAGCCGTTGGGCCTACGATCACTACTAATTTTTCTTTCATCGTTTACTCCTACATCACTCTTTTGAACATCTTCTCAAGTTCATACGTTGATAAATGAATCGTTATCGGTCTACCGTGTGGACATGTATAAGGATCTTCAGATGTTCGCAAAGATTCTAACAAAGCAAAAATCTCATCGTTCCTTAAATGATGGTTCGCTTTAATAGAGCCTTTACATGACATCATGATCGCTGCATCTTCTCTTAATTTTTCTATATCGATTCTTCTATAATCGAGTACCTGCTGGATAATATCCATCATGATTTCTCTTTCATATCCTTTTGGAAACCATTGCGGGTGCTCTCTTACGATAAAAGTATTCTGTCCAAAGGTTTCTAAAAACAGACCTACTTCCCCGAGAGTCTCTAAATGACTCTCAAGAAAGGCAGATTCACTCGCCGTGAATTCGAACGTGTATGGAACTGCTAAAAGCTGCACTTCTCTGTCCACTTGTCCCACTTTTTTTCTAAAATACTCATATTTAACTCGTTCTTGCGCAGCGTGTTGATCGATTAGATACAATCCGTTCTCATTCTGAGCAAGAATATACGTTCCATGCATCTGTCCGATCGGGTACATAACAGGAATTTTATCAACAGATGCATCTGGAAGATGATGTTCATACTCTTTCGTTACTGGTATCTCAATCTCTTCAGAATTCGGTAGTAAATCTACCGCAGACTCATCAATCTCATCAACTTCCTGTGAAGTCTCCCTAATTAGAGAAGGATCAGCATCTGGAGTCGGACTCATGATTGAACGGTTAACACTTTGAGCAATTGTAAAATCTGCTGTTACGTTTTTGGGAACTTCTTCCTTTTTACTTTGATAATCAAAAGAAAATGAAGGCTGTTCTTCTCGATCATTCTCTCTTTGTTCTTTTTTCTTAAATTGAACATCTGGAATTAACTGCTGATTTCTGATTACTTTTCTGAGCTCGTTTTCAACAAGTTGGACCAGTTCCGCTTCTTTACTCAACCTTGCTTCATGTTTGGATGGATGAACGTTAACATCTATAATTGTCGGATCCATCTTAACGGATAATATGGCAATCGGAAAACGGCCGATCGGAAGGAACGTGTGATAAGCATTCTGTACAGCTTTTGATAGTGCATAGTTCTTGATATATCTTCCGTTCATAAAGAACGACATATACTGACGGGACGCTCGGTTTATTTCAGGTTTTGCTATATATCCTGTTACTTCATAATCTAATGAAGAAAACGAAACTGAGATCATATTTTTTGCGGTTTGTATCCCATATACAGATGCAATGATCTGCAGCAGGTTTCCGTTACCAGAAGTGTGCAGAAGCTCTTTTCCGTTATGCTTTAAACGAAATGAAACATCCGGGTTAGCAAGAGCAAGCCTGTTCACTAGATCGCTGATCGTACCTAATTCTGTCTGAATGGTCTTAACATGCTTCAATCTGGCTGGTGTGTTATAGAATAAGTTACGAACAGTAAGGTCTGTGCCTTTTCTGCTATTTGTCTGCTGCTGTTTTACGATTTTACCATTCTCAATGAACAGGTAAGCACCTGGCCCATTACCTGTTGATGATTTAAGTTCGACTTGAGAAACAGAGGAGATACTAGGTAAAGCTTCTCCTCTAAAACCCATAGTACGAATATGGATTAAATCTTGTTCACTTTTAATCTTACTCGTCGCATGTCGGTTAAAAGCAAGTACACAATCCTCCGGCTCGATTCCGTCCCCGTTATCTAGAACACGAATGAGTGATAACCCACCTTCTTCAACTTCAATCTCTATTCTCGTAGCGTTCGCATCGATTGAATTTTCTACAAGTTCTTTTACAACAGAGGCTGGGCGTTCAACAACTTCACCAGCAGCGATCTTATTGGAAAGATGTTCATCTAGCTGTACAATTTTGCCCATTCGTCACGCCTCCTTTATTTTACTTTTTTTTGCAGTTTGTATAACGCGTTCATCGCATCAAGAGGAGTCATCTCTAATACATTTAAACTTCTTAACTCTTTGATCAACTCTTGCTCTTTAGGGTCTCTTCTATTCGTCGTCTCCTTTTTTTCAACAAAAAGACTCAACTGACTTTCTTGAAGATCCTCTTCCTTGGTGACTGAAACTTCCTGAATAGGAAGTGCTTCTCGTTTTTCTTGATTTTCATAGGTTTGTAAAATTGTTTTTGCTCTAGAGATCACCGGTTCTGGAAGTTCAGCGAGCTCTGCCACTTGTATACCAAAACTTTTATCTGCTTGTCCATCAATGACTTTATGCAAAAATACAAGACTGCCATTCTCTTCAACTGCACTTACAAACACATTTTTTAAAGATTTAAGAGACTCTTCTAAGACGGTAAGTTCATGATAATGAGTAGAGAACAGCGTTTTTGCAGCAATTTCTTCATGAATGAATTCAATGATGGATTGCGCTAATGCCATCCCATCATATGTTGAAGTCCCTCGTCCGATCTCATCTAAAAGAATCAAACTGTTTTCAGTTGCACTCGTCAGAGCAAAGTTCGTCTCAAGCATCTCGACCATGAACGTACTTTGTCCTCCGACTAGATCGTCAGCCGCTCCAATACGCGTGAAGATCTGATCAAACATGGGAAGCTCAGCACGATCCGCTGGAACAAAGCATCCAATCTGCATCATGACAGCTGTAAGTGCTAACTGACGCATATACGTACTCTTACCCGCCATGTTTGGTCCCGTAATTAAGAGCATATTTCTATCGTTATTTAGAACAATGTCATTAGGAACATATTCTTGTGCATCCATGACTTTTTCTACAACAGGATGTCTGCCATTCACAATCTTTACGATTCCATCCTCTGAAACTATTGGTCTCACATAACGGTACTGCTCACTGATCGCAGCAAAAGATTGCATAACATCGAGTTCAGAAATAGCTGATGCAAGTTCTTGCAGTCCTGGTATAAATTGCTTTACAAACTCTCTGACTTCCAAGAAGAGTGTATATTCTAATCCTGAAATCTTCTCTTCCGCTTCTAATATGATTCTTTCTTTTTCTTTCAGTTCTGGCGTAACATATCTCTCAGCGTTCGCGAGTGTCTGTTTTCGTTCATAACGATCTGGTACTTGTGAAAGGTTAGATTTTGTAACCTCGATGTAGTATCCAAAAATCTTATTAAAACCTATTTTTAAAGACTTAATGCCTGAAGCTGCTTTTTCTTGTTGCTCAAGAGAAGCGATCCATGCTTTACCGTTACTGCTCGCATCTTTATACTGATCAAGTTGCTCATTGTAACCCGCTTTGATGAGTCCACCTTCTTTAATATGGATAGGAGCATCATCGTGAATAGCAGAATTTAAGTAGTCAGCGAGTGTTTTATGTTCATTCATCTTTGCATGAAGCTCAAGCGCATATTTCCCTTCAATGCTCTTAATCTTTTCTTTTAAGACCGGAACACTGAACAATGATCTCTTCAATTGAACAAGATCTCTTGGACTAGCATTTCCGTAGGATATTTTGGCGATCAATCGTTCCATGTCATAAACAGACTTTAATTGCTCTTTGATCTCTTCACGAATAAAGAACTCACCGATCAAGTTTTCGACTAGCTGAAGCCGCTTCTCGATCGTTTCTTTCACGAACAACGGTTCTTCAACCCATTGTTTAAGCTTTCTTGCGCCCATCGCTGTCATCGTGGCATCCAACAACCATAATAGCGAACCTTTTTTCCCTTTAGCCCGGATTGATTCTGTTAATTCTAAGTTCCGTTTCGAAAAGGCATCTAGCTTCATTCTTTTATCGTTCTGCTGAAATTCAACAGCTTTAATATGGTGAAAAGATCGCTTTTGCGTATGAGTTAAATAGTGAAACAACCTTCCTGCTGAACGTAATAAGATGGGGTCAGGAATCGTCTGAACGAGATGATCAAACTGATTCTCAACAGAACTCTCTTCCTGAATCGAAACCGAAGCTTGTCCGGTCTGAGTAACAGTGCTCGTCCAAGCATCATACAATTCTTTGTTTCCAACAATCTCTTTAACACCGTGACTTAAAAGTAATTGAATAAACGATAACTGATTTCCGGTATATGTATATCCCTTCAACTCACCTGTAGAAAGATCACAAAGAACGTATCCATATGAATCGTTATCTTTTTCGATCGCTACCAAAAAATTATTCTCTCTATCTTGAAGAAGATGATCATCAATAACCGTTCCTGGCGTAATGATCTGGATAACTTCACGTTTCACTACCCCAACTGATTGTTTAGGATCTTCTACTTGTTCACAGATTGCTACTTTGTGGCCATTTTCAACTAATGTTTTTATATAACCTGCGGACGAATGATAAGGGATTCCACACATTGGAATTCGATCTTGAGAGCCTCCATCTCTGCTTGTTAGTGTGATCTCGAGGATTTGAGATGCTCGAACAGCATCCTCAAAGAACATTTCATAAAAATCTCCTAGACGGAAAAATAAAAAGGCATCCTGATGAGCTGCCTTGATCGATAAATATTGTTGAATCATTGGAGTATATTGAGCCATAATTTCACCTTTTTCATAACATTTCAATGTCGCTATTATAACATAATTCACAGCATCTATCGTTTTCTCTGCATGAAAAAAACGGGAAGCTCTCTCCCCGCTTATTATTCTTCTAAGTCACCTATTAAAAAGTTCGGATCAAGATCTTCAAAGTTCTCATCTTCAACATCATATTCCCAATCTCTAGTCTCTACATCATCAAAACCGTCCGGGTTCACATACACACATACTTTTGTTTCACCGATAATTTCACAAACAAACTCTCTTTCTACTTGAACGATGACTTTATTTCCGTTCGGGGAAATCGTCGCTTCTAACGTATTAGGCTCTTGAAGTGCGCGGCACGTAACTTCGTATTGATCACCTAACGCGTTCTTATCTCTGACACTAAGATCCACTTTGTCTACAAAATGAATGGTCTCTGTCACGACTTCCGTCCGAGTATTATCATTGTAGGAATACCACACGTTGATGTCATAGCTTCCTTCCACATCAACTGCTTCACCATTCCGCTTCGGTTTATAGGCATGGTTGATGATCCAGCATCCTAAAATGCTGCTCGGACGATGACTCGGTGCAATGGTATGCGTGGCCTGAGAAAATTTTCTGCCTTTTCCGCAAACCGCTTTTGTGATGATTTCTCTGTAAGTCAGCTCTTGTTCTACGCGTCTTGACATACATGAATCCCTCCTCTACCAATCTCCATACAGTATATGCTGGGCGGATGCCTATTGTGTCTTCATTGTTTGAAACACAATTAGTGTAAGTATATGGGCGTTTGTTGTCCAATGTTCTCAAAATATTATTCGTTGCGTACGATACGTGAAATTATTTTCACAACTTTTGTTGCTTTTGCAAGTGGATGATTATCCCTCTAGGATGCTCGCTTTACGGGGTATGTTAGTCTAAAGGGCACTGCGGAATTTGTCGACGTTTGTAGACTCGTGGATAAATGGGGAAAACTTTTGGATTGAGAGCCAAATCTCGTGGATAAACATCAGAAACTTTTGGATTGCATACCAAAACTTCTGGATTGAAGGCATCTGATACCTCTATGGGTATGTGCGAAACACCCAATAAACTGTAATGAAACTCAAATAAAAACACGATGTCTCAAAAGACATCGTGTTTTTATTTAGTGACAGCCGCAGCCGCCAGGAGAACAGCCTTCTTGAGAGCCCGTAGTCCCTTTTAAAAGGTCCCCGCCAGTTGATTCGATGATCTCATCTGTTACTTTGTTAGAGATCGTATGGGAGACCATCTGTAAAATATCATTCACATCACTTTGAGATTGTTTAAACTCTTGTACAACCGGAATGCTATCAAGCTCAGCCATCAACGCGTCAATCTTTTCTTCTACTTCTCTTGATGCTTCATGCTTTTGATAATGTTGAAGATTAACCGCTTGTTTTTGTAGATTCTTAATCTGTCCCATCAACCTTGCTACATTTGAATTAGAATTGATCTGAGCTTCTGCTTTTTTAAAAAAATCAACTTCATCAGTCGTTGCGATCATTTTTGCAAGTTCTTTTGCTTTTCCCAAGATTTCTTCTTTTGTATATGTGCTCATTAGCCTACCACCTCTGATTTTTCTTCTATCCAGTCTCCGCCAAGGTTCCATGTTTTCGCATCGGTAATCTGGACTTTAACAATTTCACCTATTAAGTGCTTAGGAGCTTTAAAGTTTACTACTTTATTGGAACCAGTGTGACCTGTTAGTACATCAGGATTCTTTTTACTTTCACCCTCAACCAGCACTTCCACAACTTTACCAACATATGCTTTGTTCTTTTCTAAAGAGATATCATTCAGCATGGCGTTCAGCCGCTGCAGACGCTCTCGTTTCACTTCCATCGGAACATTATCTTGCATCTTTGCAGCTGGAGTGCCTTCACGAGGTGAATAGATAAACGTGTAAGCCGCATCATACTGCACTTCTTTAACAAGAGATAACGTCTCTTGGAATTGTTCTTCTGTCTCATTTGGGAAACCTACGATAATATCCGTTGTTAAGGCTACATTCGGCATCGCAGCTTTGATCTTGTTTACAAGCTCTAAATAATGCTCACGTGTGTATTTGCGAGCCATCAATTTGAGTACATCGCTGTTTCCGTGTTGAACAGGCAGATGCACATGATCTACGATGTTTCCGCCCTTCGCAAGTACTTCAATCAATCGATCATCAAAATCTCGCGGATGACTAGTCGTAAAACGAAGTCTAGGAATATCAATCTTACGGATCTCATCCATTAGATCTCCTAGACCATACTCCAAGTCTTCGAAATCTTTACCATATGCATTCACGTTCTGACCTAAAAGCGTTACTTCTTTATAGCCTTCTCTCGCAAGCTGTCTTACTTCCTCGATGATATCCTGCGGATAACGGCTTCGCTCTTTTCCTCGTGTGTAAGGAACAATACAATATGTACAGAATTTGTCGCAGCCGTACATAATGTTGACCCAGCCTTTAACGTTTCCTTTACGCTTTCTTGGGAGGTTCTCGACGATATCCCCTTCTTTAGACCAAACTTCAACTACCATCTCCTTTGAGAATAATGCGTTCTCGATGATTTGAGGCAGACGATGAATGTTATGAGTACCAAAGATCATATCAACTTGAGGGTACGTGGAAAGAATACGGTTAACGACAGATTCTTCTTGTGACATGCACCCACAGACCCCTAGAAGAAGATTAGGGTTGTTCGCTTTCGTATGTTTTAAATGTCCCAGTTCACCAAATACTTTATTCTCCGCATTTTCGCGAATGGCACATGTATTTAGAAGAATTACATCAGCATCTTCAGTAGAATAAGTGGTTTCATAACCCATTTCATTCAAAATGCCTGCCATAACTTCTGTATCATGCTCGTTCATCTGACATCCATACGTACGAATATAAAACTTCTTGCCAACACCAATATTTTTTAGATTTTCCGGAATCGAAAAATCTTTTAATATTTGTACTTGTTCTTTACCACGCTTTTTCGCGTCTTTTAAAGAAGGCGGTGCATACGTAGATTGAAAGTATTGTGAGTAGTCTCTTTCTTTTTCGTTCGTCTTCACTTTTTGATTGTCTTTCATATCCAAGACATCTTCACTCCTTATTGCCTTTACTGCTAGGTAATCCGTTCATAATAAATCTCGTATTTCATCCAACTGTAACATTATATCAAAAATTGGATTATAGTTAAACTTGTAATCGTTTTAGTTTACATAATATAATTACGGTTTATTAATAATACTATATAATGTGCTCAATAAAAAAGTTGACCTTAAAAAGCTTACTAATGCGCCTTTAAAGTCAACTTTACAAGTATCTAAATGATATTTAATTCTTTTCCTGCTTTTTCAAAAGCATCTAATGCAGCTTGTAGCTCCTCTTTCGTATGCTGAGCGGTTACGATCGTACGTACGCGAGCTTTTCCTTTTGCCACGGTTGGGAAAGCGATACCTTGAGCAAACACACCATACTTCAATAAAGTATCTGAAAGTTTGTGTGCGAGCGCATCATCACCTACTAACACTGGCGTGATTGGTGTTTCACTTACTCCCGTATTAAACCCAAGTTCTTTCAATCCAGCTTTAAAGAACTTCGTGTTTTCCCATAGTCTTTCCATATGTTCTGGCTCTTCTTCTAATACATCGATCGCTGCTGAACTTGCTGCGATGACTGCAGGGGGATGAGATGTACTAAACAAGAATGGACGACCTTTATGAATCAGGTAGTCTCTTAACGTTTGCGTACTTGCAATATAACCGCCAAGTACTCCAATTGCTTTACTTAACGTTCCAACTTGAATGTGAACGCGTCCGTTCAAGTTAAAATGATCAATCGTACCACGGCCGTTCGTACCTAACACTCCACTCGCATGTGCATCATCTACCATCACGAGTGCATCATACTTCTCAGCAAGCTCTACGATTCCAGGTAGTGGCGCAATGTTACCATCCATTGAGAAAACACCGTCTGTTACGACGATTCTTTTTCTAAATTCTTGTGTCTCTTTTAAAGCCGCTTCTAAATCTTCTAAATCTACGTGTTTGTAGATTCTTCTTTTTGCTTTCGTTAAACGAATGCCATCAATGATCGATGCATGGTTTAACTCATCTGAAATAACAACGTCCTGATCTGTTAGAATAGCAGAAAGAATTCCTTGGTTCGTTGAAAAGCCAGATTGAAAGACAAGACATGCCTCTGTATGCTTGAATTCAGCAAGCTTTTTTTCAAATTCCTCATGCATGGATAGTGTTCCAGCAATCGTACGTACAGAACCTGTACCAACTCCATATTCTTCAACAGCTTTTAGAGCTGCTTCCTTCATCTTCGGATGACTCGTAAGACCTAAGTAGTTGTTGGAAGAAAGCTGTATCACTTCTTTTCCATTGATCACAACTTTAGATCCTTGTTCTGATTCTAAAGGTACAAGCTTTCTAAACGTACCTTCTTCCTTCATGTGGTCCAATTCTTCTTGCAGGTATTCAAAACCTTTCATCACGATGTTTTGCCCCTTTCGATTTTAAGGAATAAGAACTACTTTTCCGCAATTTCCTTTTATCATGAGATCAAAGCCTTCTTCAAACTTTTCAAGTGGAAGTGTATGAGTAATGATCGTTTCTGGATGCATATTTCCTGACTGTAAAAGTCCTGAAACCTGTTGCCATGTTTCATACATTTTTCTTCCCGTAATTCCTTGAACCGTAACTCCTTTAAATACTACATCGTTCGTTAGGTCGATTTCAACAGGCTTTACAGGCAGGCTTAGTATTGAAACACGACCGCCGTTTGTGATCATCTTGAATCCTTGATCGATCGCAACAGGATGACCGCTCATCTCACAAACAACATCCACCCCATTACCATCTGTTAAATGCATTACTTTTTCAACTGGATCAATGGATTTCGGGTTGATCACTTCTGTCGCACCTACTTTTTTAGCAAGATCTAAACGATAATCGTTCAGATCGATAGCGATTACCTGACTTGCACCTGCTGCTTTTGCAACGTTAACCGCCATTACTCCTATCGGGCCACATCCGATGACAGCAACTGTTTTACCTGCAACATCACCAGCTAACACAGTATGAACAGCATTTCCCATCGGCTCTTGAATCGAACCATGTTCAAACGGCATCTTAGAATCATTTTTCCAGATGTTCTCTGATGGCATTGCTACATACTCTGCAAAACAGCCATGAGTATCGACGCCGATAATCTTTGTGTTCTTACAGATGTGAAACTGTCCTTTAAGACATTGTGGACAAGAATGACAGACTATATGTGTTTCAGCTGAAACATGATCTCCAACAGAGACATTTGTAACAGCACTTCCTACTTTTTCAACAACACCTGAAAACTCATGTCCGAATACATATGGCGTTTTCACACGACTCTGTGACCATTCATCCCATGTGTAAATATGGACATCTGTTCCACAGATCGAAGTTGCTTTAACTTTGATCAATACTTCATTCTCATTAATTTCAGGAATATCTACTGTTTCTAATCTAGCTCCATAACCCGCATGATGCTTAACTATTGCTTTCATTTTTCCTTGCACAGAAACACCCCTCACTAAAACCTTAAATATCATATCCATAAATTATTGTACATGGATTGAACAACAAGGTAAAGAGCAGTGTCCATCCCAAGCGGACATTCGCGGATACCCAAAAAAAATTTCACAAAAATTTTTTATTAAGAAAAAAAGCCCCTCTCCTATTTTAGGAGAAGAGCTCTGTCTTACATAAATTCTGCCATCAATTGATTGAACTTTTCTTCAGGTAAGTTCAAATCAACTTTTGCAAGTGCTTCTTTGCTGTATCCGTGTGCAAGATCTTGATAAGAAGGTTTTACCTTATCTTGATAGATGATCCCTTTTACAAGACCTTTGTTTTCCATTAGTGTCTGCATAGCCATCATACGGTTTGAAGAATCATAGTCTTCAATCGTGCTTAAAGATACGAGATGCTCTTTAAACCAATCGTATGTGTTCACTTTATTGTATGTCACACATGGGGAGAATACATTGATCAATGAGAAGCCTTTGTGGTTGATTCCTGCTTCGATGATCGATGTTAACTCTTTTAAGTCCGTTGAAAAACTTTGAGCAACAAACGTAGCTCCAGCAGTTAAAGCAAGTTCCATTACTCCGATCGCTGATTCTACAGATCCTTCTGGTGTACTCTTCGTTTTAAATCCAACATCAGATCGAGGTGATGTTTGCCCTTTTGTTAAACCATAAATCTGGTTGTCCATAACAATATAAGTAATATCGATGTTTCGTCTGATCGCATGTACGGTATGACCCATTCCAATCGCGAATCCGTCTCCATCACCACCTGAAGCGATAACAGTGAGATCACGGTTTGCCATCTTTACACCTTGTGCGATCGGCAATGAACGGCCATGGATTCCGTGGAAACCATAAGATTTGATATACCCTGAAATACGTCCTGAACAGCCGATTCCCGATACGACAGCAAGGTCATCTGGTTCTAAACCTACATTTGCAGCTGCCCTTTGAATAGCCGCTTGTACAGAAAAATCTCCACATCCTGGGCACCAGTTTGGTTTGATGCTGTTACGAAAATCTTTAAATGTAGCCATATTAAACCAGCTCCTTGCATTTCATGACAACTTCTGATGGTAAGAAAGGATTCCCATCATATTTTAACAAGTTTTTAATTTTCTCATGCTGTCCAACATTCATTTTTAATATGTTCGCCAGCTGTCCTGTCGCGTTGTTCTCAACTACGATAACGCTCTTTGCGTTGTCGATCATCGACTTCATCTCATCGGCAGGGAACGGATGGATCAAACGAATGTGAGCATGATTGACTTTTAATCCATCTGCTTCTAATCGAGGAATTGCTTCTTCAATAACTCCTCTTGTTGAGTTGAAACCGACTAAAAGAATATCCGCTTCTTCATGAGGAGCTTGTTTAACAACAGGTACGTTAAAACGTAGGTTTTGAAGTTTACGCAGACGTTTATCCATCTGTTTTTGACGATTAGCTGCTACTTCAGACGGCTTTCCTGTCTCATCATGTTCAACACCTGTTACATGGTGTATCCCATTCTTCATACCTGGGATTACGCGAGGAGAAATACCATCTTCTGTTACTTCATAACGCTTAAAGTATCCATCTTTATCATCTGTATCTGGGAGCTCTTGTTTTGGATCCAGCTTCCCACGTCGAATCTCTACGCGGCTATAATCTAATGGTTCTACCGATTGTTTACCTAGCGATAGCTGTAGATCTGTAAGCAGAATAACAGGAATCTGATATTCTTCTGCAATATTTAGCGCCTCAACAGCGTCATAAAATGCTTCCTCAACCGTACTTGGTGCCATAACCACTTTAGGAATCTCACCATGCGTACCATAGATCATCGCCATCAAATCGGATTGCTCTTGTTTTGTAGGCAATCCTGTTGAAGGACCTCCACGCTGAGTGTCTACAACTACTAAAGGAACTTCTGTCATTCCAGAAAGACCTAACGCTTCCATCATTAATGATAGACCTGGCCCTGCTGAAGAGGTAATCGTACGTACCCCTGCATAGTTCGCTCCAATTGCCATCGTACAAGCAGCAATCTCATCCTCTGTTTGAATAACCGTTCCGCCAAACTCTGGCAGCTTTTTAATCAGATACTCCATGATCTCTGATGCTGGTGTGATCGGGTAAGCGGACATGAATCGAACGCCTCCTGCTACAAATCCTAAAGCGATTGCATCATTACCAATCATGAACATTCTCTTTTTGCCGTCTGCTTTATTTAATTGAAAGCCATCGATCTGGCCACCAGATAATTCATTGAAATGGTCTGCACCTTTTTGGATCGCTTCCATATTCTTTTCTACAACTTTTGCACCTTTACGAGCAAAAATCTCTTCTACAACTTCTAAATAGCTTTCCACAGGAAGACCTAAAACAGCGCTAGTCGCTCCGATCGCTACCATGTTTTTCATTAGAGATGTGCCAAGCTCGCTTGCAATCTCTGTAAAAGGCACCGCATATAATCTAACATTAAGGTCGTCCGGAACAGTAGGATTGAATTTTGAATCTCCAATCACTACTCCTCCATCGCGAAGCTCATGTACATTCACATCGATCGTTTCTTGATCGAATGCTATTAAAATATCAAGATCATCAGAGATCGAACGGGTTTCACTCGTGCTTACACGAATTTTATTGTTGGTATGACCGCCTTTAATTCTGGAAGAAAAGTGTCGATAGCTATACAGATAGTAGCCCTGGCGGTTGAGTGCCATCGCAAAAATTTCACCTGTACTATCAATTCCTTCACCTTGCTGTCCGCCAACTTTCCAGGAAAGTTGATCAATCATGTACTCCACCCTTTCAGTAACCCAAACGTTAATTTTTTCAATCAATAGTTTGATTTAGTATGGTTTCATGTTGTGTTGAACGTGCTTTATCACGTTTACTAAAATTATGTACTAAACGTCTACAATTCTAGACTTAACTTTATAAAAATGCAAGTATTCGCCTAGTATCATTCAAACTATTACAAATAATGTAAATAAATGAAAACGCTTAAAAAAATTGGTACTCTCTTAGAATTCTAGATATGTTTCCCCATTTCCTTCTCTTATTCTCCTGATCTCTTCTAAAATGAAAATAAGTCTATAAAACTAAAAACCTGCTTGCTCATTTGAATGAGCAAGCAGGTTTCACTTTAATTAGCGTGGTTCAACAATTAATTTAATGGCCGTTCTTTCTTCCCCATCGATTAAGATATCTGTAAATGCTGGAATACAAATGAGGTCAACTCCGCTCGGTGCTACGAAACCTCGTGCGATAGCTACTGCTTTAACAGCTTGGTTTAATGCACCTGCTCCGATTGCCTGAATTTCAGCGCCTCCACGTTCTCGGAGAACGCCAGCAAGTGCACCAGCTACAGAGTTGGGGTTAGATTTTGCTGAAACTTTTAATATTTCCATTGTTTAGAACCTCCTTCAGGATAGATACCTGTTCTACTATATTCATTGATTAAGGCTTGTATTCCTGCCGAAACAAAATTGAGTATTCTCTCTCTTTTTGCTGTTTTGCTAAAGCAGCTGCCCTATGAATAAACCCCGGTATTCTAGTACCCTTAACAAAGTTCTTTCAAACCATAATGTGGTTTTTTATGAAAAAAACTGTGATTGACCTAACGAGTAAACAGTTTTAATGTGCTATACCTTTTTCCTTATCTTTTTTTCAAGCATTAACTAGCCGCTAAATTTTTCATATAAAAAAGCGATGGAATTGATCTCCCACCGCTTTGTTTGTTTATTTTGCGTATTCAACTGCTCGAGTCTCACGAATGACTGTAACTTTAATGTGTCCTGGATAATCCAGTTCACTTTCAATCTTTTTCGTAATATCACGTGCTAGTCGGTATGATGCTACATCATCAATCATATCCGGTTTAACCATGATACGTATCTCACGGCCTGCTTGGATCGCAAAAGATTTTTCAACACCATCAAATGATTCTGAAATCTCTTCTAACTTTTCAAGTCTGCGGATATACGTTTCAAGCGTTTCACGGCGTGCTCCTGGTCTTGCAGCAGAAAGTGCATCGGCTGCTGCAACAAGAGTTGCTATGATTGAAGTTGCTTCAGTGTCTCCATGGTGAGACGCAATGCTGTTGATTACTACTGGATGTTCCTTGTACTTCGTAGCAAGTTCAACACCAATATCAACGTGACTGCCTTCTACTTCATGGTCGATTGCTTTACCAATATCATGAAGCAAACCAGCTCGTCTTGCAAGATGAACGTCTTCTCCTACTTCAGCTGCCATTAATCCAGCTAAGTAAGCCACTTCAGTTGAATGTTTTAGTACGTTTTGACCGTAACTTGTACGATACTTTAAACGACCAAGAATCTTAATCAAATCAGGATGAAGTCCGTGAACACCAACTTCAAAAGTTGTCTGTTCTCCTACTTCGCGGATATACTCATCCACTTCTCGACGTGATTTTTCAACCATCTCTTCAATTCGTGCAGGGTGAATTCTTCCATCCTGTACAAGCTTGTCCAAAGCCATACGTGCAATTTCACGGCGGATCGGATCAAAACCAGATAGAATAACGGCTTCTGGAGTGTCATCAATAATTAAGTCAATTCCAGTTAACGTTTCTAATGTCCTAATGTTTCGTCCTTCACGTCCAATAATTCTTCCTTTCATTTCATCGTTAGGAAGGTTTACGACAGAAACTGTAGTTTCTGCTACGTGATCGGCTGCACAGCGTTGGATAGCTAGGGAAAGAATTTCTTTTGCTTTCTTGTCCGCTTCTTCTTTCGCGCGGTTCTCCATTTCTTTTACCATCATCGCCAACTCATGTGTCATCTCGTTCTCAGTTTCAGTCATGATAATTTGGCGGGCTTCATCCCTGGTAATGCTGGAAATGCGCTCAAGCTCTCGCTGTTGTTCTTCTAGCAATTCCTCCACTTTGCTTTCAATCTCTTCAATTTGTCGCTGTTTTTTGGTGAGAGACTCCTCACGTCGCTCTAAAGATTCCTCTTTTTTGTCAAGAGTTTCACTTTTTCTGTCTAGGATCTCTTCTTTTTGAACCAATCGATGTTCTTGTTTTTGAAGCTCGTTTCGACGTTCGCGAATTTCGCGTTCAGCTTCGGTACGTAGCTTATGGATTTCATCTTTTGCTTCTAACAGCGCTTCTTTCTTGCTGGCGTCAGCATCGCGCTTTGCATCTTCAACAATTTGCGCAGCTGCTCGTTCTGCGCTTGAAATCTTCGCTTCAGCAATTGATTTCCTAACAAGATATCCGACAATAGCACCGACACCTAGTGAGACAAGCAAACTGGAGATGAATACTGCTAAACTTGGCATATTCCCACCTCCTCTTGCTTTCTGCTTTTCATACTGCATTTTTGGCGTCAATCGTCTTACATGTGCTGTGCACCATTCATGTCGTACAAATTCTATACATATCTTTTAATTTCATAAGAAATCAAAATATATCTTCATTTTATAGGTGTGCTAAAGGCTTGTCAAGAGAGTCAATCTTCTATAATAATTGGTTGACTTAAAAATAGCAAGGAGCATATTTTGCCTGCTATATTCACTATTCAGTGGAGCTATTCTAGTTGCTTTTTGTCACTCTATAGAGATTAATCTCCGATTTAGCATGAAAACAATTATACTTTAGAAAAGATGCATTAAAACAGAAAAAGACCGGTCGCACTTGACCAGTCTTCACGATTGCTATTCTGTTAACTCAAACTCTTCCTCTAAGGAAGGAGCTTCTACTTCAGCTGTCGCTTTGCCTTCTAGCTGATAATAGTTGCGGATCTCTGCTACGATTGCTGATGCAATCTCAGGGTTTTCTTTCAGGAATTGCTTAGAGTTCTCACGTCCTTGACCTAAACGTTCGCCTTCGTAAGAATACCAAGCACCACTCTTTTGAACGATGTCAATGTCCGAACCGATATCGAGAATCTCACCTTGATACGAGATTCCTTCTCCGTACATGATATCAACCTCAGCCGTTCTAAACGGTGGAGCTACTTTATTTTTTACGACTTTAATCTTTGTTTTATTACCAACAACATCCTGTCCTTGTTTCAGCTGTTCAGCACGACGTACTTCTAGACGAACGGATGAGTAGAATTTTAAAGCTCTTCCCCCTGGTGTTGTTTCAGGGTTTCCGAACATAACGCCAACTTTCTCACGAATTTGGTTGATGAATACCGCGATGGTTTTCGATTTATTAATGGCACCCGAAAGCTTACGAAGCGCTTGAGACATTAGACGAGCTTGAAGACCAACATGAGAATCTCCCATTTCCCCTTCGATCTCAGCTTTAGGAACAAGGGCAGCAACGGAGTCAATGATTAAAATATCTACTGCTCCACTTCTTACGAGAGCTTCAGCAATCTCTAACGCTTGTTCGCCTGTGTCAGGCTGAGACAATAAGAGCTCATCAATATTAACGCCTAGCTTTTGTGCATATTCAGGGTCAAGTGCATGCTCAGCATCAATGAATGCCGCTTGTCCACCATTACGTTGGACTTCTGCAATGGCATGAAGGGCAACAGTTGTTTTACCAGATGATTCAGGCCCGTATACTTCGATAATTCTTCCGCGAGGATAACCGCCGATTCCAAGTGCGATGTCTAAAGTGATCGATCCACTGGAAACTGTTGAGATTCGCTGTTCTGTTTGTTCACCCAATTTCATGATGGAACCTTTACCGAACTGCTTTTCAATTTGGCGTAGAGCCATATCTAGAGCTGCTTTTCTATCGCTCATTCAATTCACTCCTCAAATTCATTTTACATGTATTTTTGTTTCATTAATTCTGTTACTTGCTACTTCTCTATCATATCTCTTTTTTGTTCATTTGCCAATCATTTTACGAACATTTATTCGATTTTTTTATTGTCCTTCTTTGACCAATTGATTTAAATACCTAAATCCATGCTTTACTGCTCTTTCACGAATTCCTTTTCTTGAACCTGCAAGTTTAAATGAGTAGGAATGCGTGTGATTCCCAATTGATATTCCGATGAACACCGTACCAGCCGGCTTGTCTTCTTGTGCATCAGGACCCGCAACACCCGTAAAACTGATGCCGATATCAGTCTTTGTCTGCTTTCGAATTTCCTCTGCCATCCACTCTGCGCATTGTGAGCTAACAACACCATGATCTGTAATTAGAGTATGAGGTACTTTAAGCATCGATTGTTTTAATGCGTTCGAATAAACAACTACTCCACCTTGATAAACAGTAGAGGCACCAGGAAAATCAGTGATGATCTTGCTGAATAATCCACCAGTCAAGCTCTCGGCTGATGCAATCGTCAGCTGATTATTTCGAAGAAGATCAAAAGTCTGACTCTCTAGCGTTTCATCATCGTATCCATAAAAATATGAACCTGTACGACTTAATACTTCTTTTTCTACTTCATCTAGCAGTCTCTTCGCCTCAGTTTCTGAAGGGTGAGCTGCAGTCAGCCGAATCGTAACTTCATGTTCAGATGCTAAAGGCGCAATTGTAGGATTGCTTTGTTTTTCGATTAAATCTTGAAGCTTTGTTTCTAAGACTGACTCTCCAATACCAAAAAACTTTAATACTCGCGAATGAAACTTAGTCTGTACATCCATTTTAGAATAAAGATAAGGAATAACATAGTTGTTAAACATCGGTCTCATCTCGCTAGGTGGTCCAGGCAGAAGTATACACGTGTTGTTACCATGAGTAAACGCCATTCCAGGTGCCATACCGTTATCGTTTGGCAGTACGGTAGATCCTTCTATAATGAGAGCTTGCTTCTTGTTGTTCGGTGTCATCTCCCGATTGGTTTGAACAAAATAATTGGTTATATACTGTAATGCAGCTTCATCATGAACCAATTTCTTTTGAAACAGTTTTGCGATCGTTTCCTTCGTAAGATCGTCTTTTGTTGGTCCAAGACCTCCCGTAAAGATGATCAGGTTCGATCGTGACCTGGCTGTTTGAATAACTGATGAGAGACGGTTCTCGTTATCACCTGCTACTGAGTGATAAAAAACGTTCACTCCGATGTCAGCAAGTCCTTTTGAAATAAATTGAGCATTCGTGTTTGCGATCTGTCCTAATAAAAGTTCACTGCCAACTGCTATGATTTCTGCGTTCAACTCATACACACTCCCTGATTGTATTCTCTGATTTCATATCATTCAAACTTATATATTCTAACAATCTCTATCATTTCTTCACGTTTTTTTGCGTTTTCTCCTTTAGCTAATAAAAAAACAGGAGTTTTCTGCTCCTGTTTTTTCTGGATTCATGATTACTTTGATTTTAATAGAATATGTTTGCTGTTCACGAAATACTCCCAGCCAGAGTATAAGGTAATCAGTGTAGCAGCCCATAAACTGATCGTTGCAAAAGGTAAACCAATCCATGCAAATGGGAGATTATGAAGCAACAAAGCTGAAATCGCAATAATTTGAATCCACATCTTCAGCTTACCCATCTGTCCTGCTGCAATGACCTCGCCTTCTGCAGAAGCAACAGCACGGATGCCTGTTACAGCGAACTCTCGGCTTAGAATAACGATAACCATCCAAGCAGGTGCAGCTCCAAGTTCAACTAATCCTACAAGTGCCGCTGAAACGAGCAACTTGTCTGCAAGAGGGTCCAAAAATTTCCCTAAATTCGTAACTAAGTTATATTTTCTTGCATAATAGCCGTCAACCCAATCTGTGCTGGATGCAAAGATAAAGATCAGCGCTGCTACAAAATGAGTGACAGGCAATTCTTCACCCGCTATTTTCCAAACTCCCCAATCAAAATCGCCCAATAGAACGATCATAAAGAGTGGAATCAAAAAAATCCTAGAAATGGTAATCTTATTAGGTAAGTTCAATGCAATTCCTCCAAAATACGGTCAAAATCAATTTCGTTTTAACTATTGTTGAGCCTTACGTATCACGATTTTTTGATGAATCAGTTCAGTTGCTGGAACAGGATATGTGAATGCTTCCCCATTAATTTTAATAGATGTTACATGAGAAGCGCCAATATTTAGTGTTACCTCTTTTGCAGATGACAGATCAAAGGTTTCTGTTTGACCATCATTCATCTGATTATCAAAATAGCTTTTCTTTGTCTCATCTTGAATCCCTACGTAACTAGGGCCTTTTGCACTCAGTTCCACGACTAGTTTATCCGTATCTTTCAGATCATAAGTTGTTACTTTTCCGATCGTTTCAAGCTTCGTTAACGATTGCTGTTTCTCCTCTTCTTTTGGAGCTTCAGCATCTTTTTCTTCAGTAGAGTCTTCTTTTTCTTCATTTTTTTCTTCTTTTTTCTGCGGTTTGTTTTCATCAGCATCTAATAATACTCCTGGAGCATCATTGCCGCTTTTCGCTTGATCATTTCCATCAGGAAGAAGCTTCCACACGACGAAGAGAATAACCACGATCAAAACTCCAATAAGTAAGATCGGTATCAATCTCTTTAAAAGAGAATGATCTTCTGATACTCCCGACCGTTCTCTTTTTGAACGCGGTTCGAACTCTGTTGTTGGTTCTTTTGCCGATTTTGGTATCTCATGAGCATATTCATCAAAGATGGTCTCATAATGCAAACCTACAGCTTCACAATAATTTTTAATAAACGCTCGAGCATAAAACGATCCAGGAAGTACTTCATACTTTCCTTCTTCAATGGCTACAAGATATCGTTTTTGTATCTTCGTTGCCGTTTGAAGTTCTTCGAGTGACATTCTTTTTTCTTCACGTTTTTCTTTTAATAACTTACCGAGTTCTGTCAACCTTCCCACCTACTTACGTCATTCTAAATTTCCGAATCCTGTTTGATCTTGTTTCAGAGCTTCATATGTAATTTCTTCATCACGATGACTCTTTAGCTCGATAATGTAGTCAAAATCATCAAGTGTATATTCCGTTTGCTGAACAAAAAGATCAGGATGTTCCACAACTTTCGCTGCAGGAAGCCTCATGATCTCTCGTATGAGCTGCCAATGCTTATCGTTCATATTACGTGCTGAGACTGCACCATCGATAATAAAAACGTGGTCAGAATCGTATTCATCATCCGCAAGCATGCTTCTAACGGTCTGGCGCAACAACGTGGATGAAATAAAGACCCAACGTTTATTCGCACAAACACTGGATGCTACGATACTTTCAGTTTTCCCAACACGCGGCATGCCTCTAACGCCGATTAATTTATGTCCTTCAACTTTATATAATTCAGCTAAAAAGTCAACTAATATACCAAGTTCATCTCTGATAAAACGAAACGTTTTCTTATCGTCAGCATCGCGTTCAATATATCTGCCGTGTCTAACAGCAAGACGATCGCGAAGCTTCGGTTTTCGAAACTTGGTTACTGTAATGTTATCCATTGAATCTAAGATCGATTGAAGCCTGTTGATCTTTTCTTCGTTATCAATGATCAGAAGCATTCCACGTCGCTCGTTATCAACACCGTTAATCGTGACGATATTAATTCCAAGCATACCTAATAAGGAAGATATATCCCCTAGGAGACCCGGCCGGTTTTTATGTATCTCATACTCTAAATACCATTCTTGCTCTCCCATAATTCATCTCCTTATTCTTTCAAAATGAAACAAAATTCTACATCTATTCTTGTTTCTAATAATAAATGATTTCAATTTATTATGAAAGCAAAATAAAAGGATGTTAAGAAAAAATTCTTAACATCCTTCACCATTTAGCGGCTTCCGTCGTTTTGAACTAGCTTGACCATCATGTTTGCGATGGCGTGTCTTTCGTTTTCATCGGCCACTTTCCAAAGATCGGCAAGAACTTTTTCTTCCTCGTTTTTTGGTTCTACGTGGTTCGCTAAGTAGCCACCGATCTCAGTTGCTAAGTTCGAGATCGTATCGTGGTTCATACCTTCGTGTTCCGCGTGATTTAAACGCTCTGCCAAGAAATCTTTCCATTGACCAAAGTTGTCTAATACAGACATGCTGTCTCCTCCTTCAAGGTTGATACAGCATTAATATCTCTTAGTTTCACCCTTTTTATACATGTTTTTTTAAGTAAACCACGATCCGTTTATGGAAAGGATGTGACCGGATATATAATCTGCTTTCTCACTCATTAAAAATTCAACGGCATGAGAAACTTCACGAGGTTCTCCAAACCGACCCGCAGGTATATCCTCCGCTAATGAACGCTTCTCCTCATCTGTAAACTGGTCCATCATAGGAGTGGATATCACTCCTGGAGAAATACCGTTCACTTGAATATGACTAGGAGCTAATTCTTTTGAGAGTGCTTTAACAAACGTATTCAATCCGCCTTTTGCGGCAGAATAGACCGTTTCACATGCAGCGCCGACATCTCCCCAAACAGATGTGACCATGATGATCTTTCCAGATTTTTTTTGTATCATATTCGGCACAATCGCTTTCGTCAGTGAGATCGCACTTAAAAGATGCAACTGCATCGTCTCTGTTATTGATTTATCTGTAAAATCAGTGAGAAGACCAAAATGAGCAGAACCACAGTTATATACGAGCACATCAATAGGCTCTTGAATTTGGGTCCATAGAGCTTTTGGTCCCTCTGCTTTAGACAGGTCAGCAGAGACAATAAAGACGGGTACACCATATCTATCCTTTAATTCGTTCTGCAGCTTTTCTGCAGCACTTCGATTGGTGTTGTAATGAAGATACAACCGAAAACCATTTGATGCTAACATACGGCTGATCTCGCTTCCGATCGCTCCTGATGCTCCTGTGACAAGCGCGTTTTTCAATGTTAATCCCTCATTGCTGTAAAAAAACACCCTACCTCAGCAGGATGTTTTTAAATTTATTATGACTTCTTTTTTTGTACTTGGCAAACGGTCATCACTTCTTTTTTAAAGTGATTTTGTAAGACGTGTTCAACATCACGAACAGTTAATGATTCAAAAACTGGAATCACATCAAAGAGGTCCATTTTATTGAACGCATAACGAGTGAACTGGTTCGCAATAAACTCAGGTGAGTTCAATGATCGTAAAAAAGCGCCAATCTTCTTTTTTCGAGCACGATCAAATGAATTTTCATCAATCGTCTGTTGTTTAAAGGATTCAACCATTCCAGAGATTCTTTCAACAAATTCATCTGGAGATCCAGTATCTCCTCCAAGCATGCTAAAACCAAACCCATTCTCTTCTGTGTAATCAAATGAAAAAGTTTGATCGATCAATCCCTCGTCATATAATATTTCATAATTCGGAGAGCTTTTTCCGAACATCATTTCTAAAAGAAGATTTACACTTAGTTCATGTTTCATTAACTCTTTACCTTGACGATTAGGAGTGGCTTCTTTATAACCCATATAACACTTAGGGGTCTGTACCGTCATCTCGATCACTTTCTTGGATTTCGCAACCGTTTGTGGCTCCTCGTCAAAGAATCTTTCAATTGGTTCTTTTTCTTTAAACGTTTTTTGTGATTGGTTGTCTTTAACGAAATTTAAAATATCTTTAGCATCTACCGGACCCACGATAAAGAGGATCATATTGCTCGGATGATAAAACGTCTCATAACATTCATAAAGATCATCTTTTGTAATCTTAGCGATGGATTTTTCTGTTCCAGCTATATCGATCTTTACCGGATGATGATGATACATATTTTCAATCAAGCCAAAATAAACGCGCCAATCTGGATTATCATCGTACATTCTGATCTCTTGACCGATGATTCCTTTTTCTTTCTCAACCGTTTTTTCAGTAAAATACGGTTCTTGAACGAAATCAATTAGCGTCGTTAAGTTCTTCTTCACATCACCTGTTGTCGAGAATAGATAAGCTGTTCTGTTAAAAGTAGTAAATGCGTTAGCAGACGCACCTTGTTTACTGAAATCTTGAAATACGTCTCCGTGCTCTTTTTCAAATAGTTTATGTTCAAGAAAATGTGCGATTCCATCAGGAACTTTGACATTTTCATCTTTTCCTAGTGGTTTAAAATGATTATCGACCGATCCGTAATGAGTCGTAAACGTAGCATATGTTTTATTAAAGCCCTTCTTTTCCAGAACATATACCTTTAATCCATTTGCTAGTTCTTCATAATGCAGCGTTTCGTCTAATTGATCAAACGTTTTCATTCCCATTCTTGCCAGCTCCCTTCAAGAAGAATATGGTATCAAGTGTTACTTTTTTAGCTACTGCAACCACATCATCTTTTGTTACTTTTTTTATTCCTTCCATCCACTCTTCAATGGATCGATCCGTACCAGCAACAACATTGTGATACAGCACTTCTGATAGACCTATCGGGTGATCGATCGTCTCTAACACTTGGTTGTTGATCATCGCTTTCGTCTGTTCAAATTCAGATTCTGTGATATTGCCCTTTTTCATTTCATCATGCTGTTCTTTAATTATTTTTACTGCCTTTTCGTAGTTGGCAGTTTCAATTCCACTCATAACAAAAACAGCACCTTTATGGCTCTCGAAACGAGAAGCGGCATAATAAGCCAAACTTTCTTTTTCACGCACGTTCATGAACAACTTAGAATGAGAAAACCCACCGAAAATACCGTTAAACACTTGTAGAGCGAAATAATCATCGTCTGCATAGGTAGTATACGTGCGATATCCCATATGTAACTTTCCTTGTTGAACATCCTGCTCTTCAAAGATTTCCTTAACTTCAGAAATCCTCTTTTCATCTGCAGCATTCACCGCGTTAGCCTCATCTTCATTTCTATCTTTCGAAAAACGAAAATGCTTACTAACCTTGTCAACCATCTCATCCGTTGAAATATCACCGATCACATAAAGATCGATCTTATCGTTTTTTATCACATCCTGATAATAATCAAATAGCTCTTTTGAAGTTATCGAATCTACTTCATCACCGTTACCATAGACGTTTAAACGATAAGGTTCAGAGTCGTACATTTCTTCTAAAAGCCGTTTATTGGCATAACGCATCTTGTCATCATAGATCGATTCGATCTGCTGTTTCAGACTGCGCTTCTCTTTTTTTACGATTCCTTCTTTAAAAACGTCTCCTTCTAGAGCTGGTGCTAAAAGAACTTGAGATAACAAATGGAAAGCTTTATCAAGAACAGGTTCTGAATTGGATAAAAATTTCTCGTTCGCTACCTCCATCCGAATACTGATCACCTGATTTTCACCTTTTTTGGAAAGATCCGCATTTAAAGTAGCTCCATAAAGATCATCCAAAGCACTTCTAAGTTCTTTTGAAGAAGGAAAATCTTTTGTGCCGCTCTGTAAGACATAAGCAAGCAAAGCTCTCTTTGTTACGTTCTTTTCGTTGATCGGTTCTTTAACCTGAAGTATGAACGATGTGGTCTTATACTTTTTTGTTTCAATCGTATGTACAGTCATGCCGTGGAGATTGGTTTTTTTATGATTAACAATTCCCATTGAATAAGTACCCCTTTCATTATGTCTACATCCTAGTTTACCCATTTTCGATATTTGACATGACATTCCTCCTTCTAAAAACAAAAAAAGTCCGCTTATCGGCAGACTTTTTTATTATATGTTACTCTAAGATGTTTTTGAAAGCAGTTGACCTTCGTTTTTAGGATGCTCGCTTTCCACGGGGCAGGCATCTCTACAAGTAAATGCTACTAAAGTAAGATTCCTCGTCGCATGCCTTGCGAGAAGTTTCTCATCTGGTAGGCACGCACCTTCCACTACAATCAACTGTTCATAGAAGAAAAAAGTTTAAATAGCAGCAATCTCTATATACTACCGCCATCTAAGTAGACATCAGTTTTTATCTTTTTCCCTTTTCGTAAGGTGTACCAAGAGCTTTCGGTGCATCCGCACGTCCTACTAGACCCGCTAAAGCTAGTATCGTAAGAACGTATGGAGCGATAAGCAAGAATACTTTCGGAATATCTTGCAGACCTGGAATCTGTGCTCCAGATATACTGATCGCTTGCGCAAGACCGAAGAATAAAGCAGCTCCTAAAGCACCTAGTGGATGCCATTTCCCAAAGATCATAGCAGCT
This sequence comes from Fictibacillus halophilus, assembly GCF_016401385.1. Taxonomy (NCBI): domain Bacteria; kingdom Bacillati; phylum Bacillota; class Bacilli; order Caryophanales; family Fictibacillaceae; genus Fictibacillus; species Fictibacillus halophilus. The sequence continues at coordinate 1,157,787 of NZ_JAEACF010000001.1, read as the reverse complement.
AGAGCCATGAAACCTTGTCCTGTTATCGTAGAGTGTGTAAAGTTTCCTGAAATAGAAGCTACATATACAGCTCCACCTAGACCAGCTAGAGCACCACTCAATAAAACGCCAACATAACGCATCTTTTTAACGTTGATTCCCATCGTATCTGCAGCCATCGGGTGTTCACCTACAGAACGAAGACGTAGACCAAATGGGGTTTTGTAAAGAACATACCATACGATTACAGCCACAAATACGGCTAGATAAGAAGTCAGATACGCATTTGAGAAAAATAGTTTTCCGATAATCGGAATATCTGACAAGAACGGAATGTCACTTTTAGAGATACGTTGTGAAATAACAGGTGTTTGCCCGGCGTTAAAGATTTTTTTCGTTAAGAAGATCGCGAGTCCCGCAGCCAAAAAGTTGATCGCTACACCACTAACAACTTGGTCTGCTTTAAGCGAGATACTTGCAACAGCATGAATAGATGCAAATAGTGCTCCAACGATCATTGCAACTACAAAACTAACCCATGGTGCTGCTCCAGCTAATCCGAACTGTTCGCCATAATAGATTGTTACGGCACCTGTAAAAGCACCAAATAGCATTAGGCCTTCTAAGCCGATATTTACAACTCCTGAACGTTCACTAAAAACGCCACCTAGAGCGGTAAAGATTAAGGGAGCAGCTGACACGATAGCAGCAGGTATGATTAGTGCTAGAATATCCATAAAACTCATCAGATCTTACCTCCTCTGTTCACACGGTTCATCAACCAATGAACAAGATAGCTGCACGCAACAAAGAAGATGATTAAAGCGATAACGATTCCAACAAGTTCTGTCGGAACTCCTGCCATAGCTTGCATATTCAGTGCACCAATCTTTAGTCCGCCAAACAATGCAGCACCTAAAATAACACCGATCGCACTGTTAGCACCAAGAAGTGCAACCGCGATCCCATCAAATCCTACTCCGGTAAAACCGGCATTGATCGTCATGTATTGATACGTACCTAGACCTTCCATACTTCCTGCAATTCCCGCAAATGCTCCTGAGATGGCCATAGAAAGGACGATATTTTTTGAAACGTTGATTCCAGCGTACTGAGATGCATGCTGGTTAAACCCTACAGCACGAAGCTCATAACCTAATGTTGTTCTCCATAATAAGAACCACATGATCACTGCAGCAACGATTGCTACAATGATTCCATAGTGAAGTGTAGAATTGTCTGTTAGCTCTTGCAAAAACGGCGAAGCGAGAGAAGCTGTTTCTTTTACGTTCTCTGTTCGCTCACCTGGAGCAAGCATGAAGTTACGGATGATTTCATTCGTACTATAAAGTGCGATATAGTTCATCATAATTGTAGTAATTACTTCATGAACTTTAAAACGTGCTTTTAAGATACCAGGAACAGATCCCCAAAGTGCGCCCGCGACTCCAGCTGCTAGAATGGCAAGCGGAATATGAATAATGGCCGGAGCATCAACAAAAATCCCCACATAAACGGCAGCTAGCCAACCGACTAAAAGCTGTCCTTCTACTCCAATATTGAATAAGCCGGTTCTAAACGCAAATGCTACAGCCAAACCTGAAAGAATAAGAGGTGACATCTGTCTGATTGTTTCACCCAAATAGTATGAACCGCCAAAAATCCCTTCAAATAGAGCTGCATATGCTTCAATCGGTGGATATCCGCTTATGAGCATGATAATGCCGCCGATAAGAAGTCCTAAAAATACGGAGATAAGAGGCACTAGAAATTTCATTTTGTTTGTATTATTCTGCATGAACGGTACCTCTCTTTCCTCCAGCCATCAGTAGACCCAGCTCTTGTTCTGTTGTTTCTTTCGGATTTACGATCGCAACGATCTTTCCTTCATACATCACTGCAATTCGGTCACTCACGTTGATGATCTCATCCAATTCAAAGGAAACGAGCAGAACGGCTTTGCCATTATCTCTTTGTTCGATCAGTCTGGAATGGATAAACTCGATCGCTCCAACATCCAGTCCACGAGTTGGCTGAGCGGCGATCAAAAAGTCCGGATCGCGGTCAACTTCTCTTGCGATGATCGCTTTTTGCTGATTTCCACCGGATAAGGCACGAGCTGGTGTGTAAGCATCAGGTGTACGAACATCGTATTCCTCAATCAACTTTTTAGCTTTGTCAAAGATCGGTTTGAAGTTTAATATTCCTGACTTAGAATATGGCTTTTGATAATAGGTTTGGAGAACCATGTTCTCTCCTACTGAAAAGTCCAATACAAGTCCATGCTTGTGTCTATCTTGTGGTATATGACCGAGTCCGTTCTCTGTAACACTTCTAGGAGACTTATTCGTAATCTCTTTATCACGCAGATGTATAGACCCTTCGTGGACTTTATGAAGACCCGTGATCGCTTCTAATAGTTCAGATTGTCCGTTTCCATCAACCCCTGCGATTCCGACGATTTCCCCAGCATGTACAGTCAGGTTCAGACCGTTTACCGCAGGTACTTTTCTGCTATCATGAACGACAAGATCTTTAATCTTTAATACAGCTTCTTTAGGTACGGCATCAATCTTTTCAACTTTAAAGTTTACTTCACGACCAACCATCATCGCTGCCAAAGAATCAGGGTTAGAATCGCTAACGTCTACTGTACCAACGCCTCTTCCTCTTCTTATAACCGTACAGCGATCACACACTTCCATGATCTCTTTTAGTTTATGAGTGATAAGGATAATGGACTTGCCTTCATTAACAAGCTTTTTCATGATCTGAATAAGCTCTACGATTTCTTGAGGAGTTAAAACGGCTGTAGGCTCATCAAAAATGAGAATATCTGCTCCTCTATAAAGCGTTTTCAAAATTTCCACACGTTGCTGCATCCCAACTGAGATATCTTCTATCTTTGCGTAAGGATCTACACGAAGTCCATATTGATCTGAAAGAGCTTGTACTTCTTTAGCCGCTGTCTGAAGATCAACTTTCCCGCCTTTTGTAGGTTCTTTTCCAAGAATGATATTTTCGGTAACAGTAAACTTATCAACGAGCATAAAGTGCTGATGAACCATCCCAATACCAAGCGAGTTGGCAATATTCGGATCATTGTTCACCACTTTATTTCCTTTTACGAAGATCTCTCCTTGTTCAGGCTCATAAAGACCGAACAAAACGTTCATTAACGTTGATTTACCTGCACCATTTTCACCTAGTAAGGCATGAATCTCCCCTTTTTTAACTTGAAGCGTGATATTATCATTTGCGACGATTCCAGGGAATTCTTTTCGGATATTGCGCATATCGATTACATATTCCATATTCTTGCTCCCCCCTTATTGCATAAGGAAGGACTTGGCTTATGCCAAGTCCTGGCCAATTATTAAACTAGCTTCATAGAATTACTTTAAGTTCTTTTTAAACTCTTCAAACTCAGCGTCTGTTTTAGGAACTTTCACTTCTCCAGCGATGATTTTCTTTTTGAAATCTTCAACAGATTGAAGTGACTTCTCTTCAACGTTCTCTTGAGTTGGAGCGATACCTACTCCATCTTCTTTAAGACCGAACTCTACGATTTTTCCACCTGGGAATTTACCGTTCATCGCTTGTTCAGAAACTTCGTAAACCGCTTGGTCTACACGTTTTACCATTGAAGTAAGCGTTACGTTCTCAGGCATACCTTCTTCGTGTTGGTCACGGTCAACACCGATTACCCAAACCTTTTCACCGTTCTTCTTACGGTTCTTCGCTTCAGTGAACACACCCATACCCGTTCCACCAGCAGCGTGATAGATTACGTCAGCACCTTGTTGATAGAACGTGTTAGCGATCTGTTGTCCTTTTTCAGCTTTGTTGAAGTCTTCTGCATATTGAACCATTACTTCAGCATCAGGGTTAGCTGTTAATACCCCAGCTTTAAATCCGTTTTCAAACTTTTTGATCAGTTCACTGTTAACACCGCCAACGAAACCTACTTTGTTCGTTTTTGATTGCATACCAGCTACTAAACCTACTAAGAATGAACCTTCATGCTCAGAGAACGTAATGTTTGCTACGTTGTCACCTTTAACAACCATATCAACGATTGCAAGCTTTGCATCAGGTTGTTGTTTTGCAACAGTTTCAACATCAGTTCCCATCAAGAAACCGATACCAAATACTACATCATATTTTTGACGAATAAGTGAGTTCAGGTTCGGCTTGTAATCACTTTGTGCAGTTGATTGCAAGTATTTGTACCCTTTGCTCTCTTCTAAACTATTATCTTTACCAAACTTCGTTAGACCTTCCCAAGCTGACTGGTTGAAAGACTTATCGTCTACACCGCCAGTGTCTGTTACCATTGCTACTTTAAAGTCTTTTTTCTCTCCTCCGCCAGAAGACTTCCCGTCATCAGAAGATCCACATCCGGCAAGAATCGTACCGGCAGTTAACATTGCAGTTACCATCAATCCTAATTTCTTTTTCAAGTCATTTTCCCCCTGTAAGTGTTTTCATTATAATGACTAAAACCAATGCTGCAAAATAAAGTACCGATCACCCCCTAAAAAAGACTTTAATTATAAGCGCTTTCTTAAAACAGAGAATAAAAACTTATCAGATCTAAAGTAGTTGCAAGAATAAAGTACAGGTTCATCAAATTGATCATAGTGCATTTGCTTTAAGATGAGGAGTGGAACGCGTTCATCGCTTTCCAAAATCTCAGAAACTCTGTCATGATATCCGATTGGTTCAATATTTGTTACCGCATACATAACACGTCTACCTGTTTCTTTTTCCAACATCTCAAGGAATGATTCATAATCGTGTAATCCTTTTGCCGGGAACAGATGTGCTGGCATATGGTCTTTACAGAAGACGACTGGTTCACCGTCTGCAGTACGTACCCGTTCCATCATCATGAGTCCTTCAGGCAATGAATCGTTAAACTTACTAAGCAGTTCTTCCGTAACATCAGTCATCTGTGATGTTAGGAAAATAGTCCCAGCTCGTTTACCTCCTCTTTCTATCATATCGGTCACACTGTAGAGTTCTTCAATCCCTGATGAGAACAAAGCACGAGTTCTTACAAAAGTACCAACACCGTGTTTTCGAATGAGTACGTTTTCATCTTCTAAAATACGAAGCGCCTCTCGCAGTGTAGCTCTAGAGATACCAAGCTGTTTTGATAGTTCAAATTCAGAAGGAAGTTTTTCTCCCTCTTTGTAAATACCTTCTTCAATATCTTTCTTTAACTTTTCAATCACTTTTATATATAACAAGCGATGGTCAGCCTTTATTGACATTACAAAACCACCTTAACTAAGTTGTTCGACGTATGACAAATTATTAGTAGAATCGACATTACTATACCATTTTTATTTCTATAAATAAATACTATTTTTACAAATTTTTAATAGGTATTCTTTGGTTTTTACATAAATTGAATTAAATTCCAACCACAAATGAAAACGAGCCCGTATGAGCTCGTTTTCCTAAGACCTATGAACTAGATGCTTCTTTTTCATCCGGCATAGCAGAGATTAGCACTTCTCGTGGTTTAGATCCTTCATATGGTCCTACAATTCCTTTCGATTCCATCGAGTCAATCAATCTTGCCGCTCTTGAATAACCGATGCGAAACCTTCTTTGAAGCATGGAGACGGAAGCTGTCTGCATATCGACGACGAGTCTGAAAGCATCTGAAAACAAGTCATCTTCAGACTCCATAACCGCAGGTTCCGCTTCTTCTGTAGGAATCATCTCTGCTTGATATTGAGCTCTTTGCTGCGACACACAGTGATCTACGATCGCTTCTACTTCTTCATCCGATAAAAATGCGCCTTGAACGCGGACAGGCTTTGAAGCTCCTGAAGGGAAGAACAACATATCTCCTCTTCCTAAAAGCTTCTCAGCCCCTCCCATATCAAGTATCGTTCTTGAGTCCGTTTGTGATGATACACTAAACGCGATTCTAGACGGGATATTCGCTTTAATAACACCTGTAATAACATCAACAGAAGGTCGCTGTGTTGCAATAATCAAATGTATACCCGCTGCTCGAGCCATCTGAGCAAGACGGGTGATCGCGTCCTCAACATCACCTGAAGCAACCATCATCAAGTCAGCAAGTTCATCGACAATAACCACGATATAAGGTAAGAAAGGCTGTTTTGCTTCACCTTTGGCGTTTTGTTTTCGGATCGATTCATTGTACCCCTCGATGTTTCGTGTACCGCTATGAGAAAATAACTCATACCTACGTTCCATCTCAGAGACTACTCTTTTTAATGCTTGAGCTGCCTTCTTAGGCTCAGTTACGACTGGTGCCAGGAGATGTGGTATCCCATTATACATATTTAATTCTACCATCTTCGGGTCAATCATCATCATTTTCACTTCGTGTGGTTTAGCTCTCATCAGAATACTCGTAATAATGCCGTTTACACACACACTTTTACCGCTTCCGGTTGCTCCTGCAACAAGTAAGTGGGGCATCTTAGAAAGATCTGCGATAATCGGTTCACCTGAGATATCTCTACCTAGACCGATCGCCAGTGGTGATTGTTGACCAGAAAATTGTGGGGCCTCAAGAACTTCTCTTAATGTCACCATCGAAATCTCCTGATTTGGCACTTCGATCCCAACAGCTGATTTTCCTGGTATCGGTGCTTCGATCCGAATATCTTTTGCTGCTAATGCCAGAGCTAAGTCATCTGATAAATTCACAATCTTACTTACCTTAACACCTACATCTGGATAGACTTCATATTTTGTAACTGCAGGGCCGAGGTGAACTTTAAGAACTTTTGCTTTTACCCCAAAGCTCTCAAACGTTTTTTCAAGTTTTTTCGCGTTACTTTTACTTGCAGCATATTGCTTGTCTTTATGCTGACCGCTATTTTGTGGCGTTCTGAGGTGTTTCATCGTTGGAAGCTGATAATGTTCGTTCTGAATCACTTCATCACCAAAATTAACAGGTAAAGGTGAAGGTGTAGCTGCCGGCTCATCTTCAGTTCTTCTGACTTCCTTTACATCTTCTTTTTCTTCGTTTTCACCGTACATCTGAGGTGCAAATTTCAACTGAACACCATTCTCTGTTTGTTGAACTCTTTTAGTGAAATCTTCAATGACAGGATCTTCAGAGATGATGATTTCTTCTGTATCGTCTTCCTCATCAACAGTTGCAGGTCTTAAATTTTTCTTTTCTTTTGCTTTTTTTATTCTTTCTTCTGAAAGTGACGTTTTCTTTTCTTGTAGATACTCTTTCATTTTTGAAGTTGCCGAACTCGTTGTATCGACTAGTTTCTGAAGAAGAACCGATAACGATTTACCCGAAATCAACAGAAGACTTCCAATTATAAGAAAGAAGATGACAAGTTTTGTTCCACCAGCACCAAACAAAAAATAAAAAAGAGCAAAACCGATAGCTCCTACAAGTCCTCCACCAATATCATTGGTTGAAGTTTCCCCTTGAAGCTGCATCCAATAAAGATCCCATGTGTTTCTTATGACCGAGGCATCTTTCCATTCTCCACCGTTTGTTAAATGTTCAAACAAAGTCAAGTGGCTTAATACTAAAAATGAGAAGAAAAGAATATATACACCTGTTAATTTCTTGGATATTAGGACCGGCCAACTTCTTTTCCAGATCAAATAAAAGGATAATAATATACAAGCGAGCAGAAGAATGCCGTACCATTCCCCGCTAAAGAATCTCAGAAGATGAACAAATGCCATTCCTACATTTCCCATCTTAGCAAGTGCTAGAGAGGACAATGCCAAGATGGTAAGTCCCGCTATCTCAAACGTCAGCTGTTCTTTCCATCTCCCTTTATTCTTAGCTTTCTTTTTTTTGTTTTTTGCCATTTTTTTCACCTCACCAGCATCCAATATTATGTATGTATGAACAAAAATAGAAAGAAAAGCAGCCCTGCAAATCATTAGGCTGCTTTAAAATAGTATAGCATAATTCTTAGATGACTTTTTCAAAAGTTTCGCAGCACCATTCCTGGTTGACAGTCTTCAAGTAAAAAATGAGAAGGGTCTGTGCTCATGATCTGAACGATCTTTGTTTCATCACCCATACGTTCTACAAGGACAGGTACATTATTATAAAGTATTACATTCTGCGCTGACTGTTCGTTTCCTTCTTCGGGAAACATCAATTCGAAAGGCTGCATCGTGTACCAGATCATTGTGGTAATCCTTTATCATCTTCTTTTCTGTTTGCTTCGATCAGTTCGTTTAACTTCTTGATCGCTTGGCCTACTCCGCCTACAGCGTTTATGAGTCCATCACTTACGGCATCTGTTCCAATAACATTTGTACCGATATCCCGTGTGAGATTTCCTTTAGAAAACATCAGTTCTTTAAATCGCTCTTCTGTGATTTCAGAATGGCTCGTTACAAAAGAGATGACCCGGTCCTGCATCTTGTCTAAATACTCAAACGTTTGCGGCACCCCAATCACCAGACCTGTTAATCGAACCGGATGGATGGTCATAGTAGCCGTTGGTGCGATAAACGAATAATCAGCGCTGACCGCTATTGGAACTCCTATGGAATGTCCTCCTCCTAATACCAGGGAAACACTAGGCTTTGAGAGGGATGCGATCATCTCAGAGATAGCAAGGCCAGCCTCCACATCTCCGCCAACTGTATTCAGAATGACAAGAAGTCCTTCAATCTTATGATTCTGTTCGATGGCTACTAATTGCGGAATCAAATGTTCGTATTTGGTCGCTTTGTTGTTAGGAGGAAGCTGCATGTGCCCTTCGATCTGACCTACGATCGTCAAACAATGTATGCTTGAGCCTTCCATTGTAGGAACGTTCGTTTGTCCTAACGATTGTATCTTTTGAATAAGTCCCGAGCTATCGTCCTTCTTGGGTGCATCTGTCTGTGGTGCTTCTGTTTCTGGTGTCTGATCCATAATTCATACCCCTTCTAAGTTAGGTTCTTCTTAGTATGGGCGTTATTTCCATTCATATGAGAAAAAAAATAAAAACCCGCTATACCAGCGGGTTAAATTTCCATAATGATCGGCATGATCATTGGTCTTCTCTTTGTTTTTTCAAACAGATACTGACTTAATGTATCTCTGACGTTTGACTTCAGACTAGACCATTCTTTCATATTTTCGTTCATGCACTTTTCAAGAACGTCACGGACTTTTGTATTCGCTTCCTGAAGAAGAGCTTCACTCTCACGAACATACACAAAGCCTCTTGAGATGATCTCAGGACCTGAGATCAGCTTATGTGAATCTTTGCTGATCGTAACAACGACTACTAAGATTCCATCTTGTGATAAAAGTTTACGGTCACGAAGCACGATGTTTCCGATATCTCCAACACCAAGACCATCGACTAATACGTTTCCAGAAGGTACTTTTCCAGTTTTTTGAGCGAATCCATTAGCGAACTCTACCACTTCACCTTTATCAACGATAAAGATGTTGTCTTTTTCAACTCCAACTTCGATCGCCAATTTTTGATGTGCTTTTTGCATCTTATACTCACCATGAACGGGCATAAAGTATTTAGGTTTCATCATACTGAGCATGAACTTAAGCTCTTCGGCACTACCATGTCCTGATACGTGGACCTTTTTCTGACCAAATATAACGTCAGCTCCTGTACGCATCAGTTTATCAACCATCTTCGCAACTGAGGTTTCATTGCCAGGTATCGGGGTAGCGGCAATTACAACTGTATCTGAAGGACGAAGAGCGATCTGTTTATGTGATTTTTGTGCCATTCTAGACAACGCTGCCATCGATTCACCTTGGCTCCCTGTTGTTAAGATGACTACTTTTTCATCACTGTAATCGTTTGCTTGATCTATCGTAACTAATAGATCTTTTTCGATCGTTAAATAGCCTAGTTGTGATGCGATATCTACGACTTTCACCATACTTCTTCCGTTAACAGCTACTTTTCTGTTTGTTTTTGCAGCTGCGTTCATTACTTGCTGAACACGGTGAACGTTTGAAGCGAATGATGCGATGATGATTCTTCCTTTTGCTGCTTGGAATACATCAAGGATCTCTTGTCCAACTTGTGCTTCTGGACCCGTAGATCCTGGGCGCTCTGCATTCGTACTGTCTGAGAGCAGACACAGTACTCCTTCTTCAGCCAATGCTGAAATCTTGCCAAATTCCGTATGCTGTCCATCGATCGGCGTATGATCGATCTTAAAATCACCAGTATTTGCAATAATCCCCTGTGACGTGTGAATTGCAATACCTACTGCATCTGGAATACTGTGATTTACGTGGAAGAAGCTTACCTTCGCACTATTAAATGATAGTTTTTGGTTCGTTTCGATCATGTTTAGTTCAGTGGAACGCAAAAGACCTGCTTCTTTTAGTTTTGCTTCTACAAGTCCTAACGTCAAACGTGTTCCATAAACGGGCACGGGTACTTGTCTTAAGACATATGGAAGTCCACCGATATGGTCTTCATGGGCATGAGTTAAAAAGATTCCAGTCACACGCTCCAGGTTTTCCTTTAAGTAGGTCACATCTGGTATGACAATATCAATTCCAAGCATTTCCTCTTGAGGAAACATTAGACCAGAGTCCATAACAAAAATTTCCTCACCTGTGTCTACTACATACATGTTTTTGCCGATCTCACCGACTCCGCCCAAGGCAAAAACTTTAATTTTATCTCTATTTTGTTTTGACAATGTGTATATTCCTCCTATGTTGTATGTAAAAAAAATAAATCCCGATCACGTCACTTAAAAACATTATACTCTATGAGAGGAATACAAAACAAGACTGAGCAAAAGACAAATAAAAATAAGGTTATAGTTGTACGTAATCGTATTGAAACTTGGTCCTATTTGTAAATTTGCCTGTGCTATTGGATACTCAACAACTTTGAATGGTTTTAAGCACTATTTTTACGCTTTATGATTTGATTATGCCTTCAAATATGCTTGGTCAAATGAATGGACTGGGAAGATTTTTGTTTCTTCAAAATTATTTTTAAGTCAAATACTCTCATATTTCGCAAGGTTCTCCCACTATATTTAGCTTTAAAAGAAGAGTTTCTGTTCTTTCTGAAAAATTATTGCAATGAAATGTTTTAATTCCTCATTGACAAATTGATTGGAGCGCAAGGTTGCCGACTCCTATGGGACGAGCGGTCAGGTGGAGACTCCTAATGGCGCAAAGCGGCAGTCCCAAAAGTGGAAGTGACTCGTTCAGCCCCGAACAAGCAAAAGGTAAATGGGCTTGGAAGGCGCACTTTGCTCATCACAGACCGTTTACCTTTTGACCTTGAGGGGGCAAGTCACTGCAACTAGACAGGAGGCTCACCGTTCGCCCATTTCATACTAAAGAAAAAAGGCTTCGCATATAAACTACATGCGAAGCCTTTTTTTAATGACTAGAAGAAAATCCAGTCTACTTTTTTATAGGCTGTTTAATCTGTTTGAGAGTGCTTCTCTTTCAGATTGATTTAAAGGGAGTAACGGCAATCTAACACCGCCAACATCAAGTCCTCTTACTTGTAGTGCTGTCTTAACTGGAGCGGGACTCGGCGCTTTAAAAAGCTCCTGCATAACTGGGAGCAACTTTCGGTGAATACGAGCAGCTTCTTTATTTTCGCCGTCTCTAAACGCTTTGATCATCGTTTGCATCTCATTACCGATCACATGGGAAGCCACTGAAACGATTCCCGCACTTCCTATTGCTAAAGAAGGAAGGGTTAGACCGTCGTCACCGCTGTAAACAACAAAGTCGTCCGGAGTATTTTCAATAACCTCACTCATTGTATCTAAATTTCCGCCTGCATCTTTTAAGGCAACAATGTTTGGTACTTCAGCCAGCCGAAGGACGGTTTCAACCGAAAATGTAATTACTGATCTTCCCGGAATGTTATACGCCATGATTGGAAGGCTTACTGCACTTGCAATAGCTTTATAATGAGCAACGATTCCTTCTTGACTAGGTTTATTATAATACGGTGCTACGATCATAATAGCATCCACACCGATTTCTTCAGCCTTTTTTGAAAGATCAATGGATGCTTTCGTATTATTGCTTCCCGTTCCCGCAACCACAGGAACTCTTCCATCCACCACTTTTACAACGTGTTTAAAAAGTGCTATTTTTTCTTCTGTCGTTAATGTCGCTGATTCTCCGGTAGTCCCAGCTACTACTAAACTATCCGTTCCATTGTTGATCAGATGGTTAACCAGTTTCGTCGTTCTGCCAAAATCGATGTTCCCTTTGCTGTCAAAAGGTGTTACCATCGCGGTGCTAATACTTCCAAAATTCATTTCCTTCACTCCTCAATACTCATTAAACTGCTGTTGTACAATTTCTTGTAAACTCGCAGATATACCTTCCTCATTCAAACGAAAAGCGGAATGAAGAGCATTTACCGATTCAATAAGATCTGCTTTCTTAACGAGGACCCAGATCGTAGTATGCGAATCAGCAGATTGTAAGATCTGTATGTTCCTACTAGATAATGATTCTACGATAGCTGCTGTAACCCCTGGTGTTCCTGCGATACCAGCTCCAACTGCAGATACTTTGGCACAATCTCTGTTCACTTCAGGCTCGTATCCTAGATCTTTTAATTTTGCTAATGCCATATCCGTCTTGTCTTCCATGATCGTATATACGACACCTTTTGGACTTATATTGATAAAGTCTACTGAAATCTGTTCTTGTGCCATGGCTTTGAACACTTTTGTATGAAGATCATACTGACCATCGTTCGCATACACTTTAATTTGGGTAATGTTTGAGACATGAGCAATACCCGTTATGATTGATTCTTGAACGTCTTTACCAGCAGGTCCTTTTACCGCTGATGTAACAAGCGTTCCCGGAAGATCTGAATACGTGGAACGAATTCTTAACGGAATCTTTGCTTGCATGGCAATCTCCACAGCACGTGGATGAATGACCTTTGCTCCCTGATAAGCCATGTTACAAATCTCAGCATACGTTACGACAGATAATGGTCTTGCATCTTTCACAAGTCTTGGGTCAGCAGTCATTACCCCTTCTACATCTGTAAAAATATCAATAAACTCAGCCTCTAAAGCAGCTCCTAAAGCAGAAGCACTCGTGTCGCTTCCACCTCTTCCAAGTGTTGCGATATCCCCAGATTTGGATTGCCCTTGAAAACCTGCAACGACTACTACTTGATTGTTTTCAAGTTCAGACTTTATACGGTCTACTTTCATATCTATAATTCTTGCATTAGAAAAATCATCGTTTGTTCTGAACCCTGCTTGAGGACCTGTTAAAGCAACAGATGAAAGACCTGTTGTATTTAACAATCCAGAAAATACGACTGATGAAATAATTTCTCCACAAGACAACAAAAGATCTTGTTCTCGATTAGAAATCTTGTTCTTATCTCCTACAAGACTTAATAAAGTGTCCGTAGCATACGGATCACCAAAACGTCCCATTGCAGAAACGACACAAACTACTTTATAGCCTTCTTCGACAGCATTTTTAATGTGACGAATCGCTTCGATGCGTCCTGTGTCATCTTTTAAAGAAGTTCCCCCAAATTTTTGAACGATTATCTTCATGAATGCACCTTCTTTATAAAATTAAAGCAGATTTAATTTAATTAAGCTCTCTGCGATTTGAACGGAGTTATATGCAGCACCTTTAAGTAAGTTATCTGACACGACCCACATGTGATAGGCGTTATCACGGTCTAAGTCTTTTCGTATTCTTCCAACAAAAACGTCAGGCAAGCCTGCTGCTATTGCCGGCATAGGATAGATCTGATTTTCAGGCTGATCCTGAAGTGTAATACCAGGAGCTGTTTTTAGTAGTTCTCTGATTTCTTGAACAGAAGGGTTTCCATTCTCGAACTCTGCATATAAAGATTCTGAATGTCCTGTCTCAACTGGTAATCGTACACAAGTTGCTGCGATCTCTAAATTTTCTAAATGCATGATTTTTTTTGTTTCGTTCATCATCTTTAGCTCTTCAAACGTATAGCCGTTCTCTTCAAATTTATCAATTTGTGGAACCGCGTTAAATGCAATCTGATAGTGCTTTTTGTCTGAAGCACAAGGCATGATGGAGGCCTCGAATGATTCATCGTTCAGAATCGCTCTTGATTGTTCTTTTAGCTCTTCAACTGCTTTAGCTCCAGCACCTGAAACAGCTTGATAAGTAGAAACGATCACTTTTTTAAGTCCGAACTTTTCGTGAAGAGGCTGAAGAGCAACGACCATCTGAATCGTTGAACAGTTCGGATTCGCAATAATTCCGTTATGTTTTAATAGATCTTGTTCGTTCACTTCAGGTACAACAAGTGGTACGGTCGGATCCATTCTGAAAGCGCTCGTGTTATCTACAACGATCGCACCTCTTTTCACCGCTTCATGTGCAAGAGCTTTGGATACAGACCCTCCCGCAGAGAACAAAGCAAGATCAACACCTTCAAATGCTTCAGGAGTTGCTTCTTGAATTGTATGAGATTCTCCATCAAATGTGATGACCTGTCCTGCGGATCTTTTACTCGCAAGAAGTGATAATTTTTTTATTGGAAAGTTTTTTTCACTTAACGTATTTAACATCTGCTGGCCAACTGCGCCAGTTGCTCCTACTACAGCTACATGAAATGATTTTTGGCTCATACTTTATAAACTCCTTTATTGTTTAAGGTAAGCAAACTACAACAGAAGGAGAAACTCAAAGTTTTAGTTTCTCCTAGTTAATCCATATAATTTATCATATTTTATCATAAACTTTGAGGTTATGAACGGATTTTCTTCTGTTGTTTCAATCTATTACCCTAAATCTCTTACCCTAAGAACAGGCTGGAGCTGTTTCCCTTGAATGGCTAGCTCGATCGTGTCAATAAGGGTGTCCATGTGCGCGACTAATGAGTTTTGCTTTTTGACTGGATCGTCTTGACTGAATGGAATGAAATAGATATTCTTTGTAGCCATCAACCTCATGATATTAACACCGTTCAGTCCTAGTCCGTCATTTGTAGATATGCCGAGAACGACCGGTTTTTGGTTACGAAGCGTTGCTTTTGCTCCCATTAATACGGGGGAATCTGTCATAGCATTTGCAAATTTGCTTATCGAATTTCCGGTCAACGGAGCAATGACCATACAATCAAGTGGTGTTTTCGGTCCAAATGGTTCAGCCTTTACAATAGAATCAACTGGTTCATTTCCTGTGATCTGTTTAATCTTTTCCACCCATTCCCCTTCCACTCCAAAACGTGTAGATGTGTGCCCTACGGTATGTGTAAAGAATGGAGAAACATTCGCTCCTAACTCGACAAGCTTTTGAATTTGTGGAAACACGGCATCATACGTACAGTGAGATCCCGTCAATCCAAAACCGATATGCTTACCTTTAAATTCCATGATAATTACCCCTTCCGCTTAAATTCGTTGATTAAGAGCTGCGAAAGTACATTTGCAACAATCTTACCGGCTGTTTTAGGAGCAACAATTCCTGGTAGGCCAGGTGCAAGAAGTGCTTTGATCCCGCGTTTTTCTGCATATCTAAAATCAGTGCCTCCAGGCTTTGAAGCTAGATCAACAACTAATGTATGTGAAGGAAACTTTGAGATTACATCAGCATTAACAATCTGTGTGGGAATCGTATTAATACAAACATCCGTTTCATAGACTTCATTCTTTAAATCATCTAAGTGAAAAGGAATCATCCCCATCTCCGAGATCCTCGCCATATGTTCAGATTTTCTAGCTCCCACCTTTACGCGCGCTCCTAATGCTTGAAATGTTCTTGCAACACTCATTCCTACACGTCCAAATCCAAGGACAATTGTATTTGATTGATGGATGGTGATATCTGTGTGCTGGATGACCATCATGATCGTTCCTTCAACAGTAGGGATGCTGTTATAGATCGCAACATCATCTCTTTCAAATAACTTTGTTAGTTTTCTATTGCTGCTTTTTGTAATCGCATCTAAATAAGAATTGCTGATACCTGAGAATACTTGGCAATGGTCTTTCGTCTTTTTAAGATGATCTTCTGTTAAAATCATTTTTTTATTAGAGAAAATAGTATCGATCTCCCCCTGCGTTCCTGTGCCGCTTACAGGCAGAATGATGCTGTCTAACTTTGAAAAATCCACTTCATCTATATCCATTTTTGAAGCTCCAGTGAATCCATGATCAAGTTGGTCATAACCGATAAGTGTAAGTATCGCATCCAGTTCTGTTAGTTTCCGAATAACTTCTAACTGTCTCGCATCGCCGCCAAAAACGGCGATATGCAAATCCGTTAACATTCTTTCTCCCCTTTCTCCGTTGTTCCTTTTCTTGCAGGGGATTGCTATCCACGTTCACCATCATATGAACACCCCGCCTATCTGGTTACAGAAAGACATTCTGCACAACGGTATAACTCATATTTAAAGTTGTTTTCATACGCTAAATAACACGATCATAAGCTTTCAATCAACACCATTATATTCATGAGTAACTCCTATGTTTGGGGCATTCAGAAAACGTTAAGCCCATTTTTAAAGCGTATATCTGAAAACGAAAAAAAAACCCGGAAGAATTCCGGGTTTTGTAACGGTATATTTGCTATTGAAGTCCTTTTGGAAGTTCTCCTTGCGGACTCACTAAAGAAGCTGAACATCCTTCACTAAAGATAGATTGAATCAACGTGTCTACATCGCCTTTTGACACATTATCGATGGACTCGACCATATCATCAAGAGTACGGTGGTAACCCAAGATGAGCTCATGTTTTCCATTGCGACTCATTCTGCTGTTGGTGCTTTCAAGACTCAGCATCAAGTTTCCTTTTATCTGTTCTTTAGAGTTCTTCAGCTCTTTGTCAGTAATTCCGTTCTCTTTTAAATCATCTACTATATTTAAAATCGTATTATACAATTCATCTAATTGATGTGGAGCTGTTCCTCCATAAATAGTAAAGATTCCATTATCCTGAAACGCTGAATGATAAGAGAACACTGAATAAGCTAATCCTTTCTGTTCTCTTACTTCTTGAAACAAACGGCTAGACATGCTTGATCCAAAAATGTTATTAAGAATGATCAAACTATAGCTGCGTTTATCTTTCAGAGAAAGTCCTGGAAAACCAAGACATAGATGTGCTTGTTCTGTTTCTTTCTTACGGGATAGCTTCTCAGGATGAAAAACTGGAGTTTGAATTTCTGGTTTTATGACTCCGCTTGTTTTGTAGTCACCGAACCATTTCTCAACTTCCTTTATGAACGATTCATCGACGTTTCCAGCGACAGATATAACTACTTCTTCTGGAACATAATGAGTATCCATATAATCTCGAAGCGTATTCCCCGTAAACGTGTTCAATGTTTCTTCTGTTCCTAAAATAGGAAAACCGAGTTCATGATTTTGAAAACTAGCACGGCTTAACATATCATGAACAATATCATCAGGTGTATCTTCATACATTTTTATTTCTTCTAAAACAACATTCTTTTCTTTCGATAACTCTCCTTCATCGAAGGTAGAATTAAAAAACATATCCGCTAGTACTTCTAGAGCATACGGTGAATGCGTATCTAGAACTTTTGCATAATAACAAGTGTATTCTTTTGAAGTGAAAGCATTCACTTGTCCACCGATGCTATCAAAAGATTCAGCAATTTCTCTTGCAGTCCTCGTCTTTGTTCCTTTAAAGAACATATGCTCCAGAAAATGCGAGATTCCATTGTTTTTTGTGTTTTCAAATCTTGAACCTGTGCCGATCCATACACCGATCGCTACAGAGCGTACAGTTGGAATGTTTTCCAAAACAATTCGCACGCCGTTTGAGCATGTATATCTCTTAATCAAACTTGTTTCCCCCTAGCTGTCAGTTGTTCCACAATAATCATAGGAACAATATACCATTATCGTAACACGTACACAACTTTACTTGATGGTTTTAGGTACTAATCTCGTTTCATCCATCAAGTCTGTTACCGTACCTATGCTATATCCTTTTTCTTTTATTCCTTTAATTAGTTTATCTAAACCAGCAGAAGATGATTCCGTTGGGTGCATCAAAATCATAGCACCAGGATGTACTTTACTGAGCACTCTGTTAACCATTTCATCAGGATTAGGCTTTCTCCAATCGATCGTATCAACCGTCCAAAGAATTGTTTTCATATCCATCTCTGAGGCAATTTGCACAACGTCGTTACGAAAGCTGCCACTTGGAGGAGCAAACCACTTTGGGTGTATGTCTAATGTTGCGTGTATCACTTCATTCGTTTGTTTAAGTTCCTCATTAATTCGCGAATTGGTCATCTTCTTTAAATCCGGATGGGAATATGCATGATTTCCGATCTCATGTTTTTCTTCTGCGATCATCTTAGCAAGTGACGGATTCTTCTTCACCCATGAACCATCTAGAAAATATGTTGACTTTACATTATTTTTTTTCATCGTCTGGAGCATACCAGGCAGGTACTCATTTCCCCATGCAACGTTTACTAACAAAGTAACCATAGGTTTTTCAGGATTACCTCTATAAATAGGTGATGCAGGAAGGTCTTCAAGATGAATACTTGGATTTATTTGCTTTATAACAAGTTTATTATTATCAAATTTATTCGCTTTTTTCATTGCTTTAAAGGATGCTTCCATATCAACAACAATGCCATTATAACCGGGAGTGGCTTTCCAGACTGGATCAATTTCTGCATTTTTAGGAGGACGATTTAGCTCCTTCGCTTTTTCTTTGATCTGCTGATAGATTGAATTAGACTCCATTTGTGAAACGGCAGTGCTCTGAGCCTTCAAACTCTCAATATAGGTGCTTGTAAAAGGATTATGCAACGAAAACGCTATCGAAGTGATAACCAATACTACTAAAGACCATTGAAGAATTTTATTTTTCACGTAAACTCCCTCCCTGTAACCAAGGTATGTAGGATTTGGACAGGTTAGAACGTTTAAACAATCCTCACGATAAAGAGAGAGATAGTATGGGTAAAATATCAAGATCATCAATAACACGGAAAATAAACAATAAAAAAAGACTGACCATAAGGATACAGGGGTATCCGTTGGTGCAGTCTTTTTACTTCCTATCTTATACGTTTTGCTGCTGTTCGTTCTTTGCTTTTTCTTCTTTCAGTACAACTTTGCGAGATAAGTTTACGCGACCTTGATTATCAATCTCCATGACTTTAACCATGACCTCGTCACCAAGCTTCACAACATCTTCAACTTTTCCTACACGCTCTTCAGCAAGCTCAGAGATATGAACGAGTCCATCTTTACCGCTGAATAGTTCTACGAACGCACCAAACTTTTCGATACGTTTAACTTTACCCATGTAGTACTCTCCTACTTGAACTTCACGAACAATATCTTCGATGATTTTCTTCGCTTTTTTGTTCATAGCTTCGTCAGTTGAAGCGATGAAGACTGTACCATCTTGCTCGATATCAATCTTAACACCAGTTTCTTCAATGATCTTGTTGATGATCTTCCCGCTTGGCCCGATTACATCGCGGATCTTATCTGGATTGATCTTCATTGTTAAGATCTTAGGAGCATATTGAGAAAGTTGTGTACGAGACTCTGAAAGTGTAGCAAGCATAGACTTTAGGATGATCATACGCCCTTCTTTAGCTTGCGTTAAAGCTTCTTGAAGAATTTCACGATTAATCCCTGAAATCTTAATGTCCATTTGAAGAGCAGTGATACCGTTTGGTGTACCTGCTACTTTAAAGTCCATATCTCCAAGGTGATCCTCCATGCCTTGAATATCCGTTAGCACCGTTACGTCTTCACCGTCAGAGATCAGACCCATAGCAATACCTGCAACAGGAGCTTTGATCGGTACACCAGCATCCATCAATGCAAGCGTACTTGCACAAATACTTGCTTGTGATGTAGAACCGTTGGATTCTAATACTTCTGATACGAGACGAATCGTGTATGGGAACTCTTCTTCGTTCGGAATCACTTGCTCTAACGCACGTTCACCTAGTGCACCATGACCAATCTCACGTCTGCCTGGTCCGCGCATAAAACCAGTTTCACCTACACTGAATGGAGGGAAGTTGTATTGGTGCATAAAGCGTTTAGATTCCTCCACACCAAGACCATCAAGAACTTGAACATCTCCAAGAGCTCCTAACGTACAGATGCTGAGTGCTTGAGTTTGTCCGCGTGTAAATAGACCCGAACCATGAGTTCTAGCTAAAATGCCTACTTTTGAAGAAAGTTGACGGATCTCATCCGTTTTTCTTCCGTCCGGACGTACTTTCTCCTTAAGGATCAAGCGTCTCACTTCTTCTTTGATGAGTTTATGTAAAACCTCTTTTGCTTCGCTGGCTTTATCTTCATCTTCTTCATAGCGAGAAGCGACGTTTGCACTAACAGCGTCTAAAGCTTCTTGACGTGCATGCTTTTCAACAACCTTAACTGCTTCTTTCACATCGTTCCCAACAAATTCACGAACTTCTTGTTCAACATCTTTATCTAACTCATGAAGAACAATCTCCATCTTTTCTTTACCGATTTCAGAAACAATCTCTTCTTGGAAAGCGATTAAGCGTTTGATCTCTTCATGACCGAACATGATCGCTTCAAGCATAACTTCTTCAGAAACTTCTTCTGCGCCAGCTTCAACCATGTTTATGGCATGTTTAGTACCCGCCACAACTAACTGAATATCACTTTTTTCATTTTGTTCAACCGTTGGATTGATCACAAATTTGCCTTCGATTCGACCAACAGTTACTCCAGCGATCGGTCCTTCAAAAGGAATATCGGAAATAGACAACGCAAGAGATGACCCTATCATTGCAGCCATTTCTGAAGAACAGTTTTGATCCACACTCATTACGGTGCTGACAACTTGTACTTCGTTACGGAAACCATCTGCGAATAGAGGACGAATAGGACGGTCGATCAAACGACTCGCTAATACAGCTTTCTCGCTTGGACGCCCTTCACGTTTAATAAACCCACCTGGAATTTTACCAACTGCATATAAACGTTCTTCATAGTTTACTGTCAGCGGAAAGAAACTAAGATTTTTAGGCTGTTTTGATGCAACAGCTGTTGAAAGTACTGCAGTATCGCCATATCTGACCATTACAGCACCGTTCGCTTGTTTTGCTAATTCTCCAATTTCGAACGTAAGCGTTCTACCCGCCCAGTCCATTGTAAAAGTTCTTTTTTGTTGATCCATTTTACTTGGTACTCCTCTCAACACTTAGAAAAATCCTATCATATTATGGTTCTATTATATCCTAACGTAGTCCTTCCTAAAAAGAAAAACTCGAAAGAATTTACTCATACATACCAAGAATAACATGTTTAGTGCCGTTTATGGATGAATGCTTGCAATAAAAAAAGCGGGAAATATATCCCGCTTTGCTGGATTAACGACGTAATCCAAGTCTTCCGATCAATTCGCGGTAACGCGTGATGTCCTTGTTACGTAGGTACGTTAACAAGTTACGACGCTTACCAACCATTTTCAATAGACCACGACGTGAGTGGTGATCTTTCTTGTGTGTACGCAAGTGATCATTCAACTCATTGATTTGTTCAGTAAGGATAGCGATTTGAACTTCTGGTGATCCAGTGTCCGTATCATGTACCTTATACTCGCTGATTAGTTCGTTCTTACGCTCTTGAGTAATAGCCATCCTTTTCACCTCCTTAATAATAGAAACACCAATTACCGAGCAAACGTCGGTGACTCGATTTGCCAAGCAATGGTTATATGCACATTAAAATGTACAGTTATTATCATAGACTTTTTATAGAATAAATGCAAGTTTTTTATTACAGTGATTGTATGATCTCATATGTTCTGCTTTTATCTGCATGAAGCTGAGCAATAAGCTCTTCTATTCCACTAAATTTCTTCTCATCACGAATTCTCTTCAACCAAGTGATTCGAACATCTTCACCGTATATTTCATTGTTGAAGTCAAAGATATGAACTTCAAGTGAAGGTTTTATTTGATCATCTTTAAATGTAGGTTTGTAACCTACATTCGCCATCGCTAGATAACTTTTTTTATGGATGGAGACTTCTACTGCGTAAACTCCCACTTTTGGTAATGAATATTGATCCGTATCAAGGTTTGCTGTCGGGAACCCGATCGTACGACCACGCTTATCCCCATGAATTACCGTACCGTTGAGTTTATATCTTCTACCCAGATAAGGCTCGATCTCATCGACTCGTCCTTCTTTTAGATAGTTACGAATCAGTGTGGAGCTTATTTTTTGGCCATCCTTTTCGATCTTTTCAATTACAGTCTGCCCAAATTGTCCGTTTGACTCTTTTACTAACGTTTTAACGTTTCCTTTTCCATACTTTCCATATGAAAAATCAAAACCAGTAACAACATGGACTACATGAAGTCCAATCACATACTGATCAACAAACTCCTGTGTATCAAGACCTGCAAAAACATGATCAAATTTCACAAGATAAAATCGCTCTACACCCATCTCCTCAAGAATCTTCTTTTTTTCTTCTAAAGGTGTGATATAGGTCCAATTTTGATCACTCTTACCTAATACGACGGACGGATGTGGATGAAAGCTCATAACAGCAGGAACGGCGTTGTTCTTCTTAGCAAGCTCTACTGCCGTGCTGATCACACGTTGGTGCCCTACATGGATTCCGTCAAAATAACCTAGAGCCAAAATAGTTGGTGGAAGGTTATCTGGTTGAAAATGATGCGGATGACTTATAACAATCGTTTCCAAAAACTCACCTACTAACTTCTTTCGTTAATCAATGGCTAACACTTTAACCGGTTTTATTAAACCAGGTTTTGAAGGATGAATCTCATAAATGGCTAGACATTTTCCTTCTTCATTATAAACACCAAACGGACTTTGTACCAAATCATTTGGTGCTTCAAGTACAGAACCATTTTTTATCTTGAACAACAGATCTTCTGTAACTGTCCATGTCGGAAAGTGAGAGATTCCTTTTTCAAGAGGAAACAGGTAATCTTCTAAAGGCTTCTCACCGCTTTCAAGCTGCTCAAACGTTACACAGTCTTCTAACGAAAAAGGTCCTGATGCTGTCCTGATCAAAGATGACATATGTGCCGGATATCCAAGCCTCTCACCGATCTCAACAGCAAGCGTCCTCACGTATGTACCTTTAGAACATCGTACTCTGAATGAAAATACAGGACGTTCTTTACTTAACACGTCACCATCGTCAATTAGTTCGAGTTCATGGATGGTCACATTTCGTTTCGGGCGTTCAACAGTGAGTCCTTGTCTCGCATATTCATAAAGTTTCTTTCCGTTTACTTTAACAGCTGAATACATCGGGGGAATCTGTTCGATCTCTCCTTGTAAAGACTTTAAGATGTCTTTTATATCAGAAAATGAGATATCTTTTTCTACTTGTTTCTCTACTACTTTTTCACCGTGAGCATCTTCTGTTTCTGTAGAGAATCCTAAAGTGACCTCACCTATATATTCCTTGCCATAGTCTGACATATACTCTGCGATCTTCGTCGCTCTTCCTATACAGATAGGAAGTACCCCAGTCACCTCTGGATCTAACGTACCTGTGTGACCTACTTTTTTGGTAGAAAAGATTCTTCGTATCTTTGCCACACAATCGTGGGATGTCATACCAGCAGGTTTTTTCAATGCCAAAATTCCTTGTCTTGCACTCATAAAAGCTTCTCCTTTGATCACATTATCTCTTTTGTAAGCAAAAAATGGATAGACAAAATTAATTGCCTATCCATTTGCTATTATGGTTTCGGATGCTCTTCATTTTCTTCGTCTTCTTCATCATCACGTTTGATATCAGACAAAAGACTTTCGATCTTGCTTCCATAATTTAGAGATTCATCAAATTTAAAAAAGATGTCTGGTGTTTTACGCATGCGGATTCGTTTTCCGATTTCCGTACGAATAAACCCTGTTGCTTTCGCTAAGCTTCGTAATGTTTGTTCCTTTTGATCGGCATCACCAAACACTGAAACATAAACAGTTGCCTGCTGTAAATCACCAGTTACATCTACCGCCGTAACGGTCACAAAACCTACGCGGGGGTCTTTGATTTTTCGGCCTATAATGTCACTAAGCTCTTTTTTCATCTGTTCCCCAATACGATTGGAACGGATTGTGCCCATTTTTACTACACCCCGTTTCTTGCCACTTGCTTTACAGCCACTCGATGTTTGAACGTGTAACTTCCAACTCAGTAATAGATGTAATGATCGCAAGTGCTCTTTGCAATTCTTTTTCTGCTATTATTTTGTCCGAAGAAACGGTAACCATACTTATCTCTGCGCGCTGCCACAAATCTTGATGATCTGTTTCGGATACAGCTATATTTAAACGTTGACGAAGCCGGTTTACCGCTTTTTGAACAACGGAACGTTTATCTTTTAACGACTGTGCTTCATATATGAAAAACTCAACCGTTAAGAACCCGATCATTTTACTTTAATTTCTTCCATGATGTAAGCTTCAATGATGTCGCCTTCTTTAATATCATTGAACTTTTCTAACGTGATCCCACATTCGTATCCAGCAGATACTTCTTTTGCATCGTCTTTGAATCGTTTAAGTGCATCGATCTTACCTTCGTAAGATACAACACCGTCACGAATCAAGCGAACTGTGGAATCTCTTGTGATCTTACCTTCAGTAACGTAACATCCAGCGATCGTACCGACTTTAGAAACTTTGAATGTCGTACGAACTTCAACTTGCCCGATAACTTTTTCTTCGAATTCCGGATCAAGCATTCCTTTCATCGCTGATTCGATCTCTTCGATTACGTTATAGATAATTCTATGCAGACGAACATCTACTTTTTCAGCGTCAGCTGTACGTTTCGCACCATTATCAGGACGAACGTTGAAACCGATCACGATTGCGTTTGAAGCTGAAGCAAGCATGATGTCATACTCGTTGATCGCTCCAACACCAGAGTGGATGATTTTAACTTTTACGCCTTCAACATCTATTTTTTGTAATGATCCTGCAAGTGCCTCAACAGAACCTTGAACATCACCTTTGATGATGACATTTATTTCTTTGATGTCACCTTCTTTAATCTGATTAAAGAGGTCATCCAGGTTTAGTTTAGAAGACTCTTTACGCTGTGCATCCTGCTGTTTTTTGAAGCGAGATTCACCAACTTGACGAGCTTTTTTCTCATCCGCGAAGACCATGAACTGATCTCCAGCTTGTGGAACATCATTCAAACCGGTAATTTCAACTGGTGTTGAAGGTCCTACTGTTTTAACTCTGCGGCCAAGATCGTTCACCATCGCACGAACACGACCATATGTGTGTCCAACTACGATTGGATCTCCAACGTTTAACGTACCAGATTGCACGAGAAGAGTTGCTACAGATCCACGACCCTTATCAAGCTGTGCTTCAATTACAGTACCAATTGCAGTACGGTTTGGATTTGCTTTTAATTCTTCAACTTCAGAAACAAGGTTGATCATTTCAAGCAGATCGTCAATTCCGTCACCTTTAATCGCAGATACGTTTACGAAGATCGTATCTCCACCCCAAGCTTCAGAAACGAGTCCGTGCTCAGTTAGTTCTTGCATAACGCGATCTGGGTTAGCAGATTCTTTATCCATTTTGTTTACAGCAACGATGATTGGAACTTCTGCTGCTTTTGCATGGTTGATCGCTTCTACTGTTTGAGGCATTACCCCGTCATCAGCAGCAACAACAAGAATCGTAATATCTGTTACTTGAGCTCCACGAGCACGCATTGTTGTAAACGCAGCATGTCCAGGAGTATCTAGGAAAGTAATCTGTTTTCCATTGTTCGTAATTTGATATGCACCGATATGCTGTGTAATACCACCAGCTTCGCCTGCAGTTACCTTCGTGTTACGAATCGCATCAAGAAGCGTTGTTTTACCGTGGTCAACGTGACCCATTATCGTAACAACTGGGGGACGAACTTGAAGATCTTTTTCTTCATCTACGATTTCATAGTTTTCAAACTCAGTTTCATCAATGATGATCTCTTCTTCTACTTCAACATCGTAGTCAGCTGCGATCAATTCAATCGCTTCTTTATCAAGCTCTTGGTTGATTGTTGCCATGATTCCAAGACCCATTAACTTTTTAATGATCTCAGAAGTATCTTTGTTCAACTTTTTAGCAAGTTCACCAACTTGAAGTGATTCTGTGAAAGTAATCTTACTTGGCGTTTCAAGAACTTTCTTCTGCGGAGCTTGTTGTTGCTGATTTCCGCCACCTCTGTTTTGCTTGTTGCGATTGTTGTTGTTCTTGTTGTTGTTTCTATTGTTGTTTTGGTTTCTGTTGTTATTATTCTTGTTGTTTGAATTATTGTTATTGCTCTTTTGATTGTTGTTGCTAGTCTTGTTCTGATTGTTTTGGCTGTTAGTATTAGTGGACTTTGGTCCTTTAGCTTGTGGCGAGTTATTGTTCTCTTTTTTTATTTTCATATTACTCTCTTTTTGAACTTCCTTTTTATTAGATTTGGTGTCATTACCAGGGTTGCTATTTTTCACATCTGATTTAGGGAGTTGATTTTGATTTGTTGATTTTGGTTGATCTTTATTGGTCTTTGGACGATAAGCTTCATCCAGCTTTTTAAGAGCTGCCTGATCAATCATAGACATATGATTCGCAACGTGGACATCCATCGTTTTGAGCTTTTCAATAATGTCTTTACTTTGAACATTTTTCTGTTTCGCATATTCGTATACGCGGATTTTACTCATATGTTCACCCCCGAGTTAGTGATCAAGAAGTTCCTTTAATCTCTTAGAGAATCCTTGATCATTTACAGCAACTACAACTCGTTGCTCCTTACCAATAGCCCTGCCTAAAACATTGCGATCTTCCACCCAGGCAAGATCAGTTTTGTAAAAGCGGCATTTATCGGTAACTTTTTTCTTTGTATTATCAGAAGCATCTTTTGAAAGCAGAACAATTTTCGCGTTTTGCTTTTGGATGCTTTTCACAACCAGTTCTTCACCGGATATGACTTTACCGGCTCGAGCTGCTATTCCAAGAAAGTTTTCCCAAGGAGTTGGTTTCAAGATGTATGACTTCCTTTTTCAAGCTGTTCAAATAGATCAGCTGGAATCTTTGTTTTGAGATGTGACTCAAGAACCTTTTTCTTTTTCGCTTGTTCGATACAAGCAGGTTCATGACAAAGGTAGGCTCCTCTTCCGGATTTTTTCCCTGAAGTGTCGACAGAGACTTCTCCTTCTGGTGAGCGGACAATACGTGTTAATTCTTTTTTAGCCTTCATTTCTTGACAGGCTACGCATTTTCTCATCGGAATTTTACGTGTTTTCATTGTCTCCACCTCGTCTTTTCTTACTCTTCATCCTCATCAGTATCTTCGAAAAAATCACTGCGAGCGTTTGATGGATCGTACACACCTGATTCTATTGCTTCTGTTTCACTTTTAATATCAATCTTCCAACCTGTTAACTTCGCAGCGAGACGAGCATTTTGGCCTCTTTTACCAATCGCTAATGAAAGTTGGTAGTCAGGAACGATAACCGTTGTCATCTTTTCCTCTTCATTCACTTGTACTTCAAGTACTTTTGCTGGACTTAGTGAATTTGCTACATATACAACTGGATCTTCACTCCATCGAACAATATCAATCTTCTCACCGTTCAATTCGTTTACGATCGTTTGAACACGTGCACCTTTTTGTCCAACACAAGAACCAACCGGATCTACTTCAGGATCAGCAGCATGAACGGCAATCTTTGAACGGTCACCCGCTTCACGAGCGATCGATTTAATCTCAACCGTTCCATCATAGATCTCTGGCACTTCAAGCTCGAATAAGCGTTTCAAAAGACCTGGATGTGTTCTAGATACTAAAATTTGAGGACCTTTTGTCGTCTTTTCAACTTTAGTGATGTACACTTTGATGCGGTCGTTCGTGGTATGAGATTCACCAGGCATCTGTTCAGCAGCAGGTAGAAGAGCTTCCACTCTGCCTAGGCTGACATACATATAACGGTGGTCTTGTCGTTGAACGATTCCTGTGATGATATCTTCTTCACGATCAATAAATTCTGAGAAGATGATCCCTCGCTCTGCTTCACGAACGCGTTGTGTTACTACTTGTTTAGCTGTTTGAGCAGCAATACGACCAAAATCTTTTGGTGTAACTTCTTCTTCTACGATATCTTCTAATTCATAGCCAGGGTTGATCGCTTGAGCTTCTGCAACTGAGATCTCTTGACGATCGTCCTCAACTTCTTCAACCACATTTTTTCTTGAAAAGACACGGATACTTCCTGTGTCTCTGTTAAAATCAACACGAACATTTTGCGCTTGATGAAAATTGCGCTTGTACGCAGAAATAAGGGCAGCTTCAATCGCTTCAATAATAACTTCTTTACTAATCCCTTTTTCCTTTTCTAACAATGTAAGTGCATCCAAAAGCTCGGTACTCATTTTTCTTCTCCCCTCTTCATTAAAAAACAACCGCAAGACGGGCGTTGGCCACTTTAGCATAAGGTAACTCTACCTTTTTCACTTGCGTTTTCACTCTAATCTCCATGAACAGCGTTTCACCGTCAAAGTCTTTTAAAAGTCCTTCGTATACTTTTTCGCCGTTTAATGGCTCGTAAAGTTTAATGTTTACATTTTTGCCGATAGCATTTTTCACATCTTCAGGTTTCTTTAATGGTCTTTCAACACCTGGAGAAGATACTTCTAAAAAGTAGGGCTGTTCGATCGGATCAAGTTCATCGAGTTTTTCACTTAATTGTTCACTGACAGTCCCGCATTCCTCGATATCAATTCCACCCGTGGAATCAATATATACACGGAGAAACCAGTTTTTACCCTCTTTAACAAATTCAACGTCAACAAGTTCAAGTCCTAGTTTTTCAACGATTGGGGTTACAAGCTCTGTTGTGAGCTCTGTAATCTTCTGACTCATTGCTGCCCTCCTTCTTACTGAATGACCTCAAAACGTAACGAAAGAGTGGGGAGCCCCACTCTTTCGCCGACAGTTATTCATTCAACAGTATTTCCAAAAATACTATACCATAACCAATAAAATACTGCAACTGATCAAGCCTTCAAGAAGCCCTTGTTAAAAGAGCGAAAGCTGGTTTGCATCAGGCATTCCTTCTAAACATCCTTGATCATCTAAGTACTCAATAATGGTCTTAGACAACTTCGCACGCTGCTGAAGATCTTCTTTAGAAAGAAATTCACCTTGCTCTCTTGCTTTTACAATGTTTAAAGCTGCGTTTGTACCTAATCCTGCGATCGAATTGAACGGTGGGATTAGTGTATCACCTTCTACTAAGAAGTCTGTTGCGCTCGAGCGATAAAGATCGATCTTCTGAAACGACAGCCCTCTTTCACACATCTCAAGAGCTAACTCTAGAACAGTTTGCAAGTTCTTCTCTTTTGTAGAAGCATCAAGACCTTTAGCAGAGATCTCTTCGATCTTTGTCTTTAATGCTTTGGATCCTCTGATCATAGACTCCACATCAAAATCATCCGCTCTTACTGTAAAATATGCCGCATAGAACCAGATTGGATAATGAACTTTAAAATATGCGATACGAACGGCCATCAATACGTATGCTGCCGCATGGGCTTTAGGGAACATGTATTTGATCTTCAAACATGAACCAATATACCAATCAGGGACATCGTTCTTCTTCATCTCATCGATCCACTCATCCGGCAGACCCTTTCCTTTACGTACACTCTCCATAATCTTAAAAGCAAGCGACGGCTCCAACCCTTTATAGATCAGGTAGACCATGATATCGTCACGACAGCCGATAACGTCTTTTAGCACACAAGTGCCGTTTGCGATCAATTCGTTCGCGTTATTAAGCCATACGTCGGTACCATGAGATAGTCCTGAAATCTGTACAAGTTCAGAGAAAGTACTTGGTTTTGTTTCTTCAAGCATCTGTCTTACGAACTTTGTTCCGAACTCTGGAATACCTAACGTACCTGTCTTACACATGATCTGTTCTTCGGTAACACCTAACACTTCTGGGCCTGAAAAGATCTTCATCACTTCTGGATCAGAAGCAGGAATGGTCTTCGGATCAATACCGCTTAGATCTTGAAGCATACGGATAACGGTCGGATCATCGTGCCCGAGTATATCAAGTTTTAATAAGTTATCGTGAATCGAGTGAAAATCAAAATGAGTCGTCTTCCATTCCGATCCACTATCATCGGCTGGGAACTGAACAGGACAGAAATCATAGATGTCCATATAATCTGGAACAACGATTATTCCTCCTGGATGCTGACCTGTTGTTCTCTTTACTCCTGTACATCCAGCTACGAGTCGATCAACTTCTGCCGATCGGATCGTTAAGTTATTGTCTCCTGCATACCCTTTTACGTAACCATAAGCTGTTTTTTCAGCTACGGTACCTATTGTCCCTGCACGATACACATAATCTTCACCGAACAGTTCTTTCGTGTAGTTATGTGCTCTAGGCTGATATTCACCTGAGAAGTTTAAGTCAATATCAGGGACTTTATCTCCTTTGAAACCAAGGAACGTTTCGAACGGAATATCTTGTCCATCTTTAATATAAAGTACTTCGCATGTTGGACATTCTTTATCAGGCAGATCATAACCAGAACCAACAGAACCATCGTTAAAGAAATGGGATTCTTTACACTTCGGACAAACATAATGAGGAGGCAATGGATTTACTTCAGTGATCTCCGTCATTGTCGCAACAAACGACGAACCGACTGATCCACGCGACCCTACAAGGTATCCATCAATCAACGATTTTTTTACAAGTTTATGTGAGATCAAGTAAATAACCGCAAATCCGTGTCCGATGATACTCTTTAATTCTTTTTCCAGCCTCTTCTCAACAAGTTCAGGAAGATTCTCACCATAGATGCTTCTTGCTCGGTTATAACTCATAGAGCGTACTTCTTCATCTGCGCCCTCGATCTTTGGTGTATATAGATCATCAGGGATCGGTTTGATCTCATCAATCATGTCGGCGATCTGTCTCGTATTTTCACAAACTACTTTTTGAGCTCTTTCTTCACCTAAGAAAGAGAACAGATCCAACATCTCATCCGTCGTTCTAAAATGCACTTCTGGAAGAGTTTGTCTGTTCAGCGGATTCGCTCCACCTTGAGAAGAGATCAAGATCTTTCGATAGATCGCATCTTCAGGATTTAAATAATGAACGTTTCCTGTTGCGACAACCGGTTTGTTCAATTTCTCTCCAAGCTGAACGATGTTAGACAGGATCTCTCTTAAGTTCATCTCATCTGCGACTAATTCTCTTTCGATAAGATGATAATAGTTACTTGGTGGCTGAACCTCTAAGTAATCATAAAACTCCGCGATCTTTTCAACCTCTTCGATCGGTTTTTGCATCATACCCTCAAACACTTCACCTTTATCACAAGCTGAACCGACGAGTATGCCTTCTCGTAGTTTACTTAACCGTGATCTCGGAATACGTGGTGTTCGATAAAAATAAGATAGATGAGATTCAGAAACAAGTTTGTATAAATTTTTCAGCCCTTCTTGTGTCGCAGCTAAAAGTGTACAGTGAAACGGCCTTGATCGCTGAAATCCACCTTGCCCCATGTTATCGTTCAAACGATCGTGATAGAAGATATCCTTTTCAAACGTCTCTTTTAGAAGCTTCCATAATAGATAACCAGTTGCTTCAGCATCATAGATAGCTCGGTGATGCTGAGTGAGTTCGATATCAAACCTTTTACAAAGCGTATTCAACCTATGATTCTTTAATTGTGGAAGTAGGAACCTTGCCAATTCTAATGTATCAATGACTGGATTCTTCGCTTCGCCTAATCCTATCTTGCGTAAACCTTCGTTCAAGAATCCCATGTCAAAGCTCGCGTTATGCGCTACTAGGATATCATCACCCATAAACGCATGAAAATCTCGAAGTACTTCTTCGATCTCAGGTGCGTTCTCGACCATATCATCAGTAATTCCTGTTAATTCAATCGTCGTTTGAGAAAGAGATTCATGAGGATTTGCGAACCTTTCAAATCGTTCAATGATTTCTCCTCCACGAATTTTCACAGCTGCCAGTTCAATAATTTTGTTATAAACAGCTGATAAACCCGTTGTCTCAACGTCAAAGACAATATACGTTTCGTCCGTTAATTTTCTTGGTGCTTCATTGTAAGCGATTGGTACACCATCATCTACAAGATTCGCTTCAAGTCCATACAAAATCTTGATCCCGTTTTTCTTTCCTGCGCTATAGGCTTCTGGGAAAGATTGAACACCAGCATGATCTGTTATGGCGATAGCTGGATGACCCCATTTCTTTGCCTGTCCCACTAGGGAAGAAACAGAAGATATCGCGTCCATCTGACTCATCGGTGTGTGAAGATGAAGCTCAACACGTTTGTTATCTTCATCCGCTAAATCTTTTCTGAATTCAGGTTTGATCTCATTAATATCGTTCGCGATCATGACTAGATCTCTGACAAACGTATCATTTTGAATTCCGCCTCGAACTTTTAACCACATACCCTTTTGAATACCTTGAAGGATAGGGATATCTTCCTTATCTCGAGAGAATATTTTAATTAAAAGAGAATCTGTGTAATCGGTAATCTTAAATGTTAATAGTGTACGTCCACTTCTAAGCTCTCTCGTTTCGGAATGAAAGACATACCCTTGAATCGTTATGCGTCTCTCTTCATCTTGAATCGTTTGGATCGGAACAGGTTCATCCTTGATCGAATAACCAATCATAATATCTGTTCTTGCTGCAGGACATTCAGATCGATTAGCAGCTTTTTCTTTTTCAACTAATGCTTCCATTACTTTATTCTGATCTTCTTGTTTTCTCTGTTCGATAAACTTTTGAAAATCTTCTTCAGAGTGTTTAATCTCTGTTTTAACCATTACAGAATGAAAGCCAAACTGACTGTACATCTCCTTAATAACAGGAGAAAGCTTTCTTTGAACAAGTGCTTCTTCTGCATCATTTCTTACTGTAAGACTCAAAAAATTGCCTTCCGCAATAGGATCTTGCGTAGAAAGCATACTTCCTAGACTTGGTGCTGCTGTCTCTACTAACTTTTCTTTGCACAACGGCCAAAAGCCAAGAAGTTCTTCTGCTTGAAAACTCTCTTTCGTTTGAAGAGAAAAAGACACTGTAGCGATATGTTGAAAAGTTTGGCGAAGGCTGGCACTAAACCATGCATAACTATCAGGAGTTAATGGACGCAGTAGTCCTATTATAAAATGCCAGCTTCTATTTGTTTTATCTATCGTTAGTTTTTCGATCGTTCCTTCCGAAAAACCTGCTTTCATCTCATCAGGCATACCTAGTTGTTCTAAAAGAAGAGATAGCCTTTCTTGTCTGATCTGTTGATCATTCCCGCTCATACGAACCTCCTTATTAAGGGGTTTAATTATGTTTTCACATGACTAACCAACGTATTTTTTTATACGTTTCTTTATCTATTATACTATAGCTATAAATCATCAGCGTGGATTATCATCATAAAGATTAGATCAATGTTCGTAAAGTACAAAGAGAAAGGCACCTCTTGTAATGAGAGGCACCTCCTCTATTAGTATTATAGATTAACACAAAATCTCTTTAATTCTTAAGCTTGTCCCACTCTTTTTTAATAAAATCGCTAAGTTCAGAAACTGGCACTTCAAAAGATTCGCCGCTCTTACGAATCTTCACTTCAACGATGCCTTCTGAAGCACGTTTTCCAACCATAACACGAATCGGCAATCCGATAAGATCGCTATCTGTAAATTTCACACCCGCACGTTCAGGGCGATCATCATATAAGCAATCAAAGCCATCGTTCTTGATTTGCGTGTACAGCTCATCTGAAAGTGCTGCTTGTTCTGCGTTCTTACTGTTTACAGCAATTAAATGCACATCGAACGGAGTTAATGATAACGGCCAGATCAACCCTTTATCATCATTGTTTTCTTCAGCTACTGCCGCTAATGTACGTGAAACACCTATTCCATAACAACCCATAGACATGATTTGATTCTTACCGTTTTCGTCTAAGTAAGAGGCTTTCATCGGCTCGCTGTATACTTTACCAAGCTTGAACACATGCCCGACTTCAATTCCTTTTGCAAAAACGATTGTCCCTTTACCATCTGGAGACAGATCACCTTCAACAACAAAACGAAGATCAGCTGTTTCATTGAACTCAAAATCTCTAATTGGATTAACGTTTATATAATGGTAGCCAGATTCATTTGCGCCACAAACTGCGTTTACCATAAATGGCACTGCTTGATCCGCAATTACTTTAACTTCTTTTGGAGAGTGAACCGGTCCGATAGATCCGTGTTCAGCATTCAACCATTTTTTTGTTTCTTCTGCCGTAGCTAATACTACTGCTTTAGCAGAGAGCACATTCTTAAGCTTGATCTCATTAACCTCATGATCTCCTCTGACTAACACTAAAACAGGTTGTTCATCAGCGATATAAAGCAATGATTTAATCACTTTTGAAGGTGCAACTTGTAAGAAATCTGATACCTCTTCGATCGTTTTCGCATGCTTCGTTTCTACTTTCTCAAGCTCCATAAGAGTTTCAGATGAACGTTCTTCGCGAAGTACAACAGGAGCCATCTCTATGTTCGCTGCAAAATCTGAATCTGTCGAATACGCGATCAAGTCTTCACCAATTTCAGATAGAACCATGAACTCATGATTATCTTTACCACCGATTGCACCTGAGTCTGCTAAAACTGCACGGAAGTTTAGTCCGCAACGGCTAAAGATAGCGGAGTAGGCATCTTTCATCGCTTCATACGTATCATCAAGACTTTCTTGCTTATCATGGAAAGAGTATGCATCTTTCATAATGAACTCTCTTCCGCGCAGCAATCCGAAACGTGGACGCTTTTCGTCTCTGAACTTTGTTTGAATTTGATATAGATTAAGAGGAAGCTTCTTATATGATTTTACTTCGTCTCGAACGATGCTCGTAATCACTTCTTCATGTGTAGCTCCAAGAGCAAAATCACGCTCGTGTCGGTCTTTTAATCTCATTAGTTCAGGGCCATAGCTATACCATCGGCCACTTTCTTGCCATAGTTCAGCAAGCTGCAGTGCTGGCATCATCATCTCTTGTGAACCAGCACGATTCATTTCTTCTCGTACAATATTCTCTATTTTATGAAGAACCTTTTTCCCCAATGGAAGAAAAGAATAAATACCAGCAGCATTTTGACGGATAAATCCAGCTCTTAACAAGAGCTGGTGACTTTTAACGTCTGCATCTGCTGGAACTTCTCTTAAGGTTGGCATAAACAACTGACTTTGTCTCATAATCTCTACTCCTCAAATCATCCCTAATTAACCAAGAAAAATTTTCTGTATATCATTCCATGTAACAACAAGCATCAATAACATCAGAAAAGCGAACCCGATAAAATGAACCATTCCTTCTTTTTGCGGATCGATCGGCTTTCCTCTTAATGCTTCAACACCTAAGAATAGAAGGCGTCCGCCGTCAAGTGCCGGTAAAGGCAACAAGTTAAAGATCCCTAAGTTGACACTTAAGATAGCTGCCCATTGAAGTAGCATATATACACCAGCTTTTGCTGCTTGATCTGTATACTCATAGATTCCAAGCGGTCCAGAAAGCTGATCGATTCCATGCTGCCCCGTAATCAATTGTCCGAGTCCTGTAAATATTGCGGTTGTCATAAACCATGTTTGTTTAGCCCCATATTCTAAAGATCCAACAAAAGAGGATTCAGTATATGGACGTGCCCCGATAAAACCTTCGTTCTTATCATCAGCCCCTTTACGAGAACCAAGCGTAACAGGAACCACTTTCTCTTCACCATTACGGTTTATTGTAAACATTAATTTTTCACCAGGGTTTTCTTGGATCACGGACACTAACTCTTTCCAGTCGTCCATCTTTTCGCCCTGAACAGCAATAATTTTATCCCCTTTAATCAAGCCGGCTTTCTCAGCACCCGCACCTTCTTGGAGGGTACCTAGTCTCGATTCATTCGTCGGAATACCTTGCATGAGTGAAAATACAACCAAGATCACGAAAGCTAGTAAAAAGTTCATTGCAGGACCAGCAAAGATTGCAAGTGTTCTCTGCATGATCGTCTTAGATCCAAACTGCCGATTATAAGGTGCGATTTGCATCTCTTGGTGATCTGCTACAAATAGTGCATCTTCTTTTACTTTGTAAGTCGATGGTCCAGAGTCTTCATTTTCGAAACCCGTCAAATACAATTCACGTTCTAGATCAGCTTTTTCAATGGTAATCGTCTTTTGAACCGGATATTTGTCACGGTGATTGACTACGATTTTCTCCACTTCATCTGCCTGGTTGAAGATTAAACCAACTCTGTGACCTGCCTTTAGTTCAATACCTTCTGGATCTTCTCCAGCCATACGTACGAACCCTCCAAGCGGTAAAAGACGAATCGTATAGACCGTTTCCCCTTTCTTGAAGGCAAACACTTTTGGGCCGAATCCAATAGCAAACTCACGACACAAGATACCTGCACGCTTTGCCAGCAATAGATGTCCGAGTTCATGAAAGAAAATTAAAGCACCTAAAATGATGATAATGGCTATCACAGTGTTC
Source organism: Fictibacillus halophilus (assembly GCF_016401385.1). Classification (NCBI taxonomy): domain Bacteria; kingdom Bacillati; phylum Bacillota; class Bacilli; order Caryophanales; family Fictibacillaceae; genus Fictibacillus; species Fictibacillus halophilus. The sequence continues at coordinate 1,121,235 of NZ_JAEACF010000001.1, read as the reverse complement.
ATTCCCATTACCTGCCTTTACTAAGTAGTGACTCAACATATTGACGAGTCCTTTTATCTGTTTCTTGTATTGTCTCAAGATCTGGTTTACTGACGTTGGACAAATTCTGCATAGCTCGTTCGATCATCTCTTCAATCTCAAGAAACGAGATATGACCATTTAAGAACAATTCAACCGCTTTTTCATTCGCAGCATTCAAGATCGTCGGCATCAAGCCTCCAGCTGTTCCTGCTTGGAATGCAAGTTTTAAACATCTGAATCGGTCGTAATCCATTTCTTGAAAATGCAACTTCCCAACTTCCCATAAGTTTAACCTTTTCCCGTTTATTAATTCAAGTCGATCGGGATGTGTAAGAGCGTATTGTATCGGCACTCTCATATCTGGTTGTCCCAAATGAGCGATTATGCTCGTATCAACAAACTCTACCATAGAGTGTATGATACTTTCCTTATGTAAAATGACGTCTATTTTCGAATAATCAAAGGAAAATAGCCAATGAGCTTCAATAACCTCTAAACCTTTATTCATCATTGTCGCGGAATCGATCGTAATTTTCGCACCCATAGACCAGTTTGGATGATTCAAAGCTTCCTGTACTGTAACGTTTTTTAATTCTTCACGTGTTCGATCTCTAAAACTTCCACCTGAAGCGGTTAATATCAGCTTTTCAACACGTTTTGTATCTTCACCGTTTAAACATTGATAGATTGCTGAATGTTCAGAGTCGACCGGAAGAATAGCCACGTTGTGCTTCTTTGCTTTTTCCATAACAAGATGTCCGGCAGTCACAAGCGTTTCTTTATTTGCTAAAGCGATTGTCTTTTTTGCTTCGATCGCTTTTAATGTGGGAAGTAAGCCTACACTTCCGATCACTGCGTTCACAACTACCGTTGAATCAGTGGAAACCGCGGCTTCAATCAACCCTTCCATACCTGAGACAACTTTTGTAGATGATGTTATCTTCGAACGAAGAATTTTTGCATCTTCTTCGTTTTGAACGGCGCAAATTTCAGGTTGAAATTTCTGTATGATTTTTTCAGCAGCCTCAATATTCTTGCCTACAGACATAGAACTTAATTTGAATTGATCTGGATGAGAGGCGATCACATCTAAGGTTTGAACACCGATCGAACCTGTTGCACCAAGTAAACTAACTGATTTCATCCTATACCTCCTAGCGTTATCCTATCAAATGAAGCACGTGGAGCAACGGGAATACAAATAACGCACTGTCTAGTCTATCTAATATTCCGCCATGTCCAGGAAGCAAAGTACCAGAATCTTTCACATCGTAGATTCGTTTGAATGCCGATTCTGCCAAGTCACCTATCTGTCCAAATATACCTACAATAAGTGAGATGAGTAGAATATTAAATAGCGACATATCCACAAAATGAGTCAAATAACTGATAACACCTACAACAATACTAAAGAAAATCCCTCCAACTGCCCCTTCAATCGTTTTGTTCGGGGAGATAACCGGCCAAAGTTTTCGTTTCCCAACCGATTTCCCAACAAAATAAGCGCCAGAGTCAGTAGCCCATATCATGAATAGGATTAAGAATAAAAGTTGGACCCCACCTTCTAATATTCTCGTTTCTAATAAATAGAAAAACCCAAAACCTACGTATATGGAACTAAAAAGAACAAACGAAATATGATTGTAATCTGTATTGTTCTTTTGTACAACAGTTACGACTAGTAATAGAAGAACTGCAAGTATAATGGCATCAGTTTTAGTAAAGGGTTCTAAAGAACTCATCCAGTCCTCTGGCAAAGCAATCAAGACTGCTAATAGAAATCCGATTCCCCCAACGAAACTTAGCTCCATCCTTTTCATTCGCAATAATTCAAACATGCCAATCCCAGTTAGCAATAGTATTAATAGTGAGAACGGCCAGCTTCCATAAAGGGTAATCCCTATAAATAAAACGGCTGCGATTACACCTGTTATAATCCGTTGTTTCATAAGTCCTCCTTAATTAAACACCGCCATACCGCCTGCCTCGTCCGGCAAATTGTGATACAGCTTCTCGTAGATGCTCTTCAGAAAAATCTGGCCATAGCACTTCAGTAAACCAAAATTCAGAATAGGCAAGCTGCCAGAGCATAAAGTTACTTAATCGAACTTCACCACTTGTACGAATCAAAAGATCCGGGTCGTTTAGATCATGCGTCATTAAATGCTGTTCAATCATTGAATCATCTATTTGTGACGGCTCTAATCTTCCTTGTTTCACTTCAGAAGCTAATGCTTTAACTGCCGCTGTAATCTCATCACGGCTGCCATAATTAAGCGCAAAGTTTAAGATTAACCCTGTGTTGTTCTTCGTCTTGTTAATCGCCTCATCTACAGCTTTTACAGTGTGAAGTGGTAATAACTCTTTTTTACCCATTATTCGCACTTGTACGTTCTCTTTAATCAAATCTGGAAGAAAAGTGTTTAAAAATTCTCCAGGAAGTTTCATTAAAAAGTCGACTTCTTCACGAGGACGTTTCCAATTTTCAGTTGAAAAAGCATATAGGGTCAGTACTTCTATCCCGATCTTATTCGCTTCTTTAACGATTTTACGAACTGTTTTCATCCCTTCATGATGTCCGGCAATTCGTGGCATGGCTCGTTTCCGTGCCCACCTTCCATTGCCATCCATAATAATAGCTACATGTTTTGGAATGTTTTCTTCTTTGAATGTATGGTTCTCTGGACTTTTTTTCTTAAAGAAAAGCTTGTCAAGCATGTATAAGCCTCCATCTTCTTAGACTTCATAGAATCAACCTCTTAGAGAGGTATTCTCCATATGCCAATCACCTTATCTTTTAAAGTCTAGCAAAATGGTGATATTGTCTAATAAAAAAGCCCCCTTTTATAGAGGGCTTTTTATATTTAATTGTACATGGAAAAGCTTTATACTTCCATGATTTCTTTTTCTTTAACTGAACTTACAGAATCAACTTCAGCTGTGTATTTATCAGTAAGTTTTTGAACATCATCGTTATAACGACGTAGTTCATCTTCTGTAATCTCAGCTTCTTTTTCAAGTTTCTTCAAATCGTCATTAGCATCACGGCGAACGTTTCGAAGAGCAACTTTCGCTTCTTCAGCAAACTTTTTAACAAGTTTAACTAATTCTTTTCGGCGTTCTTCTGTTAGAGCTGGAATCGCAATACGAATCACTTGACCATCGTTAGAAGGTGTTAGACCAAGATCAGACTTTAGGATCGCCTTTTCGATATCTGCCATTGCTGATTTGTCGTAAGGCTGAATCACCAATAGTCTAGCTTCTGGAGTTGTTACACCTGCTAGTTGATTGATCGGTGTTTGAGTTCCGTAATAATCAACTTGTACTCTGTCTAATAGAGAAGGGTTTGCTCTACCTGCACGAAGTGTTGAATACTCGCGTCTTAGAGCCCCGATTGCTTTTTGCATCTTTTCTTCTGCTTGAGTTAAAACTTCTTTTGCCATTAGTTTCTCCCCCTTATAACGGTTCCAATTTTTTCTCCGGCAACTGCTCGTTTGATGTTTCCTTCTTCCATGATCGAGAAAACAACTAACGGGATGTCATTATCCATACATAGTGATGAAGCAGTTGTATCCATTACTGCTAGTCCATCTTTTAAAAGATCAAGATAAGACAATGTCGTATACTTAACAGCGTTCTCATCCAATTTCGGATCTGCTGAATACACGCCATCCACGTTATTCTTAGCCATTAAGATGACTTCTGCTTCAATTTCTGCTGCTCTTAGTGCTGCTGTCGTATCTGTTGAGAAATACGGGTTACCCGTTCCTGCTGCAAAAATAACGACGCGCTTTTTTTCAAGGTGACGAATGGCTTTTCTTCTGATATAAGGTTCTGCAACCTGACGCATTTCTATAGATGTTTGTACTCTTGTTTGAACCCCGATGTTTTCAAGACTGTCTTGAAGGGCTAATGAATTCATTACAGTAGCAAGCATGCCCATATAGTCTGCTGAAGCACGGTCCATTCCCATCTCACTGCCCGTCTTACCACGCCATAGGTTTCCGCCGCCTACTACTACAGCAACTTCTACGTCGAGTTCAACGATTTCTTTTACTTGTTCTGCAATTGACTGAACGATTTTTGGATCGATTCCAGAAGTTTGTTCACCTGCTAGTGCTTCTCCACTTAATTTCAAGACGACTCGTTTATATTTTGAAGTAGTCATTTGTCCCTCCATCACCTAAAAAAATGTATTTAATTAGTTTTTAAGGCTGTTTATACTGAATAGCTTCGTCGCTTTGTGAAAGTAGTTGATCTCCGTTTCAGGTGTTCCCTTTCCGCGGGGCAACCGGTGAGCCACTTGCCGCTTTGCGCCACTAAGTGTCTCACCTGACCGCTCGTCCCGCAGGAGTCTCGCACCTTACACTACAATCAACAAATCAAGATGTTCTGTAAAACACTTAAGCTACAACAACATTCAAGTAAGTAAAGCCATTAAAACCAAGGTTATTTCTGTAAAAAAAGAGGAACACAACGTGCTCCCCTCTTTTCAAACTGTGCTTACTTTTTAACTTGAGACATTACTTCCTCAGCGAAGTTGTCTTCACGCTTCTCAAGACCTTCTCCTACTTCAAAGCGAATGAAGGCTTTAACAGTAGCACCTTTGGAAGCTACATATTTACCAACTTTTTGGTCTGGATCTTTAATGAAAGATTGGTCGTTTAAGCAAATATCTTCGAAGTATTTACCAAGACGTCCTTCTACCATTTTAGCTACGATGTTTTCAGGCTTTCCTTCGTTAAGTGCTTGTTCAGTTAACACTTTACGCTCACGTGATACTTCTTCTTCACTAACTTCGTCACGAGAGATGTATTTAGGGTTTACTGCTGCAACGTGCATAGAAACGTCTTTCGCAACTTCTTCTTCAGTAGTTCCTTCAAGTACTGAAAGAACACCAATGCGTCCACCCATGTGAAGGTAAGCGCCGAATGCTGCATTCTCGTCTTTTTTCAAGATTTCGAAACGACGAAGTGTAAGTTTCTCACCGATTTTAGCGATTGCTGCGTTGATGTAGTCATTTACAGAAGTTCCGTTAAAATCAGAAGCTAATGCATCTTCAACTGAAGCTGGCTCTGTAGCCAACAAGTGGTTCCCTAGTTCAGCGATTAAGTTTTTGAAGTTTTCGTTTTTCGCAACGAAATCAGTTTCAGAGTTCACTTCAAGGATTACCGCTTTGTTTCCATCAACGATTACAGAAGTTAAACCTTCTGCAGCGATACGGTCAGCTTTCTTAGCAGCTTTCGCGATCCCTTTTTCACGAAGGTAATCAATTGCCGCCTCCATGTTACCATCTGTTTCAGTTAATGCTTTCTTACAATCCATCATACCTGCGCCAGTTTTCTCACGCAATTCTTTAACCATTTGTGCTGTAATAGCCATGTGTTTTTGCCTCCTTATGGGATATGTAGTGCTAGTTGTGCTTTTACATAAAAAGGGTGATAAAGGGTCATCCCCTCTACCACCCTTGAGCATTCCATTTAATTAAGCAGTAGTCTCTTCTTCAGCTGCTTCTGCTACTTCTTCTCCGCCTTGGTTAGCTTCGATGATAGCATCTGCCATCTTACCAGTAAGAAGTTTAACTGCTCGAATTGCATCATCGTTACCAGGGATAACGTGATCAACTTCGTCCGGATCACAGTTCGTATCAACGATAGCGATGATCGGGATGTTTAATTTACGAGCTTCAGCAATCGCGATGCGCTCTTTACGAGGGTCAACTACGAATAATGCGTCAGGAAGCTTGTTCATGTCTTTGATTCCGCCTAGGAACTTTTCAAGACGCTCCATTTCCTTCTTAAGAAGAATAACTTCTTTCTTAGGAAGTACTTCAAAAGTACCGTCTTCTTGCATTTTTTCAAGATCTTTTAAGCGGTTGATACGCTTGCGGATTGTACCGAAGTTTGTTAATGTTCCACCTAACCAACGTTGGTTGATGTAGTACATGTCAGAACGTTCAGCTTCTTCCTTAACTGAATCTTGAGCTTGTTTCTTAGTTCCTACGAAAAGGATTTTCCCACCGTCAGCTGCGATGTTACGCATAACATTGTAGCACTCTTCAACTTTCTTTACTGTCTTTTGAAGATCGATGATGTAGATACCGTTTCTTTCTGTGAAAATGTAACGAGACATTTTCGGATTCCAACGGCGAGTCTGATGACCAAAGTGTACACCAGCTTCTAACAATTGTTTCATTGAAATTACTGCCATAATGGCACCTCCTAGGTTTGTTTACCTCCGTTTGTTTCACCTTTGAGCAATAACTGACTTAGTCAGCACCACATTGCTCAAATCCGCAAACGTGTGTGATTAACACCGAGAAATAATATAACATGTTTCGTGCATTTTCTGCAAGTCTTTTTGCTTGCTATCGATAAAATTTTAAAAGCAACTCTACTTCACCTTTTCCTCGGTGCAGCATTTTTGCAATTTCTTCAGCATTATATCCTTGTTGAGCTAATATTAATACTTCGTTCGTCTCTTTAGAGATATGATTATCTAGAGAAGCTTTCGAATCAGCTTGGGTCTCTACAGATTCTATCTTAGATGTAGGGATTTCATCAATACGTGTAGAATCATTTTGCTGCTGTTGTTTTTGTGAAAATTTTACGATCATATCATGCAAGCGTTCATTCTCTAGCTTCATCTCTTCTGAAAACAGTTCAAGAAGTTCTTCTACTTCTTCGGTTGTCTTTGTGTCATGGGAGATATTCTGATGCTGAATTTTTTTGTGCAAATTAAAAACTAAAAACAAACATACTATGTTTAGTGTGAAACTGAGGAACACTAAGGTGTACATCGCATTCATCCTAACCTAAATAATCGATTTTCTTTCCTTTATAAGGATGACTCGTACTCTTGGAACTCGTCTTTTCTTGTTGGTTCTGGTGATTTGTATGGAATAAACCTGAATCAGTCGCTTCTTTTTGATTGACTCGTTCTGATTCTTTCTTGTCTTTTTTTCTTATCTCTTCAGTGTTCTGCTGTTGTTGAAGAAGTCCCCTGTTCATAAGTTCTATACTTGCTTTAGAAGCATCAACTGTTCTTGGAATCGCAACTTGAAGCTCAATTAGTTTAAGGCTCACAGCATCCTCATCCAATTCTTATAGAGTGTGAACAACAATTTCCTTCTCTTCAATAAATACTTTCGCTGCACTGAATGGAGATTGAATTTTTCGTTTATATTTTCCGATACAGATCTCAACATTTGGGTGAAGCGTGCCTTTTATTTGGATAGAAGACTGTGAAGAATTTTTACATTTCTCAATTTCCTTTTGAAGCTCAACAATCTCATGGTTCGATTGAGAAATCGTATTTACAATTCGATTAATCGTTTGTTGATCTGTATTTTTCTGGATCAACACGATCTTTAAATGATTTAATTTCTCCAAATTCTTTTGCAGTTCAAGAATCTTTTGTTCATGTTGTATGATCTCTTTCTCCATTCTATCATTTGTCTTTATGTATAATAACGTTTTGGAGTTCGTATCATTTCCTATATCATTCGCTGAAATTCCATTTCCCGCAATACAGGTGCCACCTGATATATTTCCTTTACCGCTCGTACATGTAACGTTCGATTCTGCCTCACAATGACTGTGAAGAATTGTTTGTGCTACCATTATGTTTCCTCGGGCGTATACATTTCCTTGACTTATATAAAGGGAAGTGAAGTCTCCTCCACAACGAACCGTTCCTTTACCTTGACCTAAAACACCGCCACCTATAACAACGTTCCCATCTGTAGTAATATCTGCTGCTTCAACGACTCCTTCGACTCTAACATCACCTTTTGCTGATATTTTAAATCCTGAAGGTACGTCACCGCTTATATGAACATTTCCAACAAAATCAATATGTCCAGTCTTTAAAGAAACATCCCCATCTACCCGATAAACCGGATAAATGTTTACACGATTATTCTGGAAAGTAACCTCTCCGCTCGCTGATGCATAGACACATTGTTCACTATCGTTATAAACGGTATTTTCGCCATTTTTCACTAACAAATCTTTACCTTTTTTTGCAGGTAACACTTTTCCAAAAACACTTATTCCTGCTATGCCTTCAGTTGCATTTTGTTTCCTTGCTAAGATCTCTCCGAACTCAGCTGTAGGAATTGTAAAAAGTCGTTTAAAATCAAGCTTCGCATTTTCGTTTGTATCAAGTTTTTTCTCATTTGAGAAGGAGGGTATAAGTTTTGCAGGCTCTCCATCTCTCGGTTGTTTCCCTTTTGCAATCTCAGCGGGAAATGCGAAACTATCTAGAGTTTCTGCTACTAAACTCAATACTTCATTTCGAATTCCGTGTCTTATACCTTTCGATTCGATCCAAGCTAAAAGTCTAGAAAACGTGACTTCACCAGATGGAATTTCAACTTCATTTTTTAATAAAAGAGCCTGTGTTTCACGATCTTCAAATTTAATATTAAACCATTGATCCATATCCCTACTCCTTACATATATCGTTGTAGAACCTGTCGAATTCGAAAGAGAGCTCTTGAGTGTATTTGAGATATTCTGGATGTAGATAGACCAAGGACTTGTCCGATTTCAGTCAATGTTAATTCCTCAAAGTAGAACAAACTGACTACAAGCTGCTCTTTCTCAGATAATTCTTTAATCACTAATGCAAGCTCACCATGAAGTTCTTCCTGCAACAAACTATTTTCAGGTGTAATCGCTTTTTTGTCTTCAATTGTATAACTAACTTTTTCGCGACTTTCCGTTTCTTTGTTCTCTTCATCAATTGATAAAACATTGGCAAGGAAGCTTTCAGACATAACGGTTGTTACTTCATTTTCTGAGTATCCTAATTCATCAGCAACTTCTTTTGCGCTAACGGAACGAAGATTTTCTTGTTCTAGCCTTTCAATGGCAGCTTCAACTTTTTTTGTTTTTTCTCTTAAACTTCTTGGAAGCCAATCTTCTCTTCGTAAGCCGTCTAAAATAGCCCCACGTATTCGAAAGGAAGCGTATGTATCAAATTTCAGATCTCTTTCAGGCTCGAACTTTTTTAGAGCATCGTATAACCCTAGCATACCGAGGGATCGGAGTTCATCTTTGTTAACACTTTTAGGCAAACCAACCGATATACGTTGTACGTGATAATTGACAAGTGGTAAATAAGCACGCATCAGTTCGTCACCTGCTTCTCGATCACGACTCGTGTTCCACTTTTCCCAGCAAGATTGTTCTTCTAATAAAGATGGCTCCGTCATGGTAATCCTCCTCGTTTTTTTGGTATTTATATTACCTTTGTTCCTGCATTAACCGTTTTAATCGTTAATAAAGTGTTCTCAGGGTTGAACTCAATGGTCCTTCCACTAGAGCCTCCAACATCACTTGCTAACAAAGGAATCTTAAGTGCAGACAGTTCTTCTTTAACACGTTCAACGTTTCTTGGACCGATTCGCATCATTTCACTTCCGGAGGTGAACTTAAACATCTGTGCGCCTCCAGCTATTTTTGCTTTTAACGTCTTTCCGTTGGCACCTCTCTTAATCAGCATGTCATATAAACTCCTAATGGCTGTATCCGCATACTTTCCTTCATTTAACGTAGGAGTTTTTGAAAGCGACGAATCCGGAAGCATGATATGCGCCATTCCTGCGATTTTTTTTACTTGATCAAAGAGTATGACGCCCACACATGAACCAAGACCTGTTGTTCTAATTGTGTTTGGAGGGGAAACGAGGTTAATATCAGCGATTCCCACCTTTATGATTTCACTCATCCAACGGAACTCCTAATGCATGAAAAATTTTTGAGAAGGATAGAGGGTCAGGCAACAGAAAAAAGTGACCTTTTACCTCGTCTTGTCTTTCTATATCTGTAAAAGCAGTATCTATAACAATGGCATAATCGCTCACAGTAGATACTTCGAACAATCCAAAACTCAAAATTGCTCCAGCCATGTCAATACTCGTTGCAGGTACAGATGGCTGTAAATTCAGCCCTGTAAAATCAGAGAACGATGTCAGATATGAACCTGATAGAATGTTCCCTACTTCCTGAAGAGCAGATAATGAAATGTCAGATTCATCTCCGTTTGTTAGCTGTACTGTTTGGCCGACTAATAAATCTTCTAAAAGTCTCTCAGCTTGATCTACCGGAAGCATGAAGAACATACATCCGGGAGCATCGCCTACGATTCTCAAGAATACAGAAGCCACAACGTTCTCTGCTCCGCCAACCATCTCAGATATCTCTTCAAATGAGGTGACATTCACTGAAGGGACTTTCATATCAACAGCTTTGTTCAGCATCGTTGATAACGCTGTCGCTGCATGCCCCGCTCCAATGTTTCCGATCTCACGTAAAACATCCAGATGAATAGGCTGAATTCTTAAAAAATCCATCTTAATGGATACTCTCCTTTGTAGGCTGAACATCCAGCTTTTCTGGGTTCAAAACCTTAACAAGATCGAGCAGGATCAATAGTCGCTTTTCAAGCTTCGCAACACCATGGATATACTCGGCATCAACACCACCAACTACTTCAGGAGGAGGCTCGATCGACTCTCTATCTAGATCGATTACGTCGTTCGCTGCATCAACGATCAGTCCAGCTTCAATCGAACCGACTGACACAATGATGATTCGAGTTGTATCCGTATGAGTTACTTCTTCAATTTCGAATCGAGAACGCAAGTCTATAATAGGCGTAACGACTCCTCTTAAGTTAATTACCCCTTTTACGAATGAAACCGTCCTTGGAATTCGAGTAATCGGCTGCATTCTTTCAATCGATTTCACGTGCTGGACTGGAACTGCATATTCTTCATCTTTTAATTGAAATATGATCACTTTTTCTTCATTCATCATGATTAACCACCTTATTTAATGAGTGCATTGCAATCGAGAATTAATGCCACTTGTCCATCTCCTAGAATCGTTGCGCCAGAGATAGCAAATACCGATGTTAAATACTGACCAAGTGATTTTAAGACGATTTCTTGCTGTCCGATAAACGAATCAACAACTAGTGCTGCCATCTTATCCCCTTTTCTCACTACGACTACAGGAACGTGCTGACCGGAATCTGTTGAACCAGGGACTTCGAAAACGTCTTTCATATTTACAAGCGGTACCACTTTGCCTCTAAAATCAATCACTTTTTGATTATGAGCTGAAAGAATGTCTTCTTTCTTAATGATGGCTGTTTCAATGATCGAAGATAATGGAATCGCGTATTTCTCACGACTGATTTCAACGAGCATGACAGACATGATCGATAGAGTCAGAGGAAGCTGTATAGAAAAGATCGTTCCTGAACCTTCCGTTGAATCAACAGCGATAGAACCACCTAACGATTCAATCTTATTTTTCACAACATCTAGTCCCACTCCACGTCCTGAAATGTCTGAAACGACATCTGCAGTAGAAAAGCCTGAAGCGAACAATAATTCAAAACACTGTTTATCGGTCAAATTTTCAGACATTTCTTTCGTGATGATCCCATTCTCGATTGCTTTACTCAATACTTTTTGTTTATTTATACCCGCTCCATCATCTTGAATCTCAATAAACACATGATTTCCGCTATGAAATGCTCTTAAATAGATGGTTCCTGTCTCATTTTTACCTTTAGAAGAGCGTATCTCAGGGTTCTCGATGCCATGGTCAATCGAGTTTCTAAGTAGATGAACTAGCGGATCACCGATCTCATCAATTACGGTTCGATCAAGTTCAGTTTCAGCACCTACGATCTCAAGGTTAACCTTTTTACCGAGATCTTTCGCTAATCCTCTGATCATCCTTGGAAAACGATTGAAAACTTGCTCTACAGGAACCATTCTCATCGTCAGGATAATATTTTGAAGATCTCCCGATACACGAGACATTCGTTCAACCGTTTCGTTGAGTTCCATGCTTTTTAATGATTTTGATATCTCTTCAAGCCGCCCCCGGTCAATGACGAGTTCCTCAAACAAGTTCATGAGCTGATCGAGCCTCTCTATATTGACGCGGATCGTTTTCCCGCTGCTACCAGCGTTTGAAGTTTGCTGTGGTTCACTTTTTTTATCTTGGGATGTTACTTCTTGTTGCTCTAATTTTTTGTTCTCCTCGCTCTCAGAGTTTGACGAGATGTTAAGTTGATCTGCCTTGATATCATTCACTTCTACTGCATCAATCTCAGAAACTTTTAAGATACGTTCTTTAACGTTTTCGGCGGACTCTTTCGTGAGGATGGAAAGCGTAAAATGAGTTCCGAATTGTTCTGTTTCAAGCATGTCTACTGCTGGCATCGTTTTAATGATCTCACCGATCTGTTCGATCACTTCAAATACCATATATACTCTGGCCGCTTTTAAGATACAGTCGTCCCTTAATGAGATTGAAAGCTCGTAAGCGTGAAATCCTTGTTCTTTGGATTGAATAATAATCTGCTTTTCATATTGATCATAAGCATGTAACGATTTTGCTTCATTTTTTGTGTCGGCTTGAATCTTCTTTGGAACTTCTCCCTTTTCAAGGGCCTCTAAATCTCTCACCGTCTCCGTCACATCACGTTTACCGCTGCCGCCTTCTGAAATTTCTACTACCATCGCTTCTAAGTGGTCAAGCGACGCGAACAGAACATCTAGGACAGAAGATGAAACTTCTATCTTGTTATTACGAATCGCATCAAGAACATTTTCCATACAGTGAGTAAGGCTAGCTAGATCTTCATAACCCATCGTAGCTGACATTCCTTTTAATGTATGAGCAGAACGGAAAATCTCATTTACAATTGAAAGTTCTCCAGGTGATTTTTCCAGCAGCAGCGCTTGTTGATTAATAGACTGTAAATGTTCTTTGCTCTCCTCAATGAATATGTCGAGATATTGTGTCATTTCCATCGTATAATTCCTCCTATTTTACAAATGGTTCTGAATAGCTAATCCAATTGACTCTAAATGAACAACTTCATCTACCTTTTTAGTAAGCACCGCGGCTTTTGGCATCCCATAAACGATGCAGGATTCTTTTGCCTCCGCAATAACTACCGTCGAACCCGCTTCTTTTAAATCTACGATCCCATCCGTGCCGTCCGATCCCATTCCAGTCATAATAACAGCTACCTTTTGATAGTCTTTAAGTTTGCTAGCAGAACTGAACAGTACGTTAACTGCTGGTCGATGTCCCCCTACGGGATCATCTTTGTGTAAAGAAACGTACAACCGTCCTATTTTTTCGTAGAGTCGTACATGAAAACCACCTGGTGCGATGTAAACATAACCTTTTTGTAACAGCTCATGATCCTCCGCCTCTTTTACACTAACGTTGGATAACGAATTCAATCGATCTGCTAATGATCTCGTAAATCCTGCCGGCATATGTTGTACGACAACAACGGGTGCATCCAGGTCTCTAGGAAGCTTAGTGATTACTTGTTGTAACGCTCTCGGACCGCCAGTCGATGTACCTATTAAAACGAGTTTATCTTTGTGCTCTATCTTTAAAGTTCTCTTAGGCACATTGTCTTCAAGTTTATAAGGTAATACAGCTTTTTTTGTTACGATATTAGCTTTAGAAGAAGTGATAACTTTTTCTATCAAACTATTCTTCACTTTATGTAAATCTAACGAGATGGCCCCAGATGGCTTAGCGATAAAATCAATAGCTCCTGCTTCCATAGCTAGAATCGTATTTTGTGCACCAACTTTTGTTGTACTTGATAATATGATGATTGGAACAGGACAACTCTTCATAATCGTTCTTGCGGCGTCAATGCCATTTAGTATAGGCATTTCAACATCCATCGTAATAACATCTGGTTTTAACTTAAGTGTTTTATCAATAGCTTCTTGTCCGTTTCTTGCTGTATCGATCACCAAAATTCTTGGATCTTCACTTAAGAACTCTTTGATCAGCTTCCTCATAAAGGCAGAATCATCCACAATTAGCACTCTGATCTGTTTCATGCAGCATCTACCTTTCTCTAAAAAATGACTTTAACTTACCGATGAAAGACTTATAAGACACTTCATGCTGTTTCACCGCACCCACATAAGTTTCCGCTAATTGATACACAGCCCTGGATGCTATCGATGATGGTTTATAAATAGAAAAGGGAATCTGTTTCTTCACAGCATGTAATACATTCTGGTCCATCGGTATTTTACCTAAACAGATCAGTTCTTTTTGTAAGAATTGTTTACAAACATGACTTAGTTTATCAACCGTTTCTCTTCCTTCTCTTGCATTCTCATATCGGTTGATGACTAAGTAGAAGGGAAGGTCCTTATCTTTCATATAAATGAATTTCATCATTGAATAGGCATCTGTTAGTGAGGTGATCTCAGGAGTTGCGATCACCAATACCTCGTGGCTTGAGAGCACAAATTTTAAAGCTGTTTGTGTCGCGCCTGCACCCATGTCTAAAAAAATATAATCATAAAATCTCTCTAGTTCTTCTAGTTGTTTCATGAAATGTACCAACATATCATCCGTAATGCTTGTAAGAGAACCGAAATTCCTCCCGCCAGCAATCGTATGAAGTCCGTCTTTCCCCTCTTCAATGATCTCCCATACAGATAATTGATTCTGTAGCATATCCATCATATGCTTGGGAGATCTTCTGCCAAGGATTAAATCTACATTTCCCATACCTATATCAAGATCTAGTACTAAAACGCGCTTTCTCATCTGAACCAAAGAAAGGGCAAGATTCACCGTAACATTTGTTTTACCAACTCCGCCTTTACCACTGACTACAGAGATTACTCTTGCACTGTTTGACGAGGCAGAAACCAACTGTTTTCGAAGACTACTCGCTTGATCAAGCATGCTGTGACTTTTCCTTTAATAGCGTTTGAACAAGTTCATCCGCATCTGCCTCAAACATATCATCAGGAACGTTCTGGCCATTCGTAACATAGCCGATTGGTACATTGTTTAAGATTGCAAGGTTTAATAAAGAACCGTACGTCTTCGTTTCATCTTTCTTCGTAAAAATCACCTTATGAACCGGTAAACTCTTAAACTGACTATAGATGGTCTCCATATCCAGATATTTTGAAGTTAAAGAAAGGACGAGATAGTTTTTCATATCTTTATCAAAATGAATGATACGTTGTAGTTCTTCGATATAAAAACGATTTAAGAAATTTCTGCCTGCCGAATCTACGAGAACTAGATCATAATCTATAAACTTTTCTTTAGCTTTCTTAAAATCATCAGCCGTATAAGCGACTTCACATGGAATGTTTAATATTTCAGCGTACGTTTTTAGTTGGTCGATAGCTGCGATCCGATAAGTATCTGTTGTAATAAACGCGACTTTCTTTCCGTCTTTTAAAACCGCTTTTGCTCCAATCTTAGCTATCGTCGTTGTTTTACCAACACCCGTAGGTCCGATCAAGTTTAAAAATTTCGATTCATAATGAAAGCCACCAAACTCACTTTTTGCCATTCTTGCACTTAAATAATGGCCGATCCACGTATTCCAGTCATAATTGTCTCGCTCCATTTCATCGAGACTTTCGTATTTATTTGATAAAGCAGGAATAAGTTCTTCCATTATTTTTACATCTACTTCTTGATTTAAAAGAAAAGTTTCCCATTCTTTAACAAATGGTGCTCTATCATCTGAAGATTTTGATTGCACGGTCAAAGTGTGAACCATCTTCTTTAGTTGACGAATTTCCTTCGTCAGTTCCTCATCTTGAAACACAGGTTGCTGTTCTTTCACAATATTCTTGTTATGATGCTTTGTTTGGTGATAATCTACGTCTTGATCTAATCCAGCGAAAATTTCAACGTTCTTCTTAGTAAAGAATCCGAAAAAACCTCCAACTTGAATCTCTCTCGTATTTAAAATGACTGCACCACTGCCAAGATCGGCTCTTACTAATTTCATAGCTTCTGGCAAGTTATGTGCTGTATACTTCTTCACTTTCATCAGATGTTCACCACCCCTACACTTTTCACTTCAAGCTCAGGTTCCAATTCGTTATATGATAAAACCGCAACATCCGGAAGATAACGCTCAATCAGTTGCCTTACGTACATTCTTACAGCTGGTGAACATAAGAGGACAACAGATTGATCAAAACTTTGTCCAGATTCAAGTTCAGTTGTAATGCTATCAAAGATCACTTGAGAATCTTGAGGATCTAGTGACAGATAATTGCCATGTTCGGTTTGCTGAACAGCATCAGCTATCTTCTTTTCCACCGAACCGCCAAGCGTGATAACATGCAGCGGTTCATTTTCATTCGTATAGCTTTTTGAGATCTGTCTAGATAAGCCTTGTCTTACATACTCTGTTAATAGATCTGTGTCTTTAGTCATTTTTGCAAAATCTGCTAATGTTTCAAAGATTACTGCTAAGTTTCGTATCGAGATTCGCTCTCGTAAAAGTTTAGATAACACCTTTTGTACTTCTCCGATCGTTAGTGCATCCGGGGTTACTTCTTCTACAATGGCAGGATACGATTCTTTTAAGTGATCCACAAGTTGTTTCGTTTCTTGTCTGCCAATCAATTCGTGTGCATGTTTTTTGATCACTTCTGTTAAATGAGTCGAGACTACTGATGGCGGATCTACAACTGTGTATCCTGAGTATTCAGCTCGCTCTTTCATCTCTTCACCGATCCAGATGGCTGGAAGACCGAATGCCGGTTCCATCGTATCAATACCTTGTACCTCTTCATTATCGATACCTGGACTCATCGCTAAATAATGATCCAGCAGCAACTCACCTTTTGCGACTTGACTGCCTTTAATTTTGATTCTGTATTCATTCGGCTGAAGCTGGATGTTGTCTCTTATCCTTACTACCGGTACGATCATTCCAAGTTCTAAAGCAAGCTGTCTTCTGATCATAACGATCCTGTCTAACAGGTCACCACCTTGCGAAGTGTCTGCTAATGGAATAAGGCTGTAGCCAAATTCAAATTCGATCGGATCGATCTGCAGAAGGTTCACGACAGATTCAGGGCTTTTAAGCTGTTCGGTTTGAATATCTTCTTCCACCACTTCTTCTTTTTCTTTTTGCTCACGCTCAGCTTTTAATAGAAGATAACCGCCGATCACTAATATTCCTCCTACCATAAGCGTAAAAAAGTCATTGATCGGAGTGAATAATCCAAGCATGATGATCGTTCCTCCGGCAACAAAAAGCATGGTCGGATAAGCAAGCAATTGTTTGCTAATATCAAACCCTAAGTTTCCTTCTGATGCCGCACGTGTCACAATAATTCCTGTCGCTGTAGAAATGATCAGCGCTGGAATCTGCGATACTAATCCATCACCAACGGTCATTCTTGTAAACAATTCTGCACTCTCACCAAAGCTAAGGCCCATCTGAAGCATCCCGATGATGATTCCGAACAACATATTGATCAAGACGATGATAATACCAGCAATAGCATCACCTTTAACAAACTTACTCGCTCCGTCCATCGCTCCGTAAAAATCTGCTTCGCGTTCGATCGTTTCACGTCTTTCTTTCGCTTCCCGATCTGAAATCATACCAGCGTTTAAGTCTGCATCAATGCTCATCTGCTTACCAGGCATCGCATCGAGTGTAAATCTTGCAGCTACTTCTGACACACGTTCAGATCCTTTTGTAATTACGATAAATTGAATGATAATAAGAATAAAAAATACGACGATACCAACAAGTATATTTCCACCAACAACAAATTCACCGAAAGTATGCACAACGTTTCCTGCATCTCCTGTTGAAAGGATGCTCCTCGTTGTCGAAACGTTTAGCCCTAGTCTAAAAAGCGTCACTAACAATAACAATGACGGAAATATAGAAAATTGGAGAGGCTGTGTTGTGTTCATGGCAATTAATATGATTAAAAGTGCCAGAGATATATTCGTTATGATTAAGAAGTCCAACATAAACGTTGGCATTGGTATGACGAGCATGGCGATAATAAGAATAACGCCCGCTAAAACACTCATGTCTCTAGCTTTCATCTGTTAACTCTCCTATTCATTCCTTACGCTTTGTTCTTTACACGGTATACAAAGGCTAAAATTTCAGCTACTGCTTTAAAAAGATCTTCAGGAATCACATGCCCGATCTCAACGCGGGCGTACAGTGTTCTTGCTAGAGGCTTGTTTTCTACAACCGCTACGTTATGCTCTTTTGCGATCTCTTTGATGCGTTGAGCGATAAGATCCACTCCCTTTGCCACAACAACTGGAGCATCCATGCTGTTATCGTCATACTTTAAGCAGATCGCATAATGTGTAGGGTTTGTGATGATAACATCCGCTTTAGGCACTTCTTGCATCATTCGCCTCATAGCCATCTGTCTTTGTTTTTCCTTGATCTTCCCTTTAATCTTAGGATCACCTTCAGATTTTTTGTATTCGTCTTTAATATCTTGTTTAGACATCCTAATATTTTTTTCAAAATCGTATTTTTGGTACATATAGTCAAGAAACGCAAGAAAAAGTAAAACGAGTGAAGCTGCAAAACCCATTTTGACCGCAAGTCCTCCAAAGACAGGAAGAGACGATTCAATGCTCACTAAGCTCATTCTTAAATAGATATCGCGTTCACTCCAAAGAATAAAAAAAGTCACACCACCGATAAGTAGAATCTTAAGCATTGATTTTGATAGTTCTACTAGAGCACGTACCGAGTAGATTCTCTTAAATCCGGATAAAGGATTGATCCGTTCAAGTTTCATTTGAATCGCTTCTGTTGATAATAAAAATCCTACCTGCAAATAGTTCCCTAAGACACCAGCGATCATAGCGGCGATCATTACGGGAGCTATGATTATTGCAACTTCAAGCGAAAGTTCCCAAAACAGCTTAGGAATACTAGATTCCGTCACGTTATAAAGAAGTTTCTTATCTAAACTATAGGCGAAGAGATGAAGCAATCTTTGACCCATCCAGCTCCCCATGAAGGAAAGAAACATAACAGATGCAAACAGCACAAGTGCAGCATTGATGTCAGCACTTTTGGCTACCTGACCTTTTTTTCTGCTCTCCTGTCTTTTTTTCGGTGTTGCTTTTTCTGTTTTTTCTCCTGAAAAGTATTGTAAAGTAATTGGATATCTCATCAAATTATGCCGCCCCTAACAATTCCATTAAGTTAATCATGCTGTCACGCATCTGTCCGACCAGCATCTGAACAGATACAAAGAACGCGGGCATTACTACTAAAAACAATACAAGTGCAATTAAAATCTTAACCGGCAGACCGATAACAAAAATGTTCATCTGTGGTACGGTTCTTGCTACGATTCCAAGTGCTAGATCGGCTAGAAACAACGTACCAACGATAGGAATCGCCATCTGCAGAGCAACTAAGAACATACCTGAGAACACACTTAGTACAAATCTCGTAATCCCGCCATCTCCAAAATTAGAAATCGCTGAATCAATGGGTAAAAATTGATAGCTATAAAAGATTCCATCAAGTAACATGTGATGCGCATCTGTTGCTAACAAGAACAGAATCGCAAACGTATACAGATATCTACCCATCAATGGAGTCTGAATGCCGGTTTGCGGATCAAACACGTTTGCAATCGCAAAACCCATCTGTAGATCAATAAATCCCCCAGCTACTTGAATAGCGTAGAAAACAATCGCTGCAATAAATCCGATGGATAGTCCTACCATCGCTTCCTTAATAATTAATAGAAAAAAGGTAGCATCTAACGGAATTGGTTTTGGGTCAATCGCGTACAACATGATCCAAGATAAAAATAATGATAATCCGATTTTATGCATGACAGGTAAATTTTTATTGGAAAACACAGGAATTGTTAAGTAAAATGCCGATACTCTAGTTAGGATTAATAAAAAAGCAGGGAATGCAACTAAATCTACCATTTCATCATCCTATATAAGTGTGTAAATTTTGAAAGATATTTGATGTGAAACCTAATATTTGTGAAAGCATCCAAGGTCCGAAAAACACAAGTCCTACTAACACAGCAACAATCTTTGGTATAAAAGCGAGTGTTTGTTCCTGAATCTGAGTTGTTGCTTGAAAAATACTGACGATCAAACCTACAATCAGGGCTAAAAGCATAAGCGGACCACACAAAAGCAAGGTCATGTATACCCCTTTTTCTGCTAAAGAAATTACAAATTGAGAATCCATGTTTCCACCTGTCCTAATAGCTTAATAGCAATGATTTAACGATGAGGTACCAGCCATCAACCAGTACGAATAACAAGATCTTAAATGGCAGTGATATCATAACGGGCGGCAGCATCATCATCCCCATAGCCATTAAAATAGACGCGACGACCATATCAATGATCAAGAATGGTACAAAAATCATGAATCCAATCTGAAAGGCTGTTTTTAGTTCACTTATAGCAAAAGCTGGAACAAGTGTCGTTAAAGGGATATTTTTAATACTTTCTGGCTTCTTTGCACCTGAATATTCCATAAACAGCATAAGATCCTTTTGTCGAGTATGCTTTGCCATAAACTCTTTAATGGGAAGACTTCCTTTGTCAAACGCTTCTTCCTGAGAGATCTCACCTTTTACTAACGGCTGAACAGCCTCTTTGTTAACTTCATGCATCACTGGCGCCATGATAAAGAAAGTTAAGAATAATGCAATCCCAATCAGAACTTGGTTAGGTGGCATCTGCTGCGTTGCCAGTGAAGTTCTGACGAAGGATAAGACAATAATGATCCTCGTAAAACAAGTCATAAGAATTAAGATACTTGGAGCAAGCGAAAGGACTGTTAAGAGCAGCAACAGCTGAATCGTAGTTTCCATGTTCGCTGGATCGCTATTATTAATAAAATCCAAGTCTAATCCAGGAATAAATTCATTCATGATGTTTCCCTTTCTCTAGCACTCTCTGAAGTTCTTTTTGCTGATTCTTCTTATCTTGGACGATAGATTGAAGCATATTCTTAAATGTTTTAGTCTGATCCTTTGTTCCCGTTTGGTTTGAGTTCTTACTCGACTCTTCGTTTCTACTTTTCATCCACTTTACTTTCAATTGGTCAGTCAAACTTGAAACATTTTGAGACGGACGCTGATCGAGTATCATCTGAACTTCAACTTCATCTGTAATCTCTTTTAGAAGTGTTACCGAATCACCGACACCTACTACCAAGACAGAATTACCCGTTTTGATCAGTTGTACAGAACGGTTCTGTCCAATTCCAATCCCTCCTAGAGACTGAAGGTTTTTCCCGTCTTGAAAACTGACAGATTTTCTTTGAATAAATCGTAAGACAAAGAACAAGATCGCTAGAACGATACCAAGCATAAACACGAGCTTGACGAGCATCATAAATGTGCTTTCGCTCTTAGAATCGACAGGGCTACTATCTGCTGGTGATTTTTCCTTCTCGCCCTTTTGATCCGAACTATTTATAGTGTCATAAACACTTTTCCCTGAACCGCTGCCTTCCGCTTGTACACTTAATGGTACAAGCGCAAGACAAACTGCTGCAAAAAAACTAATTAACCATCGATACATGAAACGCTTATCCTAAAGTCTTCTTGATCGCTTCGATTACACGGTCAGCTGCAAACGGCTTAACGATAAAATCTTTTGCCCCAGCTTGAATCGCATCGATTACCATTGCTTGCTGACCCATTGCTGAACACATGATAATTTTTGCATCAGGGTTTGTTTTCTTGATCTCTTTTAAAGCGGATATACCGTCCATCTCAGGCATCGTGATATCCATCGTAACTAAGTCTGGTTTTAATTCTTGGAATTTCTCAATCGCTTGTGCACCATCTGCCGCTTCACCTACAACATCAAATCCATTCTTAACTAAAATATCCTTGATCATCATTCTCATAAACGCTGCATCATCAACAACTAAAATACGTTCTCCCATTTCACTTACCTCCGATAATTATTTCAATTTTTCTAAACGATCACGCTGGCTTAAAATTTCAGTTACACGAACTCCGAAGTTCTCATCGATAACAACAACCTCGCCTTTTGCGATCATCTTTTGATTCACAAAGATATCAACTGGTTCACCAGCTAGTTTATCGAGCTCTACGATCGAACCTTGAGACATTTCCAAAATATCTTTAATCGTTTTTTTCGTTCTTCCTAGTTCAACTGTTACTTGCAGTGGAATGTCTAACAGCATGTCTAAATTCTTCGTATCTCTTTGGTTCGTCTCATAATCTCCAAAGTCTGAAAAGCTTGCCGGCTGGATGGAAACGTCTCTCATCTGCGGTTGATAAGCAGGCTGATGATCATTTCTTGGCTCACTAATAGGACGCTCTTGATATTGATCTACCGGTGCAGTTGGTTGAGCAACTTCTTCATGTGGTACATGATCTGCTACTGGTTCTTTTTCAACAACTGGTTCAGGATTCATCAACTTATGTACAAGGTCCTTTGAGAATTCAGCGTCAATGAGCTGCATGATATTCGAATCTATCAGTTCACCCACTTTAAGTCGGAATGAAACTTTTACTAAAATCTCTTCGTCAGGAATCAAACTCGTGTTTGATTCCATATCCAAAAAATCAATTTTAGGTGGAGAGATATCTACTTTTTTATTAAAGATCGTAGACATCGAAGTAGAAGCTGATCCCATCATCTGATTCATTGCTTCACCAACAGCACTTAGTTGCAATTCTCCAAAATCAGGAGAAGGATTTGTGCCTTCACCGCCAAGCATCAAATCTGCAATAATCTGTGCATCTGTCTTGCGGATCACTAACAAGTTAGCCCCTTCAATGCCTTCTGTGTATGTAACTTGGACCGCAACATGCGGAATAGGAAATTCATCTTTTAAATCTGTTCTTTTAACGACTGTTACAGTAGGCGTCGTAATTTCTACCTTTTGATTTAATAGAGTAGAAAGCGCAGTTGCAGCACTGCCAAAGGAAATATTACCAATCTCTCCTAAAGCATCTTGTTCAATTGATGAAAGGTATTCCTCATTTTCGGTCATTCCGGACGAGGAAGGACTTCCACCATTCAGCAAAGTATCAATCTCGTCTTGTGATAGCATATCTCCACTTACCATTGATGCTCATCCTCCTTAATGGTTTCAATAATTTGTACGGCAAGCTTTTTCTTTATTTTTCCGGGTTGCCCAAAAAACTTTGGATGATCTTCCACTTTAATTACAAGTGGGAAATTAATCCGTTGATCGAGTTCTATACAATCACCAATTGATAAGTTTAGAAACTCTTCTATTGACATATCTGAAGAACCTAATTCAACTTGAATAGGCAAAAAAGTATTCTTTATCTTTTTTTCAATAAATTCGGACTCTCCAAGATTTCTTTTTGTTTTATTTTGCATCCAATGGTGTACAGATAGCTTTGGTATTATAGGTTCTAAGACCACATGAGGAAGACAAATGTTGATCATTCCACTCGTATCGCCAATCATCGTATTTAATGAGATCACCACTACCGTTTCATTCGGAGAAACCATCTGTAAAAATTGAGGATTCACTTCCAAGTCGACCATAAATGGTTCTATTTCAATGACACTTGTCCATGCTTCTTTAAAATTATCAAGTGTGTTTTCAAATAATTGATTCATGATTCTTGTCTCGATCTCAGTTAAACTCTCGATCTTATTCATTCCAGCGCCGCTACCGCCCATCACTCTATCAAGCATGGCATAAGCGATATTCGGATTGACTTCCATTAATATACGCCCTTCAAACGGATGTGCCTCAAACACATTCAAAAGCGTCATCTTTGGAACAGAACGAATGAATTCCTCATACGGAAGCTGATCAACTGACGCTACACCGATTTGGACGTACGTTCTAAGTTGAGCCGAAAAATAAGTAGTCAATAGTCTTGCAAAATTTTCATGTATTCTTGTTAAACTACGAATCTGTTCTTTCGAAAAACGAAGTGCTCTTTTAAAATCGTAAACTTTTATTTTATTTTCTGACTCTTCTTTTTTTAGCTCTTCTGCATTCATCTCCCCTGTGGAAAGCGCTGAGAGAAGAGCATCTATTTCGTTTTGCGACAAAACATCAACCAAGAGTCTCACCTCTTTTCATGCGGTTTTTAATGAATTATTGTATGATCTTTTGAGTTGTGTAGACTCTGACTACTTTCCCGTCTTGCATAATCTTATTTATCTCTGTTTTTAATTTGTTCTCTAAGGAAATTAATCCTTTTTGACCAGACAGTTCTTCTGTTTTTTTACTCGAGATTTCATATATGATCAAGTTATTAACTTGAAACAATCTTTTTTCAAGTTCATGTTTACCATCTTTATTATTTGCTTGAATCTTGAACTGAATCTTCACATAAGACTGATCCGCAAGATTTGTTGACATTTCGTTGGTTTCGACCAATAGCTTGTCCAGTTCTTCTGCTGTTGGTTCAGAAGCTTCTGTTTTCGGCGAGAATTGTTTAAATCCGTAATAACCTGTTGCACCGATAAGACTTATCCCTACAAGCATGGAAAGCATGATGGTTATCGCTTTATTTTTCCCCAACTACAGACCCTCCTTTTTCTGACTTAGTGGCAATAGCGTAATATTTCTATAAAAACCTGTAATTAATTTAGTCACTTCTTCTTCACTTTCTTTGACCACAAACTTCTTGCCTGTTGTTAAAGTGACGGTAGTATCTGGAAATGATTGAATCTGTTCGATGTAGATCGCATTCAGTGTAAACGTATTGCCATTTAGTTGTGTTAATGAAATCATGAGTTTCGGAGTTAAGCCTTTTCCAGCTCACCCCTACCTCCCTTCACGTTAACGTTTTAAGTTCACAAGTTCTTGAAGGATCTCATCAGATGTTGTAATGATTCTTGTATTCGCTTGAAATCCACGCTGTGCAACAATCATCTCAGTGAACTCTTCAGATAAGTCTACGTTGGACATTTCGAGAGCACCTGCTACTAGTGTGCCTGCACCGCCAGTTCCGCCTGGAGTGGATGGTAATGGGTTTCCAGAGTTAGTGCTCTCTCTATATTCATTACCTCCTGCTTTTTCCAAACCTTCATTATTTGCAAACTTTGCAAGTTCAATTTGGCCAGCTGTTGTAAGAACACCTGCATTATTTATAAAGCTTACAGTTCCATCTGCCCCCACACTAAAACTTTTTGCATCAGGGGGGATAGTTATCTTTGCATTACCTGTAGCTAATAAAAATTTTCCATCTGCATTTACGATTTGCCCTGTTTTATCTAGATAAAAATTTCCGGCTCTAGTATAAGTAACCTCTGTACCTGACATTAATTTGAAAAATCCATCTCCAGAAATCCCTAAGTCAAGTGGTCTAGCTGTATTTTGCAAACTACCTTGAGTATGCACTGTATCGATTGTAGCCAATTGCGAGCCTAGTCCTACTTGTTTTGGATTAACTCCACCTCTTCCCCCAGCTCCAGCAGTTGGAGCACTCGCCCCAGCAATCTGCTGACTCACAAGATCTTTAAAAGTTGTACGGCCTTTTTTAAATCCGTACGTATTTACATTTGCGATGTTATTACCGATTACATCTAACTTCACCTGAAAGTTTTTCATACCACTGATTCCTGAATACATAGAACGTAACATTTGTTTTTATCTCCCTTACTTGGTTTATTAACTGCGTCTATCAATCGGCAGTTTTGTGAGCCTCCTGTAAAGGTCCAGCTCGTTTATTCGTCTATGACGATCGCACCATTGATGTTTGTAAAGATCTGAGATGTACTTTCGTTTCGATCTAACGCTGTAATCACGGTTTGATTTGGCGCATTCACAACAAGCGTGACATTCTTCATGATCACTAATGAGTCTTTAATGCCTTTTTGTCCAGCTTCGATCACCTTTTCGCTTATCTTGTTCCAGCTTGTTTCTGATATCTTAATATTTCTATCTTGCAGTCTTTTTTGAGCGTGCTTACTAACCGTGAGTTGGTTCTCAAGCTCTTTATGAAAAACAGACTGAAAAGATTGATCTGTATTTTTCTGCTGTCGATGTTTCGGGTAAAGCATCGGCTGGTACAATTGATGAGCGTGTATACGTTCGCTCATGTTTTCCCCTCCTCACTTTGCCTAATCCGATATTTTAATTACTTGGTAACTTGTAATTTTTGTTCCATCACTCATTTCCAACATGACAGATCCTTTTTCAAACAAAACAGATTTCACTACAGCTTCTTTTTCTTCTATCTTTTTGTTCCCCCCTGCGTCAACGGTTTCCGTTTCGTAGGTTACTTGTTTACCAATCATCTGGCTTTGTTGTAGTAATGAAGATTCTGTTTGAAACGATAGGAATTGCTGCATTGTTTGATTCATGTTTGTCATTTGTTCTAGTGAAGAAAAGCTAGCCATCTGTGCGATAAACTCACGATCTTGCATCGGACTTGTAGGGTCTTGGTTTTGAAGCTGTGTGATTAAAATTTTTAGAAAATCATCTTTTCCTAAGATGTTAGAACCTGTTTGCTTTGTTTTTGCTTGATAATTAGAAAGCATAAGATCTTCAGAGATCTTGGTCATCACTCATCACACCTTTTCGTTTAATACCACTTGCGATAATTGTTCATCAAATGATAGATGATCGGATTTCTCATCCTCAGATACGTTCTCATCTGCATGCTCTTGATCTTCATGATCTTGATTATTTTGATCACGGAAATCAAAGGTCTGTTCGTCTCCATTTAGAAAGACATCGATCTTTTTAAAGTCTATATCTTGACTTGTGAAAGCTTGTTTCAATTGTGTGAGCTGGCTTTCCAAGGCATCTTTCGCACCTTGACTAGATGCAATGATTTTTGCTGTGATCTCACCATGTTTTTGGATAAGATGTATCTCAATTTTGCCGAGTTGTTCAGGTGTTAATTGTATCTGCATCTTCGTAAATCCAGATTCCGTAACGAACAGCTTTCCTCTTGAAATAATCTGTTGAACCTCACGAACAAATTGCTCTTTTTGTCCTTCTCCTTCCGAAACAGGTACCTTTAACGTCCATTGCTCTAGAGGAGAAAGTGGAGCTTGTACCGTTTGAAGTTCCTTTGGAGCGGACACATTTTGTTCGATCAATTTTGTCGGTACGAACCGTTGAAATGCATGATCAGCAAAACTTTTTACCTTTTTCTCGGCTGATAGTGTTTCAAAAACTTTTAAGAACGTATTCTTATCTTTATCTGATGACTCGCTAAGAAGCTTTTTTAACTCTCCAAAAATCTGCTCTGTTTGCTTTGTTATAGAATCTTTTTGATCTAGCTTCACTCCTGGAAACCATCGTCCAATTATTTCTGTGATCTGCTTCTGGTCTTTTTGAGATAATGGACCTGTCTCTTTGCTAAAAGCAAACTGCAATAACAACGCTAGTTTCATTTCCGGAGTAGGATTTACAGCAATGTCTGAGAAATCAATCTCACTTTCAAGAAGCTTTTCAATAACTTCCTTCATTTCGGGTGGCAGTTCGCTTAATAATGATTGAACGTTTTCGTTATTTAATAGATCAGAATTCCATTCAAGCCCCTCAACGCCCCCTAAGATACTAGCGATCATATCTCCTAGATCTTCAGGAAGCTGTTCACTCTCGACACCAGAAGATGCTAACAGTTGAGAAAAGAGAGAATCTATACCGTTTCCTTTTTGCGAAGAAACTGATACTGGTGAAGTCTGTGCTCCTGATACAGCTGGCTGCGAAATCATTAATTGCAAGTTTACACCTCCTTTTATAGAGACTTGTTTGACATGAGTACCGTAAGTTCTGCTGCACGTTTTGCATCGAGTTTGGCAAGGATCGCAGCCTGCGTTTCAGATTGTAAAAGTGTTAGGATGCCCATGATTTGATTGTTGTTCATCTCCGACATTACGGCTGCAGCATCTTTTGCTGACATTGCTTCATATAACTTCTTTAATTGCTCATTCTCTTCATCTTTTACCGTTGTTTCTGCATCTTCGACTTGCTTTTCTAATAGGGCAATATTGCTTTTTAGATCTGTTACTTCTTTCTCTTTCTTTTGCAGATCAGCAGATAGTATTTTAATGTAATCTTCTTGTTCATCTAACTTTGTTTTCCACTGATTCTCTTGAACATTGTTCGTTACAGCTACTTCGGACTTTTCGCTAAAAACATTTTTGATAACAGGTATGTTTTTACCAGTGTTTTTTGCTTCTTCCCATACGTCCACTCCCATGAACGACAGAACGATACCGAATACGGTTAGTGCAAAAACAAAAGGTACGAAGATTACTAATAAAAACCAAACCATTCTGCTGGATTTTTCGTTCTGTTTCATCTGATCACCCGAATTTACGACTTCGCAAAACGCAATACTGAAAATTCGTCGTTCTGCTTATTCTCATAAGAAGCAACTTCCACTTTATATGCGCTGAGCTGTCTTTCTTTTAGCTTTTCGTATTTTTTCACTTCAATCGTCTGCTGTAATAACCTTTGTTGGATAACTTGCATTCTCTCTCTTGCTCTTTGTAATAACGGTTGTAATTCTTTGATCTTATTCGTCATGGATAACAGAAAACGCTGTGTATTCTGCAGATCATTTACTACGATTCTCTGCTGAAATGTATAATTCGATTGGTTCTCGATGTCTTCTTTCCTTTTCAGAAGGCTGTATATCTCTTCTGCGATGCTTTCGAACGCATGTACAGCTTCTCCTAATTCCTGTTCAATCGATTCTTTCTCTTTTTGTTTAACAGACAAAACTTTTTCCATAGAAAAATGGAATGACATCAACCTTCATCCTTTCCAAACTCGATCAACAGCCGCTCGAGAGCTTGTTCATAACTGACATCTTCATCTACTTGCTGTTTTAGAAACGCTAGAATGTTAGGATACATCTGAATCGCTTCATCCACTGATTTAGAGGATCCCCTCTTATATGCCCCAATGTTGATCAAGTCTTCTGCTTCGACGTAGGCTGACAAAAGTTCTCGGAGACGTTCAGCAGCTTGCCGATGTTCTTTTGGAACGATATCGTTCATAACCCTGCTAATACTCTTGAGAATGTTTACTGCAGGAAACTGCCCTTTATTGGCTAAGTTTCGATCTAAGATAAAGTGTCCATCAAGAATCCCTCGAACAGTATCTGAGATTGGTTCGTTGAAATCATCTCCATCTACTAAAACGGTGTAAAAAGCTGTAATCGTTCCGTTCTTATTTGTTCCAGAACGTTCTAATAATTTCGGAAGAACCGCGAATACGCTCGGTGTGTATCCTTTTGTTGTTGGTGGTTCTCCAACAGCTAACCCGATCTCACGCTGAGCCATTGCAACGCGAGTTACCGAATCCATCATCAACATGACGTTCTTGCCTTGGTCTCGAAAATATTCAGCGATGCTCGTTGCCGTCAGTGCCCCTTTTATCCGCATTAAAGCCGGTTGATCTGAAGTAGCAACGATTACAATAGATCGCTTTAAACCCTCTTCACCAAGATCTCGTTCAATAAAATCAAGAACTTCGCGTCCTCGTTCACCGATTAGAGCGATAACGTTAAGGTCAGCTGTAGAATTACGTGCCACCATACCGAGCAACGTACTCTTACCCACTCCACTTCCGGCAAAAATACCCACCCGCTGGCCTTTTCCAACCGTTAACAAACTATCGATCGACCGAATACCGAGCTGAATACTTTCATGAATTCGTGGTCTATCCATCGGATTCGGTGGCTCGTTCTCTGACGGATAACGAAACAACCCGCGAGGCAGAGGAGAGCCATCCAATGGAACTCCCATACCATCAAGTACCTTTCCGATCAAAGAAGGTCCTACTTTTATTTCTAACGCACGATGTGTTGCTTCTACTAAACTGCCAACTGCAATATTTTTTACAAACGTAAATGGCATCAATAAGACATTCTCTTCCTGAAAGCCAACTACTTCTGCTTTGATTCTTTGCTTGTTGTTCCCCGTGTGTATATAACAGACATCACCGATTGACGTTTTAGGTCCTTTAGATTCAATCATTAGCCCCACAACCCGAATCACTTTTCCATATTTCTTATAGGAATCGATTGATTGAAGGGATTCTATCATATGTTCCACGTTCATTGATCTGACACCTCAAGTTGTTCTAGCAGTTTTTCTCTGATCTCTTTTAGCTGGACGTCGAGTGTTGCGTCGATCTTTCCAAAAGGAAACTCGATTACTGCACCATTCTCAGTCAAATTCTCGTCTGGATAGATGAAAAGAGTCGCTGTAGAATGAAGCATGTTCTTTAGTTCTTCACGGTAATTTAGCGTGAGTTCAAACCATTGCGGTGGAACGTATAGCTTGATCTCTTCAAACTCTCTAGCTTCTTTTACAAGTTGTTTTACGATAGAAATCCACGTTTCAGGTGTTTCTTGTAGCTTTTCGCCTAAGATTTTTTCCGCCGCTGCCATGGCGAGGATGACCATCTGTGGTTCGGCTTCACTTAAGATGTTATGGTAGTCGCTCCTTAACGTATCAATAAAACTCTTCACTTCAAGTAATTGCGAAGCCCAGCTTTGGTGTCCTTGCTCTAAACCATTTTGAAAGCCAGCATCGTATCCTTCATTCTTCGCCTGTTCGTAAGCCGCTTCCAACTTCTTTTTCCAAGAAGCCTCTTCGTCAGCTAATCTTTGTATTTGTGCCGCCTTGTATTCTTCTACTTCCTTTGTTATAGAAGCTGCTTCGCTCTTAGCTTCTTCAAGCAGGTTATACGCTTGATTTTTTATAGAGATGACCTTCGACTCTTCATCCTCATCTTCTAAAAGATTTCTCGTTGTAAATATTGAGAGTGCTTGAATACCTATTACAACTTCATTTGTTTCAGCCTTCTCATTGTGATTGTGAAAAGATTTTATGACTTTAGACAATCACATCATCTCCTCCGCCTCGAGCAATCACGAGCTCACCGGCTTCTTCAAGTCTTCTGATGGTTCCAACGATTCTAGACTGAGCTTCTTCAACATCACGAAGTCGAACAGGTCCCATAAACTCCATTTCTTCTTTAAAGTTCTCAGCCATACGCTGCGACATATTATTGAACATCACTTCTTTTACTTCCTCGCTGGATGCACGTAAAGCAAGAAGTAGATCCTCGTTCTGCACTTCACGAATAACTCTTTGAATTGCGCGATTATCAAGTGTAACGATATCTTCAAATACAAACATTCGTTTCTTGATCTCTTCCGCTAACTCAGGATCTTGAATTTCAAGCGCATCCAAGATTGTCCGTTCGGTGCTTCGATCTACACCGTTTAACACTTCGACAACTGCTTCAACTCCACCAGCTTGTGTGAAATCCTGTGTAACGGTAGCAGATAACTTTCTTTCTAAAATCTGTTCCACTTCATTGATCACTTCAGGAGATGTTCGATCCATCAATGCGATCCTTTTCGCAATATCAGCTTGCATCTCTTGCGGAAGTTCAGAAAGTATTTGACCAGCCTGTGAAGAATCCAAGTAAGATAAGATCAGAGCAATCGTTTGCGGATGCTCGTTTTGAATGAAGTTTAATATTTGACCCGGATCAGCTTTTCGAGCAAAGTCAAACGGCCTTACTTGTAACGTTGAAGTCAAACGATTGATGATCTGCATCGCTTCGTCTTTACCTACCGCTTTCTCAAGTACCGTCTTCGCATAGCCGATTCCACCTTGGGTAATATAATCTTGCGCAAGAGCTAACTGATGAAATTGTGTGATAATCTCATCCTTTAACGTTGAATCTACTTTTCTAACTTGTGAGATTTGAAGTGTTAATCTCTCAATTTCTTCTTCACTTAAATGTTTATATACTTGGGCAGCCACATCAGGACCTAAAGAGATAACGAGGATTGCCGCTTTCTCTTTACCAGATAGTTCTTTCATGCCTTTTGCCATCGTTCGTTACCTCCTTACTCCTCTGAAAGCCAAGTTCTTACTAGCTTGGCGAATTCTTCTGGCTTTTCTTTAGCCATTCGTTCTAATTGTTCCTTACGAACTGTTCCCTCTGACCCTTTTTCTTGGTTTACATCAGGTACATAGTAAGACTCTTGCGGCTCATCCATCTCGAATTCTTCAATCTTGGTTTCAATCTCTGTTCTTCTTTTTCGAGACAGCAGGAAGATTAATAGAACAATGACGATTAATAAGATGCCACCTACAATGTAGATCCAGAATGGAATACCTGTAGACACTTTGCTTGTTTCTTGTTTGCCGTTGAACGGCTGTGCAGATACAAATATTTTTTCTTGAATATCATCTTCAGATAATGTTCCATTAATATCTTTAGAGATGCTTGTTCTTACGATCGCACTCAATATTTGTTCAATATCATCTAATCTCTCTTGTGGTAACGATTCTGGTTTGTTAGGAGTTGGTGGCTCCACCATTACTTGAATACCTAGATCTCTTATCTCATAAGGACTTTCCACAATTTCTTTACGAATCTTGTTCACTTCGTTATTGATACGTTCTTCTACTTTTTCATAGTCTCCGTTTGAACCAGCAGCTGAACCTGGATAGTTAGTTACCTCTTGATCACCCGTTCCTGCGACTCCACCTGCTCCTGCACCTTCTCCAGTAAACGTCTCTCTTATTCGCTCAACGCTTACTTCGATGCCTTTCATGTTTTCTTTATCAACTGGTTCTACAATATTCTCTTCACGTTTTTCTTCCGTAAAGTCAATATCTGTTGTCACTGTAGCAACTACTTTACCTTGTCCCATGATGGTAGATAACATCTGTTGAACTCTTCGTTGTAAGTCTCTTTCAACATCCTGCTTGATCTTTCTTTGCTCATCGTATTTTGAAGCTGAAGCAGTAGAGTGCACAGAATTCAAATCATAATAATTAAAGTATTGATCCGTAATAACTATATTTTCCATAGGAAGGTTACTCACACTCTTTGAAACGAGATGATAGAGTGCTTTTACTTGGTCTTCATTTAATTTTGCTCCCGTTCCTAAGGAAAGGACAACAGATGCTGAAGCTTTTTCTTCTTCTTGGTTCACCCACACACTGCTTTCAGGAAGGGTAATCATAACGCTCGCATCTTCAACCCCGTTGATGCTCTTTATTAAACTAGCAATCTCTGTCTGTGTCGCTTCTCTTTCTAAAACACCAAACTCTTTGTCTGTTATTCCAAAACCTGATTTTTCACCAAAATATGAGAAATCAATATTTCCGCTTTCAGGCAATCCTTCTGCAGCTAGCTGCACTTGCAGGTTATTCACTTGTTCTTCGGGAACCAGTATGGTTTTGCCGCCATCTTGTACTTCGTTTGCCACACCTTTGCTATTTAAATTCTCTTGTATTTGACCTGCTTCCTGAGGGGAAAGATTTGAATACAAAGGAACAAGGTTAGGTGTTGACATCATGATGGTTACAAAGATAAAAGCTGCGATAATTAGAAAGATTCCTCCGAGAATAAATCCCTTTTGTACATTAGAACGAGCTTTAAAGCGCTCTGTCGTTTGCTTGATGATGTTTTTCCATTTCTCTTTCATTTTTTCCCCCGATAAACGCAATAAAAATTTTTAATAGATACCCCCAAAATCGAATGCTAATATCGAATTATATAACAGAGCCTATACTTGCATCCTCATAATTTCCTGGTAGGCCTCAACAACTTTATTACGAATCTCAAGAGTCGTTTGCATCGTTACACTTGCTTTTTCGGCAGTAATCATCACTTGGTGAAGATTATCCATGTTTCCGTTCATCAAACCTTGAGTAGCTTGATTAGATTGCGCTTGCGTTTCACTTAACGTATCTAAAGCTCCCTTTAGATAGCTTTTAAAATCTTCTTGAGCTTCATATGGTGTCACTTTTGCAACCGATGTAGGGTTACTAATATTCTGAAGTGAACCGATTGAAATTTTGTCCATGTTTCAACACCCCTAACGGCCAATTTCTAATGCTTTTAAGTACATGCCTTTTGCTGCGTTTAATGCAGTAACATTTGCTTCATAAGATCGAGTTGCACTCATTAAATCGACCATCTCTTTTAGTGGGTCTACATTTGGAAGTTGAACAAATCCTTCTTCGTTCGCATCAGGATGTTCAGGTTGATAAACCGTTTTGAATGGCGTTTGATCATTGACTACTCCATTTACTTTAACACCAGACATTTTCCCATTATTGACAGCCTTATTAAACATGTTTTTAAAACTAGATTCACCCGCACCTAACACGACCATTTTGCGTCGATACGGTTCCCATACACCGTTTTTAAATTCCCCACGTGTCGAATCGACATTTGCCATATTAGAGGAAGCAACATCCATTCTAAGCCGTTGAGCGGTTAAACCGGATGCCGATACATTCATTGCATCAAAAACTCCCATATTTATCTCCCACCTTTAACAACCATCTTAATTGAATTAAACTTTCCATTAATCCGCTGTACAAGTGTCTGATAATAAAGCTGATTCTTTGCTAATTCTGCCATCTCTTTATCTACATCAACATTATTTCCATTATGATTCATCACAGTATTCGTTTTCTCTTTCACATGAAAAGAAGATGATGATTCAGTACCGAATGAAAAATGACGCTGATCTGTTCGATGTGCCTGCAAGCTTTTTTTGAGTTCCTGGTTAAAAACAGTTTCTTTTGCTTTATATCCAGGTGTGTCCACATTAGCCAAGTTATTTGAAATGGTCTTTTGTTTTAATGCTGATCCATCTAATGCCATCTCAAGGTTTTTCATGACTGAACTAGAGAACAAGTCCACCACTTCCCTCTTTTTTACTATAGAAGTTTCAATTTATGTTAAATCTTACCTCACCATCATATTTTAAGTGATTTATCCAAAAAGTGTCTATGTATTTTTTCCCAAACTGACTTTTTTCGATAGAAAGGACTATATTTCGACCGTGACTTTATGCCTAATTTTAAAAATAGTAATAAAATCCCTATATTTATACGGTTTTTGGTACCTCTTTACCACGTTTGCATTTAATATACAATTTTTTCACAAATAAGTCTGTTGAGTATTTCTATTTATCAGATATTAGAAGATTTTAATACTCCTTTTTTAAAGATTTTTACTATCAATCTTCGTCAATCTTCGTATAAAAAATCGCTGATTTAAACCATAGGAGTAAATCTTTCCCGCTATAAGCAAACATTCTTATAAGCAGTCTTTTTTAAAGGCTCTTTTCTAAAAGGTTTTTGCTTTTTTTATTTACCCCTATGACAGTTGATTGTAGTGGAAGGTGTGAGATTCTAGGCTAGGACTGGCCGGCAGTCCTCATAGTGAAAGTGGCTTGTTCAGCCTCGACAAGTAAAAGTAGGACGGGCTTGGAAGACGCACTTTGCCTTCTTGACCATTTAGCTTTTGACCTCGAGGGGCTAGCCACTGCAACTAGACAGGTGAAACACTTAAGAGTAAAACGTACGAATGTGGCTCACCGGCTGCCCAGCGGAAAGCGAAGCACTTGGAGCGGAAATCAACTACTTTCGGAAAGCAACAATGTATACGTAAACAGTCATTTTTAATAAACAAAAAAAACCAGCTCTGGTTATACAGAGCTGGTTCTGATTATTAATAATTATGAAGTTTTAAGCTTTTCAAGTTCAAGCAAGAACTTATCATTTAACACTTTGATATAAGTACCCTTCATACCTAGAGAACGTGATTCAATTACACCAGCACTCTCTAATTTACGAAGCGCATTTACGATTACAGATCTAGTAATGCCCACTCTGTCTGCAATCTTACTTGCTACTAGTAATCCTTCGTTTCCTTCTAATTCTTCAAAAATGTGTTCGATTGCTTCAAGCTCACTGTAAGATAATGAACTTATAGCCATTTGTACAACAGCTTTGTTACGAGCTTCCTCTTCGATTTCTTCCGCTTTCTCGCGAAGGATCTCCATTCCAACTACTGTAGCACCATACTCAGCAAGAACAAGATCATCTTCTTCGAAAGATGTAGACAGTCTAGAAAGAATAAGAGTTCCTAATCTTTCACCACCACCTACGATCGGTACAATCGTCGTTAATCCTGTAGAGAACAAGTCTTTGTTTTCAACAGGAAATGCCGTATAATCGCTCTCTATATCAATGTTTGAAAGAGATTCCGTAATGTTGAAAAGATTTTTCGTGTAATCTGTAGGGAATTGACGATCCTCGATCATCTTCTTCATACGCTCGTTCTCAATTTCTTGTTTAAGAGCGAGGCCTAGCAGTTTACCACGACGACTGACTACAAAAATATTTGCTTCAATCACCGTGCTAAGTGTTTCAGCCATCTCTTTAAAGTTTACTTGTTTTCCACCTGTTTGTTGAAGCATCGAGTTGATACTTCTTGCTTTGTTCAATAAATTCATTGTATTTCTTCCTCCTACTGCATCCTATAATATATATTGGCTCAGATCCTTGTTCTTTGCGATGTTAGCCAGTTTTTCTTCTACATACTCGGGTGTAATGGTAATTTGATCTAAGCTGATATCAGGCGCTTCAAAAGATAGATCTTCTAATAAGCGCTCCAATATGGTATGAAGTCTTCGTGCTCCGATATTATCGGTGTCTTGATTCACTTCATAGGCAATGCTTGCAATCTTAGCAATAGCATCGTCAGAAAATTCAACATTTATACCTTCCGTACTCAATAGAGCTTTATACTGTTTTATGATCGCATTATCAGGCTCTATTAATATACGTGTAAAATCCTCAACAGACAAGCTATTTAGTTCAACTCGGATCGGAAATCTTCCTTGTAGCTCTGGAATGAGATCTGAAGGTTTTGAAATGTGAAAAGCTCCGGCTGCGATAAAGAGGATATGATCTGTCTTGATCGAGCCATATTTCGTCATTACCGTAGAACCTTCAACGATCGGAAGAATGTCTCTCTGAACACCTTCACGGCTCACATCCGCAGAGTTTTGGTTCTTTCCTGCAATCTTATCGATCTCATCTATAAATATAATACCTGTTTGTTCGGTCTTGTAAACTGCTTCACTCGTAACATCGTCCATATCGATTAGCTTAGCCGCTTCATCTTGTGTCAATACTTTACGAGCTTCTCGAACAGTGAGTTTTCGTTTTTTCTTTTTCTTCGGCATAAGACCGCCGATCATGTCCTGCATGTTCATTCCTACTTGTTCTATGCCTGAACCTTGGAACATGTCTAGCATTGAAGGGTTCTGTTCTTCAACTTCTACCGTAACAAGATGATCCTCCATCTCCCCTAGCGCCAGCTTTTGCGCCATTTGGTTTCGTCTCTGTCTAAGGTCGGCAGCGTCATCTTGCTGTGGTTTTTGCTCTTGCTCTTGATTACCGCCACCAAAAAACATTTCTAACGGGTTTTTAAAGCTCGTTTCTGTTTTTTTACCAGGAACTAAAAGCTCTACAAGTCTTTTGTTGGCATTTTGCTCTGCTTTGTCCTTTACATCATTCATCTTTAACTCTTTTACAAGTCTTACTGAAGTTTCTACCAGGTCACGAACCATTGAATCAACGTCACGTCCAACATAACCAACTTCGGTGAATTTAGTTGCTTCAAGTTTAATGAAAGGAGCTTGAGCTAATTTTGCTAATCTTCTAGCAATCTCTGTCTTTCCTACACCAGTAGGTCCGATCATCAGAATATTTTTAGGTGAGACTTCATCACGCAGCTTGTCGTCGAGCAAACTTCTTCTATAGCGATTTCGAAGCGCAACAGCGACAGCTTTTTTAGCATCATTTTGACCTATAATATACTGATCTAACTTTTCCACAATCTGTCTTGGAGTTAATTGACTGTTCATTGCAACCGCTCCTTTACTTTTTACAATTCTTCTAAAACAATCTCTGTATTCGTGTAAACACAAATTTCGCCAGCAGTCTTTAAGGCTGCAAGAGCGATTTCTTTTGCAGAGAGTTCAGGTGCGTGATTCTTCAGTGCCCGACCAGCAGCTAGAGCGTAATTACCACCTGATCCAATCGCGAGAATCCCGTCGTCCGGCTCGATTACTTCACCAGTACCTGAAATCAATAACATATGCTCTTCGTTCATTACGATTAATAGAGCTTCAAGTTTTCTTAGAACTTGATCTGTTCTCCATTCTTTAGCCATCTCTACTGAAGCACGCTGCAGATTACCACTATATTCTTCCAACTTGCTCTCAAACTTCTCATATAGCGTGAAAGCATCTGCAACCGAGCCCGCAAATCCGGCAAGCACTTTTCCTCCAAACAGCTTTCTTACCTTTTTGGCTGTATGTTTCATAACAACCGCGTTGCCGAACGTAACCTGACCGTCTCCAGTCATAGCGGATTTGCCGTTATGCTGAATCGCAAAAATTGTAGTAGCATGAAATGTTGACATTGAAAAATCCCTCCCTTTTTGTTTTTATGCTCGAGGATGCGCATTATTATAGATTTTTTTCAAATGACTTTTTGAAACATGTGTATAAACTTGTGTAGAGGAAAGGCTAGAGTGCCCTAAAAGTTCCTGAACCGCTCTTAGATCTGCGCCTTCATTCAGCATGTGCGTCGCAAACGTGTGTCGCAAAACATGCGGGCTGATATGTATGGTAAGGGAAGATTCCTCAATTAGTTTATTTAATATAGTTCTTACGCCTCTAACGGTTAAAGGTTCCCCTTTATAGTTTAAAAATAATGCATCCGACTTTTTCTCCGTTTTTTCTAACAGCAGCTTGCGGCCGTTCTGTATATACTTTTCAAGAGATTCTCTTGCAAACGAACCAACTGGAACATATCTTTCTTTTTTTCCTTTTCCTTTTACAAGCGCTATCTCTACGTTTAAATCAAGATCTTTCAGCTGCATTTTACACAATTCACTGACACGAATACCAGTTCCGTACATTATTTCGAGGATGGCTTGATTTCTTTGTCCCATCGGGGTTGTAACATCAGACACATTAAAAAGCCTCTCCAACTCTTTTTCATAAAGAAATTGAGGAAGCATTCTTGCTTTTTTAGGGAGTGATGCCATAGCAAAAGGATTGTGTTCTTCGACGATCTTTTCGCGGTTTAAGAACCGATAAAAACTTCTCATCGCCGATATCTTTCTTGCTACCGTATTTCGAGCATACTTCTTCTCATGAAGTGTCACTAAATATTGCCTGACTAAAACATAAGAAACAGCAGCGAATCCTTCGATTGCTTGCTGTTTCAAAAAAGAAGTAAAATCATTAATGTCTTTTTCATAGTGTTCAATCGTATAAGGTGAACAGTTCTTCTCGATCATTAAATAATTCAAGAAATCCAACACATGTTGGCGTTCTGATACCATTTCATACACCTCACAAAGCCCCTAAATCGTAACACAATTTAGGGGCTAAATCAATACATGTTCACAAATTTGTTATAAAATTCTGAATTGTTTCCAATGCTCTTTCTGCTAGAGCTGTATTACGCTCTTGTTTGTTTTTAATTCTTTTTTCAAGAGGTGGTAGAAGGCCAAAGTTAGCATTCATCGGCTGGAAATTATCTGGATTAGCCGTTGTAATATAATACGCCATGCTTCCGATTGCTGTTTCTTTCGGGAAAACAGCTAGTTCTTCGCCTTTTATCAGTTTTGCAGCGTTGATTCCAGCGATTAAACCTGAAGCAGCACTTTCAACGTACCCTTCTACACCAGTCATCTGACCTGCAAAGAAAAGGTCTTTTCTT
This sequence comes from Fictibacillus halophilus, assembly GCF_016401385.1. Lineage (NCBI taxonomy): Bacteria > Bacillati > Bacillota > Bacilli > Caryophanales > Fictibacillaceae > Fictibacillus > Fictibacillus halophilus. Next base: position 1,081,789 of record NZ_JAEACF010000001.1, on the reverse strand, counting down.
GCTTTTAACTGATACGTCTCTTCTAAGAGGCGTGGCGAGTTCAAGAACGTATTACGATGCATTACTCCATATCGAACTACTTCAGCATTCTCTAAGCCTGGAATCAGTCTTAAAAGCTCTTTTTGAGGTCCCCATTTAAGATGCGTTTGGAAACCTACAATATTATATAAAGTTCCTGCACTGTTATCTTGTCTTAATTGAACGACTGCATATGGAATCTTTCCTGTTTTCGGATCTTCGAGACCTACTGGTTTCATCGGTCCGAACAATAATGTTTTCTTCCCTCTTTTAGCCATAACTTCTACTGGCATACATCCTTCGAAAAAGATCTCTTTTTCAAATTCTTTTAGAGGTACTGTTTCAGAAGTGATTAACGCTTCATAAAAACGGTCAAACTCTTCTTCTGTCATCGGACAGTTTAGATAGGCTGCTTCACCTTTGTCGTAACGAGACTTTAAGTACACCTTGTCCATATCGATGCTGTCTACTTCGATAATCGGTGCAGCTGCATCATAAAAATAGAGATACTCTTCACCCGTTAACGAGTTTAGCGATTTGGATAAGTTATCTGAAGTTAATGGTCCTGTTGCAATAATGGTTGGACCTTCAGGAATCTCTGTTACTTCTTCAGTGATTACTTCTACATTAGGATGATTCTTAACTCGCTCTGTTACAAGGCTAGCAAATTCATGACGGTCAACCGCCAAAGCTCCACCAGCTGGAACAGCACAATCATCTGCTGATGAAATAATAACAGAGTTTAATTTTCTCATCTCTTCTTTTAGTACACCAACAGCATTCGTTAGCGTATTAGCACGAAGTGAGTTCGAACATACTAGTTCTGCAAACTTCTCTGTATGATGAGCCGGCGTTTGTCTAACCGGTCTCATCTCGTATAATTTTACTTGAATTCCTCGGCTAGCGATCTGCCAAGCTGCTTCACTGCCAGCAAGACCTGCTCCGATTACGTTAACATGTTGATTCATGAAGATAAACTCCTTACTTTGCTTCCTCTTCAGCATAATCGCAGGATACACATTGAACGACTTTGCCTTTTTTCGTTTTCTTTTCTACTAACATACTATTACACTTCGGACATGTTCTTGCAATAGGTTTATCCCAAGAAACGAATTCACAATCTGGATAACGGTTACATCCATAGAAAAGTCTTTTTTTCTTACTCTTCCGCTCTACGATTGTTCCTTCATGACAGGTTGGACACGTAACACCGATATCTTTCACGATTGGTTTCGTGTTTCTACAATCTGGGAAGTTTGAGCATGCCATAAACTTTCCAAAACGTCCCATCTTATAGACCATCTCATGTCCACATTTCTCACAATCTTCACCGGCTGGTTCATCTTTAATCTCTACTTTTTGCATTTCTTCTTCTGCAATCTTAAGCTTCTTTTCAAAGCCTTTATAGAAGTCATCGATGATTCTGATCCAGTTTTCTTTTCCGTCTTCTACCTCGTCAAGATCACTTTCCATCTTGGCAGTGAATTCAACGTTAAAGACCTCTGGAAAGAATTCCAGTGTCATCTCTAAAACAAGCTCACCAAGTTCTGTCGGAATAAATTTCTTTTCGTCAAGAGCTACATATCCACGTTTTTGAATCGTATCTAGCGTTGGTGCATAAGTTGAAGGTCTACCTATCCCCAGTTCTTCCATCGTACGAACAAGCCTTGCTTCCGTATAGCGAGGAGGTGGCTGCGTAAAATGCTGAGTTGGTTCAAGATCTTTCTTCTCGACTTTCATGCCTTCTTGAACATCTGGAAGAATACGATCTTCTTCTTTTTTTCCATCATCATTGCCTTCAACATAGACTTTCATGAATCCAGGAAACTTAACTTTTGATCCAGTCGCCCGGAAGTAGATTCCATTGTTCTCAAGATCCACAGTCATCGTATCAAGAATGGCTGATGCCATTTGGCTTGCTAAGAATCGTTCAAAGATTAACTTGTAAAGTCTCAGTTGATCTCTTGAAAGGTAAGCCTTCAAATCTCGTGGGTGATACATAACAGAAGTAGGACGAATCGCTTCATGGGCATCTTGAGCGTTCTTTCCGGATTTCTTTTCCACTCTTGATTTGTTCACGAACTGCTCTCCATATTCTTTCTCGATGAATTCAGCCGCTTCCGTTTTAGCTGTATCAGAAATACGTGTAGAATCTGTACGCATATAGGTGATCAGACCGACAGTACCTTCTTTTCCGAGATCAATTCCTTCATATAATTGCTGTGCGAGCATCATCGTCTTTTTAGCACGGAAGTTGAGTTTTCTAGCCGCTTCCTGTTGTAGTGAAGAAGTGATGAAAGGTGGCGAAGGATTTCTGCGTCTTTCTTTTTTCTGAACAGAATCAATCTTAAATTGTTTGCCCTTTATCGTGTTTAGAATCTCTTTAACTTCTTCTTCATTTGAAAGATCTTTTTTCTTACCGCCCACTCCATGAAACTGAGCTTCAAAATCCTCTCCAGAAGCACTGAAGATTCCTTTGATCTTCCAATACTCTTCGGGTTGGAAAGCTTCAATTTCTTTCTCACGCTCAACGATCAAACGCACCGCAACCGTCTGTACACGGCCAGCGCTCAAGCCCTTTTTAATTTTCTTCCATAATAATGGACTGACTTTGTATCCTACTAGTCTGTCTAACACCCTTCTTGCTTGCTGCGCATCAACTAAGTCCATATTGATCTTTCTTGGTCGTTTAAAAGAATCTTTTATCGCATTTTTTGTAATCTCATTAAATACAACTCTACATTCAGAATCTAAATCAATGTCCAAACTGTGAGCAAGATGCCATGCAATTGCTTCACCTTCGCGATCCGGGTCAGCTGCGAGAAAAATGCGTTTCGCTTTTTTTGCTGCAGTCTTTAAGTCTTTTAAAATTGGACCTTTACCGCGGATCGTAATGTATTTTGGTTCATAGTTTGCTTCTACATCTACGCCAGTCTGGCTTCTGGGAAGATCACGTACATGTCCCATAGATGCTTTAACGTCATATTTGCTCCCAAGATATTTTTTTATTGTCTTTGCTTTTGCGGGAGACTCAACAATGACTAAGTATTTTTCCATTTACAGTTTATCCCCCTTTAAGGGTTTAGTGAAATCTTCCCTATTATTAAATAATGTATCTGCATTTGTCAAACTGTTTCCTCATTTAAATGAAAACGGTTAGAAACTTTCATTTTGAATATCTTCTGCACTCATGACTAATTTTGCTCCATTTTGAATCAAAAAATTGGTTCCGTTCGCACACTCTTCTAAAATCGATCCAGGAATCGCAAACACATCTCTTCCTTGCTCAAGTGCTTGATCAGCTGTAATTAACGAACCACTTTTTGTTCGTGCTTCTGCAACAAGCGTTGCACGGGTGAGACCGCTTATTATACGGTTACGCAATGGAAAATGCCAGCGTTTTGGTGTAACCTGTGGTGAAAACTCAGATAACAAAATGCCTTGTTCACTAATTTTTTTGGCTAGTACTCTGTTTTCTTTTGGATAGATCTGTAACAGGCCTGAGCCCAGAACGGCTGCTGTTAAAGACTTGCTTTGAATACTTAACTCATGAGCGAACGTATCAATCCCTTTAGCTAATCCGCTGATCACGACCCACTTGTCATCTAGTAACGGACCAAGAACCTTTTGCAAAGCTTGTTTTCCCTGGTTGCTAGGATTTCGAGTACCGACCACACTAATCATTTTATCCCGATTTAGCACTGTCCAATCGCCTTGTCCATAAAGAACCCAAGGCGGGTCATAAATGTTCTTTAACAGCGGTGGATAATTTTCATCGAATATCGTTACAGCTGAAATCGATTGTCTTATTAGATTCTTCATTATGTATGTACTATTATTTTGTTTCATGTGTTGATAGAGACGCTTTGCCGTCAGTTCACTCAAACCATACGACATTTTCAACCTGCGAATGTCCATTGAAAAAACAGTTCTTAGTTCAGGATCAGCAACAACTATTGATCTTAATTGATTCCAAGTAAGTGCTTCGCAATGATGAAGAAAGATTAAGCGTTCTTTATCCAAACTTCATTCCTCCTCATGAAACAATTCAATGTAAACAAAAAGCTCCCGATCTGGGAGCTTTTCACGTTGTAATCGTTATTACGCTTTTGCTTTATTTGTTACACAGCGATCATATAGATCGTTTTCTTTCAAAGCTTCAACTAAAGTTTCACCCATAACTGAAGGCGTTGCTGCAACTTTAATTCCACAAGCTTTCATTGTTTTGATCTTCTCATCTGCAGTACCTTTTCCACCAGAGATGATCGCACCTGCGTGCCCCATACGTTTTCCTGGAGGCGCTGTTTGACCACCAATGAATCCTACTACAGGTTTAGTCATGTTCGCTTTTACCCATTCAGCGGCTTCTTCTTCAGCAGTTCCACCGATCTCACCGATCATGATTACAGCATATGTGTCCTTATCTTCGTTAAAAGCCTTTAATACATCGATAAAGTCAGTCCCATTGACTGGGTCCCCACCGATACCAACTGCAGTAGATTGACCGATTCCACGCTCTGTAAGCTGGTGTACAGCTTCATACGTTAATGTTCCAGAACGTGACACTACGCCAACATGTCCTTTTGTATGGATATATCCTGGCATAATACCAATTTTACATTCTTCAGGAGTGATAACACCTGGGCAGTTCGGACCAACTAGACGAGTCTTTTTGCCTTCCATATAACGCTTAACTTTTACCATATCCATTACTGGAATACCTTCAGTAATACAGATCGCTAAATCAAGTTCAGCGTCAACAGCTTCAATGATCGCTTCTGCAGCAAACGCAGGAGGAACATAGATGACAGAAGCGTTTGCTCCTGTTTCTTTAACTGCATCAACAACCGTGTTGAAAACAGGAAGACCTTCAACTTCCGTGCCACCTTTACCTGGTGTAACACCGCCTACAATTTTCGTACCATATTCAAGCATTTGTTTTGTATGAAAAAGTCCTACAGAACCTGTAATACCTTGAACGATAACTTTTGTATCTTTATTAATAAAAATGCTCATGCATCAATCCATCCTTCCTACGATGTTTTCTAATATTACTTAACTAAAGCTACGATTTTCTCTGCACCATCAGCCATAGAATCAGCAGCTGTAATGTTTAGGCCAGATTCTTTTAGAATCTTTTTACCAAGATCAACGTTAGTACCTTCTAAACGCACAACAAGAGGCAGCTCAAGGCCAACTTGTTTTGTTGCTTCAACAACGCCGTTCGCGATGATATCACATTTCATGATTCCACCGAAAATGTTAACAAAGATACCTTTAACATTTTTGTCAGAAAGAATGATCTTAAATGCTTCTGTTACCTTCTCAGTAGTTGCGCCGCCCCCAACGTCAAGGAAGTTAGCCGGGTCGCCGCCGTAGTGTTTAATGATGTCCATTGTTGCCATAGCAAGTCCAGCACCATTAACCATGCAGCCGATATTCCCATCAAGAGAAATGTAGCTAAGATCGTATTTAGATGCTTCGATTTCTTTTGCATCTTCTTCTTCAAGATCTCTGTATTCTAAGATGTCTTTGTGACGGTATAAAGCATTAGAATCAAAGTTCATCTTTGCATCTAGTGCCATAACATTTCCGTCACCTGTTACAACCAATGGATTGATTTCTGCGATTGAACAGTCTTTTTCAACGAAAGCCGTATATAGACCAATCATAAATTTCACTGCTTTTCCTACTAATTCAGTAGGGATGTTGATGTTATAAGCAAGTCTTCTTGCCTGGAATGCTTGAAGGCCGATCGCTGGATCGATTACTTCTTTGAAGATTTTTTCAGGTGTCTTTTCAGCCACTTCTTCAATTTCAGTTCCGCCTTCTTCAGATCCCATCATTACTACACTTGATGTTGCACGATCTAGTACAAGACCGATATAGTATTCTTTCTTAATATCACAGCCCTCTTCGATAAGTAAACGCTTAACTTCTTTACCTTCTGGACCTGTTTGGTGAGTTACAAGAACTTTTCCTAAGATTTCATTTGCGTATGTACGCACTTCATCGATATTTTTAGCGACTTTAACGCCACCTGCTTTACCGCGACCACCTGCGTGGATCTGTGCTTTAACAACAGATACAGTGCTCCCCAGTTCATTAGCAGCTTCAACAGCTTCTTCAACGGTAAATGCTACTTTCCCGTTTGGAACAGCCACACCATATTTTCTAAGTATCTCTTTACCTTGGTATTCGTGGATATTCATTTACTCTCCATCCTCCTATCATGGTGAAAACTTAAAGTACCGTTATCATTGTATAAGACCTAGTCTATTATGTCTACTATTCTTCAGAAAATTGCAAGCGCATACACAATTTTAGCCAAAATAAAAAACCAAAATCACTTTAAAATGACTTTGGTTTCATCGCTTTTTCGTTCCCTTTAGGAACGAAAACACCTTCTTTTTTCATTTGTTTTTTTTGTTTTTCTGTTCTTTGATTATTTTTGGTGTTATCGCTTCAGATTCGGCAGCAGAACGATACATTCCAAATTCTTCAGCCATCTCTTCTTTAAACTGGTTCACTAGTTGCTCGGATTGTTGTACAACTAATTTATTTTTAGGCATTGAACACACTCCTTTTAAGATAGGAATGCCCCGTTTCAATGACATTTATGTAGTTTTTCCTGCTTCTTTATCCAGGTGATATATAAAAGCGAAAAGTTCAGCTACCACTTCATACAATTCTTCAGGAATACTCTCTTCGATCTCTAGCTTCGATAATAAATGGACTAAAGAGGGATCTTCCTGAATCGGAATGTTATGTTCATCTGCTGATTTAAGAATACGCTCTGCTGTTTCCCCTTTCCCCTTTGCAATCACAACCGGCGAGGTAGATTCGAGGGGATTGTACTTTAAGGCCACAGCTTCTTTTTTACGATCACTCATACTCTTAGATCCAATCCTTTATACGAGATAGATGTCTCGGTATTTTTAATTTTTTCGTTTTGAGAACTGAATGTAACAGAAGATAGCGTATAATTCATATTCTTCATACTGTCCTTTAACGTGTTCAACAACGGTTCTGAAAATTTTTCGATGGAAGGATGTGCATTATAAATCTTTAATGAAACGATTCTGTTCTGAATCTGAACATCTACAGCTACATCTTTAAGATGCTTCATTTCTAACCAAAAAAGCATCCTGCAGTGATCCGGATTCAGCCCTTTTCCATCTTGCTTTTTGCTCTCCCAACGAACCGTCATCTCTTTCGGATTCTCAGATTGACTAAACGGAATATGAAGGATAAACTGTTGCATATTCTCGTTACTTTGTATATTCTGCAACTGCTGGCCAGTTAATCTATTTAAAGCCTGTTCTGTTTTTTGCTGTATGATTTCAGGCAGCTCCAGACGGTCAGCGTTCTGCTGCAGGTATAGAAGCTGAGTTTTTAACGTCTCTGCTTGTTTTACTTGTACGGGATCTTGGAAAATGTTTTTTTCATGCAACAGACCAGATTTAATCAGCCACTTTTTTGCGGCTACAATAAATTCTTGCGATGCGTTCGGATTTATTTCTTTAGAAACTTTTATCCCATCGTCTTTTAATAATGTTGGCATGTTTTCTTGCACATCATTTATACCTTCCTGAACCTTCATTGGATCTGGATGTTTTCCATTCAATGGCATAACTATTTCTGCTGTGTTTTTTATATCAATACTTCTCACTCTATCTTGAATAGGAGCCGACTGCTTTCTTGCCTCGTTACCTTTAAATACATAAAGGTCTTTTAATAGTTCCACTGTTTTCGCAACAGCTTTATCTTTATGAATAAAGGGAATGAGAGCCTCATAGAGCTGTTTGAATTCATCACTTGAACCTGTACTGCTTTTCAGACTGAAAGTTACTGCTTGGACGATTTCTTGCTTTGGAGGCAATTGAAGCTCCATCATTCGCTGAACAATTGCTTTTTTTTCGTGAAATGGCAACTCATTTGTAAATTTTAAAATCTCTGAAATGGTTTTAACGTTCTCTTTTAATAGAGGCAACTTTTCTATGATAGCAAAATCAATTGCTTTTTTGTTTAAATCGGAAGCTGGAAGGCTCCATCTCGATAAGATCTGTTCAGAAGTAGATTTAACTGGATCCATATCCATCTTTTTTAAATAGATCGTATCGTTCTTCTCTGACACTTCAAATAGATAGTTTTCTCCTTTGATTAAAGGCGCTTCTAATTTCGCATGAAGTGTTGAGCCATTATAAAGAACCTTCGCTGAATGATCAGGAAAGATTTCTAAAATCTTAGCCGAAATGAACTGATTAAGCTTCAATATTAACGGCACTTCAGTCGGTCTAACCGGGTTTAACGGTTTTCCATTAATTTGATTGAATTGTAACAGGTTAATCACTTCCTGTAATTTTAATAAGTTCTCCTACCGGACTAAAAGATTTACGGTGAATTTCTGTCGGTCCATATTGCTGAAGGGCGTTTAAATGATCCTTCGTTCCATAACCCATATTGGAATTCAATCCATATTGAGGATATTTTTCATGCAACATCTTCATATACCGGTCTCTTGTGACTTTTGCAACGATTGATGCAGCCGCGATGGAAATACTCTTCTCATCGCCTTTAATTATTTTCAATTGATCGATCGCTAATGGGACTTCCATAGCATCAATTAATAGCTGATCTGGACTAACATTTAACGAACATACCGCTTCTGTCATTGCCAGTTTAGACGCTTGATAAATGTTGATCGCGTCGATCTGATCAGGTTGCACTATATGAACACTATAAGAAATAGCATCCTTAATAATTGACTCATATAGTGCATCTCTTTTTTTCTCAGATAACTTCTTAGAATCATTGACACCTGGCAACATGTACCCTAGAGGTAAGATCACCGCAGCTGCCACGACAGGACCTGCTAACGGACCACGTCCTACTTCATCGACACCCGCGATCAAGCTTTTACCCTTTGCTTGGCATTGCTCTTCGTAAGTATGCATTAACTTCAGTCTCGTTCTCTCAGCCTCTTCTCGCTCTAAGCGTTTGGAAAAGGATTGGAATAATTTCTTTGCACCTTGTCTTTCATCTTCAGAGAGGATTTTCAGTAGATGTACTAACTCGTTATCTTCACTGGTTTTTAATTTATGTTCCCATTCTTTTATCGACAATTTCATGTTCATCACGCTCTTTATGTATGTATTATCGGCTTATACCTTAGTTCTATATAGAAGGATGTTTTCGTATACTTTGATGCTCTGTGCAAGTAGTTGATTTCCGTTTCAGGTGCTCGCTTTCCGGGGGGCGTGCAGTGATCCCCAGGAGTCTCGCACCCTCCACTACAATCAACTTCTCAATGTTGCCTTTTTATAGTACATCAAAGCACTTAGAAAGCCTTTATAATTTTAAAAACAGGCACTTACGTCAGCGCCTGTTCATTCTAAACTATTTAATTTCAAACTCATTTGGTCGCTCATATGACAAGCGTCCTAGCTTTTCTGCTCGAAGGTCTCGCAATACAATCTCAGCGGTCTTTTCAAGATCCACTTCTCCGCCACTCATCATACAACCACGTTTCTTTCCGATCTCTTCGAAAAGGGGCAGTGAGTCATCTGGAATCTCAGACAGCTTGTATCGTTCAACTAGACGCTCTTCGTAGTGTTCTCTTAAATACTTAATCGCATATAAGACTACTTCGGTAAAATCAAAGAGCGTTTCCTTAATAGCTCCAGTAACTGCTAATTTTAAACCGATTGACTGGTCTTCAAATTTTGGCCACAAGATCCCTGGAGTATCTAATAATTCTAATGTCTTACCTGCTTTTATCCATTGCTGCTTTTTCGTTACACCAGGTTTATCCCCTGTTACAGCAATGTTTTTTCCAGCCATACGGTTGATGATCGTGGACTTACCAACGTTAGGTATGCCGACAATAAGTGCTCTAACCGCACGTGGTTTGACGATTCCCTTTGCTCTCATCTTATCGAACTTCTCTTTTACTAGCTCATGAGCAAGCGGTTCTATTTTTTTTATCCCTTTACCATCTTGCGAGTTAATAGCAAGAGAGGGAATTCCTTTTTCTGAAAAATAACTTTCCCACATCGATGTTACTTTTGGATCAGCCAGATCAGCTTTGTTCAAAAGTACAATTCGAGGTTTCTGTCCAAGAATTTCATCGATCATAGGATTTCTAGAAGCTAGAGGAATTCTAGCATCCACCAACTCAAATACGACATCGATCATTTTGAGTTTTTCAGTTATCTCCCGGCGCGCTTTGGCCATATGTCCAGGAAACCATTGAATGGTCATGTTATCTCACCCTACTTTACAAATCCAATATCCTTTAACGGCCAGAAACGGAAAGATGCTTTTCCTAAAATCGTATCATCATCCACAGTTCCAATATTTCGGCTGTCTTGAGAATTTCTTCGGTTGTCACCTAATACAAATAGCTGACCTTGAGGAACCTTTTGCTTACCCGTTACTTCAAGTAACTTAAAATCATAAGTGAAGTTTCCATCTTTTGTTTTCTTTTTATACGCTTCTAAATATTCTTCTTTTACCTGTTTACCATTTACATAAAGAGTATCATCTTTGTATTCGACCGTATCTCCAGGTAAACCGATTACACGTTTTATGTAATCCTTTTCTTCGGTTGCATGGAAGACTACAATATCGAATCTTTTTGGATCGCCAATCACATAGGAAAACTTGTTAACGATCAGACGATCTCCGTTGTGCAGAGTTGGCATCATAGATTGTCCATCGACCACGACGGGTGCGAAAAGAAAAAATCTGATGATTCCTGCTAATAATAAGGCTGCCGCTAATGCTTTAATCCATTCCCACGTTTCGTTTTTTGTACGTGCCATTCTTAATCCTCACCATCTCTAGAAATTCCTTACTTATAATATGGAAAAAGGAGCTTGAATAAGTCAAGCTCCTTTCGAGAATTATTAGCGAATTTCTTTAATACGAGCTGCTTTACCGCGAAGTGCACGTAGGTAGTATAGCTTCGCACGACGAACTTTACCACGACGAACTACTTCAAGGTTCGCGATCTTCGGTGAATGTAATGGGAACGCACGCTCCACTCCAACACCATAAGAAATTTTACGAACAGTAAACGTTTCAGAAATTCCTGATCCACGCTTCTTGATAACTACACCTTCAAAAAGCTGGATACGCTCACGAGTACCCTCGATTACTTTCACGTGTACACGAACAGTGTCACCTGAACGGAATTTTGGTAAATCTTTTAATTGATCTTTCGCTAGATCTGCAATAAGCTGTTGCATAGTTTATTGCCTCCCTTCCCATGGATGTTCTTGCTAAATGATAAAGCAGCGGAACACCGGATTAAACGGGCATAAGCCACAAACAATATAATACCATATAACTCAAACAGTGTTCAAGTTGTTTTATTATCTTTTATCTCTTTAAGCCAATTTTCTTCTTCTTTTGTTAATTTTATTTTCTCTAACAAGTCAGGCCGACGTTCATACGTCCGTTTCAGAGACTCTTTTTTGCGCCATATTTCAATGTTCTTATGGTTTCCCGACATCAGAACATCAGGAACTTTCATCCCTCGGAAATCGGCAGGTCTCGTATACTGAGGATGTTCTAACAACCCTGTGCTGAATGAGTCCTCTTGGTGTGATTCTTCTTTACCAAGAACATTAGGCAGAAGTCTTCCAACTGCATCTATGACGACCATTGCCCCAAGTTCTCCACCGGTTAGAACATAGTCACCGATTGAAATCTCATCTGTCACAAGGTGTTTCCTAACTCGTTCATCATAACCTTCATAATGTCCGCACAAAAAAATAAGATGTTCTTCTTCGGCCAACTCTTCGGCTTTTCTCTGAGTAAACGTTTCTCCTTGAGGGCAAAGGAGAATAATCCTAGGCTTTACAGTTACCTCTTTCGTTAGATGTTCAACCGCATCAAACAATGGCTGAGGAGTAAGGACCATGCCTGCTCCGCCTCCGTATGGGTAGTCATCTACATTCCGATGTTTGTTGCTTGAAAACTCACGGAAATCGATCACTCGAAGTTCAAGAGCGTTCTTCTCCTGTGCCTTTTTTAAGATTGAATGGCCAAAAACGCCTGAAAACATTTCTGGAAAAAGGCTTAAGACATCTATTTTCATTAGAATAGTCCTTCTAATGGCTCAATAACAATCTTTGCTTCTTTCACATCCACTGATTTAACAACAGAAGGAATGTACGGGATAAGAATATCTGAACCGAATCCTTTTCTCTTAACTACCCAAACATCGTTTGCTCCAGGAGACAATATCTCTTTTACTTTTCCAAGTTCTTCACCTTCAACAGTGAAAACGGAGCAACCGATGATATCATGATAGAAAAATTCTCCTTCATCTAACGGAACAGACTGATCCTTTGGCACTCTAAGTAGATTTCCTTTAAAACGTTCTACATCATTAATGTTATGGAGGTTTTCAAATGTCAAAAGATCAAATTGCTTATGCTTTCTATGCGTTTCAATCTTTACAGGTATATGTTCTGTTCCCATATCTACATACAACGTGTTTCCTATCTTGTAGCGTTCTTCAGGAAAATCAGTTCTGGAGATCACTCTGACTTCTCCTCTAATTCCGTGTGTATTTACAATCTTACCGACGTTCAACCATTCATTTTCCATATTGATAAACTACCTCCGTACAAATTAATCACTTTACTTATAATCTAAATTTTAGCATAAAACTCAGTATATATACTTCTAAAAATGGGTTCGTATATAAAAGGTGCTTCAGAGTTATTTTTATAATTTTCATTGAAACGCTTAGGATTCAAAGTCCCCACATCTTAAAAAGCTTTATAATACCTTCTAATCTGAATTATTTTTATTATTGGTCTCCATCGTCATGTTGATTGGAGTGTAAGGTGCGTGCCTACCACTTGAGAAACTTCTAAGTAAGGCATGCGACGAGGAAGCTTACATCGGTAGCATTCGCTTGTAGACGCAGGAGCAAGGAACTCCCTTAGAGCGGTCAGGTGAGACACTTAATGGCGCAAAGCGGCAAGGGGCTCACCGCCTGCCCCGCGGAAAGCGAGCAACCTGTAACGGAAATCAACTACTTGCAGAGGGCATAACAATTTGCTATAAAACAGCCTTGAATAAAAGAAAAAAGGAAGAGGTTTCCCTCATCCTTTTTAGACGATTTCAATTGAAATCCTTTTATTTTGATTCGTTCCTGCTGCATTCACAACCGTTCGAATCGCTTTAGCCACTCTTCCTTGTTTACCGATGACTTTCCCCATATCCGTCTGGTTAACAGTTAGTTGATAAACAAGTCGGTGTCCTTCTTGAACCTCTTTGACGCTAACTTCATCTGGGTGATCAACTAGAGCTTTCACAATTGATTCGATCAACTCTGTCATATCTGTTCCCCTTCGTCAAAATTATTTTTGGTTTTTTGCGTTATGGAATTTCTCCATAAGACCTGCTTTTGAGAATAGGTTACGAACAGTGTCAGATGGTTTCGCACCGTTTGTCATCCACTCAAGAGCTTTCTCTTCGTTAATTTTAACTTCAGCTGGGTTAGCAACTGGGTTGTAAGTTCCGATCTCTTCAATGAAACGTCCGTCACGAGGAGAACGAGAATCTGCTACTACTACACGATAAAAAGGAGCTTTCTTAGCACCCATACGCTTTAAACGAATTTTTACTGCCATTATAACTTGCACCTCCGAAAATAGTTCACACAAAATAATATAATAGTATAAATTGACAGGTTTGTAAACCTGAAAATTCAGTTTACATAAAAGGGAATTTGAATCCACCTTTTTTCTTTTTGCCATTCATCATTCCGGACATTTGTTTCATCATTTTCTTCATGTCCTCGAATTGTTTGATGAGGCGATTTACTTCTTGTACCGTGCGTCCGCTTCCTTTAGCGATACGGCGCTTACGGCTGGCATTAATAATTTCAGGCTGTTCTCTTTCATGAAGAGTCATCGAACGAATGATGGCTTCAACGTGACCGATCTGTTTTTCATCGATCTGGACGTTTTTGAGACCTTTCATCTTATTCGCACCCGGAAGCATGCCAAGTATTTCATCAAGCGGTCCAAGATTTCTCACTTGTCCCATCTGATCAAGAAAATCATCGAACGTGAACGACATATCACGCATCTTTTTCTGAAGATCTCGCGCTTTCTCTTCATCGACTGAGGTTTGTGCCTTTTCGATAAGAGTAAGCATGTCACCCATTCCTAAAATTCTAGAAGCCATACGATCTGGATGGAAAGGCTCTAAAGCATCCATCTTTTCACCTAGACCAACAAATTTAATAGGAAGACCTGTAACAGCTTTAATCGAGAGTGCGGCACCACCACGTGTATCTCCATCAAGTTTGGTTAATACAACACCAGTGATTCCTAACGCTTCGTTAAAGCTCTCTGCTACATTCACGGCATCTTGACCAGTCATCGCATCTACAACTAAGAAGATCTCATCAGGTCTTGAAATTTCTTTAACCTGCTTCAACTCATCCATCAGCGTTTCATCAATGTGTAAACGCCCCGCTGTATCAATAATGACATAATCGTGATGATCTTCTTTTGCTTTTTCGATGGCTGACTCAGCAATTTTGACAGGACTTACTTGATCACCCATCTGAAACACAGGAAGATCTAACTGCTTTCCTACTGTTTCTAATTGCTTGATCGCAGCAGGACGGTAGATGTCAGCTGCAGCCAGTAGCGGTTTACGATTTTGCTTTTTGCGTAAATGATTCGCAAGCTTTCCTGTTGTTGTTGTTTTACCAGCACCTTGGAGACCAACCATCATAATAACGGTTGGAGGTCGGTTGGAAACGGCAATCTTGCTTTGTTCCCCACCCATTAGGGTTGTCAGTTCATCGTTAACAACTTTTACTACTTGCTGTCCTGGTGTCAGACTTTTTAAAACTTCTTGACCAACAGCACGTTCAGATACTTTTTTCACAAAATCTTTTACTACTTTAAAGTTAACGTCCGCCTCAAGAAGAGCAAGGCGTACTTCCCTCATCATTTCCTTTACATCCGCTTCATTTACTTTCCCTTTTCCACGAATTTTTTGTAAAGTGTTCTGAAGACGGTCGGCTAAACCTTCAAATGCCATCTCACTGAACGCCTCCTATTCCATATTTTCAAGGCGATCGATAATTGCAATTACGTTATCAGGTTCAGAATTCAGAAGCTCTCTTAAAGATGACAGCAACTGTTCACGTTCCTGAAACTTTGCAAAAAGCCCTAACTTTTCTTCATATTCTTCCAGCATCGCCTCTGTCCGTTTAATATTATCATAAACGGCCTGGCGGCTGACATTATATTGTTCAGCAATTTCACCGAGAGAATAATCGTCCAAATAGTACAAACCCATATAATTCTTCTGTTTAGGGGTTAATAATGCTTGGTAAAAATCAAATAGATAATTAATTCTCATTGTTTTATCTAGCATTTTTCCACAACCCTTGTTAAGTGAAATGCCTTTACGTGATTACTATACAACCCATGGTTTTAGATGTCAAGTTTTTTTCTTAACAGAGAAGAATTGATTTAGATTTTGAAAAGTTTTGAAATTATATTGACTAGTTTTGGCTTTATATTGAGGAGATTTGACTTTATATTGACTAATTCCATTTATATATTGACCAGTTCCAACTTGCGCAACTTATTCTAAAATCTATAAAAAAAGCCTTTTAGCTCTATATAGAGCTAAAAGGCAGTAAATTTTATTCTTCTTCTGTCCCTGCAAACAAACCATATACAAACTGATCAGCATCAAACTCCTGCAGATCATCAATTTTCTCACCAAGTCCTACAAACTTGACTGGAATATCTAGTTCATGACGAATCGCTAAAACGATCCCACCTTTTGCCGTTCCATCAAGCTTTGTTAAAACTAAGCCAGTTACATCTGTTGATTGTCCGAATGTTTTTGCCTGGTTCATAGCGTTCTGTCCTGTTGTAGCATCAACAACAAGCAAAACTTCATGAGGAGCACCAGGAATCTCACGTTCGATGACACGTTTCACTTTCGAAAGCTCGTTCATCAAATTCACTTTATTTTGAAGTCTTCCAGCGGTATCACAGAGTAATACATCAGCTTTCCGAGACTTAGCAGCCTGTATGCTATCGTAAATGACAGCTGCAGGGTCAGCTCCTTCATGGTGTTTGATCACATCAACTCCAGCACGTTCTCCCCATACTTCAAGCTGATCGATCGCACCTGCACGGAAAGTATCTCCGGCAGCCAAGATTACTTTCTTCCCAACATTCTTTAACTGATGAGCCAGTTTCCCGATCGTTGTTGTTTTACCAACACCGTTCACTCCTACGAATAGAATAACGGTCATACCATCAGTCTGTATGTTCAGCTTATTATCGCTTTCTTCTTTTTGAAGCATCTCAGCTAATTTCTCAGTGATCGCTGATCGAAGTTCCATTGGATTTTGAATGTTTTTAGTTCGTGCAACATCTTTCAGTTGATCAATAATATCAAGAACGGTATGAACCCCAACATCTGCTCCGATCAAGATCTCCTCTAACTCTTCGAAGAATTCTTCATCCACTTTTCTAAATCGTTTTAGCAGATCGTTAACTTTAAATGAAAAAGAGTTCCTAGTCTTCTCTAGTCCACTTTTAAACTTTTCAGATGATTCCTCAGATTGTTGTGTTGAGAATTTTTCTTTTAATCGTTTCAAAAAACTCACTATCAATTTCCTCCCTATGATGTTACAAGTTCTTTTGTTTCTTCAAGCCTCACGGAAACAAGCTTCGAGACACCAGACTCCTGCATGGTGACTCCATAAAGTACATCTGCTTCTTCCATCGTACCTTTTCGATGCGTAACAACGATAAATTGCGTCTCTTTACTGAATGCTCGTAAAAATTTAGCAAAACGATTTACGTTCGCATCATCTAATGCTGCTTCAACTTCGTCTAAAATACAGAACGGAACAGGTCTTACTTTTAGAATTGCAAATAATAACGCAATAGCAGTTAATGCACGTTCTCCACCAGATAACAGACCTAGTTGCTGCAACTTCTTGCCTGGTGGCTGCGCCATAATATCTACACCGGTTAAAAGCATATCATCAGGCTGAGTTAAAACGAGATCAGCTCGACCACCACCAAATAACCCTTTAAAAATAACACCGAAGTGTGAACGAATAGAAGTAAATGTCTCTTCAAAACGACTCTTCATCTCTTCGTCCATTTCGGAGATCACGCCATAAAGGGTATCCTTTGCTTCTGTTAGGTCGTTTCTTTGTTCAGTAAGAAAATTAAAACGCTGACTCACCCTGTCGTACTCTTCAATCGCTCCAATATTTACTGCCCCGAGCTCTTCGATCGCCATCTTGATCAACTTTACTTTTCGTTTTGCGTCTTGAAGCGGCATCTCTAATCGATGCTTCATCTTCGCACCTTCATAAGAAAGCTCGTATTCTTCTCTAAGATGTGTAAGCCTTGATTCTAGTTCTACATCGAGGCGATTAATACTAACCTCTTCTGTTCTAAGCCCGTCATGAAGTTGTTTATATTGCCTTTTAGCCTCTTTTAATCCGATCTCCATACTTTCGATCGATCGGAAAGAATCTGTTCTTTCTTTTCTTCGTTCTGCAATTAGTTTTAATGCATTGTTCTTTTCATGTCTTCTCTGTTGGATCTGTTCATCAAGAGAATCTTCACCAGAAGAGCTTGAGTTCATCTCTTCTTCAAGAAGCCAATAATCTTCTTCTGTTTCTTTGCTCTTTGCTTCCACTTCGTAAAAATCTTCTTGAATTCTTAAGCACTTTTCTCGCTGATTGGCAACCTGCTGCTCGAGTTCAGCTGCTTTAATCTTTAATAGTGTTAGTGCTTCTCTAAGTTCTTCTTTTGAGCTCTGATTATTCTTCTTTTTCTCTGTAAGGTCAGCAATCGTTTTTTCAAGTTCTTTTCCAGACTTCAAAGCAACATCGAGTTTTTTCTGAAGTGCTGTGAGACGTGTATCTGCTGCAGATCTTTCTGATTCATAGGAATTCTTTTCGCGATCATAAAGCTTTAGCCTGTCATTTAAACTTTTCTCTTCCATCTCAACTTCTCGTAAAGAAGATTTCAGCTCTTGTTCCTGTTCTCTTAAGAGCTCTCCTTCCGTTTGTAGAGATTCAAGTCTTTCTTTCTTATTTATTACTTTAGATCGTAATTCACTAACTTTTTCCTCTAGTTGAAGTGTTTGCTTCTCCATTGTTGCCACTTTGTCTGTAAGAGAATCAATCTCTCTTTGTCTACTTAATAGAGAGTTGCTTTTTTGTTTTAAGCTTCCTCCAGACATAGAACCTCCAGGAGACACGACATCTCCTTCAAGAGTAACGATTCGGTAACGGTAGCTCACTTGCTTTGCAATTTTGTTTGCACCTGCTAAATCTTTGGCGATGATAATATTTCCTAATAGATTGCCTACAATGTTTTGATACTTAGAATCAAACGTAACGAGGTTTGCAGCAACGCCGACAAAAGATTCAATAGAGCTTGCCTGATGTGCATCTGCACTAGAAATCTGACGCGGCTTTATTACATTCAACGGTAAAAATGTTGCTCTTCCTGCTCTCGATTGCTTCAAAAATTGAATAGCTTTCATAGCATTCTGTTCATGATCTACAACAATATGCTGCATGGAAGCGCCTAGAGCCGTTTCAATTGCCGTTTCTACCTCAGAAGGTACCGATAAAAGCTCCGCTACCGCTCCTTCAATACCAGAGAGCTTTGTTTCTTTCGCTTTTAGAACCTCTTTAACGCCTTGCATGAAACCTGCGTATTCGTCTTGCATTGATTCTAGCATCTCTTTTTTAGATTTGAACTGCTGAATAAACTGATACGCTTGGTACAATTTATCTTGAAGACTTCTCGTTTCCTGATCCTCGATCGAGATTTCTGATTTTAACAATTGATATTCTTCTTGCTTTGTTTTCAGCTGTGTTTCTGCTGCTTGATAAGCAGCTTCAGCATTCTTTCTTGTTTCCTTTAAAGCTTCTCGTTGTTTCAAGTATTTTGTATTCTCTTCATCTAATCGAGTGCTTTTAGAGCTCTGCTGCCGAGCCTGATCCTCAATATAACGTATCTCGTTCTTAATCGTTGTTTGTTCGTTCAAGCGCTCAAAATAGTCACTTTTTAACTTTTCAAGTTCTGCTTCAACATCCATCTCAAGTACTGACAATCGGCCTTCTTCGTCTTTTACTCGATTTTTGATGCTTTTTAATTGCTTTTCTTTGTCCTGTAACGCATCTTTTTCAACAGAAAGCTGATTTCCCAACTCTTCTTTTTTTGCCTTGTAAACTTGAATTTGTTCTAATAAAGATGTTTTATTTTGATCGTAATTCTTTTTACGTTCTTTTAAGACCTCTTTCTTACCTTCTAGTTTTTCCAATGTTTCACTAGCTAGTAGAAGAGCACTTTGTAGTTCGTCGATCGATTCATCCATCGCTTGCATATCAAGTCGTGCTCTTTCGATCTTGGTCTCACCTTGTTTCACTTTTACAGAAAGAACTGATTCTTGCTTCTGTAGTTCTGCAACAAGTTCTTTTTGCTTTTCCCATCGAACATGCAAGTCTTCGATCTCTTGAACAAGAACAGCTGTTTCAACGATCTCAAGCTCTTCCTTCTTCTCCAGGTAATCTCTTGCAATAGAAGCTTGTATTTTTAGAGGCTCGACTTGTCCTTCTAATTCGTGAAGAATGTCTTCCACACGATTTAGGTTTTCTTGCGTTTCGGTAAGCTTAATTTCTGCTTTTTGCTTTCGGGTCTTATACTTTAATACACCGGCAGCTTCTTCAAAAATCTTTCTACGCTCATCAGATTTGCTGCTTAAAATCTCTTCTACCCGACCTTGCCCGATTATAGAGAAAGCTTCTCGACCAAGTCCTGAATCCATAAAAAGCTCTACAATATCTTTTAATCGACACTGTTGTTTATTGATTAAGTATTCACTGTCTCCTGAACGATACACTCTTCTTGTGATCGATATTTCATTGTAATCAAGCGGCAAATGCTGATCTTCGTTATCTAGTGTAAGTGTAACTTCAGCCACATTTAATGGTTTTCGGTTATCACTACCTGCGAAGATGATATCTTCCATCTTAGAGCCTCTTAAAGACTTCGCTGACTGTTCACCTAGCACCCAGCGCACAGCATCTGAGATGTTACTTTTTCCGCTTCCGTTCGGGCCAACAACCGCTGTAACCCCTTGTACAAATTCAACTTGTATCCGCTCTGCAAATGATTTAAATCCTGCTACATCAATTCGTTTGAGGAACATCATTAAATCCCCCTTTACTTCTCACATTATGCTTTCCCGTTTTTAAGTTAACGGGCGCTCTATTTTAATTAAATATGTATTTTATTCTTTAACCTTTTTATTTTATCATAGATTCACTCATACATAGTCACAAAGATTACAGTGTGCTAAAATGAAATGTGTTTAAACTTAAGTAAAATCTCACATGAAGATATGTGGATAAAAAGGAGCCCACCATGGACTTGACAACTCAAAATCATGAGAACTTATCAATTATGATTGAAGGATTAAAAAAGAAACTTCAGCTTGTTAACAGCGGACTCATTCAACCGGAAGACTATGAACTGTCAAAGTACGATGACATTAAAGAACTTTATGATATGGTCATGAAGATGCCATCATTCAGCATTCGAGACATGGAAGGCATCGTTGAAGAACTTGCCTCTCTTAAAACAAAGTAACAGAAACCCCCTCACACGGCTTATTGCCTAATGTTAAGGGGGTTTTTTGTTTAGCTCTTTTTAGAAACTCTCTCTATCGCTTCTTGTGCCGCATGTTGTTCAGCTTCTTTTTTTGATCTTCCATAACCGATTCCGAAACTAGCTTCATTCAATCTTACCTCTGACACAAACTCTCGATTGTGTGCCGGTCCTTTTTCTTGAATGATTCGATAGTCGATATGACCTAATCCTTCACGCTGTACATATTCTTGTAACTGACTTTTAAAATCCATCACATGAGAAAAAGCACCTTCGTTTATTCGTGGCACCACATACTGATTTAAAAACTCTTTTACTTTTTCGAGTCCTTGATCGAGATATAGCGCTCCGATAAATGCTTCAAAAACATCTGCTAAAAGGGCTGGTCTTGATCTTCCTCCAGTATTCTCTTCACCTTTTCCCAATAAAACAAACTCACCAAAATGTAGATCGTTTGCAAAGAGAACTAACGAAGGCTCACATACGATTGCTGCTCTAAGTTTCGTAAGCTCACCTTCACTCATATTTGCAAACTTGCTGTATAAATATTGAGATATGGTCAATTCAAGAACGGCATCACCTAGAAATTCAAGTCTTTCATTATCCTCAAACGTTCTTCCTCGATGCTCATTCACATATGATGAATGCGTAAATGCCTGAGCTAACAATTTTTCATTTTGAAACTTAATGTTTAAACGCTCTTGTATCGGGGCTACTTTTTGAATGCGCACCTTGTCATCCATGCCCTTTTTGGAAGCAGATTTAAACCGATTTTTCACCGTTTTCTTTTGAGTTGAATGTTGTTTTGAACCTTTCATAAACTTCCTCCAAAAATCTCGTAAAAGGGCTATTTTGCTATTAATTTTTTTTCCTGTTAAAAAGGGAAGAAAGCCCCGCTGTTTTGCACGGGACTTTATCCGTCTTACACTTATTGTTTGCTGTTTATGTAATTTACAACGTCACCAACAGTTGCAATTTTCTCAGCATCTTCATCAGAAATTTCTAGTTCGAACTCATCTTCAAGTTCCATTACTAGTTCAACTACATCAAGAGAGTCAGCACCAAGATCTTCTTTAAAGGAAGCTTCAGGCTTAACCTCAGATGCATCAACACCTAAACGGTCCACAACAATCTTTGAAACTCTATCTAAAACATCTGCCATTTTGTGTGTCACCTCCTTTCAATAGTATATTCGTTTTCCCATTAAAAAACTAGAGGGATTTATAGTCATTAAAGGTTCTTTTCTTATGATGGTTGCTTTTCATGTGCTTTTAATAAGGCATCATTGACAAGTTGATTGTATTGTAAGGTGGGAGACTCTTGTGGCTCACCACAAGCTACCCGGAAAGCGAGTACCTGAAACAGAAATCAACCACTATCAAGTTCAACTTATGGAAAACAGCCTCATTTAAAGTCCATCTTTACTACATCACCATTCCGCCGTCGACATGGAGTGTTTGACCAGTGATATAAGAACTCGCATCACTCGCTAAGAAAGCTGCCGCTGATGCGATATCTTCAGGCTGCCCAAAGCGAGCAAGCGGAATGCCTCTAAGCATTTCCGATTTAATTCCTTCTTCTAGTTTACCAGTCATATCTGTCTCGATAAAACCTGGTGCAATTGCATTAACGGTAATTCCTCTAGAAGAAAGTTCTTTTGCAGCTGTTTTCGTTAAGCCGATCACTCCTGCTTTTGCAGCTACATAGTTTGCTTGTCCTGCGTTTCCAGATACACCAACGATTGAAGCGATGTTAATGATGCGCCCTTTTCTTTGTTTCATCATCTGTCTTGTTACAGCTTTTGTAGTCAGGAATACTCCTTTAAGGTTCGTGTTGATAACCGCATCCCAGTCTTCTTCTTTCATTCTCATCAATAGGTTATCTCTAGTGATTCCTGCGTTATTTACGAGAACGTCCAGACTTCCAAATTCATCAACAACTGTTTTTACCATGTTCGTAACATCTTCTGATGAAGATATATCCGCTTTAATGGCAAAAGCAGTTCCACCGTTTTCTTTTATTTCGTTTACGACTTCATTAGCCTTCTCTTCACTTCCAGAGTAATTCACCGCTACTTTAGCGCCATTTTTTGCAAAATACAAAGCGATCGCTCGTCCGATTCCTCGAGAGGCACCTGTTACTAAAACTGATTTTTCATTAAGCATCCACAGACTCTCCTTTTAGTTTCTCAACTGCCATGTTAATCGTCTCTAAATCACTTACAGCTATTACGTTAGCTCTTCGATTCACCTTTTTAACTAACCCAGAGAGAACTTTTCCTGGTCCGATCTCAACAAACGTATCAACACCTAGGTCCATTAACTCACGAACCGTTTCTTCCCAACGAACTGGCGAGTATAGTTGTTCGATCAACTTTTCTTTAATATCATCACGATCGGTAATAGCTTTCGCCGTTACGTTAGCAATTACAGGTGTGTTTGCTTCATTTATCACAATTCGATCTAAAATTTCGTTGAATTTATCTGCAGCTGGTTTCATAAGGGAAGAATGAAACGGTCCGCTTACCTGAAGAGGAATCACTTTGGCTCCTTCTTCTTTGGCAAGGGCACTGGCTTTCTCAACTCCACCAACGGTCCCGGAAATAACAATCTGTCCTGGACAATTAAGATTAGCGATCTGAACGCTCTCTTCACCGCTAGAAGCTTCATTCGTAATTGTTTCTAATCGTTCTTGATCAAACCCAATCACAGCTGCCATCGTTCCAACACCTGCAGGAACAGCTTCTTCCATGAGCAATCCTCGATTCCTAACCGCGTAAACCGCGTCTTCAAAAGAGAGACTGCCTGCTGCTACAAGTGCAGAGTATTCACCAAGGCTATGACCAGCCACATAATCGGCTTGAATTCCACGTTGTTTTAACAGTTCAAGAACAGCTGTTGACATCGTTAATAATGCAGGCTGTGTATTTTCTGTTCTTTTGAGTACATCTTCAGGTCCTTCAAAGATAATATCTGAAAGCTTCATAGCAAGTTTTTCATCAGCTTTGTCAAAGATAGCTTTTGCTGATGCTTCCTGTGATACTAGCTCTTTACCCATTCCTACTGCTTGAGAGCCTTGTCCAGGAAAAAGAAAGGCGATTTTCCCCATCTCTTACTCCTCCTTGTTATCTTGGGATTGTACATGATTTTGGATCGTAGGTACCACGTTCTTCTCTATCATGCTTTTGGTTTGTTTGATTGCGTTCAACATTGCATTCGCATTTGAAGAACCATGCGCTTTGATCACAGGTGCTGCTAGTCCGAACAAACCAGCTCCACCGTACTCTGTATAATCCAATTTATCTTTAATGCCTCTTAATTTAGGTTTTAAGACACCTGCTGCAAGCTTTGAAGTTAAACTTGATGTTAGCTGTTCCTTGATCATCGAAAACATGCCCATGGCAGTACCTTCAATAGATTTAAGTACTAAATTTCCAGCAAATCCATCACACACCACTACGTCGGCCGCTCCCATTAAAAGATCTCTCGCTTCCACATTACCAACAAAATTGATATCTGCTTCTTGTAAGAGAGGAAATGCAGCTTTCGTTAGAGCGTTCCCTTTTTCACTTTCTGTTCCAACGTTTAACAATCCTACTCGCGGCTTTGCAACACCTCTAACTTCTTTCCAATACACAGAACCCATCAATGCATATTGCAAGAGGTGCTCTGGTTTTGCATCCATGTTGGCACCTACATCTAAGAACAAAAATCCGTCTCCATTCAAAGTTGGAAGTGTCGGAGCAAGGGCTGGACGATCAATGCCTTTGATACGGCCAACATAAAACAACCCACTCGCCATCAAAGCACCCGTATTTCCAGCAGAAATGTAAGCATCAGCGTTTCCTGATTTCACTTCATTTGCCGCTATTACCATCGAAGCATTCTTTTTACGGCGAACAGCTCGAACTGGTTCTTCTGATGTTTCAATTACTTCATCCGTGTGAATGATTGTAAACGCGTGCTTTTCAGGCAAATGTTTCACGATTTGATTCTGATCTCCAACTAACGTAATTGAAAGCTCTGGATATTGCTCTTTAGCTAGCATTGCACCTTTAACGATCTCTTCTGGTGCATTGTCGCCACCCATTGCATCTATTGCGATATTCATGCTGATTTAACTTCCTTCCTTTGGATCTTGTGCAGATCTATACATTGTAAATTCACCTTTAAAAACAGGCTCATTCTCTACATAACTGATAACTTCTACAATGGTTCGCTCTTGACCCGTTTCTTTTACTTTTGCTTTTGCAACCACTCTCTCACCTACTCTAACAGGACGAGAAAACCGAATATTCGCTTTTGCTGTTAAAGCCAGTTCATCATTAATAATCGCCACCGCGAGCGAGTTCGCCTGAGCAAATACGTGATGGCCTCTTGCGATTTTATTACGAGAAAAAACATGTTCTTCTTTTATGTCTAATATAGAAATAGCTGATTCATCTAACTGAAGGTCAATGATTTCTCCGATGACCTCTTCAAGCGGCAGCGCTTTTACATCATCCAGTTTTGTTTCAGCAACAGACTTTATTCTTTCTCTTAGCTCTGGAATGGAAAGTTCCAAACGGTCAAGCCTAATCGTCTGAACACTAACACTGAACTTTTCTGCCAATTCTTCATCTGTTATAAAAGGGGTTAACTTAATCGTTTCCTTTAACAGCTCTTGTCTCTCTTTTTTTGATTTTTTCATAGTTTCTTCCTTCTTCCATACAAAGGTCTCATATATGAGAAAGATAGTGAGTGAATATGCAGTGCGTAGAAAAGCAGGTTACGCTATTACAGCGTACCTGCCAATTTATCTTTCTGCTATTAAGAGCTGGTACTAATAGTAGTATATAGTATCAATACTCTTCTTTCAAGATTAATCTAGTCTTTCTTTGTCGAGCACACCTTGCCTTGTTAAAACTTCTCGGATCAATCGATACGTTTCATCTCTCCAGAACTCTTCTGATTGAACGAGTCTAGCCGCATCGTTTCTAGCCGTTTCTAAAATTCGATAATCATGAACGAGGTCCGCTACTTTAAAGTTCGGAACACCGCTTTGCTTATTACCGAAAAAATCACCTGGCCCACGAAGCTCAAGATCTTTTTCTGAAAGCTCAAACCCATTTGTTGTTTCCGTCATAATCCTCATCCGTTCTTGACCTTCCTCAGATTTCGGATCTGCGATAAGGACACAATAGGATTGTTCGCTGCCACGACCCACTCGTCCTCTTAACTGATGAAGTTGAGAAAGTCCGAATCTTTCAGCGTCATATATGACCATGATGGTAGCGTTTGGAACATTCACCCCGACCTCTACAACCGTCGTAGAGACAAGGATCTGACAAACATTCGCTGCAAACTTTCTCATCACTTCATCTTTTTCAGTGGAATGCAGTCTTCCGTGCATGAGACCTACTTGGTAGGTATGGAAGTAAGCACTTAGTTGAGCATGAACGTCTATAGCATTCTGCACATCTATTTTTTCTGATTCTTCGATTAATGGACAGATTACATAAGCTTGTCTGCCAGATTCGATTTCTTTTCTAATAAAATCAAGAACACGTTCAAGCATTCCGTGTTTAGCCCAATGAGTGATGATTGGTTTTCTTCCTGCTGGCATCACATCAATTGTTGAAACATCCATGTCTCCAAACGCGGATATTGCAAGTGTTCGTGGGATAGGAGTCGCCGTCATAAAAAGAACATCCGGACTCTCCCCCTTTTCCCTTAACACCCTTCTTTGGTTAACACCAAACCGATGCTGCTCATCTGTAATTACCAGACCGAGACTATTAAAATTCACTTCTTCTTGAATAAGCGCGTGTGTACCAACCATGATCTGAATCTCACCTTGCTGTAAAAGGTTCAATGTTTCATTTCGCTTTTTCCCTTTAACGGAAGACGTTAAAAGGGCTACCGTTATTCCGAAAGGAGCAAAAAGCTCTTTCAACGATTGGAAATGCTGTTCAGCAAGGATTTCTGTTGGAACCATCAACGCTCCTTGTCGGTTAGCCGTAACTGCTGCATATAAAGCTACAGCCGCAACTACTGTTTTACCAGAACCAACATCACCTTGAAGCAGCCTGTTCATTCGGCTAGAATCTGATAGATCTCTTAGTATTTCTTCGACTACCCTCAGCTGCGCTTCCGTTAACTGAAACGGTAAAGAACGAATAAACGTGTCTACTTGGTTTCGATCAAACTGCAAAGCTGCTCCTTTAGATTGCTGTCTGTTCCATTTTCTAAAGATCTGCATCTTTAGTTGAAAATACAACAACTCTTCATACGCCAGTCTTCTTCTTCCAGCTTTTAACGCTTTAAAATCTTCAGGGAAATGCATCATCTTAAGAGCTGACTCTCGATCTGGTAGTCGATAGGATTCACGAATCTCTTCGGGAAGAGGATCCTCGATCTGTCCAGAAAACTGCCGAAATGCTGAATCTATAATTTTACGCATCGTTTTTCCATAAAGAGAGCCTTTGACCGAATAGACCGGTTCAATTTTATGGTCATCACTGAATGTACCAAAGTGAACATCACTGACAGTTAACGTCATTTTATTCCGATCCCATTTACCTGTTACCGTAAGCGTCTGACCTAAAGCAATCTGATTCTTTAAGAAAGGCCGATTGAAGATCGTAGCCGTAATCAAATATTTACCGATCAACATTCTAAATGTTAGACGCGATTTTTTCTTTGGAAAATAACGCAGAGAAGGTTCAGAATGAACCTTCCCTTCAATCGTTGCTTTTTCATCATGTGCAATCTCTGCGAGATCTTTCTTTTGGTAATCTTCATATCGATAAGGTAAATATTCTAAAAGATCTTCTACTGAATGAATACCCATGCTAGTTAGCTCTTCAGCTTTTTTCTCTCCAATGCCATTTACAGTTGTTATAGATTGATTCAGCATCTTTACTTCTCGTTCAGTGGGATGCCGAAGATTTTTGCTTCAAGCTCTCTTCCTGTTGGTGTAGCTGCTAACCCTCCAAGCGCAGTTTCACGGAGAGCAGATGGCATTGATAAACCGATCTTATACATAGCATCGATTACTTCGTCACACGGAATACGGCTAACAATCCCAGCAAGTGCCATATCCGCCGCTACGATAGCATTGCTTGCACCCATTGCGTTTCGTTTTACACAAGGAACTTCTACTAAGCCTGCAACAGGATCACAAACGAGTCCTAGCATGTTCTTTAATGCAATGGCCATCGCTTCGGCCGATTGCGAAGGAGACCCACCTGCTAGTTCTACGATCGCGGCTGCTGCCATCCCTGTAGCAGAACCTACCTCTGCTTGGCATCCACCTGCTGCTCCAGAAATAGAAGCGTTGTTTGCTACAACAAACCCAAACGCACCTGCTGCAAATAAGTACTCGATCATCTGTTCTCGGGTAGGGTTTAATTTTTCTTTCAACGCAAAGAGAGTACCAGGAACGACTCCTGCAGATCCTGCAGTAGGGGTAGCACAGATCGTACCCATCGCCGCGTTCACTTCATTCGTTGCCATCGCTTTACTTACTGCATCTAGCATCAGTTCGCCAGATAGAGACTTACCAGATTTAATATAGTTTTGAAGAAGCTTTCCATCCCCGCCGGTTAGACCAGAATGAGATTTCACATCTTCTGTAATTCCCCGTAAGACTGCTTCTTCCATCACTCTTAAATTTCGATCCATGAATCCTATAACTTCTTCTCTAGAGCGTCCAGTAACATCCATTTCTTGCTGTATCATAATCTCTGAGATCTTACATTTTTTTGATTCTGCTAATTCTATTAATTCAGCTACATTACGAAACATACTTCTCACCTCTTAATCGTGTATCTTTACTACTTGTTGAACAATTGGGAGAGAATTTAGTTCGTCAATGATGATTTCATCTGCATTTTGATCAATCTCAATAACCATCAATGCTTCTTTCCCTTTTTCTTTTCTTGATACTTCCATATGACCAATGTTGATCTCATGCTTTGCCAATATATTTGCCACTCCTGCTATCGCTCCATATTTATCATTATGAACGATCAAAAGAGCTGGATGATTTCCAGATAATCGTAACTCAAATCCGTTCAGTTCAGTAATCTCGATTTTCCCGCCACCGATTGAAATTCCTACCACTTCAATCTTATCGTCCTCATCACCAATAATGACACGAGCCGTATTAGGATGGTCGGTTATTGCGTCCTCAGCCGTCATCGTAACCATGATCCCTTCTTGCTCCGCTATTGTAAGCGCATCCACAATTCGAGTATCAAACGTGTCATAATCAAGAATTCCGCCAACAATCGCTACATCCGTCCCATGACCACGATAGGTTTTAGCAAAAGAGCCATAGAATGAGATGGTTGCGTACTTAGGTTTCCTGCCAAATAGGCTTCTCGCTACTCGTCCGATTCGTGCAGCGCCGGCTGTATGTGAACTAGAAGGTCCTATCATAATGGGACCGATAATATCAAATACACTTTTATATTTCATGACGTTCTCCTTCAAGTTGCATTTTTTCCCAATAAAATAAGTATTCCCTCTTAACTTTATCACACTTTAAGTTTAAGAGAGAATACTTTTCATTTTTTACTCTACTGATAAGATGAATGAATAGATCGGTTGCTTACCGTTATGAATTTCAGCTTCAGCATCTGGATACTTTTCTTCAATAAATTCAGCAAGTTCCTGCGCTTCTTCTTCAGAACTATCTTCACCATAGATAATCGTAACGATCTCTGAATCTTCATCGAGCATATTTGAGAGTAGTTCTTTCGTAACTTCTTGTTTATCTGTCTTAGAAGTTAGAATCTTTCCTTCTGAGATCCCCATAAAATCACCTTTTGCAATTTCAACACCATCGATCGATGTATCACGAACTGCATAAGTGACTTGTCCTGACTTAACAGAAGTAATGGCTTCATTCATCTTCTTTTCGTTCTCTGCCATATCAGCAGAAGGATTGAAAGCTAATATAGAAGCGATACCTTGTGGCACTGTTTTTGTGCGGATGATTACAACTTCTTCATCAACAACACTTGCAGCTTGTTCAGATGCCATGATGATATTGCTGTTATTAGGAAGAATGAACACTTTCTCAGCATTAACCTCAGCAATCGCTTTTACGATATCTTCTGTACTTGGGTTCATCGTTTGTCCACCTTGGATAACTGATGCACCCATTGATGAAAACATCTCTTCGATTCCTTCACCCATCGCAACCGTAACGATACCATATTCCTTTTTCTTCTCAGGAGTAGATTGTGAGTACGAAGGAATCACTTCGTTCTCGCTCTCTAAAATCGCTGAGTGTTGCTCACGCATGTTTTCGATCTTGATGTTGATCAAGCTGCCATAACGATGTGCAAGTGTTAGCATGTTACCAGGTTGTTCCGTATGGATGTGAACCTTTACTACGTCTTCATCAGCAACAACTAGCAAAGAATCACCATGTTGACTTAACTCATTACGGAAGTTGATCTCATCGAATGGATTACTTTTGATCTTTTTATCTTCGAACCTTACCATGAATTCTGTACAATATCCGAAATGGATATCTTCCGTCTTCATGTGCATCTGAGCTTTATGATGCTCAGCGTTAACAAGATCACCCATGGAAGGAGCGTTAACAGATACTTTTGGCAGCTCTTTGCCTTCTAGGACAGCCAAAAACCCTTCATAAACAGTGACTAACCCTTGTCCACCAGAATCAACAACACCCACTTCTTTTAGAACTGGAAGTAGATCAGGAGTACGGTTTAAGGAAGCTTTCGATTCTTTAACAAGCTCTTTCATAATGTATAGGATATCGTCTGATTTTTTAGCTTCTTTTACTGCTTTTCTTGCAGCATCTTTAGCTACAGTTAAAATCGTACCTTCTACTGGTTTCATTACAGCTTTATACGCAGTTTCTACACCTTTATCAAATGCATTGGCAAATTCAGCAGCGTTAATCGTCTCTTTTCCTTCGATTGATTTAGAGAATCCTCTAAACAACTGTGAAAGAATAACACCAGAGTTTCCGCGCGCTCCCATAAGTAGGCCTTTTGCAAAAGCACTTGCAACAGCACCAATTTGAATAGAAGTGTTTTTTTCTACTTCTTTAGCACCAGAGGTTATCGTTAAATTCATGTTCGTTCCTGTATCACCATCTGGTACAGGGAAAACATTAAGTGCGTCGACCATTGCTGCATTTCTTGTTAGATTTGAAGCACCCTCGAGTACCATTTTTGAAAACTTTTTTCCATCTAATACTTTTAAAGACACAAAACTTCCTCCTAACTAAGGGGTTGTCACCCTGACACCCTGAACATAGATATTGACTGAGTCAACCGCCAAACCAAGCATTTGATCCAGGGTATATTTCACTTTGTTCTGAACGTTATGAGCCACTTCAGAAATCTTTGTTCCGTAACTAACGATGATGTACATGTCAATATGTACTTCATCCTCTTCTTGTCGAACAACGATCCCTCGGGAGAAATTTTCACGTCCTAAAAGTTCAGTTATTCCATCCTTTAATTGCTTCCTTGATGCCATGCCAACAATTCCGTAACAATCAATTGCGGCTCCACCGGCGATAGTGGCAATTACTTCATTAGAAATATCAATTTGACCATAGGTTGTTTTCATTTCAATGGACATGCTTACATCCCCCTTTAATTTGTTAAATGGCTAACAAATATTTTACTATACATCAGCCTATTTTGAAAGGACTACTACATTTCACACTATGTAAATAGTATTGTCAAGGAAATTTACTTGAAAACCTTTTACGAATATGTTGCATTGCTTCTGAAGTCATGCTAATATTATTTAGTATTTAACATACGATTGAATTGATGCAAAGCTTTTTTGCTGTAAAGGAGGTTCACCTACATGGCTCGTAAATGTTTTATTACTGGAAAAGGACCTAAAACTGGTAACAAGCGTTCTCACGCAATGAACAAATCAAAGAAAAGCTGGGGAGCTAATGTCCAAAAGGTTCGTATTCTTGTGGACGGAAAGCCTAAACGCGTATACGTATCTGCTCGTGCCCTTAAATCTGGCAAAGTTGAACGTGTATAAATAAAAACAGCAGCAGCCGCTGCTGTTTTTTTCTTTGTCCAAAAGCACTTTGATAACCAAAATAGATTCAAGTGGACAGTATTTTTTAAAAAGTCGACAGTAAAAAGCTGAAAGCGGACAGTATTTTTTTTAAACCGGACAGTAAATTTTAAAAACTAGACAGTATTTTATTATCATTCATAAAACCAAACAAAAAAAGCGCACAAGCGCTTTTTTTGTTTGTTATCCTTTTTTGAAAGAACCTAAGACGGCACGTACGAAGCCTCCCAAGAATTTAGGAAGTTTAATGGTATAAAATTTCATCTTACCCCTCCTCCAGGCCCATAAAAAATGATAAGAGCTAAACATAAATACTTTATTCCCCTTTTTATAAAAAGGTGCTTTGGGGGCCTGTATTCCGTGATTTTTTAATCACGGCTCTTTACCATCAATATTATGCCGGAGTCAAAAGAATAAGTACCACTTTTATTTACAAGCTCATTGGAAACACATAATGATGATCCAGCCTGAAGCTTAGCTTGTTCTAACGGATATTTAAATCCCTCTAAAGTTATGCCTGTCACTTCTTCACTTTGAGCTAGAAACGAGATGTATGAATATCGATGATCCTGCTCAATATCATAACATCCCGGTAAATGTAGAGAGATTTCATTTCTGTTATCAATAATTTTAACGTCTGTACGTACTCTCAGAGATCGATATAATAATTGGATGTTCATCAATTCATGATCTAATCTTCCACCAGTAGCACCAAATATGAGTATTTGTTCCGGGTTCTGTTCCAACGCCCACTCTAGTGCGAGCTCCATGTCTGTAGCATCTTTTTCAGATTGATATTTGTTCACTTTTATGGATGAGTCTAAAATAATTTTTTTCTCATCATCAGAAACAGAATCAAAATCGCCAAATGCATGCTGAGGGAAGATGCCATTTTTTAATAGAAAGAGCGTTCCTCTGTCGACACCGATCCAAATGTGATTCCTTTTGAGATCATAGGGCTTTAGATCAGGGATCAGATGTTCAGGACCACCTGCGACGATGTTTATCTTCATGCTGCTTGGTGATGACCATTACGTGCGGCATGTAGTAGTTTCGGTGCTGTATTCGTTAATAGAATGACAACTAGCGCCGTAATCGCAAAAATAACAACCATAAATGATCCATTGTATAAGAACGAATAAAGCCAAACATTCATTTCTTTTGGAGCAAATTCACTAAAGAAAATAACACCAGATAATACATGCGAAATTAACCTTAACGTACATCCTACAAAAATCCCTAGAACCATTAAAGCTGTTCTTTTTGATCTATTTTGAGCAAGTGATGGTGCGAATGCACCTGCTACTCCCGCTAAAGCAAATGCAAGCGGATAATCAAGTATGACTTGTGCAAAATAATAAATTTGAGGATTGATAAGAAGTTGTAACAACCCAACGACTAATCCGGTAAAAACCCCTGCTTTTAAACCTCTTCTAAATGCTAAAAGAAAAATAGGAACCATTTCGAGAGACACCGATCCACCTTGTGGCCAAATCCCTTTGAAGCTGATCAATCCTAAAATGAGTGAAAGTGCAGCCATAATCGCAATTTCAGCCATTAATAGTACTTTACCATTGTTCATTAATACTCCCCCTAGTATGTCGTTAGAATAAAAACAAAAAAAGCAACCGGCATGTGAGCTCGGTTGCTTTTGAGTTTTACATTCAAAAAGTCATACGACTCCACATCCCTACGCAGGTATGATCCAGCTTCAGGTTCAAAGGGTCGGGAGAACACTCCCCTCTCAGCCCTTTAAAGGACTCCCCCTGTGGTTGCTTATTTTATTTTTTCAATTAATTATACACCACGAATGGCTGCTATTGCATCCTTTAAATCTTTCTTCCCATAAATGGCAGATCCAGCAACTAATACATTCGCACCAGCCTCGACACAAAGACGAGCCGTTTCAGGATTCACTCCACCATCAACTTCAATTTCAACATTCAATCCTTGAGTTTTAACTAGATCGGATACTTCTTTGATCTTGGGCACTACACTCTCAATGAACGCTTGTCCACCAAATCCAGGATTAACGGTCATTAACAATACAAGGTCAACATCTTGAAGTATATGTCTGATAGAGTCTACTGAAGTAGCTGGATTAATAACCACACCAGCTTTTACTCCATGTTGTTTAATCAGTTGCACCGTTCGATGAAGATGTGGTGATGCTTCTACATGCACAGAAATAATATCAGCACCTGCTTTTGCAAATTCTTCAATGTATCGATCTGGATTTTCTATCATTAGATGTACATCTAATGGAAGTTTCGTTACAGGGCGAATCGCCTGAACAACAAGCGGTCCAATCGTGATGTTTGGTACGAAATGACCATCCATCACATCGACATGAATATAATCCGCACCTGCTTCTTCTACAGCTTTTATATCATCGCCTAACCTGGAGAAGTCAGCCGACAGAATGGAAGGAGCTATTTTAATCATCAGTACCTCCGTTTTTGATCTTTAATTTCTTGTAAAAAGCTTACGTAATGGTCATAGCGGAACTCTGGAACGACTCCATCCTCTACTCCCTTTTTAACTGCACATTTTGGTTCTGACGTATGTGAGCAGCCTCTGAACTTGCAATCTCCTCGAAGCTCATTCATCTCTGGAAAGTACATCGATAAATCTTCTGCCTCAATGTTTAAGAAGTCTAACGAGCTAAACCCAGGTGTATCAGCAACTAACCCATTACCGAAAAGAATGAGTTCCACATGACGAGTCGTGTGCTTCCCTCGGCCTAAATGGCTTGAGATCTCGTTTGTTTCAAGCATTAACTCTGGATTGATCGCATTTAAAAGGGAAGACTTACCTACACCAGACTGCCCTGCAAAGACGGTAACTTTATCCTTGAAAAGCGGATAAAACATTTCAAGGCTATCATCTGTTTTCGTCGAAGTTGGAATGACTTCGTAACCTAGTGTTTTGTACGCCTCAATATAATGGTTGATCTCCTCAATATCATCAGCTTTCTGTATAAGGTCCATTTTCGAGATACAAATAACAGGCAAAATATCGTTCGCTTCGATGTGAACAAGGAAACGGTCTAATAAAAGCGTGCTAAAATCAGGTTCAGTAGCTGAAAAAACAAGAATAGCTTGGTCTACGTTCGCGATAGGAGGACGAACTAATTCGTTTCTGCGTTCCTTCACATCAAGAATGTATCCATCTGTTATATTGCTTGACTCGTATTCTACCCAGTCCCCTACCAACGGATTTACTTTCTTTTTGCGGAAATTTCCTCTTCCTCTGCATTGGAAAACTTCAGACTTACCATTTTCCTTAACGTAATAAAAACCGGCTAACGCTTTAACAATTCTTCCTTCAGGCATGCTTAATCACCATCGTCCCCTTCCTCATCATCTCTACTCATCCGTCCACTAGCACCTCTAGCGTCATCATAATTGATCGTCTCAGATTCCTCTTCTTCTCCGTTGATATACACAACGTATGAAGCAGAGCCACCTTCAGCAATCGTTAGAGGTAGCTGATATTTCTTTTTGTCTGTGACCTGTTCTTCCACAAACACTTCATTTGAGGCATTCTTATCTGAAAATACAATCTTTACTGTAACTGGCTCTCTTTTGTCCTTCTTATCTACCTTTACTTCAATATCTTTTGTTACCTTTCGATCTTCAGCAGGTTGGTCCTCTTCAGTAGGTGGTGGTTCTTCTTCTACTGTTTCTGGACCATCTGAAAGAACAACAGAAATGGTTGCTCCTTTTTCAACTTGAGTGAAAGGCGATGGAGTTTGCGAGATTACTCTTCCTTTTTCGACTGTATCAGAGAACTCTTTAGAGAATTCAACTGTAAGTCCAGCATTATCAGCAAACGTTTTTACATCTTGCTCAGATGCACCGATTAAGTTCTCAACTTGAACCGTTGGGGTTCCAGAACTAACCGTTAGTGTAACTTCCGTCTCTGCAGGTGTTACTTTTTCATCACGATCAGGACTTTGTTCGAGCACAGTACCTTCTGGCTCAGTGTCTGACTCTTCATAGTTGATATTGACCTGTCTGAAACCATCTTCTTTTAAACGTTCTTTCGCATCTTCTACATTATAGCCTTCTACATCAGGCATATTTTCCTTTTCAGGTCCTTTTGATACGAATAATGTGACGATTGCTTGCTGTTTCACTTTTGTTCCTGGAGTTGGATCTTGCCTTACTACAAGACCTTCTTCTATCTCGGGATCAAATATTTCCTGCCGTTTCACTTCAAGACCTTCGGCTCTCAAGCTATCAAAAGCATCTACATATTCTTCTCCCACAACATCTGGAACACCTACTTCTTCAACATAAAAGATAGAAGGCATCATTGTGAAAGCAGCAATTCCCGCTCCGCCTAATAACAGAAGTGAAATAAGTAAAATGAGCCACCAGTTTCTTTTCTTCTTAGGTTTCTCGGGCTTTTTTTCTTTTTCTCTTTCTTCTACTTTCTTCACAGGTGTTTCGATAGGTGGCGCGACTATAGGAGGAATGTACTTTGTTTTTTCATCTTCCTCGTTTTCTTCGTTCCATTTTTGTTCATACATACGGTCTGGATCTAACGCTGAATTCATATCCCTCAACAGTTCATCAGCACTGTCATATCTTCTTAAAGGATTTTTAGCCAACGACTTTAATACAATATTCTCCACACTTTGTGGGATTTCAGGATTCAATCTTCGCGGTTCGATCACGTTTTCCTGAAGATGTTTTAGCGCAACAGACACCGGTGAATCTCCAACGAACGGAACTCTCCCTGTAACCATTTCATAGAGTACAGCACCAAATGAATAAATATCTGATTTTGCATTCGCGATACCGCCTCTCGCTTGTTCAGGTGAAAAGTAGTGAACAGATCCAAGAATTGAGTTTGTATGTGTGATCGTTGCTGAAGTAATAGCGAGCGCGATTCCAAAGTCTGTTAACTTTGCTGTACCGTTATCTGTAATTAATATATTATGCGGTTTAATATCACGATGTATGATTCCGTGATCATGAGCGACCGCCATACCTGAAACGATCTGCTTCATAATATGCAGAGATTCTTCTACAGATATTTTTCCGTGTTCTTTTATGTATTGCTTTAGTGTTTTTCCCTGCACATATTCCATCACGATAAAATAGATCTCTTCATCTTCTCCGACATCATAGATGCTCACAATGTTCGGATGGTTAAGACTTGTTGCTGATTCAGCTTCTCTTTTAAATCGTCTGATGAAATCTTCGTCTTTATTAAACTCTGAGCGAAGAACTTTTACTGCTACATCTCTATCTAAAATTAAATCTTTTGCTCGATAAACGATGGCCATTCCGCCGTCACCAATAACTTCTAAAAGCTTGTAGCGGCCACTGACTCTTTTTCCTATCATGTTATTGCTTCCCCTTTTGTTTCTGTGTCAGAACTATTCTGTATAAGGATAGCAGTAATGTTATCTTCTCCACCGGCATCTTTTGCCCAAGTGATCAATCGTTCTACCTTCTCAGTAACAGATTCCATAGGATCTTGGAATACTTCTTGAATCCGTTTAGACGATACTTTATCTGATAGACCGTCAGAACAAAGCAAAAGATAGTCACCGTTCTGCCAAGTGATTTTATTAAACTCAGCTTCTACAGTTTCATCAGTACCTACAGCTTTCATGATCATGTTTCGTCTTGGATGAATCTCTGCCTCATCCTCTGTAATCTGACCAGATTTCACTAATTCTTGGACAAGTGAGTGATCATCCGTAACTCGTTTCAGTTCACCATAAGAATATAGATAACATCGGCTGTCACCAATATGAGCCACTGTAATTTCTTTGTTCGTACCCAAAGCAACCACAATTGTAGTGCCCATACCTCTCGTCTCGGGATTCTCCTGAGAAAAATCAAAGATATGTTTATTCGTATCTTTTAAAACATTCTGGATCCATTCTTTCACATTTTCCATATTTTCTTCGAATTGAGACCATGCTTCTTTCATCACTTTTAGGGCTTCTTGGCTAGCGATATCGCCTGCCTTATGTCCACCCATACCATCTGCGATAACTGCAAGAAAGTGTTCACCCTTTGTGAACACTTCCCCGCTGTCTTCATTATGCTTCCTTACCATTCCAACGTCTGTTTGAAAGGCAATTTGCATCTTCCCGTCACCTCGTCTCTTCTTTACGTTCCTTGGCACGCAGCTGACCGCATGCAGCATCAATGTCATGTCCTTGTTCTCTTCTGATGGTGGCATTAATGCCTCTTGAGGTTAACGTCTCTAAGAACTTGAAAATTTGTGTTTTTGGTGTTCGGACATAGTCTCTTTCTGGTACATAGTTTACTGGAATTAGATTTACGTGACACTTAATATCTTTGATCAAGTCTGCTAACTCGTTCGCGTGTTCCACGGAATCGTTAACTTTACCAAACAAACCATATTCAAACGTCACTCGGCGTCCTGTCTTTTTAATGTAATAACGAATAGAATCCATTAGTTCGTTTA
This sequence comes from Fictibacillus halophilus, assembly GCF_016401385.1. NCBI lineage: Bacteria > Bacillati > Bacillota > Bacilli > Caryophanales > Fictibacillaceae > Fictibacillus > Fictibacillus halophilus. The sequence continues at coordinate 1,043,520 of NZ_JAEACF010000001.1, read as the reverse complement.
ACGGATACATTCTATTTACTGGCATCAATCGGCTTCTAGTCTCTGTGTTCGGCGCATGCAAAGAGATCGCAAAGTTGATCTGCATACCTTCGTCCGCAAACTTGTAGATGTAAGGTACCACGCCACTAGTTGAGATCGTAATATGTCGTGCTCCGATATTAAGGCCTTGATCGTGATTGATAATCTTTAAAAACGACATAAGTCCTTCATAGTTATCAAAAGGCTCTCCTATACCCATAACAACTACTGAACTTACTCTTTCTTCTGTCTCATCAAGCGCGCGCTGAACTTGAAGGACTTGAGCTACAATCTCACCTGCTAGAAGATTACGCTTAAGTCCACCTAATGTGGAAGCGCAGAACGTACAACCTAATCGGCATCCTACTTGAGTTGTTACACAAATACTATTTCCATATTCATGTCTCATAAGAACTGTTTCAATTGAATAACCGTCTTGAAGCTCGAATAAAAATTTGATCGTACCGTCTGAAGACTCCTGACGCACTACTTCTTTTAAGGGTTTGATATAAAAGTCTTTCTCAAGCTTTTCACGAAGACCTAAAGGAAGGTTCGTCATTTCCTCAAAAGAAGACACACGTTTTTTATACAGCCATTCAAAGATCTGTTTTCCTCTGAACTTTGGTTCTCTTATATCGGTAAGCCACGCTTCTAACTCATGAAGCTCTAAAGAAAAGATAGAAGGTTTGATATTTGGCTTTGTTTGTTTTTCTGTTAAAGGTTTAAGCATGTTTCTCACCACCTGTTGTCTTTTTTCTGTATGCTGCTATATAGAATCCATCACTATTAAAATAATGAGGCATGATCTGAAGATCCGATCTACCATCTATTATATAGGATTTTATGCTACGCGGCATTTTTTCCGCAAATTGGGAGTCCCACTCGAATTCTGGATGATTTGATAAAAACCAATCCGCAACATTATCGTTTTCTTCTTTATCTACTGTACACGTACTGTACACAAGTAATCCGCCATCTTTGACCATCTCTGAAGCAGCGTGCAAAATATCTCTTTGAATGCTGGTCAACCTTGTGACATCTTCTTCTGTTTTTGACCATTTCAGATCAGGCTTCTTGCGAATAACACCAAAACCACTGCAAGGTGCATCAACGAGTACTCTATCAAAAGTTCCGGTTTCAAACGCTTCGGAGACTTTTCGTGCATCTAAAACGGAGGCTTCAATATTTTCAAGCCCAAGACGTTCTGCTTGTCTTTTGATCAAGTCAATCTTATGAGCATGAAGGTCAAGCGAAACTACTTTTCCTTCTCCCTGCATCAGTTCAGCCATATGTGTTGACTTTCCACCTGGTGCGGCACATGTATCTAGAATCGTTTCTCCTGACTCAGGAGAAACGGCTCGTGCTACTAGCATGGAACTTTCGTCTTGTATCGTCACAAGACCTTGTTTATAAACTTCAGTCGCTGGAAGATAGCCTTCCTTAATAATGATACCTTCAGGAGACAATTCTCCTTCTTCTGCTACAATTCCTTCTTCTAATAGAAGCTCCAGAACGTCTTTTCTATTGCTTTTCTTTGTGTTCACTCTTGCGGTTACTGGAGAGGCTAGTAAGTTTGACTGTGCCATTTTTTCAGCATCATCTTGTCCGAACTGCTCTTTCCAGCGGTCAAACAACCATTGAGGCATACTGTATGAAAGAGCTTCTTTTTCAATGCCTTCTTCTGCCTTTTTATCCATGGCCGCTGTACCTTCTCGCTGAAGTTTACGCAAAATACCGTTCACAAGGCCCGCTAACCCCTGGTTTCCGCGTTCTTTCGCTATTTCTACTGCCTCATGAATAATCGCATGATCAGGAACTCTATCTAAATATAACATCTGGAAAATAGACAGTCTTAGCAAGGAAAGTACCCAGCGGTCTTTTTTCTTAATCGGTTTGTTCAACAATTGATCTAAATAAAAATCAATTGTATTTTTTCGTTGAATCGTTCCGTACACGATGTTTGTCAAAAGCGCTTTATCTACACTCTTTAGATTCGTGTTCTGCAATGTCTGATTCAATTGTAAATTGCTATAAGCCTGGTTCTGTTCAATTTTAAGTAAAACGTCCAGGGCGATTGCCCGAATGTTGTTATCCAACTCTACTCACCTAATCTCAAGCCTTTTGAAATGCTTGCTCCTTTAAGATAATCACTTGCTAACATTCTCTTTTTTCCTGAAAGCTGCAAGTCTGTAATAATAATGCTTGTTATGTTTCCTGTTGCTACCTGAAGACCTTTCTCATGAATACCAATTACAGTCCCCGGCTCAGCATCAGCACTTGTTTCCTTCTTTTCACCCCACCACACCTTAAGTGGCTGTCCGTTTAAATACGTATAAGCAACTGGCCATGGGTGTAGCCCACGAATGTGGTTATAAATTTCTTCACCCGTTAATGTCCAGTCTATCTTTTCTTGTTCTCGAGTGATGTTCCAAGCAAAGGAAACTTCTTCATCCACTTGTGGGACAGGTTTTAATTTCCCTTCCACAAGCTGAGGAATGGTTTCTGACAATAGTTTCGCGCCAGCTACGCTCAACTTATCATGCATAGAACCTACATGATCATTTTCTTCGATTTCAACTTCAACTTGGGTAAGTATATCACCTGCATCTAATTTTTCAACCATATACATGATTGTAATACCTGTCTTGTCGTTTCCATCCATTATACTCTTGTGAATCGGAGCACCTCCGCGATACTTTGGAAGCAACGATGCATGAACGTTGATACACCCATATTGAGGCGTTTCAAGAATCGCTTTTGGTAAAATCTGTCCATATGCCGCTGTGACGATTAGATCTGGTTGTAGAGCGATGATGTCTTCATAGTCTTCTCGCAGTTTAATAGGCTGATACACAGAAATTCCATGTTTAATCGCTTCTTCTTTAACAGGTGTTTGCTTTATCTCTTTTTTTCTACCTACAGGCTTGTCAGGTTGAGTGACAACACCAACGACATTGTAACCATCTTCAACGAGCTGACGAAGAACAGGTACGGAAAAATCAGGCGTTCCCATAAATAATACTTTCATGTTTATCCCTCCTGTTCTTCCGTTTCGTAATATTCGATTACTTTTGAAGTAAATAAAATTCCGTGCAGATGATCGATTTCATGTTGGATAGCACGAGCAAGAAAATCACTCGCTTTTAATGTGAACTCTTTACCGTTTTCGTCTTGAGCTGTAACGGTAACTTCAAAAGGACGTTCAACTTCACCAAATAATCCTGGAAAACTTAAACATCCTTCAGGACCACTTTGGCTACCAGATGTTTTCTTGATAACCGGGTTGATCAGAACAAGCTGACCAGTCTCATCACCAACATCTACAACAGCGATCTGTTCTGCGATCCCGATCTGAGGTGCAGCAAGACCTACTCCTTCTGCTTCATACATGGTCTCGAACATATCTTTAACTAACTTTTTTAACTTATTATCAAATCTCGTTACTGGCTCACATTCAGTCTCTAAAACTGGATGTGGATGTTCTACAATTTTAAGAATGGTCATTTTTATCTCCTTAACTAGCTACATAAGTGTTTGGGCGTTTAAATCACCCGTTATCTGAAGATCTTTAATCTCTTTATCTTTTTGAAAATGAGCAATAATCTCTTCAAACCAGGTTCTTAGCTCTGGCTCATTTTTGTATTTTATCATGACCTGATAGCGATATCTATCCTTCACACGTGCAATCGGCGAAGTAACTGGACCAAGAAGCAAACTATCTGATGATAATCTCTTCGATAGATAAGTGGCTGCTTTCTCGCTCGCTTCAACAACTTGCATGAGATCGAGATGACTGAACGTTAACAGCCCTAAATAATAGAAAGGTGGATACTGATGAAGTTTCCGAGTTTGCATCTCATGATTATAAAAGGTGTGATAATCGTGTTTTGATGCTAGTTGTATGCTGTAATGCTGTGTATCATATCCTTGTACGATTACCTTTCCTTCAAGTTCGTGTCTGCCTGCACGTCCGCTCACTTGTGTCAGGAGCTGAAAGGTTTTTTCTGACGCTCTGAAGTCTGGCAGATGAAGCATCGTATCAGCTGCTAAAACTCCTACTAATGTAACTTTTGGAAAATCAAGCCCTTTTGCAATCATCTGTGTACCAAGCAAAATATCAGCTTCACCATTTTCAAAGGCCGTTAGCAGCTTTTCGTGACTTCCTTTCTTTGAAGTCGTGTCAACATCCATCCGGATCACGCGCGCTTCAGGAAGGACTTTTGCAAGCTCTTCTTCTACTTTCTGTGTTCCGGTTCCAAAAAAACGGATATGTTCGGAAGTACAACTAGGACAAACAGAAGGTGTACTCTCTTTATAACCGCAATAATGGCATTTTAATTCACCAAAACGCTTATGGTAGGTTAAAGATATATCACAATGAGGACATTGCGCTACGTATCCACAATCTCTACAAAGAATAAAAGAAGCATAGCCTCTTCGATTTAAGAACAAAACCGATTGTTCTCCCTTTTGAAGCCCATCTTTCAGCTTGTCCATCAATGCAAGTGAAAACATAGAGCGGTTCCCGTTCTTTAATTCCTCTCTCATGTCGACTATGGTGACTTCTGGCATCGGATTAGCATGTACACGATTAGCTAGCTCTGCTAACTGATACCGTCCTTTTTGAGCTCTTGCATATGTCTCGAGCGCTGGTGTGGCGCTTCCAAGAACAATTGGACATGAATGATATTTCCCTCTCCATATCGCGACATCTCGTGCGTGATAGCGTGGGTGATCTTCTTGTTTATAACTTGTTTCGTGTTCTTCATCTATAATGACAATCCCTAAGTTTTGGAACGGAGCAAAGATCGCAGACCTGGCTCCAACAACGACTGAAACTTCTTTTCTAAGAATCTTTCTCCATTCATCATATTTTTCTCCAATGGATAATCCGCTATGAAGAACAGCAACCGCACTACCGAAACGGCCTTTAAAACGGTTTACCATCTGTGGTGTGAGTGAGATCTCAGGTACGAGTACGATTGCTTCTTTTCCTTTATCCAGAACATTTTGGATGGACTGCAGATAGATCTCTGTTTTCCCGCTTCCCGTTACGCCATGTAGAAGTACAGTTTCATGTTTATTGTTCTCGATAGAATGTAGAATCGGTTTAATCGCATTTTCTTGATTTTCTGTTAATAGAAGAGGCTGTGTGCGTTTCATGGTACGCCCTTGAAACGGATCGCGATAGACCTCTTTTTCTTCTATAAAAAGAATTCCCTTTTTAGATAATGTTTGTGCTGTTGAGAGAGTAGCTCCTGTTTCATTCAAAATTTCCTGCAGAGAGTACTCTCCATCTGGCCGCTGTATTAGTTCTAAGAGAATCGCCTTTTGTTTCTCAGCGTTTTTGTTCAACTTGTGGATCTGTTCATCAGCTAAAGTCCGGTCTTTGATAGAAACGAATTTCCGCCGCTTTTTGTTCGCTTTATTTTTCACTTTATAAACAACGTCAAGTATTCCTTCTTTTGCAAGTGCCTGCAGTACCGGCAATAAATCAGGATTTGATTTCGTCACATCACTTACATGAATCTCATTGTTAGTTGAGAGAAGGGTATGAATTGAATCCGGAAGTTTATCAGGTTTGATCACTTGAAAAGACTTTTCGTAAGTGGCTTTCATCGCAGCTGGCAACATGGCTTGATAAGCTGTAATGTAAAAGCTAAGCGTATTTTCAGCAAGCCACTTGCCTAGCTCGATCAGTTCGGAAGTTAAAACAGGGAGCGGGTCCAGAATTTCCGTAATGTTTTTTATTCCTTTTACTGTGGACGTTGTTTTCACCTCTAAAATGAAGCCTTGAAGCTTTCTCGGCCCAAACGGTACGATAACACGCATCCCAGGTTCTGCCCATTTTTCCCAAACAGCAGGAATTTTATAGTCAAAAGTTTTGTTTACACTTCCTGAAGGAACGTCAACTACCACTGCAGCGATCATCTTTTCATCAATTCCATAACTTCTATCAATATTTCATGTGCTGCACTTTCTTTTGACAGAATCGGCAGAACCTTCTTAGAGCCATCCTTCTTGATCATAATAATTTCGTTCGTGTCACTTCCAAAACCAGAACCTTCTTTTGACACATCATTACCTACAACCATATCGAGGTTTTTTCGAATCATCTTATCTTTTGCGTAGTTCTCAAGGTTTTCAGTCTCAGCCGCAAATCCTACTAACACTTGATGTTCCTTTTTCTCACCTAATGATTGCAAAATATCTATCGTCTTTTTCATCTCAATCGTCCAAATATCATTTTTCTTCTTAAATTTGTTTGAATGAACCGTTACAGGTGTATAATCAGCTACTGCTGCACATTTAATGACAACATCTTGTTCATGATAACGAGACATTGTCGCTTCATACATATCTTTAGTGGAAATGATATTTTCAATGGTAACGCCTTTTGGAACTGGCAGTGCAGTTGGTCCTGTAACAAGGGTTACTTCTGCACCTAGTTTTTTTGCAACAGCTGCTATTGCATACCCCATCTTGCCTGACGAATGATTTGTAAAATAACGAACAGGATCCAATTCTTCCCTAGTTGGACCAGCAGTTACGAGTATTTTTTTTCCTGTTAACGGCTTATCTTCTGCTTTTTGTTCATTAAAATAGGTATGAACAGATTCTATTAGTTCTTCAGGTTCAGCAAGTCTCCCTTTACCGATCCATCCACATGCTAAAAGTCCTTCGTTCGGTTCTATGAAGCGCCATCCAAATGAAGCTAATGTTTCCATATTCTTCTTCACGGCCGGATGGTTGAACATATTTACATTCATCGCAGGTGCGATCAGTACGTCTGCTTTTGTTGCAAGCAATGTGGTTGTGAGCATATCGTCCGCGATACCGTTAGCTAGCTTACCGATGGAGTTTGCCGTTGCTGGGGCAATTAATACAAGATCCGCCCAGTCAGCAAGATCTATATGGCTAACAACTGCTGGATTTTTTTCTTCAAACGTATCCGTATAAACTTCTTCTCTTGTTAGCGTTTGAAAGGTAAGTGGCGTAATGAATTTTCGTGCAGATTGAGTCAAGATCACTTTTACTTCGTATCCGTTTTGAAATAATCTGCTTGCTACTGTCGCTGCCTTGTATGCAGCTATTCCGCCTGAAACAGCAAGCAATATTCTCTTCTTTTCCATAATAAACCCCTTCCGCCGCTCTTGACTTATACATGCTAACTCTATTTTACAGCATTTATATGTAATAAAAAATCTATTGAAATCTGTCGAGAACAAAAAAATAACAACCTTTAGTCAAGGTTGTATATTTTTTCGCTTGTTCTATTAATCTTCTGGAGTTTCTCCGACTTTCATTAATACACCGGATTGAATTTCTTCAAGTGCTTTACCAACAAACTTGTGTGATACAGGTTTTGCAATCTGCTGGTTATCGTATTTTTGAATTTCTCTAGCACGTTTAGAACTAAGTGTAACTAGTGAGTATTTTGAATCTATCTTTTCCATAAGAGAATCGATGGATGGATATAGCATTATTTGTCATCTCCTAAAATTTTTTCGTATTTTGGACGAACTCTGTCCACACGGCAATGCTCGGTAGTAATGATCGCTTTGATTCGATTGCAAGCAGCATCAATCTCATCATTCACTACAGAATAATCATAGTGTCTCATGAGTTCGATTTCTTCCTTAGCTACAGACATACGGTTGTTGATCAAATCTTCTGTTTCTGTACCGCGTCCAACAATACGACTTCTTAACTCATCCAGACTAGGCGGTGTTAAAAAGATGAACACACCTTCTGGAAAAATATTTTTAACTTGAAGTGCACCTTGTACCTCGATTTCCAAGATAACGTCTTTACCTTCATCAAGCGTACTATTCACATATTCAATCGGTGTTCCATAATAGTTGCCAACATATTCTGCCCACTCGAGCAGCTGTTTATTTTCAATCATATCAAGGAACTCTTCTTTTGTTTTAAAGAAGTATTCTACCCCATGCCGTTCGCCTTCACGCGGCTTTCTAGTCGTTGCTGAAACGGAATATTGAATGTCCAGCTTTTGTTCACGAAGCGCTTTACACACCGTTCCTTTTCCAACGCCCGACGGACCGGAAAGAACAAACAGAATGCCTCTTTCTTTTTCCATAAAAACCTCCACAACCTAACTTTCTTCTGAGCCCTCATCAACCGACATCAGTCTATGAGCTACTGTTTCAGGCTGAACAGCTGACAAGATGACATGATCACTGTCAGTCACAACAACCGCTCTCGTTCTGCGGCCATATGTAGCATCAATCAGCATGTTTTTTTCTCGTGCGACCGTGATTAATCGTTTAATCGGTGCAGATTCAGGACTGACTACCGCAATAATTCGGTGAGCAGCAACAATATTTCCGTACCCAATGTTAATTAATTTCATCTCTAAACGCCCCTAACCTGCTACTATTCTAGCCAAATGGAATAACGGGTCATACGCTAATTGTACGATATTGTGAAAAACTGTACACATGTTCTTATATTTTAGCACATAAATCCTGAAATCTAAACTAATTTCCCTATTTTTAAGGAAATAGCGTTAAAAACTTGAAGCTATTCCTTCGCCTTGGATAGCACCATGGAATTTGGTTGAAGTCTAGAATCGCTCATAAAAGTCTGGAATCGCTCGTCCAGCGTGCTTCACAGCCGCTGGACGAGCACATATCACACTTAAAATAAGAGAAGCTGGTACCCAAACATACGGGAACCAGCTCTTTTTGTTTATCTTGCTTCTTTTTTGAATAACTGAAATCCTGCTAGAGCAAATGTTGGAATAGATGCCATGCCAAGAACGAGCAGCCATTGTCTTATTGAGAGCGGAACCGTATGGAAAATATCTTGCAATGGTTCTACGTACATGACCACTAGCAATAATAGAATAGATGAAATAACAGCCAAGACTAGGTAACCGTTCTGAAACGGATTTCTATGAAAAACAGATCGCTCACTTCTGCAATCGAACACGTGGATCAACTGTGCCATAACAAGTGTAGCAAAAGCTACGGATTGCGCGACGATCAGTTGATCTGGGTTCTCTTTTAAGGTAACCCAGAACGCAAGAATGGTAGCTCCACCAATCAAGAATCCCCTTGAAACGATCTTCCATCCAAGCCCCCTAGAGAAGACACCTTCTTTGGCTTGCCTTGGTTTTCTTCTCATAACATCTTCTTCTGCTTGGTCAACACCTAACGCCATTGCTGGCAAACCATCTGTCACCAAGTTTACCCATAGAATCTGAATCGGTACTAATGGCAATGGTAAGCCCATGATCATCGCAAAAAGCATAACTAAAATCTCACCTACGTTGGACGCTAGAAGATAACGAATAAACTTTCTAATATTTTCATAGATGTTTCTTCCTTCTTCAATCGCAGAGCGGATCGTGGCAAAGTTGTCATCACCAAGTACAAGCGAGGATGCTTCTTTCGCCACGTCTGTTCCTGTTATACCCATCGCAATACCGATGTTAGCTGACTTGATAGCTGGTGCATCATTGACGCCATCACCAGTCATTGCAACAACATGGCCTCTTCGTTGAAGAGACTTTACGATTTTTAATTTGTGCTCTGGAGAAACTCGCGCGTAAACGTACACATCTTCTGAAACTTTGTCCAATTCATCGTCGCTTAATTGAGCAAGCTCAGCACCTTCCATCACTCTTCCACCGTTAGGCAACATGTTTAGTTTTTTCGCGATACTCGCTGCAGTTACTACATGGTCTCCCGTTATCATGACAGTTTTGATACCCGCAGTCTGACAATCTCTGATACTTTCTTCGACTTCAGGACGTGGCGGATCCATCATTCCCTGTAATCCGATAAATGTAAGACTTCTTTCCGCAAAAGAAGCTTGTGAATAATGCTCTCCTTCTTTTAACGGACGAATGGCAACGGCAATCGTTCGCAATGCTTGACTGCCTAGTGCATAGATCGCTTCTTTTATTCTTTCTTTATGAGCTTGTTTGATCAATTGTTTTTTATCATCCCACACAATATAATCACTTTTCTCGAGTAATACGTCTGGTGCTCCCTTTACCACTAGCATCTGATTTCCTTCAGTATCCCGAACAACAACACTCATCATTTTTCGGGTAGAATCAAATGGAAACTCATGCTGAATCGTAAATTGTTCACTTAAAGATTCTTTCGTAATTCCTGCTTTGTAAGCACTAACGAGTAACGCCGTTTCTGTTGGGTCACCAACTTCTAACAATGAGCCTTTCTTACCTTCTTCTATCATGGCATTGTTACAAAGCGCGGCATATGCCAAGACTTCTGTGAGCTTATCTTCTCGTTTATTGTTTTCTTGAATCCCGCCACCAATGACTTCAAAACCTTCTTCATTAACACTCCACTGTCTGCCTTGAGACCAAATACGTGTAACCGTCATCTTATTTTGAGTCAGTGTTCCCGTTTTATCAGAGCAGATGACAGTTGCACAGCCTAATGTTTCTACAGACGGAAGCTTTCGGACAATCGCTCGTTTTCGTATCATTTTTTGAACACCTAGCGCGAGTGCAATCGTAACGATAGCTGGAAGTCCTTCTGGAATGGCAGCAACAGCTAACGACACACCTGCTAGAATCATGCTATAGAGGTCATGTCCTTGCATAACACCTGCTAGGACTACTAAGACGGTTAACAGCAGTGCAAGAGCGATTAAAATTTTTCCAAGCTGTTCAAGTTTCATCTGAAGAGGCGTTGCAATGTTTTCAGCAGTTTGTATGAGGTGTGCGATCTTCCCCATCTCGGTTTTCATGCCTGTCGCTACAACGATACCTTGTCCCGTTCCTCTTGTGACCATCGTGCCCATGAACGCCATGTTCTCTTGATCACCAAGGTTCAGGTCTTCAGCAGAAATAAGATTGTTATGTTTTTGTGCAGGAACTGATTCTCCTGTGAGTGCTGATTCCTCGATCTGCAATCCTGAAGTTTTTAAAAGTCTAATATCTGCTCCTACACGATCACCGCTTTTCACTTTTATCACATCGCCTGTTACGACGTCTTTCGCAGCGATTGAAACCCATTTGCCTTCTCTTAGAACCTGCGCACTAGGTGCAGATAATTCTTTTAGTGAAGCTAAGGATTTCTCTGCTTTTCTCTCTTGGATAAAACCAAGAATTCCGTTCATCACCACAATTAGGATAATGGCGATCGCGTCTAAATATTCTCCTAAAAAGCCGGATAACAATGTAGCCGCTAAGAGGACGAGGACCATAAAGTCTTTAAATTGTGCAAGGAACATTAAGATGGCAGACTGCTTCTTTCCTTCTTCTAGCTGATTCGGTCCATCTAACTTTAACCTTCGTTCTTGCTCACTTTTCGAGAGCCCTTCTTCCATCCTGCTGTTAAGAATGGATTCAATTTCGTCTTGCGGCAGCTGGTACCAATTCATAGCTTCCACCTCTGATAAGATTAGTTAATAGCATTTATATGCAGGCATGTCCGCAAAAATGCTATACTATGAATCAGAAATAAGAGGTGACCATAACATGAGTTTTGACGGAATAATGACACGTGCCATAACAACTGAACTACAAAACACACTTACTTCAGGACGTATCTCAAAAGTTTATCAGCCACATAAGACAGATCTTGTTTTTACAATCCGTGCGAATGGAAAAAATCATAAACTTTTATTATCTGCGAATCCTTCATTCGCCAGAGTACATCTCACTGAACATACGTATGAGAATCCAGATACTCCTCCTATGTTCTGTATGCTTCTTAGAAAGCATTTGGAAGGCGCTTTTATTGAAAAAATTGAACAGCTTGATCTTGAAAGAATCATAACGATTACCACTAAAAATAGAGATGAGATCGGGGACGAAACGACAAAAGTACTCTATATTGAAATCATGGGAAGACACAGCAACATCATTTTAGTCGACCAAAAATCACAGAAGATTGTTGATAGCATCAAGCACATTCCTAGCTTTCAGAACCGTCATCGTACCATCCTTCCAGGCTTTGAGTACATCATGCCTCCTGCGCAAGAAAAAACAGATCCTTTTACAGTGACAAATGTAGATGAATTTGTTTCTAAGATTTCTTGGAACGAAGGAAAATTGGATAAACAACTCGTAACCAGATTCAGCGGGTTCTCTCCTTTAATCGCTAAAGAAATCGTGCATAGAGCAGGACTCTCGGTTAAAAACGAAGTTGCCGACGCCTTTTTCAGTGTGATGAAGCAACTATCAAATCAAGAATATGAACCTCAAATGATCACAAACGATAAGAAAGAATATTTTTCAATTCTCCCTCTTCATCATGTGTCAGGGGAAAGCCGATCCTTTGATACGGTCAGTCAGATGCTCGATCGGTATTTTTATGGTAAAGCGGATCGTGACCGAATCAAACAGCAAGCAAACGATCTTGAAAAATATCTATCGAACGAATATGACAAGATTAAGAAAAAGATAGGAAAATTAGAGAAAGAACTTCAGCAAACGCATAATGCCGAGGAGTATCAACGAAAGGGCGAACTTCTCACAGCGTATATGTATTTGGCGAAAAAGGGAGATAAAGAAGTTGAGGTAGAAGATTACTTCTCGGAAGATCAGCCACTCGTAAAAATCACGCTTGATCCTCTTAAAACGCCTGCTGATAATGCGCAAAGTTACTTCAAAAAATATGGAAAACTAAAAAAATCAGTTTCTATTATTAAAGATCAGATTGAAAAAGCAAAGAATGAATTGCTTTATTTTGAGCGTCTGATCGTTCAGATGGATTCAGCATCCATGAAAGATGTTGAAGAAATTAGAGAAGAGCTTGGTGAAGGCGGTTATTTGAAACATAGACAAAGTAAGAACAAGAAAAAACAAAACAAGACGCCTCAACCTGAAAAGTTCACATCCACTGATGGAACAGAAATCTTAGTCGGTAAAAACAATAAACAAAACGACTATCTAACCTTTAAGTTATCAAGAGCAAATGAAACATGGCTTCATACGAAGGACATTCCAGGTTCTCATGTTCTGATTCGATCGTCGAGTCCAAGTGAAACAGCTATTAAGGAAGCTGCTGTTTTGGCAGGTTTTTTCAGCAAAGCAAAAAATTCGAGTTCGGTTCCTGTTGACTTTACGTTAGTAAAACATGTGAAGAAGCCTAATGGGGCAAAGCCTGGATTTGTTATTTATGATAATCAGCAAACACTTTTCGTGACACCTGATGAAGATCTTGTTTTTCGGTTGAAAAAGTAAGCCTATTTTGAGGACTGGCTATGATGTTTTTTTGAATGTGTTGATTTCCGCTACAGGGTGCTCGCTTTCCGCGGGGTGTGCGGTGAGCCACCTAGCGCTTTGCGCTGATAGGTGTCTCACCTCTCTTGTTACAGTGGCTAGCCCCTCGAGGTCAAAAGTTAAATGGCTAAGAAGGCAAAGAGCGTCTTCAAACCCATTCATCTTTTGCTTGTCGGGGCTGAACAAGCCACTTCCACTTTTCGAACTGTCACACTGATCCCGCAGGAGTCTCGCACCTTACGCTACCTAGCTTAAGAAAGCGCTCCATTTTCGTATCATTCTTTTATCTAATAAATACAAATTACAGTATCCGAGATTGGACAGATTAATTGCTGAAATGGACAGATTGTGGCCCCAATCGGACAAATTATATAAGCAATTGGACAGATTCCCCACTCAATTGGACAGATTCTTATTTTTGAAGGTCATTTAGGGCGCTTAAATCATACGTTCTCCCTCTTGTTGCACCTGTATAGAGCCATTTCAAAGATACTAAGGGCTTGGATGCTTACGGAAGTCCAAATTAAAAACGCAGAGCAGCTTGGATTTAGCTGTTCTGCGCTTTTTTTGCTTTACTGATAATGGCTAAGCCACCTAACACTTCATGATGTTGAACCTCAGTAAATTTTAGGTTGTGGAGTAATTCTGTCATTTCATCTGTTGAATAACGATGTCTTCTCGTACTCACATTTGACCATTTTAATAGGGCTGTTCGTTCGAACCCTAAAATGTCATGCTCCTTTGCGTAAGAAGCAGCGTTTTCTTGACTCATTTTTCCACTCGGATTCAGCATGACGATTTGACCATCATCTTTTAGAACGCGATGAACCTCATGGATTCCTTTAGCTGGATCGGGCAATAAAAACATCACACAGGTGGATAATGCTAGATCAAACGAATGATCTGTAAACGGAAGATTCTCTGCATCTGCAACGATAAACTCACTTTTACCACTTAATTCATGATAAAAGAACTGCTGAATACTAGCCTTGATCATCTCTGAAGACAAATCTACGCCGACAAGCCGATTTGCTTCCTCAGCTCCACGCAACAGCAATCTTCCCGTTCCGCATCCCACATCTAGAACGTCTTTTTCACTCCATGACCCTGTTACTTCTTTTAAATGATCATGAACTTCCTTAAGCCAAGTCGTCCTTGCCATGCTATCAAAAAAGGAAACAAGCTCATCAAATTCTTCACCGTTCATTTTTCTCAAAATGTTAATCTCCTTAAGAAAACTATTTGGAAAAAGAGGCAGCTCCCCAGTGTTCTGGGTCTTGTTGCCATTCTTTTAATAAAGAAAGCCCTTGTTCACTTATCTTTCCGCTTTCTTGTGCTTCCTCTATTAATGTACTAAAGTTTGTTACGGTTTGAAAAGAAATATCCAACTCACCGAGTGCTACATCAGCCTTTTTCAGACCATAACTAAAAATGGCTACAACACCGAGCACTTCTATCCCTGCTTCACGAAGAGCAAGTACGGATTGAATAGAGCTTTTGCCGGTTGAGATCAAGTCTTCAACAACTACTGCCTTCTTACTTTTATCCGTTAACCCTTCAATCTGATTCGTTTTTCCATGAGCTTTCGCACTAGATCTTACGTAACACATTGGTAATTCCATCTGATCAGCTACGAAAGCAGCATGAGGAATACCTGCTGTTGCTGTTCCTGCGATAAGATCAGCTTCTGGGTAATGCTTCTCTATTAACGCGGAAAGCTCTCCAGCTACTTGTTTACGAATCTCAGGATACGCAATAATCAACCGGTTATCGCAATAAATGGGAGACTTCATCCCAGAGGACCACGTGTATGGATTTTCTGGTGACAGAGTTACGGCCTCAATGTTAAGCAAATGTTGGGAAGTTGTAGTTTTCATGACTATCTCTCCATTCTTTTAGTATTTCAGAATAAGTTGTAACAGGTGTGTCTGATTGGGTGATACTTCTGCCGATCACCATATAATCCGATCCTTTTAACGCAGCTTCTCTTGGTGTGGCAACACGAGCTTGGTCATGTGTATCAGCGCCGCCGGGACGAATCCCTGGAGTGACAGTCAAAAAGTTCTTTCCACAAACCTCTTTGATCTTCATAGCTTCTTGTACGGAGCAAACGACACCATCTAATCCTGCCTTTTTCGCAAGTTCTGCATAATGAGTCACACACTCTTTCATATCAACATCCTTAATCAAGAGCTCTTCGTTCAATACTTTTTCTGTTGTACTTGTAAGCTGTGTGACCGCAATTAATTTTGTATGATGAGCACCTGCTGCTAGTAAACCTTCTTTTGCAGCTCTCATCATTTGAGTTCCGCCTGCGGCATGAACATTCACCATGTCAATATTGAGTCCACCGAGGACATTCATGGCTTTATGAACAGTAGTCGGAATATCATGTAGTTTTAAATCCAAGAAGATACGAAAGTTTTTTTCTTTCAGCCATTTGATAAATGAAGGTCCTTCTGCATAAAAAAGTTCCATACCCACTTTCACATATGGAGACTGTCCTTCAAAGCTTGATAGGAAGGATTTAGCTTGATCTGCATTCTTAAAATCTAACGCGATGATAACGGGGTTTTCCATTGCTTCGTACTCCTTCCTGTCATCTCACTAATATTTTCTACACCAATTTCATCTAACAGCTTAGGAAGTTGCTCGATGATCTCGGGACAAACATAAGGATTTACAAAGTTTGCAGTACCGACTGCAACAGCTGATGCACCAGCAGACATCATCTCAAGAACATCTTCTGCTGTGCTGACACCGCCCATACCGATAATCGGAAGTGATACCTTTTGACTTACTTCATAGATCATGCGAATGGCTACAGGTTTTATGGCTGGCCCTGAAAGTCCGCCCGTCTTATTTGCCAAAGTTGGATGACCTGTTCTCCAATCGAGCTTCATACCAACTAGTGTGTTGATCATCGAAAGACCATCAGCGCCTGCTTCCTCTACTGCTTGTGCCATCTCAACAATGTTAGAGACATTGGGCGAGAGTTTCACATAAACGGGTTTTTCAGATACGGCTTTCACTTTTCTTGTCAGATCTGCAGCAGATTTGTAATGTGTGCCAAATTGAATTCCGCCTTCTTTCACGTTTGGACACGAAATGTTAAGTTCTACAGCAGACACTCGAGCAGATGAAGAGATTTGTCTTGTAACTTCGATATACTCTTCTTCTGTTGAACCGGCTATATTAGCTAAGATTGGAATGTTATAAGGTTCCAAAGCAGGAATTTCATTTTCTATAATTTTCTTTACGCCTGGGTTTTGAAGTCCGATAGCATTTAACATTCCGCTTTCTGTTTCAGCTACTCGAGGGGTAGGATTACCGAAACGTCCCTCTAGAGTAGCTGCTTTTATCGTAATACCACCTAGTACACTTAAGTCATACCACTTGGCATATTCTTTTCCGAATCCAAAACAGCCGGATGCAGGAAGGATAGGATTTTTCATATTTAACCCTGGCAATGAAACATGCAGCCTACTCATAGTACAACCTCCCCCATCTTAAATACCGGCCCATCACTGCAGATTTTCACATATCCTGATTCTCTCGTTTCGGTTGGACATACACAGGCAAAACATGCGCCTATTCCACAGCCCATTCGTTCTTCTAACGAAAGATATCCCCGAAGGCCTACCGCTCTCTCTTCAACTGCTTTCAGCATGATCGCCGGTCCAACAGAGTAGATAACAGGTTCATTTTCAACGACGTTCATCATCGCGTCTGTTACAAATCCTTTTATTCCGAGAGATCCATCAACGGTAGTCACGATGGTTTCTCCGATATCTTTGAACTTTTCGATGTAGAAGCTGTCTTCAATAGATTGATAACCTAGAATAAATGTTACTTCTATTCCTTTTTTCTTTAAATGTTTACCAAGGTAATACAGGGGGGGCACTCCTATTCCTCCCCCAATGAGCAGTGCGTTTTTGTTTTTATCCATTTCAGCCAATTCAAATCCGTTACCTAGCGGACCTAGTACATCTACAACTTCACCTGCTGATTTTTGACTAAGCTGTTTTGTACCTTCGCCTTGTGCACGGTACAAGAGTGTTACTTCTTCTCGGTCAAGATCGACATCACAGATCGAAAGTGGTCGGCGTAATAGTTTTGAAGAATGATTTCCTACAGAGACATGGAGAAACTGACCAGGTGTAGTCATGCTACCTACACCAGAGCCAGTCAATTTCATCTCAAATATATTTCTAGCGATCTCTATGTTCGATGTAACGTTCAACAAGTGCTTCTTCATACGAGCACCTTGTCTTTTTTTGTGAATGCTGAGAGTGCGTGTGCTGAAAACGAGATAGACTCAAGCACTTCTAATAGAGCGACTGACGTATCTAAGTTTGTCAAACATACCACTCCGTTCTCTGCGCATTCTCTTCGAATGCGGAATCCGTCTCTCGCCGGAATCTTCCCTTTTGTTAACGTGTTCACTACAAATTGCGCTTCGTCTTTACGAATAACATCAAGTAGATTTCTTCCTTCAGATCCGATCTTGCCAACAACGTCTACTGGGATACCTTCTTGTTCAATGATGTTCGCGGTTCCTTCAGTTGCCATAATTGTATAACCGATCTCATAAAATCTCTTCACCATCTCAAGCGCTTCTTCTTTGTCTTTATCTGCTACCGTAAAGAGTACAGTTCCGTGCGTTGGAATTTTCATACCAGATGCGATCAAGCCTTTGTATAGTGCTTTTTGAAGATTCTTATCTCTTCCCATGACTTCACCTGTAGATTTCATCTCAGGTCCTAAATACGTATCCACACGACGTAGTTTAGCGAACGAGAACACAGGAACCTTAACGGAAACTTCATCTGCTTCCTTCTGATAGCCTGTTTCGTATCCTTGACTAACTAGATTCTCACCTAAAATGACTTTTGTAGCGACGTTAGCCATCGGTACACCCGTTATCTTACTTAAAAATGGCACTGTACGGCTTGAGCGCGGATTCACTTCAAGTACATACACTTCATTCTTATGCCAAACGAACTGGATGTTCAAAAGTCCGATGATTTTCAAACCTTTTGCGATTGAAATCGTTCTGTCAATGATTTTCTGTTTGATCTCTTCAGGCAGCGTTTGAGGAGGATAAACGGCGATTGAATCTCCAGAGTGAACACCTGCACGCTCTATATGCTCCATCATTCCTGGAATGAAAACATCTTGTCCGTCTGAGATCGCATCTACTTCAATCTCTTTTCCTTCCAAATATCTATCGACTAGTACCGGATGATCGGGATTTACTTTAGCTGCGTTTTCCATATACTGAAGAAGCTCGCTTTCTTGGTACACGATCTCCATTGCTCTACCACCAAGCACGTATGACGGACGAACGAGAACAGGATATCCGATTGAATTCGCGATAGTAACGGCATCATTAACGGAAAATGCTGTTTTTCCAGCCGGTTGCGGAATCTCTAGTTGTTTCATTACTTGTTCAAATCGCTCTCTATCTTCAGCTAGGTCCATGCTGTCTAAAGATGTTCCGAGAATTTTAATTCCTCTTCTTTCAAGCTCTTCTGAGAGGTTGATCGCTGTTTGACCACCGAATTGTACGATAACGCCTTCTGGCTTCTCATGATCGATTACATGCATAACATCTTCTACAGTTAGCGGTTCGAAATAGAGCTTGTCAGACATGCTAAAGTCAGTTGAAACTGTTTCTGGATTGTTATTGATGATGATTGCTTCATAACCTGCTTCTTGGATCGCCCATACCGTATGAACGGTCGCATAATCAAACTCAATACCTTGTCCGATTCTGATCGGACCAGACCCTAGAACGACTACACTCTTTTTGTCAGTGATGATTGACTCATCTTCTTCTGCATAAGTGCCGTAATAATAAGGTGTAGCGGATTCAAACTCTGCCGCACACGTGTCAACCATCTTGAAGACCGGCTTGATTCTCTCGTTCAATCGGAACTGATACAGATCATACTCGTCCATTTCCCAAGCTTCTGCAATCCAACGATCGCTAAATCCTTTTTCTTTTGCTTTCTTTAAAATGACTGCATCTTTCTTACGTTCTTTTACTCGTTTCTCTAATAAAATGATGCCATGCAGCTTTTCTAAGAAGAAATAATCAATTTTTGTCCATTCATGTATCTGTACTACAGTAATCCCCATTCTTAGTGCTTCAGCAATATAGAACAGCCTTTCATCATCTGCTCTCAAGATTTTTTCTTGTACTTCAGATTCTGTTAAGTTTTTCTCTTTAACATCAAGGTGGAATGCGGAAATCTCAAGAGATCGTACCGCTTTTAAAAGGGACTCTTCAAAGTTTCGTCCGATCGCCATAACTTCCCCTGTCGCTTTCATCTGTGTTCCAAGCTTACGGTTCGCTCCTTCGAACTTATCAAACGGCCATCTTGGAATCTTTGAAACGATATAATCAAGTGCCGGCTCGAAACATGCATAAGTAGTTCCCGTCACTGGGTTTTTAATCTCATCTAGTGTGTAGCCTACTGCGATCTTTGCTGCTAACTTCGCGATCGGATAACCTGTCGCTTTAGAAGCTAAAGCGGACGAGCGGCTTACACGCGGATTTACTTCGATCACATAATATTGTGAGCTTTCTGGGTCTAGAGCGAGCTGTACGTTACAGCCTCCCTCAATTTTTAACGCTCTAATAATTCTTAATGATGCGTTTCGTAAAAGTTGATAGTCTCTATCCGTCAATGTTTGACTTGGTGCTACCACAATCGAGTCACCGGTATGAATTCCTACTGGGTCAATGTTTTCCATATTACACACAACGATTGCCGTATCGTTTTTATCACGCATCACTTCATATTCGATCTCTTTGAATCCTGCGATACTTTTTTCGATTAATACTTGTCCTACAGGACTTGCATGCAATCCGGATGGCGTAATCTCCAAGAACTCTTCTTCATTTGTTACGATTCCGCCACCTGTCCCACCAAGTGTAAACGCAGGACGGATGATTACCGGATAGCCATTCTCGGCAACGAACTCTCTTGCTTCTTCCATGTTATGAACGATTGCACTCTCAGGAACTGGCTCGTTCAACTCTCTCATTAATTCTCTGAACAAGTCACGGTCTTCCGCTTGTTGGATAGAAGGAAGCTTTGTTCCTAATAGTTCTACGTTGTATTCCTCGAGAACGCCTGAATTAAAAAGCTCTACTGCTAGGTTAAGACCAGTTTGTCCGCCAAGTGTGGCAAGTAGTCCATCTGGTCGTTCTTGACGGATGATTCGAGAAACAAACTCAAGATTTAGAGGTTCGATGTAAACTTTATCCGCCATATTAGGATCAGTCATGATCGTTGCAGGATTAGAGTTAACTAGAACAACTTCATATCCTTCTTCTTTTAAGGCTTGGCAAGCTTGTGTACCCGCATAATCAAATTCTGCAGCTTGTCCAATCACGATTGGTCCGGAACCAATCACTAGAATTTTTCGGATGTCATGTCGTTTAGGCATATTGCATCAAACCTTCTTTCTTAGTTGTTTTAATCATGTTCATGAAATCATCAAAGATCGGATTTGAATCTTGTGGTCCTGGCGATGCTTCTGGATGATACTGAATAGAAAACGCTGGCTTCATATTATGTTTTAACCCTTCAACCGTTCCATCGTTTACCGCTTGGTGTGTTAGAACTAACTCTGAATTTCTTAGAGACTCTTCTGTTACTGCATAACCATGGTTTTGTGAGGTGAGCGCAATTTTACCTGTCTCAAGATCTTTTACAGGATGGTTAGAACCTCGGTGTCCGAACTTTAGCTTTTCAGTATCAGCACCGCATGCAAGCGCTAATAGCTGATGCCCTAAACAGATCCCTAAGATCGGGATGTTATTTTTTAAAAGCTCTTGAATCATCGTTATTCCTGAGTGGACGTCTTTTGGATCTCCAGGTCCGTTACTCAAGAGCACACCATCAGGCTGAAGACGAATGATATCCGCTGCAGATGTGTTGTGCGGAACAACGATCACATCACATAATCTTCTAGATAACTCTCGTAACATTCCACTTTTCACTCCAAAATCTACGACTACTACTCGGTAACCGCTGTTTGGTAAGTGATAGGGTGTTTTTGTTGATACTTTTGTTACTTGATTCGTTATTCTCTCTTCTGCATTCAAGTTCTTTATCACTTCTTCAGCATTTTCTATAGAATTTGTCATTCTACCTTTTAGCGTTCCGTGCTGTCGGATTTTTCTTGTAAGTTTACGTGTGTCAATACCATATAATCCAGGAATATCTTTGGCTGTCAGCCAGCTGCTTAGGGATTGCATGCCCTCATGATGGTTTGGAAACTCAGCATGCTCATTCACAATGATTCCGCTCGTTGCAGGACGGATCGATTCGTAGTCTGAACGATTGATTCCGTAGTTCCCCACTAGTGGATACGTAAAGCAGATAATTTGATCACAGTATGAGGGATCCGTCATCACTTCTTGATATCCTGTCATACTCGTTGTGAATACTACCTCTCCACTAGATTCGCGTTGTGAACCAAAAGCTAATCCGTTAAAAATCGTTCCATCTTCTAAAATTAAGTAGCGTTTCATACTAAGCTCTCCTCTCGTTGATAAACAAACTTTCCTCCAAATATGGTCGCAACCGGCCATCCTATGCAGTTCCAGCCGTCAAACGGTGTGTTCTTTCCTTTAGATACAAAATCCTTAGCATTGATTGTTTCTTCTTTTTCTAGATCGATGATTGTAAGGTCTGCAAGTGATCCTTCTTTAAGTCTTCCATATGGCAGATTAAAGCTTTCAGAAGGCTTCTTCGTCATCTTGTCCACAAGTTCTTGTAGCGTGAAACATTTCTTTTTCACAACAAGCTCTGTATATAGCAGAGGAAAAGCAGTCTCTAGGCCCACGATTCCAAAAGGTGCAAGTTCAACATTCTGTGCTTTCTCTTCTTCACTATGTGGAGCATGATCAGTTGCGATAAAATCTAGCGTGCCATCTTTTAGTCCTTCTATTAGAGCCTGGCGATCAGCCTCACTTCTTAAAGGAGGATTCATTTTATAGTGTGTATCGTTACCCTTAATGTCTTTATCGCTTAAGATCAAATGATGAGGCGTAACTTCTGCAGTGACTTTAATTCCTGCAGATTTCGCATCTCTTATGACTCGAACTGATTCTTTCGTACTCACGTGACAAACGTGATATCTAGCATCTGCCGCTTCAGCGAGTAATACATCACGTGCGATGTGTACAGATTCACTAACGGACGGAATTCCAGGCAGATTTTCTTTTTTCGTAAACTCACCTTCGTGGAAAGCACCTCCTATAGGAAGAAGCGTGTTGTCTTCACAATGTGCTACGATGACAGCACCATAGCGATTTGCCTCCTTCATCGCGTTAAGCATCATCCCCGCTGACTGCACTCCCACTCCATCATCCGTAAAAGCGAATGCGCCACCCTCTAGAAGTGTTTCAAAGTCTGTGAGTTCACTCCCAATCTGTCTCGTAGTAATCGATGCGTAAGGAAGTACTCTGCAGTTTGCCGTGTCTTTGATCTTACTCTGTACAAGAGCTAATGTTTCCTTGCTATCTGGTACAGGTCGCGTGTTTGGCATCGCAGCCAGAGTTGTATAGCCACCTTTTACGGCTGCTTTCGTTCCTGATGCGATGGTCTCTTTATGTTCGCCACCAGGCTCTCTCAAGTGAACATGAAGATCTACAAATCCTGGTGTTACTAACTTTCCTGCAACATCAAACACTTCATGATTCTCTATCGCGATATCTTTCTCTACCTTTTGAATTCTGTTATCCACAATTAAGATATCCGTTTGCACAAGATTGTTGTTTCCGTCTAGAATCTTAGCGTTTTTTAATAAGTAGCTCATCGTTAATAGCCTCCTGATTCGTATTCAATGCCCATCTCAATACCGCCATTCGAATAAAAACACCATTCTGTACTTGCTTAAATATTCTTGAGCGTTCACACTCAACAAGTTCATCTGCTATTTCAACGCCTCGATTTACAGGAGCTGGGTGCATGATAATGCTGTGTGCTTTCATCCTTTTTTCTCTTTCAACCGTTAAACCATATTGCTGATGATAATCTTCTTTCGTGAGATGCATTGACGCGCTATGTCTTTCGTGTTGTATTCTGAGCATCATAAGTGCATCAGCTTGTTCGACCGCCTCATCCATTGGGATGAAATCGTCTTTCCATTCATCTACGAACCATTCTTCTGGTCCTGAAAATAATACTTTCGCTCCCATCTTTCGGAGGACTTCTGCGTTTGAGCGAGCAACACGGCTATGTAGGATATCACCTACAATTACAACGGTTAATCCTTGCAGTACAATAAATTCTTGTTGTATCGTCAAAAGATCTAACAGAGATTGGGTCGGGTGATTGCCACATCCATCACCAGCATTGATGATCGGAACATTTATTTTTTCAGCTAAGCCGTCGAAATAGCGATCTTCGGGATGCCTGATAACAAATGCCTCCACTCCTATTTCCTCTAGCGTTCGTAACGTATCATAAAGCGTCTCGCCCTTTTGCACGGATGAACCGTTTACTTCTACGTTTAAAGGTTTCATGCCAAGTCTGTGTTCTGCCGCTTCAAAGCTAAACCTAGTTCTTGTACTTGGCTCAAAAAATAAATTTGCGATCAACTTTTGTTTGAAGATCTCGTCTTGCTTTCCGCTTTTAAACTCTTCTGCTTTTCTCAATATGAATTGAATGTCTTCAATCGATAACTCATTCATTGTTAGTAAATGTTTCATGCTACTCTCTCCTTTTGACATAAAAATAGCACCCTGAAATATTTTCAGGGTGCTCTTAACAGAAGAAGAACATCGTTCCTCTCTTGTCGTCACCCTTTTAAGTCTCTCGTACTTAGTTAAAAGGTGTTTTATGCGGCTGTGTCGTTATCGTTTGTTTTGAACATCTTGTTTATCAAATCTTTGTCATTCTCTCGTCCTGGGAGCACTAGGTTTAAAACGATACCAATAAGAGTTGCTAAAGCCATACCAGCAATTTCAAAGTTTGCATTAATTTTTAATGCTGCTCCACCAATACCTGTTACTAAAATGACTGATGAGATGATCAAGTTTCTTTTATTTCCAAAATCGATATTGTTGTCTACTAACATTCGTAAGCCTGATGAAGCGATGATTCCGAATAAGAGGATGGAGACTCCTCCCATAACCGCTGTTGGAATCGTACTGATCAGTGCGGTTACTTTCCCAGAGAAGCCAAACAGAATCGCTGTTACGGCTGCTCCTCCGATCACGAAGACCGAATATACGCGAGTGATCGCTAACACTCCAATATTTTCACCATACGTTGTTACAGGAGGTCCTCCGATTAAAGAGCCGATGATTACGCCCATTCCATCTCCTAAGATCGAGCGATGAAGACCTGGCTTTTCAATAAAGTTTCTCCCGACTACTTTTGAAAGTACGAGCTGGTGTCCGATATGTTCTGCAATCGTTACCGCAGCAACTGGCATCATGATCATAGCGATACTCCACGTAAAGTCAGGTGTATAGTTTACAAAAGGTACGAAGAAATCTGGTGCTTGAATCCACTTCGCTTCTGCTACTTTCGAAAAATCTACGATTCCTCTGAAGTATGCAAAGGTAAAGCCGGCAATGATTCCAATCAGAATCGGAATGATTCCTAAAATCCCTCTAAAGAAGATCGAGCAAATGATTGTTACCGCGAGAGTAAATAAGGCTACCGTAAAGTGCATCAAGCTATATTTTTCTGTTGCCGGATCGTTCATCGCCATACCAACTGCTACATTTGCTAACCCTAAACCGATTACGATGATTACCGGACCGACTACTACAGGCGGTAAAACTCTCATAAGCCACTTAAAACCGAATCCTTTAATCAAAAGTGCTACCACTCCGTAAACTAATCCAGCTAAAAAGCTTCCGAGCATTGCTGCCTCTGGCCCTCCAAAAGCTTTAACCGTTAAGATCGGTGTGATAAAAGCAAAACTTGATCCGAGATAAGCAGGAATTTGTCCTTTTGTTACTAAGAGATAAGCTAACGTTGCAAGTCCACTTGATACGAGTGCTACACCCGGGTGAAGTCCCACTAAGAATGGTACTAGCACTGTAGCGCCAAACATCGCGAACAAGTGCTGCAGGCTCAATGTTAACCACTGAACGGGTGATGGTTTATCATGTACATCTAAAATCGCTTTAGTCTGGTTTTCCATATTATTGACCTCCTGATTGGTAACACTTATTTTTGCAAAGGATATAGAGTTTTCAGCTCTTTGCAATAAAAAAACCTCTTCTGCTTTTTGCAAAAGAGGCCGCGGAGGCACAAGTGTACACGTATCGTGCCACTTGATCAATACCTCCCTTGCCAGCCTCTCTGGACTGAATTTAAAGGGACTTATTTAGTTGTTGAGATAGATACTTCATCGAACCCATCTACTTCTATTAAAGAAGCGGAAATTATTTCTTCACTTGATGTTGGAACATTCTTTCCAACATAATCTGCTCGAATTGGAAGCTCTCTATGTCCTCTGTCAATGAGAACCGCAAGCTGTATGTTAGAAGCTCGTCCTAGATCCATGATGGCATCCATTCCCGCTCTAACTGTTCTACCTGTATAAAGAACATCATCTACTAGGATTATCTTTTTGTCTGTCACTTCAACTGGAATATCCGTTCCTTTTACTTCAGGTTCAGAATTGTCCGTTTTGATCTTAAGATCATCTCGGTACAATGTGATATCAATCACACCAACTGAAACAGCATTTCCTTCAATCTGTTCGATGCGTTCAGCAAGACGCTTTGCAAGAAATTCACCACGGGTTTTTATGCCAGCTAATACGATGTCTTTAACTCCCTTATTACGCTCGATAATTTCATGCGCGATTCGAGTAAGAGCTCTTCTGATCGCTTGGTCATCCATTAATACTGTCTTTGACATAACTACCCCTCCTTTTGTTGCCTTTAACCGTTATTCCCCAAAAAAAATCCTCCCGTCACGCACGACGAGAGGATAGAGAAACCCTAAAAGAATTCTCATAAATAACGTTTCCTTCTCAGCCTCACGGGACTAAAGTTAAAGGACTATTTAAGTTACATTGATTATGACAAACCCTTAGACGTTTGTCAACTTCTTTTCTCTAATAGATCTAATAGTTCAACCATATCAGCTGGTATTTCTCGCTCAAACTCCATATATTCACCTGTTGTTGGGTGATCAAAACCTAGCGTTTGTGCATGAAGCGCTTGACCTTCGATTTGCAAAGTCTTAGAAGGACCATACTTTGGATCTCCAGCTAACGGAAATCCGATATATTTCATATGAACACGAATTTGGTGTGTACGCCCCGTTTCTAGCTGACACTCGACAAACGTGTAATTTGTAAAACGTTTGATCACATTAAAGTGTGTTACAGCATCTCGGCTGTTTTCATCTGTTACCGTCATTTTTTGACGATCACTTTTGTCTCTTCCGATCGGAGCATCAATCGTTCCTTGGTCATGTGGCATCACTCCATGAACGATGGCTTTATAGACACGTGTTGTTGTTTTTGCCTTAAGCTGATTAACAAGTGATTCATGAGCCTTATCGTTCTTTGCGACCATCAATAAACCAGATGTATCTTTATCAATACGGTGGACGATCCCTGGACGAAGTACACCATTGATTCCAGATAGGTCTTTACAGTGTGCCATTAGTCCGTTGACAAGTGTTCCACTGTAATGGCCAGGTGCGGGGTGTACGACCATCCCACGAGGCTTATTTACAACGAGTACATCAGAATCTTCAAAGACGATATCCAGATTCATCTCTTCTGGAACAACATCTAGTACTTCTGGTTCTGGAATATCAATCTCTATCGCATCACCAGTTGCACATTTATAATTAGACTTTACGGGTTTTCCTTCTAACAACACAATCTTATCTTTTATCCAGTTTTGAATCTGAGATCGTGACCAATCATCTTGGACATCAGACAAAACTTTATCAATACGGTTTCCTGCTTGTTCAGGAGTTACCGTATATTCAAATTTGTTCATTTTCTGGCTCCTTCTTTTTGCTTTCCATAAAACTTTGAATAAAAATCAAACCAACACCGACTACAAGTGCACTGTCGGCTACATTAAAAATCGGGAAGTCATAGCTGCCGATGTAAACATTCAGAAAATCAACAACTTCTCCGCGAAGCAAACGATCGATAAAATTACCAATAGCCCCCCCTAAGACTAGAGCAAGCGCTGTTTTAAGCAGTGTATCATGAGCATGTTTTTGTAGATAATAAATCACTGCACCTACAACTATTACGGTAATAATAATAAAAAAGTATCGCTGATCTTGGAGAATTCCAAAAGCGGCTCCCCTGTTTCGGTGAGAGGTTATGTAGAATACTTGATCAATAACAGGAATAGATTGCCCTAATTCCATATTCTTTACGATTAGCCACTTTGTTACCTGATCGATTACCAAGATTAACAAAGCTACAAGATAATAAAACAATAGAACTCCTCCGATACAGAAATTAATGTCTTTATGAATTGTAGCACAGCCATCGGACGTTCTACAATTTAATTTGTGTCTGTTATCAATGATGTACACCGGAACAAGTAAAAAATCCCGCAAAATGCGGGATTTACTTAATATTAACTGTTTGAGTAAACCTTGTTGCTCTTGTAAGTAGTTGATCTCCGTTCCAGGTTGCTTCGCTTTCCGCGGGGCGACCGGTGAGCCCCTTGCCGCTTTCCGCCCTTAAGGGTCTCATGCACTCCAATCAACTTCAATGAAGAAAACGAAAGTGAGAACATCTATAGCAACATTCGTTTAGAAAACAGTCTTAAATTGTTAAGCGTAATGCTTCTCAACGATATCTGCACAGCTTGCACAAAGAGTAGGATGGCTATCATTCTTACCAACATCTTCAGATACAACCCAGCAGCGTTCGCATGTTTCACCTTCTGCCGAGCTTACCGAAACAGCTACATGCTCATACACTCCTGCAGATTCAGGAGCTTCTGATTTAACTCCTCCAACTTCAGCTTTAGAAACGATAAAGAGCTTATTCAGATCTTCTACTGATTCTAACCATGGTTTTAATGCTTCTGTCGGATAAAGAGTGATGGAAGCAGTTAGTGACTTACCAATTGTTTTTTTGCTTCTCGCTTCTTCAAGTGCTTTTAATACTTCATCACGAACATCCATGAATACATCCCAGTCTTTTTCAAGCTTTTCTGTACCTTGGTAGTTCTTCACTTCTGGCATCGTTGTTAATTGAACACTCACTTCATCAACGCCAGGGATGTATTCCCATACTTCATCAGCCGTATGAGAAAGAACAGGAGCAGAAAGCTTTGTAAGTGCCATTAATGATTGATAAAGCACAGTTTGAATGCTGCGACGTTTATGATCGTCCTCTGCTTGGATGTATAAAGTATCTTTTGCCATATCTAGATAGAATGAACTCAACTCAATCGTACAGAAGTTGTGAATCGTATTATATACCGTGATAAACTGATATTCCTCGTAAGCTTTTTTTACTTTAGCTACTACTTTATCCAGTTTAACCATCATGTATTTTTCTAGATCAGGCATATCTTCAAACTTCACAGAATGCTGCTTCGGATCAAAACCATGCAGGTTACCTAACAAGAAACGAAGTGTATTTCTGATCTTACGGTAAACCTCAGCAACTTGTTTTAAGATGTCGTCCGATACACGAACGTCTGATTGATAATCAACAGAAGATACCCATAAGCGGATGATGTCTGCACCTAACTGCTTCATCACCTTGATCGGATCTAGTGTATTACCAATTGACTTACTCATCTTACGTCCTTCTCCATCTAGAACGAAACCATGGCTTAAGACTGCTTTGTAAGGAGCTTTGCCTGTGATTGCTACAGATGTAGAAAGAGAAGAGTTAAACCATCCACGATATTGGTCAGATCCTTCTAAGTAAAGATCTGCAGGTCTTACTAAATTTTCTCTCTCTTCAAGAACACCCCAGTGAGATGTACCTGAATCAAACCAAACGTCCATGATATCCGTTTCTTTAGAGAAACGGCCGTTCGGGCTATGTGGAGAAGTAAATCCTTCCGGAAGTAGATCTTTTGCTTCTCTTTCAAACCAGATGTTTGATCCATGCTCTCTGAACAATTCTACAACGTGACTAATCGTTTCTTCTGTAAGGATCGCCTCACCATCTTCGCCGTAAAAGACTGGGATTGGAACACCCCAAGCTCTTTGACGAGAGATACACCAGTCTTCACGATCTTTGATCATGTTGTGTAGACGTGTTTCACCCCAAGTTGGAACCCAGTTTACTTCTTCGATCGCACGAAGCATATCTTCACGGATACCTTTGATCGAAGCAAACCATTGAGCAGTTGCACGGAAGATTACCGGCTTTTTCGTTCTCCAATCATGTGGATAAGAGTGAGTGATGAATGAAAGCTTTAGAAGAGCACCTTTTTCTTGTAATTGTTCTGTAATCGGCTTATTCGCTTCATCGTAGAACAAACCTTCAAACCCAGGTGCTTCCTTCGTCATAACACCTCTATCATCAACCGGACACAATACTTCTAATCCATATTTCTTACCTACTAAAAAGTCATCTTCACCGTGACCAGGAGCTGTATGAACACAGCCAGTTCCTGCATCCGTTGTTACATGATCGCCAAGCATGACTAGTGAATCACGGTCATATAAAGGATGACTGGCTACGGCATGCTCAATGTCAGCACCTTTAAAGCGTTTCACTACTTCAGCTTGTTCCCACTCAAATTCTTTCGTTAGAGATTCTAATAGGGCTTCAGCAACAACATATTTTCCATTTTCCGTTTGTACTGAAACGTAATCTAATTCTGGATGAACAGAGATGCCTAAGTTTGCTGGAATCGTCCATGGAGTCGTTGTCCAGATTACAAGTTTCTCATCTGCATCAAGAACACCTTTTCCATCCTTTACATCAAACGCTACATAGATTGAAGCTGAGCGTTTATCCTGATACTCGATCTCTGCTTCTGCTAATGCTGATTCAGATGATGGAGACCAGTATACTGGTTTTAGACCTTTGTAGATCAGATCTCTTTTTGCCATTTCGCCAAATACTTCGATCTGTCGAGCTTCGTACCCCTTATCTAATGTGATATATGGGTTATCCCAATCACCACGAACACCTAGACGTTTAAACTGCTCACGCTGATGATCAACTTGCTTCAATGCATACTCTTCACAAAGCTTTCGGAACTCTGCAACAGTTAGTTCTTTGCGTTTTACTTTGCCGCTCTTCGTTAGTGCTGTTTCAATCGGCAACCCATGAGTATCCCACCCCGGAACATAAGGAGCATAGTGACCTGTCATAGATTTAAAGCGCACGATAATATCTTTTAGGATCTTATTCTCTGCGTGTCCGATATGGATATCCCCATTGGCATACGGTGGTCCGTCATGCAGAATAAACGGAGGTAAATCTTTCGTATTTTCCAACACCATTTCATAGATGTTTAGTTCTTTCCATTTGTCTTGAACGACAGGTTCTCTTTGAGGAAGATTTCCTCGCATCGGGAACTCTGTTTTCGGCATTAATAACGTGTCTTTATAATTCATCATCTTTCCTCCTTCATTACGATACAACGTGACAGATGACCGAAAGTACCGTGTTAAAACAAAAAACCTTCTCGCCCCTACTGCATTCTTACAGTAGGGACGAGAAGGTTATCCCGCGGTACCACCCTAATAGGTTCATGCAATAACATGAAACCCGCTTAGTCATCCGTAGCGTGGATGAAGCGCCTGAACTTACTCCTTTTTTCAGTTCAGGAACTCAGGGGTGATCTTCGAATACTTCTCTATACTAGGCTCACACCATTTCCTAGATCGCTTTAATAGATAAAAGTAATTTACTGTCCCCGTCTTCGTCACATATTAATCTTAGAAAAGTATATGCGATTTTTCAAAGTAATGTCAAGCTTACGACTTTACTTCCTGAAGTTCATAGCCTTCAAGATTATCAGGTGCATTCAAAGAATCCCAATCATCGTTCTTTAACATCTCAAGTTGAGCTTCGATCAACATTTTGAAACGTGTTCGGTAGACAGAAGACTGTTTCTTCAATTCATCGATTTCCATTGAGATCTTTCGAGATTTAGATAGCGATTCATTAATGATTCTATCCGCATTTTTTTCCGCTTCTTTTACAATTAAGCGAGCTTCTTTCGTAGCTGTGCGTTTTACTTCTTCTCCTGTTTCTTGAGCAATCAGAATCGACTTATTTAGAGTTTCCTCAATGTTTTTAAAATAAGAGATCTTTTCTTCAAGGTTCGCTACCGTTTCCTCTAGTTCTTTCTTTTCTCGGATCACTGTTTCATAATCTTTGATGACTTGATCTAAAAAGTCATTCACTTCATCTTCACTATACCCTCTGAAACCTCTTGTGAATTCCTTGTTATGAATATCCAGTGGTGTTAAAGGCACAACGGCCACCTCCATTGATGCATTATTTTTTACCTAATTTCGACAAATTTTCTGTCAATCCTTCTACTTACGCAAATTATTTTAAAAGCCCGTAACGAATACGCCACTTTTCTTTCTTAGTCGTTCCCTCAATCGCAATGAGTTTACTCCTGCCAAATCCTCTTACTGAAAGCTCATCACCTTCCATCATTTCAGTTGAAACATGATCGACGATCTTATGATTGAGCTTAACCCGTCCTTGTTGAATCAAGGGAGATGCTTTTGCGCGAGATAGGTTGTACACCTCAGCGACAACAACATCGAGCCGCAGGGAAGACACAGTCCCGCTCTTTTCGTTATATTCTGTCTTTACTTCAATTAATTCATCTTCTTGAATCGTATGTAACTGAATACCTGTCTTTCCGACTTTCGTTAAGTTCAATTCGATAAATCCAGCAATCTCGGTTGCACATATGAACTGAACACGATCTCCTGAAATTAAAATATCACCATACTTCCCTCTTTTAACACCGATGTTCATTAAAGCACCCAAAACATCTCTATGTTCGATCGTAGAGAATTTAGCAGGATATTGAATGTCATAACAGACTAATTGAAAATCTTCGTTTTGAGCATCGAAATAATCGGGATAGATCAATGCTCTTTTTCGCTCAGAAAAAGAAGAGCCTCCCCACAAAGAGAGGCGAACTTCTGTATCGTTTCCAACGATGGTTTTTACGATCTCTTGTTCTCTTGGATCAAGAAAGTCAGTCAGCCTTGGACTATACCTCTCCAACACCTCCGACTTCCAGTGCAAGACCCGGTCCACAAATTCATGCTCTTCTGGTCTATAATGCTGATAGATGCTCATAGAAAACCCCTACAGTGAACGAGCTACCATCTGTGCGATCGCCGATACTCCAAAACGCGCAAAGTGCAGAGCCATTAGAGCTACGATCGGAGAAAGATCAATCATGCCAAGTGGCGGAATAATCTTTCGAAAAGGAGATAGATATGGTTCGACTAGCCTCGCGATCACTTGACCGATGGATGACTCACGAGCATTTGGAAACCAAGATAATAGTATGTATCCGATAATCATGTAATAGTAGATCTGGATAAGAGTTAGTACTACGTCTTCAACTGCATAGATCATATTCAATAATTTTCACCTGCCTGATTTAATCTTCTTCCATCATTTCTGAAATCGTTCCGGAAACATCAACATTTTCAGGAGTACACAAAAATGTATTCGGTCCTAACTTTTGAATGTCACCACCGATTGCATAAACAGTCCCTGATAAAAAGTCTACGATTCTTTTTGCTTGATCATGCGGAATTCTTTGTAAATTCATAACAACAGCTCGTCGATTCTTTAATTGATCTGCGATATCCTGTGCTTCTGCATATACACGAGGTTCTACTAGAACAACTTTAACTTGTTGCTGAATACTTTGAAGACTTACTACGTTCGGTTTTCCTTTTTTCGTATGAGAAGGTGTGATTTCTTCTTCTTCAGGCATTGATTCTTCCTCATAATCCTCTTCATAATCATAATCGTCTTCCAGATCAAAAAAACGCTTGAATTTTGTTTTAATTCCCATCTGTACCACCTCCTAAAATTCTTTTCCTACTAAACTTGTCCCAATTCTAATAAATGTTGCACCTTCTTCAACAGCAATCGAAAAATCGTTAGACATTCCCATAGATAGTTCTGTACATGGAGCATGAACCATTTCTTGCTTCTGTATTTCCAATTGAAGTTGCTTTAATGTTGAAAACACGTTTCTGATTAAGGATTCATCATCAGTAAAAGGAGCCATAGTCATAAGTCCGACAACCTTTATACGATCGTAGTCTTTTAATTTATCGACAAAATCTACAACATCTTTTACTGGCAAACCGTGTTTGGAATCTTCTTCTGCTACATTAACTTGAACAAAGCACGAAATAGTCTTTTCTGCTCTTTTTTGTATCTCATTCGCTAGACTTAAACGGTCTAATGAATGAATGTAATCCACGTGCTCAATAATATCTTTTACTTTTCTAGTTTGCAAAGTGCCGATAAAGTGCCATTTAACAGGCATGTCTTTCAGAAATTCTTTTTTTGATAACAAGCCTTCTATCCTGTTTTCACCAATATGTTCAATACCTGCTGAAACAGCGGCTTTTGTTGTTTCCTTACTCACATATTTCGTCACAGCGATTAAATTAACGCCCTTTGAAGATCTGTTTTTTTTCTCACAGGCTCTTTGAATTTCTTTTAAAATGTGTTCTTTGTTTTCTTTGATTCCCAATTCTGGATTAATCCCCTTTCCTGCCTATATAACTCATCATTCTTCCCGTCTTGCCATTGTCTTTACGATGCGAAAAGAACACATCGTTCTGACAGCTCGTACATTGATCTGAAACAATTATATTTTCAGGCAGTACTCCAGCTCTTAAGAGAAGGATTTCATTCAGTTTTTTTAAGTTTAATTGATAATTTCCTGCTGTATTTTTCTTATAAACGCTGTCTTCAGCATGTCCGTCTAACGCTACCTTTACTTCATTTATTACTCGATCATCTACTTCATAACAGCAATGACCTATAGAAGGACCAATTGCGGCTAATACTGACTTCACATCAACATTCTCTTCAACATGCCACGTGTTGATCATTGCTGGACCGATCTTTGCAACAGTACCTTTCCATCCCGCATGTGCGAGTCCTATCAAATGATCGTTTGGCGAAAAAAAATAGAGAGGAACACAGTCTGCATAAAGAGACGTTAAAAGGATATTTTCATCTGATGTATATAAGCCATCTGTATCAGGTAAAGCTGTTTCGAAATCTAAAGAGCCTAATCCTCGATCTTCTTTAGTTACCTTTACAATATTAGCAGCATGAACTTGTTTAGACCCTACCCAATTTTCAACAGGAAAACTGATATCTTCTGAAAAGAATTTTCGGTTTTGCCTAACCTTATCAGGATCATCATTCACATGAAAACCCATGTTCATAGAATCAAAGGGCATTGTACTATTCCCGCCTTCACGAGTTGTGAAACCCGCTAGAACCTTAGAATTTATCTTCATCCAACTCTTTAGTGCAAGATGCTTTCCAGATTGCTCAAATGTGTTCATATGTATGTACTCCTCCTGGAAAGTTTTATCTTTATTTTACCACATTTTCAGGCAAGAAAGAAAAAAGAACCGTTTATTTCAATTGATCAAACGGTTCTTTAACATATTCATTTAATTCACTAGCTTCCATATGTCTTACAAGAATAACATCTGCACCGATCTTCACTATATTTCTCCAAGGTATCACGATGTCGTTTTCTCTTGCAAAAAAACCAAGCATCTTTCCTGCACCAGGGATGATGATCGCATCTATCTTTCCAGTATTTAAATTGATTTCAAGATCAGCTATATGACCAAGCTTCTTTCCATTCGCAACGTTAACAACATCTTTCACTTGAAAATCTGATATCTTATTCATCTGCAACCCCGCCCTTCTTCTATCAGTATATGAAGGACAAAGCTAATTCATGTTTCTGTCCAAAAATAAAAAACCCGTGAAAACGGGTTTTAGCTGCTTTGGATATTCTTATTCATCTGAGAGATCGCTGCTTTTTCAAGTCTTGATACTTGCGCCTGTGATATACCGATCTCATCTGCTACTTCCATTTGCGTTTTTCCTTGAAAGAAACGCATCGTTAAGATCATTTTTTCTCTATCATTCAAACGTCGCATTCCTTCTTTTAAAGCAATTTCCTCAATCCACTGCATGTCTTTTGCTTTATCATCGCTGATTTGATCCATAACAAAGATCGGATCACCGCCATCATTGTAGATCGGTTCGAATAGTGACACGGGATCTTGGATGGCATCAAGTGCAAAGACCACTTCTTCTTTCGGTACATCTAGAGCTTCTGCAATCTGTTGTGCGGTTGGCTCCCGAGATAGTTTGTTCATAAGCTGATCTCGAACTTGCAGTGCTTTATATGCGATATCCCTTAAGCTTCTTGAAACTCTTATCGGGTTATTGTCTCGAAGATACCGGCGAATCTCACCAATGATCATCGGAACCGCATAGGTAGAAAACTTAACATTCTGACCTAGATCAAAATTGTCTATGGACTTCATCAGCCCAATACAACCTACTTGAAATAAATCATCTACATGCTCTCCGCGGTTGTTGAACCGTTGAATGACACTCAGAACGAGTCTGAGGTTTCCGTTGACCAAAGTTTCGCGTGCATCAGGATCACCTTTATGCATCTTATCAAAAAGAATACGCATCTCTGGATTTTTTAAAACAGGAAGCTTTGATGTGTCAACTCCGCAAATCTCAACTTTATTTCTTGTCAAGTCTTTTCCCTCCTGCCGGGAGCTAATTTCAAATTAAGTATCACCGAACGGAGGGAAATTTATGCAATTGTCATTTTAGAGAAAATGGTAAGAACTTATCAAAACCTATATAAAATATGTGCTAAACCATTTTATTAAATTCTTTTTGGAGTCTCTTTATGATCCTTTTTTCAAGCCTTGAAATATATGACTGAGAAATACCGAGCATATCTGCAACATCCTTTTGTGTTTTCTCTTCACCACCTGATAGACCGAAGCGAAGCTCCATGATCTGTTTTTCACGATCATTTAATGTAAATAGCGCTTTTAATAAAAGTTTACGATCTACATTAGCCTCAATTCTTCGCGTTATAATATCGTCTTCAGTACCTAGAACATCTGAGAGCAAAAGTTCGTTTCCGTCCCAATCCACATTTAACGGTTCATCGAATGATACTTCTGAACGCGTCTTGTTGTTACGGCGTAAATACATCAAAATTTCGTTTTCAATACACCTTGACGCATAAGTGGCGAGCTTGATCTTTTTTTCTGGGTTGAACGTGTTCACTGCTTTAATCAAGCCTATCGTTCCTATACTGATTAAATCTTCAATGTTAATCCCTGTATTCTCAAACTTTCGTGCAATGTATACGACTAAGCGAAGATTTCTTTCGATCAAAAGAGATTTGGCAGCTTGATCACCAGAAGGAAGCTTTTCAAGCAAAACCGCTTCTTCTTCTTTACTAAGCGGAGGAGGTAAAGCTTCGTTTCCACCAATGTAATAAATCTCGTCTGACTTGAGCCCCAACTTAAATAGTAACTTATACCAGTACATTGTCATCTTTAAACGCCACTTATTGAACATGTTAACTCCCCTTTCATGTTATCTTCTTTTAGGTTGTTGTCTCGTACTATCGTTTTTTAAGACGCTTGTACATGTTGCAGGTACATTTTAGGATGAACGATTGCATCGAACTGACCTTCGCTAGATAATACAGTCCAGCTCAAACCTATAAGACACTGTGGAGATGCTACAGATACTCCATCTTTTTCAATTTCAACGCTATCGGGTTTTATACAAGCTAAAAATTGCTGATGCCCAACTGCACGGTACGGTACGATGCGCAGCCTATTCAGCCAAGGGTGTTCATTGTCATCTGTATTCATTGCAAGAACATCTTTGGCAGCGGTTTGAATGATTTCTGGAAAAGAATGACCGTGTTTGTTCATATCAAGGATCATGACAGGCATTTTAGAAATTGGATCATATAATTTATTACCGGTATCAATAAGTCCATTTGCAGATAAAGATATTTGATCAATTTGGATGTTAACTTTGACAAGACTGTTGGAATCCATTTTTTCCACAGAAATGTCATCTACCCTTTTCTTTGAAAAGTACCAAAGAAGAGGCACACCTGCTACAACAAATAGCCAGCTGATTGGGTCACCCATACCTGAACTTTTTGTCGTTATAACTCCATTCATAATCACAGCATCACTTTGCATAAAATAATGAAGACCAAAAATACCTCCACCTGTCACAAAAGAAACAAAATAAAACATGGCGATATTCTTCATGACAAATTTGAAACGCTTAAATCCAAACGCCACAATCATGATAAAAATAGAAAGAATAAACTTCATAACCGGTTGTGAAAATAACATAAGCTCTGGGAAGATCACTAAAAACACGTAACTTGATGCTAATAAAGAAGCAAGTAGGATTCTCTTTTTCGATGCATTGCGCTTGAGCACATACGCTGTCAGAGAGATTAAAACATAATCAATGCAGAAATTAAGAAACCAAATGACATCCAAATAAAGGGTCATTGGTTTTCTCCTTTCTTAATTTTGAAATCAGTATAACGTATAGGTTGTTTGAAAGTCTGTCAGTTTATGAGAGAAGTAAAGTTCTTATTTTCTCTATTTTTGTCAAAATAACTTATATGTTAGATATACGCTTTTCGGACAAGAATATGACAAAAAACTGTATGCTTAGCATTGTTGCTCATGAAGGAGGTCAATTTCCGCTGCAGAGCTCGCTTTCCGCAGGGTATGCGGTGAGCCCATTCGCCGCTTTGCGTCATTGAACGGTCTCACCTGTCCAGCTTCAGCTCCCATCCCCTCGAGGTCATAAGGAAATAGTCCACGAAGGCAAAGAACTCCTTCATGACCCATTTCCCTTATGCTTGTCGTTGCTGTTCAGTCGCTTCCTCATTCAACAATCCCACTCATCATGCAGGAGTGTCGCCCTTACTCTCCAATTAACTATTCATTGAAGCATTTTTCAAAAATTTTGATAGCAACATTCTTCTTCTCAAATAGCTGCCCCACGGAAAGCGAGCAAACTGGAACTGAAATCGACTACTAACAAATGCAACAATGAATTCAAAAACAGCTTTAGGAAGATGTTTTTTGCAAAAACAAAAAAGCATGCTCTCTAAAATAGAGAACATGCTTTCATTTTTGTATTTATCTTCTTCTGTTACGGCTGCGGTTACGCAAGAAAGTTGGAATATCAAGCGTATCTGAATCAGCATTCGTGTAAGAAGTATTTCTAGATTCTTGATTCTCTTCACGTGTTTGCCCTTGGGACTGGCTTTGTGGTTGAGATTGACTTTGAGAAGAATGAGACTGATTAGAAGTAGGAGCTTGCTGCATTCTAGGACGCTCAGCTCTCTGTTGGTTGTTAACCATCTTTTCAGTTTCATCAAATCCAGTTGCGATAACCGTAACTAGGATCTCATCTTTTAATTCTTCGTTAATTACGGAACCAAAGATCATGTTTACTTCAGGATCTGAAGCAGATGAAACGATATCTGCCGCTTCGTTCACCTCATAAAGACTCAAGTTAGCTCCACCAGTAATGTTCATCAATACACCTTTTGCTCCATCAATAGATGTTTCAAGAAGTGGAGATGAAATGGCTTTTTTCGCAGCTTCTGCGGCACGGTTCTCACCAGTACCTACACCAATACCCATCAGTGCAGATCCACGTTCAGTCATGATTGTTTTTACATCGGCAAAGTCAAGGTTGATCAATCCTGGTACAGCGATCAAATCTGAAATACCTTGTACACCTTGGCGAAGAACATTATCCGCTTCACGGAAAGCCTCGAGCATCGGAGTATTTTTATCTACGATCTCTAGCAATCGATCATTCGGGATAACAATCAATGTGTCAACTTTTTCTTTTAATACAGAAATTCCACCAACAGCTTGTGTAGAACGTTTACGTCCTTCAAAAGTGAACGGTCTTGTAACAACACCAACTGTAAGAGCGCCAAGATCTTTAGCGATCTCTGCGACTACAGGAGCTGCACCAGTACCTGTACCGCCACCCATTCCAGCTGTTACGAATACCATATCAGCACCGCTAAGTGCTTCTTCGATCTGCTCGCGGCTTTCTTCAGCTGCTTTTTTACCGATATCAGGATTTGCACCTGCCCCAAGTCCTCTTGTTAATTTCGTTCCGATCTGCATTTTCACAGGTGCTTTAGAAAGATTCAAGGCTTGTGCATCTGTATTTACACAGATGAATTCTACACCTTGTACACCGTGTTCGATCATACGGTTTACAGCGTTGCTTCCGCCGCCACCAACACCAATAACTTTAATTGTCGCCAATTGATCCATATTCATATCAAACTCTAACATGAGCGTTCCTCCTAATGACTAGTTCCTTAATGTTATTCAAAAAATAAACCAAACCAGTCTTTGACTTTTGATTTCATGCCACCGGATTGTTTTTCTTGTCCCGATTTTTGGCTGGATTGTTGCTTCTTTTTAGGTAAAGGTTCTCCAGCGTTATCAGCTAACGCAGTAGCAACTTCTTTTCCTTGAACTTTAATATTTTTGTGAGTGAATTGGATTAATCCAACACCTGCTGTAAACTTCGGTTCTCTAACCCCGATATAATCCGGCAATGAAACGCGTACGTTCTGCTGGAAAATATCTTGAGCGAGTTCAAGGACTCCTGGAATTGCAGCAACTCCACCTGTAATCACAAAACCGCCTGGCAGTTCGGAGTATCCGCGCTGATGCAATTCATCATCAATCATCTCAAATATTTCAGCCATACGAGCTTCAATAATTAACGAGAGTTCGTATTGCGAGATTTCTTGTTCTTGTGAAGATCCAATTTGCGATACTGTAAATGTCTCATCTTTTGACGCATAATCCACGAAAGAATGACCATGCTTCAGCTTAATCTTTTCTGCATCTTCAGCAGAAGTTCTTAATCCGATGGATATATCTTTTGTGATAAAGTCTCCACCAATCGGAAGAACTGAAGTTAACTGCATGGTTCCTTGATCAAAAACAGATAGTGTAGTAGAACCCCCACCAATATCGATTAGTGCTACACCAAGCTCCATCTCATCTCGTGAAAGTGCAATCGATGATGTTGCCAATGGCTCTAAACAAATGTCTGCCACTGTAAGTCCAGCTCGTTCTACGCATCGTAATAAATTATGTAAGATTGTTTTGGAACCAGTTATCACTGTTCCTTCCATCTCAAGGCGAACACCTAACATGCCTCGGGGATCAATAATCTCATCTGTACCGTCAACAATAAATTGTCGAGGAATCACATCTATAATTTCGCGTTCTGGAGGCACTGACATAACCTGAGCTGCCTCTATGACTCTAGCAATGTCTTCATCACCGATTTCTCGGTCTTCTCTTGATACCGCAACTACACCGTGACATGGCTGAAGTTGAATATGGTTTCCTTTTACACCTACGATCACTGCATTAATAGGAATACCTAACATTCTCTCTGCTTGCTCTACGGCTTTTCTTATGGAACGAACAGTTTCGTCAATATCTACAATGGAACCTTTTCTGATTCCAGCTGATTTTGCATGGCCAACACCAATAACATTAAAGGACTCACTAGTCATTTCTCCAATGATCACTTTAATATTGGATGTACCGATGTCTAAACTTACATAAATTTCATTGCTGTTCATTCTGTGGCACCTCCTTACCTTTCATCCAATAAATCTTCTTAAATTTTTTAGTAATCCCTTGATTTGCGCTTAATTATGGAATAAATTCCACAAACAACGGGTTATCCCTCTTTTTTTTTACCGTTTTTTCAAATTTTTTAGGCCTTTTTGCGCGAATCTGACCATTTGGAAATAATTAAGCGTCTAATAACAGCGATATTATTAAACAACCTAACACCAAATGCAAAAATTGCAGCTAGATACAGGTCAACACCAAGATGTACCCCTAAGTACGCGAGCCCTGCAGCCAATAAAATGTTAAAGAAAAAACCTGTAATGAACACTTTATCTTCAAAACTGCCTTGAAGATGTGCACGTATACCACCGAATAAAGTATCAAGTGCAGCTAAGACAGCGATTGATAAATAATTTGCATATTCTGGAGGGACCCGGATATCAGACATGAAACCTAATAGTAGACCTAATAACAGTCCAAGTACCGGCAACCACATCTTACGTTTCCTCCTTTGCCGGTTTCATAAACTTCACCTTCATATCTTTATCGAAAGCTGGCAAAATAACTTTAGCTGTTTGTTCAGATTCGACGAGAAAATTTTCTCGGATAAACTCCTCAACAGCTGGTGAAGCAATGATCTTCTGATGAAGTTTTTCATTGTCTTTTGCCAAAACTCTGATTTCAATCGGAAATGAAGAAACAGGCTCATTGTTTATGTAGATGTTTCCATTCACTTCCCGGATCGGGGTTTTAGATACAACACGTTGTCCATCTATACTGATCTCATTTGCATCGTATCGATTTAATTCATTTACAAGTCTTCTAAGCATATCAGGATCTATTTTTGGAACAGGTTGATCTACTCCAATTAGCTCTTCATTAAAAGGTTCGATCGTTATTACGATTCCTTGTCCGCTAATCGTTGTTAATCCTGCCTGTTTTTTTAAATCCCTTAGCGCTTTTTCCATTGCTTGGATTTTTTCGTCTTTTCCGTCACCTTTATATTGGTTTAGGAGTTCACTATAACGTTCAAATTCCTCATTAAGCTCCTGCTGACGCTGTTTTTCTTTTTCCAAATCAGCTCTTAATTCCCATAAATCTCTAGTGTCCCGAACAACAGGATTGTTTGTGGTCTCAAATTGGATCGCCAGCATTCCGCCAAGTATGAGGGCAATTGTTGCAAACATGAATTGTCTTTCTTTCAACTAACTCATCCCTCTTCTGTAATAAATGGCTCCATCTCGATCGCGCTTTCTTGCTCCACTCTTACTTCTACACCGTCATTGACAATTTTATCGACGATATAGAGATTCAAAGATTTCTCTAGGGTTGTGGAATTCCCGATTGCTGTAATAACAAAGGGTGCAGGATATTGATTACCATCCACAGAAACGACAGGACCGATACAAGCGATATACGTATCATGAGAGATCCTTTGACCGTTTATCGCAATTGCTTCTGCGCCTGATACGTGAAGTTCGTCAATGACACTTCTTATATGTTCTTCATGGACGATATAATCGTTAGGGTTCTCCCCTTCCGGTATATAGGAGGAGTCTTGAAGAGTAACTTCTACCCCCTCCCCTTTCACTTTTACGTTTCCTACTACCATTCTGAGCTCTTTTAAATCTTCTACTAGTTTAGAAGATATCTCCTCTTGATCTGCCAGCTTATTTTCTTTCTTCTCAACATTTTGCTGCAGACTTTGAAGATCGCCTGCTAATTCTCTATTCGCTTTTTGAAGATTTAATATTTGGCTTCGCAATGAATCTTCTTTTTTCCATTCATTGTTCTGCACAACATTTTGCTTTTCGATCTGTGCTCTCTGATAGGAGAAAGATAATATGAACCCAGTAACGAGAAGGATTAAAGATAGGAAAAGATGCGTCCCTTTAATTTTGCTCATTACTTTCCTCCACTTGGTTGTATCGTTCAAAACGTGTGCTGATTCCTAAATAGAACGTGCCCTTTTCATCAGGCTTTAACTCGCTTACTAAAGACGGATAAGCTGTCAGCCTTTCTGAGAACTTTGAGATCGTTGTAACCACTTTGTTTCCATCCGTCATAAACAACGTTAGTTGATTCGAGCTGTTGGATGAAGGCGTATGTGTGATCTCAGATATACGATGAATGATCCCTTCAGGCAGCTTTTGCAGTTCCTGTGCCATCATCTCTAATTGTTCTGGGTCCTTCCAGCTGACGATTACAGGAGCATTTACAGGTCTCTCATTTTTCTTTAAGGGATCTAACATCTTGCCGTTCTGAAGCATCGGGTAGTATACATTCTCTTTTCTGAAATACCCGACTCGTTGAA
This sequence comes from Fictibacillus halophilus, assembly GCF_016401385.1. Taxonomy (NCBI): domain Bacteria; kingdom Bacillati; phylum Bacillota; class Bacilli; order Caryophanales; family Fictibacillaceae; genus Fictibacillus; species Fictibacillus halophilus. The sequence continues at coordinate 1,000,235 of NZ_JAEACF010000001.1, read as the reverse complement.
ATTCACTCACTTTGATGACTACTTGGTTAAAAAATTTTTTTTGGATTGAAACGGAACTAACCTCTGAGATACGCTCGAGCCGCTCCATAATTTCATCCTCAGATACATTTAAATACTTTGTCTTTGTAGAAATTTTACTTTTTTCGAGAATCTCATTGTCGGTTACAAAATAGTTGCCTGAGACGGTAATTTTCTTCACATGACTAAGATCAGATTGAAAATAAACGACGACCAACAATAACAGGAAGAAAAAGGACAAGTAATAAATAAGACGACGATTTGCTTTTTGTTTTCGATGTTCTTTCAGCTTCGGAATTCGGTCCTCAATCTTGACAACCTTTACCTTGTCCATCCTCTTCCTCCGTTTTATAAGTTAGTACAAGAAACATTAACGGTTGACAGAAATAAAAGAACTTGGCAGATAGACGCCAAGTCTTCAAAAGGTACTGATAACAGTCCAACTGTCAGAAGATAACGAAATGTATGGTTCGTTTTGAAACGTCAAAAGTTAATTTTTTCTTGTTCTTTGTATTATAGCACGGATAAGCCGCAATTCAGCACTATTTATCCAATTTTTTGTTAATCATTTCTACCAATGATCTCAACTTCTGTATGAAGCTCGACACCATGCTTTTCTTTAATTGTTTTTTGTATATAGCTGATAAGATCCAGCACGTCTTTTGCTTTTGCATCTCCAGTATTCACAATAAAATTAGCGTGCATCTCAGAAACTTGTGCACCACCTACTTGAGTCCCTTTAAGCCCTGATGTCTCAATGAGGTGTCCTGCATAATTAGGCAGCGGATTACGGAACACACTTCCACAGCATGGATAGTTCCATGGCTGAGTGTTTCTGCGATAATCTTTATTCTTCTTAAGCTCTGCCATGATGGTTTCTTTATCGCCCTTATCCAAAACGAGGATGACTTCCACACAGATTCCACCTGTCTCTTGAAGGACAGAAGTACGATAAGAGAAATTCAGTTCTTCGTTAGAAAGCCAAGTAAGCTCACCATCCGGTAATAAAATCAAAGCTTTTTCAACGATCTTTGACATATCTGATCCATGTGCTCCTGCATTCATGAAAACAGCGCCGCCAACTGATCCTGGAATACCTGCAGCAAATTCAAGGCCCGTATAAGCCTCACGTGACATTAAAGTGGCAAGTGGAATAAGCGAATATCCCCCACCAACTCTTATGGTGTTATCATTTTTTTCAAGGTGGTTGATCCCCTCCCCTACCTTGATGACAACCCCTTCGATTCCTCCATCTGCAACAAGGAGGTTAGACCCTCTCCCGATTGCTCGTATCGGTGCGTTCGCTTCTTTTATATAACCTAATGCTTTTTTCAGACTTTCAATATCTTTCGGTTCATAAAAAAGATCAGCTGGTCCTCCAATTTTTAAGGTGGTATGATTTTTTAATGGCTCATTTACAAGGACAGTCCCTAGATCTTCACTTTTTAATTTCTCAGCTAATTGGCTATACATAATTAAAAACCCCCTACGTTCGTACGCATCGTTCTATTTATATGCTATGCGTTAATCTTTTCCATGTTTTCATTGTCCTTAAACATCGACAAAGAAGTATTCGAATGAATTACTCTTTTTGTTACTTATTTTAAAAGAAAACCACTTGATGCTCTTGAAGGTAGTTGATTTCCGCTCCAGGATGCTCGCTTTCCGCGGGGCAGGCGGTGAGCCACATTCGTACGATTCTCGTATAAGTGTCTCACCTGCCCGCCTGTCCCGCAGGAGTCTCGCATCCTTGCACTCCAATCAACTTTTCAATGATGGTTTAATACATTTTATAAGCAACAATCTTTTGAATATAACTTCAGAAAAAGAAGTTACCCTGCCATAATTGACAGGGTAACGTCTTTAAATCGCTATGTTTAGAATAAGAGAATTTCCTTTGAAACTCAAGTATTAATACCTTGAATACCGGCTAATATTGAGGATTACTCCAATAGACGCGAGCATCAGAGTTAATGAAGATCCTCCATAACTTAAAAATGGAAGTGTTATTCCAGTTACAGGCATCAAACCTGTTACAACTCCGATATTAATCATCACCTGTATTGCGACCATCCCTATAATTCCTATCGCTAGAAAGCTACCGAATAGATCTGGGGCTCCTAAAGCAATTCTGATTCCACGCCATAAGAGAAGACTAAACAGGATTAATACAAAAACAGCACCGATAAAACCTAGCTCCTCTGAGAGGATCGCAAATATAAAATCCGTTTGCGGCTCAGGTAGGTAACCGAATTTTTGCCTACTCTGCCCTAAACCTAATCCAAGTAAACCACCAGGTCCGAGTGAATAGAGAGATTGGATAATTTGAAATCCACTTCCTAAAGGATCACTCCAAGGATCGAGAAAAGAAGTAATCCTCTTGATTCGATAAGGAGCAGAAATAATTAATCCCGCAAGTCCGATAAGACCGATTAAAGCCATTCCTACAAAATGAGAGATACGCGCACCTGCAACAAAAACCATCACGATACTTGTTCCTACCATCACAGCTCCAGTTCCTAAATCTGGTTGAAGCATGATCATTCCAAAAGCGATCATCACTAATCCGAGAGTAGGCACTAAACCTTTTTTAAGAGAAGTGATCTTTTTTTGATGCTCTGATAAATACTTAGCTAGGAAAGTAATCATGGCTAGTTTCATAAATTCAGACGGCTGTATAGAAAAAGCACCTACACCAATCCAACTTCTTGCACCGCCTCGAACCATACCAATACCTGGGATAAGAACAGCGATTAATAATACAAAACAAATAATCAGAAGAATCTTTGACCAGACTCTCCACGTCATGTAATTGATGTTCATGATAAAAAACATCGCTGCAATACCAACACCGGCAAATAACAATTGTCGCTTGGCAAAAAAGAACGCATCATCAAACTTGTATAGACCTAAATCTGCACTCGCGCTATAAACCATTATTATGCCGATCGATAACAACATAAGCGTAACTATGATCATTATAATATCAGGGGTTGATCTCGTTGCAGGCAATGGGAAACACCTCAACTCTTCTTATTTGTACAAACCTTATTTAAGTTTATGCACAGAGTTGATAAACATGTCCCCTCTTTGTTCGAAAGTCTTATATTGATCCCAGCTTGCACATGCAGGGGATAACAAGATAACGTCTTCTGCGTCCGATAGACTGTACGCAAGGGGGACAGCATCTTCCACATTATCAGCACGTTTTATCGTTTCTATTCCTGCCTGTTTCGCAGTTTCAGCTAATTTATCTGCTGTTTGACCAAAAGTAACGATTGCTTTTACATTTTTTAGTGACGGAAGTAAATCATCGAAAGAATTCCCTCGATCAAGTCCACCAGCTAGTAAGACTACTGGTTGTTCAAATGCAGACAACGCTGCATTCGTTGCTAATATATTTGTGGCTTTCGAGTCGTTGTAAAAACGCCGGCCGTTAAAGTCTCCCACATACTGCAAACGGTGTTTAACTCCAGGAAACGTAGTTAGAACTTGATGTATTTGTTTTAGAGTTGCACCTGCTAATAACGATGCAGCTACAGCTGCCATAATGTTTGAAAGGTTGTGTTTGCCTGGTAATACGATTTCATTCAGATCAATAACTTTTTGCTCCTGAAAATAAATTGCACCTTCTTCAACATAAACTCCGCTTTCAAACTTTTTCGTCACAGAAAAAGGAATGTGTTGAGCTTTAGAATCCTTCATTAAATGGGATACACGTTCATCATCGGCGTTATAGATCACATAATCAGAGAAATCTTGATTCTCAGTGATCTTTGCTTTAGCTCTTCCGTATTCATCAAGAGAACCGTGATAATCTAAATGTGCTTCAAATAGGTTCAGAAAAACTGCAATCTGTGGCTTAAATCGCTCTGTTCCCATTAACTGAAAGCTAGAAAGTTCAGCTACTAATATATCTTTCTCTGTAGACTCCGCAGCAACCTCCGAGAACACAGTGCCTATATTCCCAGCTACAATTGGTGTCTTATCACTGTTTTTTAACATATCACCGATAAGGGTAGTCGTAGTTGTCTTACCATTTGAGCCTGTAATCGCAATAATCGATGCGTCTGAAATCATACCTGCGATTTCCACTTCTGTATAAACAGGAATGTTTCGCTTAACAGCTTCAGCGATCAAAGGGTTCTGATACGGAATTCCTGGATTTTTCACGATGAAGTCCAACTCGTGTTCTAGTAATGTCAACGGATGATCTCCACAAACTACTTTAATCCCAAGCTCCTCAAGTTTTTCCGCTTCCACATTTCCTTCTCTAGGGCTTTTGTCGTTCACCGTTAAATGTGCCCCGAACGAATGAAGCAGTTTTGCACCAGCAAAACCGCTCTTAGCTAATCCTACGATTAAAATCTTCTTGTCTTTAAAAAATGTAGTGTCCTTCATCTATACCCACACCTCTAAATAAATTCCTAATGCCGCAAATACCAATCCTACAAGCCAAAATGTAACAACAATGCGCCATTCACTCCAGCCTGACAGTTCATAATGATGATGAAGCGGACTCATCTTAAACACACGTTTACGAGTTAATTTAAATGAAGCTACTTGTATCATGACAGAAAGCGTTTCGATTACAAATACTCCACCAATAATAACAAGTAAGATCTCAAGCTTCGTTAGTATCGCAACCGCACTAATCGCGCCTCCTAGCGCGAGTGAGCCTGTGTCTCCCATAAAAACTTTCGCTGGGTGTGCATTAAAAACTAAAAAGCCAAGTACAGCACCAACCACAGCCACACAAAAAATAGCAGCTTCAAATTGGAGAATGGTAGAAGATAACACTGCAAATGCACCAAAGGCAATAGCCGCTGTTCCTGCCAACAATCCATCCAAACCATCTGTAAGGTTAACCGCGTTTGAAGCACCGATTAACATGAATACCACTAAAACTGGATAAAACCATCCTAGATCAAACGAAAAATCTGTTCCAGGAACCGAAATTTCCGTTGAAAAATCAATCGCTCTTAAACCAATGAAGAAAAGAGCCGCAATGATCAATTGACCTATTAATTTTTGTTTCGATGTTAAGCCGAGATTTCGTTTCTTTACTACTTTAATAAAATCATCTAAAAATCCAATAAGTCCGTATCCTAAAGTAACGAGGATAAGCAAATGGGTTTCAGCAGTAACTGCAAAAAACTTCGCAGTCATTGCATAGGTTGCGATGACAAGGGCTAAGACGATTACAATCCCGCCCATAGTAGGTGTTCCTTGCTTCTTTTGGTGAGATTTTGGGCCTTCGTCACGTATGCTCTGCCCAAATTTTAATCTTCTTAATAACGGGATAAAAAACGGCGAACTTAATACCGCGATTAAGAAGGATGCAACTAATGTAAATAATAAGACTTGCTCAATCATTTTTTCGACTCCTGTTCTTCTTCTACAAATTTCGAGACAAGGGTTTCTAGTACCATCCCTCTTGATGCTTTAAAAAGAATAGCAGTGTCTTTCGATAATAATTTAGTAATTGGTTCTTCCGCTTCTTCTTTTGTCAGACATTGAATAACCTCAAGGTCTTTGCGTTTTTGTTTCTTTAGTTCATCTGCAATCCAAGCACCTTTTTGCCCTACACATATCACATGAGAAATCGTGTCAGCCACATGGTTAGCTATGTTTCGATGCATCTCTTCCTCATTTGAGCCTAATTCATACATATCTCCAAGAACTGCTACCTTGTTAGAATAATCCTTCAGTTCAGCAAGTGTATCTAAAGCTGCGATCATACTAGTTGGACTCGCATTATAGGCGTCGTTGATAAGAAGTGTATCCTTCTTACCGCTTTTCATTTCAAGACGCATGGATGTAACTTTAAGGCTCTCAAGTCCTTCAAGAATCTTATTTTCCTCTATATTCAAATAATGCCCTACTGCAATGGCATATGCTGCATTTTTGATATTATGACGGCCTAACATTGGTATGCGATACACAGTTGTGCCTTCTTCTAATGAAAACGTCACGCCATTTACATCTGTCTTAAGGTTAGATAACTTTAGTGTATTTGAATCACCGAAACCTACTTGTAACACGTTCTCACCTTTTACATGTGAAAGAAGCGGTTCATCTCCATCGATGATAAACAACCCGCCTTGTTTTAAACCATCTGCAATCTCAAGCTTCGCTTTAGCAATTCCTTCACGACTACCTAATTGTTCAAGATGACTTTCACCGATATTCGTAATAACAGCAACATCTGGCTCTGCGATCTTACTTAGAAGAGATATCTCACCATAATCACTCATACCCATTTCTAGAATTAATACTTCTGTATTTTCTTCCATCGCTAGAATGGTCAAGGGCATTCCAATGTGATTGTTGTAATTCCCTTGCGTTTTAAATGTCTTAAAGTTTTCAGAAGAAACACTTTCTATCATATCTTTTGTCGTTGTTTTCCCGTTACTACCCGTTACAGCTACAACAACAGGATTAACCTTTTTCAAATAATATTTCGATATTTCTTGTAAAAAGGTCACAGTGTCTGTTGTGTATAGAATAGGAAAATCCTCCGGTAATCCGTCTGGAAGATCTTTTCCTTCTTGCCAGACCGTAGCTGTGCATCCTTGCTGAATGGCATTCAGTAAAAAATCATGACCATCAAAGCGCTCGCCAGCTATCGGTAAATAAAGAGCATTCTCACTTTTATGTCTTGTATCTTTTGAAACACCTTCTAATATAAGGTTTTCATATTTCCCACTCGTACGGTCTGCTAATGAGACCAGTTCTTTAAAATCTAATTTCATTTTTTCACCGCCTTAATTGCTTCCCTTGCAACGACTCTATCATCGAATTCGAGTATGTCTTTCCCAATGATTTGATATGTTTCGTGCCCTTTTCCGGCTATAAGTATAACATCGTTTGCGCTAGCCTGTTCGACCGCATGTTCAATGGCTTTTTTACGGTCAGGGATGGTCACATAATTCCCTTCATCCACGCCCTCTTCCATATCTTTCAAGATTTGAAGAGGATCTTCTGTTCTTGGATTATCACTTGTGAAGATGGCATGATCAGCTAAGTTTGCAGCAATTCCTGCCATCAGTGGCCGCTTCGTCTTATCACGGTCACCACCACACCCAACGATTGCCGTTACTTTTCCTGTAGCGAATTCTTTAATGGTTCGTAACACGTTCTCTAAACTATCCGGCGTGTGAGCGTAATCAACGATAACGGTATAGTCTTGACCTGCTATTACAGGTTCGAATCTGCCAGAAACTCCATTTACATCCTTTAGACTTGTAAGAATTGTATCCAGATCTAATCCAGATAACAAACAAGCCGTTGTTGCTGCGAGCACATTATAAACAGAAAACTTTCCTATAAGCTTCAATGTAACATCTCTTGAACCTATCGGTGTATGCAGAGTAAACGTAGTGCCTTGAGCTCCAATCGTTATATTGGTTGCACGAACGTCGCTATCAGTATCAATTCCATAAGAAACAACCTGTGCGGAAGTTACCCTTTCAAACATCTTTGAAGCTGGGTCGTCACTATTAAGCACAGCCACTTTACGATCTGATTTGTTATAAGTATTACCCATTTGAGAAAACAGAAGACTCTTTGCATACTGGTATTCTTCCATATTTTTATGGTAGTCCAAATGATCTTGTGTCAGGTTTGTAAAAACAGCGATATCAAAGTCACATCCCCATACTCTTCCTTGAACGAGAGCATGCGAAGAGACTTCCATTACAGCCGCCTCAACTTTTTCTTCGGTCATTTGATAAAAGGCATTCTGCAAAAATAATGAATCAGGTGTAGTATTAGCTACCTTAAAGCTCTGATCTTTTATTTTCATTTCGATCGTGCCGATCATTCCAGTACTTTTCCCAGCATCTCTTAAAACTTTTTCAATAAGATGTGACGTTGTCGTCTTCCCATTCGTACCAGTGATTCCAATCAAATGGAGTTTTTGCGAAGGATGGCCATAAAAGGCATCCGCTAATACCGCAAGAGCTTTTTTTGTGTTTTTCACTTTAATAACAGGAATGTTAACATCAATATCCTTCTCAGCTAAAATAGCAGCAGCACCATTATTAGCAACTGTTTGTGCAAAATCATGTCCGTCAAACAGAAGTCCTTCCATACATACAAAAAGACAGCCTTCCCCAGCTTTCCTGGAATCCATTTCAATGGAGGTAATTTCAGGATTGGCTTGGATATCCATTTCATAGTTCACTAAATATGTAAGCAGTTCTTTTAATTCCATTAATCCTGATCTCTCCTCTAATCATCGTTAAGCATATATTTTAAAAAAGCGTAGTTCGCATATGTTGCAGCTCATAGAAAGGGTCTTTTTTTGTGATATCTTATGTGGCTTATATATAAGTACGCCAAAAGTACCATCATTCTATAAAAGAGCGTTTTATATGCATCTTTAAAGAAAATAAGCCAAGCAAGATTCCGCGCTTGGCTATGTGTACATTCTTTATTTTAATCTTCCACTTCTTTTTTGTCACCCAAAAATAAACGAATCGTCTTGCCAGCTTCTAGCTTAACGCCAGCTTTAGGAGCTTGCTGTACAATGTAATTCCCTTTTCCGGAAGTTTCTATTTTAAGATTATACAACAGATTCGTTAACTCTTTCGTTTGTTTTCCAACTAGATCTGGAACGACTATTTCCGGAGCATCGAGCCATGTTTTCTCTTTTTCTATCTGATCTTTTTGCTTTTTAACACCCATGGCAGAGAGACTGTCTTCTATAATATTACCTACGATTGGCGCTGCCACAATTCCACCAAACTGAAGGGTTTCTTTTGGATTATCTATTGCTACGTACACAACGATCTCCGGGTTATTAGCAGGAGCCATCCCAATAAAGGAGACGATATGGTTGTTCTTTAAATAGACGCCACCTTCAGCCTTTTGAGCTGTCCCCGTTTTCCCTCCGACCCGATAACCATCAACGAATGCATTCTTACCCGTACCTTGAGCTACAACACTTTCTAGTGCTCGCCTTACTTCCTTAGACGTTTTTTCAGAGATCACTTTTCTTTTAAGTTTTGGTGTCTGCTTACTAACTACTTTTCCTGTGATGGGGTCAACTAATTCTTTAGCTATATATGGTTCGTATAGATAACCTCCGTTTACGGCCGCAGACACTGCAGCTACTTGTTGAATCGGAGTAACAGAAACACCTTGTCCGAAAGCAGTTGTTGCAAGTTCAAGCGGACCAACACGATCTAAAGAGAATAAGATTCCTCTACCTTCACCAGCCAAATCAACACCTGTCTTTTCTCCAAATCCAAAGTCTTTAATATATTCAAAAAGTTTATCTTTACCTAAACGTTGACCTAGGATTACGAACCCAGGGTTGCAAGAGTTTTGAACTCCCTCTAAAAAGGTTTGACTGCCATGCCCTCCTGCTTTCCAGCATTTAAGCTTCCTCCCTGCAACTTCGATTGATCCCGGATCGTGAAAATGGTCCTTATCTAGATCAACTTTATCTTCTTCGAGTGCAGCAGCAAGCGTGATAATTTTGAAAGTAGAACCCGGTTCATATTGTGCCCAAACTGGTAGATTTCGATTGTAGACTTCTGGTGAAACACGCTTGTACTCTTCTGGGTCAAAATCTGGTCGTGAGCTCATACCTAGAATTTCTCCAGTATTCGGATTCATCGCTATAGCGATTGCCCCATCAGGGTCATAAGTGGCTTGTGCGATATCGAGCTCTCTTTCGATAATCGTTTGAACGCGTGAATCTGTCGTTAATCTTAGGTCATATCCATCTTTCGGTTTTTCATACTTGTCCGATAACGATGGCATTCTTCGTCCCCTTGCATCTGAGAAGAAGGATATATGACCTTTTTCACCATTTAGCTGTTCATCATAATACAGTTCTAGACCTGTAAGTCCTTGACTGTCAATTCCTGCAAAACCTAACACATGAGAAAGATAAGATCCATACGGGTAATGTCTCTTACTATCTTCTGCAACAAAAACACCAGGTAGATTCAATGCTTCAACTTCTTTTGCTTTCGTATTACTGATCTTTCGTCCTCCATTATCAATTCTAACGATAGAGGCTTTCTTAGTGAGCCTTTGGTATACTTCTGTTTTAGATATATTTAACAAAGCAGCCAACTTTTCAGCAGTTTCATTAGGTTCCTTGATTTGTCTTGGAACGACAAAAACGGTCGGAGCACTAATATTTGTAGCGAGTACCACGTCATTACGATCTAGAATCTTCCCTCTTTTAGGTTCGAATGGAATGTCTCTGCTCCAAGAATCAAGGGCTTGATCAGTCAACATATCTCCAAGCACAAATTGAACGTATCCGAGTCTAACTGAAATGACAAAAAAGAAAGCTATTCCAAAAACAAGAACAAAAATTAAGCGCCTGCGTACAGTTACATTCGAAACTCGCACACACAATACCTCCCTTGTATGTCTCGTTTCAAATATATGCTTGTACACAAGCGCCTAGAACATTTAGTCTGTTACTGGCAAATCTTCATCTTGAGACTGTTCTTCTGTAGATCCTGTTTCTTCAACGTTCTCTTCTTCTTCAGAATCTGTTTCTGATTCTGTTACTTTAGGAGGTTCTAGTTGAACAACAAAGAAATCTCCTTCTTTTACTGGGTTTCCAGGTTTAATGCTTTGCTTTACTGCAAATCCGCTTCCTGTAATGGTTTCTTTCAATCCAAGAAGTTTACTGATTCTTAATATATCCATGTAAGACCAGTCTTTAACATCAGGCATCTTTGCATCACCAGACGTTCTCAAGATGACTCTTTCACCTTTCATCACATAAGCACCTTCATAAGGTTCCTGGTTAGTTATATCATTCCCTGAACCGATGACGGAAACTTGCATGCCAAGTTTTTCTAAGTCACTTTTTGCCTTCTCGGCAGACTGACCGGTGTAATCTGGTAATTCTTTACCGTACGATTTCTTTACTTTAGAGGACTTATCATTCACTTTGGCTTCGGGCTGAATGTTTAAATATTGCAGCCCACTTTTCATAACACTTGTAAAAATGTTAGCTACAGGTGTAGAACCCATCTCAGGAAACTCTACCTTAGGACGTTCAACAGCTACATAGACTAACAGTTTAGGATCATCTTTAGGAGCCATTCCCAAGAAAGAGAACACGTTTTCTCCCCACCCAGAGATGTACTTTCCGTCTTTTCCTACAATCTGTGCCGTTCCAGTCTTTCCAGCTACACTATAACCGTCAATCATATAGGGTTTACCCGTTCCGTCTGTAACTACTGTTTCTAAAATGTCTCGAACTTGTTTCGAAGTTTCTTCAGAAATCGGCTTACCTGCTATTTTCGGCTCATTTGATAGCACTGTCTTCTTCGTTTCTGGGTCCATGATCTTGTCGATCACGTATGGCTTCATCATCTTACCGCCGTTTGCAATAGCTGTCGCGGCTTGAATCTGTTGAATCGGCGTGATCGTTGTTCCTTGTCCGAACGCAGTCGTTACTTTCTCTATCTCATAGTTATAAAGAATCGATCCGCTCTTTTCATTCGGCAGGTCAATATTCGTCTTTTGATCTAAACCGAATTTTGAGAGATAACTTCTATATTTCTCATAACCTAGCTTTTCACGTACAAGTTTTGAGAAGGCAACGTTAGAAGAATTTTGAACTCCTTCGTTATAAGTAATCGGTCCCCATCCTCTTTTATTATGATCGTAGATCGGTCTTCCGATGTTCGGAAGCTTATACGAACCAGATTGGAACACTTCATTACCATTATATTTACCTTCTTCAATGGCAGCTGCCAAAGTAAAGATTTTCATTGTAGACCCAGGTTCAAATGGATAAGAGACAGCAAAGTTCGTATAGTTTTTTATATCCTTATCGTTCGGATTAAAACTAGGTGAATTACTCATCGCGAGAATTCTTCCTGTTTTCGGATCAGCAACAATTCCGGTTATCTTTTCTGGTTTATATTTCTTAGCAGCTTCTTGCACCGCTTCATCTAGATATAGCTGAATCTTTTCATCAAGTGTTAAATAGATATCTTGGCCATGTTTTGGTGGTGTGATTGATTCTTTATTTGCTGGAATTGCCCGACTGAACGCATCACCGACAAATGAGATCTTGCCATCCTTTTCTTTCAAATACTTGTCTAGCGATTTTTCAAGGCCCATCAGTCCGGTCTGAACACCTTGTTCACCATTTCCTGTGTACCCTAATACATGAGCCGCAAAGCTCTGGTTAGGATAATATCGTCTAGATTCTCTCAAAAAATCAACGCCAGGAATCTTCATCTTTTCAATCTGTTCTTTTTTTCGATATGAGACTTTTCTTCCAGAAGGAATCTCTACTTGAAACCTGCCTTCTTTACTCAAAAGTTCTTCTAGGTCTTCTTTGTCAGAATCTAATACTTTTGAAAGTTTTTCTGCAGCTTTCTCTGGGTCTTTTATATGGTTTGGATACTTTTTATCAAGAATGGCTATCACGCTGTAGGATGGAATATCTTGGGCTATTACTTCTCCGTTCCGATCAAACATCGTGCCTCGCTTCGCGTCTAAAACATCACTCTTCAACCATTTTCTTTTACCGTATTCTATTAGGTCTACCCCTTCTGCTGATTGAGAAGAAGCCACGAGAAAGAATTTACTCGTTAATACAAAAAAGAGCACGGTAAACACAACCATCAGAATACCTGCTCCAACGTTTTTTCTTTTTAATTTCATAACAACACCTGCTTTTTAGTCCTGAACCACTTTTACGTTCTTATCGTCAAAGATGAATCCTTGTTCCTTTGCCAACTTCATGATGCGTTCTGGATTGCTTAGTTCTGTTACTTGAAGGTGGTAATCTTCAACGATCTTTGTTTCAGCAGTAAGGTCTTTTTGAATACTCTCAACTTCAGCAGTTGCCTGATAAACAGACGCGTATAGAGAAATGAGCCAAATCAATCCGGCAATTAAGACGACCCCCATAGCTCCCCACAATACGACTTCACCTTTTGTAAATATTTTTCGGGATGGTTGCTGTACCGGTTTCGGGTTTCTTTCTGGCTGTAACTGTACTTGTTGTTTTTGAACTTGATAGGCTAAATTGCTCACTTTAGCTCTCCTCTCTATTTTTGTTTTTCCGCGACCCTCAATTTCGCTGAGCGTGATCTTCTGTTTTCTTCAAGCTCATTGTCTGTAGGTACGATTGGTTTTCTCGTAATGAGTTTTAATTCTGGTTTGTATTCTTCTGGTATAACCGGCAGTCCTGGAGGGAGTTCCGGACCTGTGCTTGCTTTTTTTAGTATATTTTTACACGCACGATCTTCTAAAGAATGAAATGTGATAACCGCAATCCTACCACCGACTGCCAATAGTTCAATGGAATCTTGCAGGGCATCTTCAAAAGCGTTCAATTCATCATTTACAGCGATACGAATGGCTTGGAATGTCCGTTTTGCAGGATGGCCGCCTGTTCTTCTTGCAGGAGCAGGTATAGCATCCTTTATTATTTCGACAAGTTCGCCAGTTGTTTGAATTTCTTTTTTCTCACGGGCCGCTTCAATCTTTCTAGCGATCTGTTTAGCGAATTTTTCTTCGCCATATCTTGAGATGATCTTCATCAACTCATTGAACGTCCATTCATTCACAACTTCTTTAGCTGTAAGATCACTTGATTGATCCATTCGCATATCAAGTTCAGCGTCATGCTGATAGCTAAACCCTCTATCCGCTTCATCTAGTTGCGGAGATGATACACCTAAATCAAAAAGGATGCCATCCACTTTATGTATGCCACGTTTAGAAAGCTCTTCTTTAAGATGACGGAAATTGCTGCGAATAATCGTATACTTTCCTTCATGTTCCTTTAGTACCTGACGGGCGTTTTCAATAGCTATGTCATCTTGATCAAATGCATATAGATGGCCAGTTTCTAATTGAGACAGAATAAGTGCACTATGACCTGCGCCACCTAACGTACAATCAACATAAATTCCATCTGGTCTCACGTGTAAAGCATCTACTGATTCTTGTTTTAAAACGGTTATATGGTCAAACATGGAAAATTCCTCTCTGCAATAAACTTAAAGGTTATAAATCAAAGTCCATCAGACTTTCTGCAATTTCTCCAAATGAGTCTTCTGATTTTGAGAAGTATTCTTCCCAAATTGATTTACTCCAAATTTCAATTCTATTCGACACACCTATCACTACGCAATCCTTTTCTAGTTTTGCATAGTCTCTGAGCGGAGATGCAATGTTCACTCTTCCCTGTTTATCTAGCTGACATTCAGCAGCTCCAGAAAAGAAAAAACGAGTAAATGCACGTGCGTCCTTTTTAGTGAACGGCAAACTCTTCAGTTTATCTTCGATGACTTTCCACTCATTTAAAGGATATCCGAATACACATTGATCCAACCCGCGAGTTAAAATAAACTCTGTGCCTAGTTCTTCACGAAATTTGGAGGGGATGATCATACGTCCTTTTTCGTCGATGCTGTGCTGATACTCTCCCATGAACATATGATCACCCCACTTTCTCCCCTAAATCTACCACAACGCTCCACTTTTCACCACTACAAGTATTATTCGTGTACAAAAAAAAAAATCCTGCTGTAGGACAGGATTTTTTCTAAAATATTTTATCGTTTTTATACGTATACAATCTTATGTTTTCCATTGAATTGATAAGGGTATTGTACAAGTTTGTTCACCAGATAAGAGCCTTCTTCATTTACGAATTGATAGATGTTCCAAACCCTTTCTTGCAAGATCCCAGTTGGTTTTAATTGGAGCATGATCTCATCAAATTCGGCAAGTGGTTCTTTTACCTTTTTTCGAACACGTTGTTCTAACTTATTCTCCATATAGTCGATCTCTGATAAGATTCTTTTCATATTTTGATCAGCAACGGGAAGAAGCTTTGAATCTATATCTTCTGCTAACTTTATCAACTTTTCATATGAAGCGGTGAATTCTGCTTTTACTGATTGAACGGTTTCAAAAGTTTCGATTGGGCGGTTTGAAGCAAACCACTCACGTTTATAACCATCCGTTCCATTCTCTAAAACTTGTTTCACCGTTAATTTTTTTGAATGGAGCAACTCGTTTACTCCAGCTGTTACGAGAGTAAAAGATAGCCTCGGTGTCAATATAGGCATCATTCTATTAAATTGGCTGAAAACCTTTCCAAGTGCAGCCCAATAGGCAATCTCACCTGGTCCAGCAACAAACGATAACACGGGTAGTAGAAACTCTTGCATCAAAGGACGTGTCACTACATTATTGCTGAATTTTTCTGGGTGTTTAATCGCTTCTTCAAGAAGTTCTGATTCAGAGATCGTGAAATCTTTCTCTTTAGAGGAAAATCCATTTTGATCACGATATAATAATATTCGTTCCTGATTCTTCGTATAAAAGAGATGAGCATTGTTTTCTTGAACTTCTATCGGCGCTGAATATCCACTTCTGCACAGCTCTTCCGTTTGAACATTAAAAGCATTATCAATCTCACTGTTATGAACAATCATCTCTTTTAACATCGTGGATTGCAGTTTTTTAAATCCAGGATCTCCAGAATCCAATACGATTAAGCCTTCTTCAGAAAACCATTTAGAAAGAAGTTTTGCAAAAAAAGTAACGATAGAATCTGATTCGTTCAAAATACGTTCCGTCTCTGCGAGTAGGTCGCTTGTATAAGCTGTCTCACCAAAGGAGCGAAATACTTCCTTTAACCAGGGTCGAACTTCTTCTCTGTTCCATTCCCATAAGGAGGCAGAAGATTTCACACTGCTTGCTGACTTTAATGAAACTTTTTTAGCAGTGTTATTCTTTGGAACCATAACATGATTGATCTCATCCATATCATGATCTTCACCAGCTATCCAAAATATTGGTACTACGGGAATATTTAATTCTTTTTCAGCTTGCTTGGCTAGTTGAATGGTACTGATGCACTTGTAGATCACTAAAAGTGGTCCGGTTAGAAGTCCCGCTTGTTGTCCGCCAACGACAGCTAAACTATTTTCCGCATTCAGTTTTTGTATATTTTTTATTGTTGTGGCCGAGGAACCAATTCTTTGATTATAAGAAGTCAGATAATCGGTAAGACCCTTTCTAGGAAACGAATAACGCTTCAATTCCTGTTGTCTTTTTGTCCATTCATGTTTATCATAGGGAGATTTGTAATCAAAAAAACGGACAACCTCCTCATCTCCGTTGGAGTACCCTTCTAAAAAAGGCGATGTATGAAGCTGCATTTCCTCCAGTCTCATTTATGAACTTCCTTTCTACGTATCAATTACATCCTTAACGAGTATAGCAAAGAACGAATGAAGAACATAAAAAATATGCTCTAAATGTCCAAAATACGTGAAATGATTCCATATGTCATCAATGAAAAGTAACCGATTGACAGAACAAGGAACTGCAAACGCCAATTTAACCTAAGTATTTTTCCGATAGACAGATCCAAATCATTCTTCCAGATCACATATGTAAAAAGTAAACAGCCGAATAGGAACATTAATAGAAGAATCCAATAATAAGATTGGCCCCAAATTTCCATAGTCATTCTTTCAATGGCTAAAAATAAAAATAACGTTGTACAATCAACACCCGCCTTAAAGGCCTTTCTTCTTTTTTTTGTAAGCTTTAGCATACTCTTATTTACAAGAAAAAAAACAATATAAGGAACGGTTATTAATGTAGCAATAATCGCACCTACAATACTAGCCAATCATTCATCCTCTCCAATCCAATGCATTGATTGCTTCATATGCAAAACGAGAATAAGGGGTTTGGATCTTCAATTCAATCCCTCGCTTAATAATTTCACCCGTAATACTCTCTATTTCAGTTTGCTTACCGCTCTCTACACTCTTTAACATAGAGGATCGGTTTAATGAAGTATTTCTGCACAGGACTAACAATTCCTTCCATAACACTTCGCGCTGTTCTGTCATATTTAAAACAGAAATCGTTTCTTCAAATAGTTCTTTCATTATGAAGAATGCATGTGAATTTGTTAATAGTTCTCCATTTGTTATTCTTAACAATGCTGTAAGTGGATTGATGGATGCATTCATTATTAGTTTTTCATAAACCATCGGTTCCCAGTCTTCTTCTATTAAAGTAGGAAAACGGCTTGAATGAAGAAGTTTGCTCCATGTCTGCTCAGAATCCCCTCTATAGGAAGAAAGTTTAATCCTGCCTTCTCCGAGATGATGAACTGTGGAAAAATCTTTCTTAATCGCTCCGTGTTCAACAACACCAATACTTATTTGTTTCTGTGGCATGCTTTTTAAAAAAGATAGATGACTAATTCCATTTTGTAAAAAGAGAAAGGAAACTTCTCTGTAACTGATCAACCCCATTAATTCGTTCATCGCTGTTTGTTTAACTGCGATAATGCATGAAGATTCTTCACCCGTATATTCAGCAAAAGACTTCGCATCGACCATTACAGTTGTCTCCGAACCATTCAAACCTCTGTATGTCAGTCCAGACCTTCTGAGCGCTTCTGCTTGAGCTAAGCTTCTTGTATAAATAACAGGTTCTTTCCCATTTTGTTTTAAAAAATAGGAAACTAATAACCCGATTGCCCCACCGCCAATGACACTTATTTTCATTATAAGGCTCACCTCTTTAATGTATAACTCGATCTTATCATATTCTAAATCATACTAAAAAAACCTCCCAAGTACGGGAGGTTCAATCCTATTAAACAGGATAAACAGGATGCTTTCGCTCACTGAATACCATTTCTTTGTTTTCGTAAAATGCAAATCTGTTTTTAAGTTCGTCTCTTAAGGCTGAAGGTGAAACGATATCATCAATGATCATTTCAGACGCTAGCTTATAAATATCAATATGCTCTTTATATTCTTGTTGCTTTTGCTGAACAAATTGAATCCGCTCTTTTACATCTTCAATCTCATTAATCTTATTAGAATACACAGCGTTTACAGCTGCTTCTGGTCCCATAACCGCGATCTGAGCCGTAGGCAACGCAATACAACAATCAGGTTCAAATGCAGGACCTGCCATCGCATATAAACCAGCTCCATATGCTTTTCGGACGATCACTGAGATCTTCGGTACAGTTACATCACTCATCGCCGCAATTAACTTTGCTCCATGACGTATAATTCCAGCTCTTTCTACTTTCGTTCCGATCATAAAGCCTGGAACATCTGATAAGAAAAGAAGAGGAATTGAGAATGCATCACAAAGTGTGATAAAACGTGCCGCTTTATCAGCAGAATCAACAAACAAGACGCCGCCTTTTACTTTAGGCTGATTCGCAATAATTCCAACTGGTTTTCCCTCAATACGTCCAAAACCTGTCACGATCTCTTGAGCGAATAGCTTTTTCATCTCAAAAAAACTACCCTCATCAATAAGTCCATCAATAAATTCATACATATCAAACGGCACATTTTGATTTTCTGGTACGATCGCTTCCAACTCTCTTCCCTCTTTAGGAGCGATAGCATCAACTTCAGGAGCTTTTAATTTATAGTTACTCGGGAAATAAGACAAATATCTCTTCGCTTCTTCAATGGCTTCTGTTTCATCCACTGCTAGAACATCCCCGCATCCACTAACAGAACAATGCATTCTTGCTCCGCCCATTTCTTCAAGAGTCACTTTTTCTCCAATTACTTTTTCAGCCATTCGTGGACTTCCTAAATACATGGATGCATTTTGATCGACCATGATCACGATATCACAAAAAGCAGGTATATATGCTCCACCTGCCGCTGATGGACCAAAGAGAATACAAACTTGAGGAATCATCCCAGACATTTTTACTTGATTGTAAAAAATCTTACCCGCTCCACGGCGGTTCGGAAACATGTCGATCTGATCGGTTATTCTAGCACCTGCTGAATCGACAAGGTAAAGCATCGGAACTTTCAACTTTTGTGCGGTCTCCTGTATACGAATGATTTTTTCAACTGTTCTTGCTCCCCAAGATCCCGCTTTAACAGTCGAATCATTGGCCATTACACAGACCGTTTTTCCGCCAAGTTTTCCTATCGCAGTTACAACTCCATCTGCTGGTAGGTCTCCTGCTTGATTGTTCGCAAATTTAGCATCCTCTACGCTGTATTCACCATTGTCAAAAAGAAGTCTTAGTCGGTCACGAACGAACATCTTATTTTGAGAACTGTTCTTCTCATGATATTTCTGCGGACCACCAGCTTCAATCTGGTCGATTTTTTCTTTTAATTGGTTTTCTAATTTTGCTACCATGATATACCTCCTTCAAGAGAGTGAGCGCTCGTTCAGATTGTTTGCATGTTAAATTTATTTAAGTGTAACGAGAACATCGCCCTCATTCACAAAGTCACCAGATGCAAATTTAATGTTTTCTACCGTCCCTGCATCAACAGCGTCAACGGGTATTTCCATTTTCATAGATTCTAAGATAATAACCGTTTGCCCTGCTGCTACTTCATCGCCTTCACTCACCAATACTTGCCAAACTGTGCCTGCCATAGATGCTGTAATTTCTTTCATTTCTCTCTCTCCTTTTGTCTAATTATGGTTTTGAAACTTTTCTCTTACTCAAATAGCTAGTGGTATAATCACCTTTTATAAAATCCTCTTCTTTCAAGATCATTTGAAAGAGCGGTGTGTTCGTTTTCAGTCCGCTTACCTCTAGCTTGTCAAAGAATTCAACCGCATTCTTGATACATCCTTCACGATTGGAATCGCTTACAATTATTTTCGCGATCATAGGATCATAAAAAGGTGTGACAGCATTTCCACTTTCATAACCTGAATCGATCCTTACATTCTCAGTACTTGGCCAAATAAGTTTTTCAATCTTACCAGGTGACGGGAAGAAAGTGATTGGATCTTCTGCATAAAGTCTAAACTCTATCGCATGGCCTTTACTCATGATTTCCTCTTGAGTCAATGGAAGCTTTTCGCCTCTAGCTACTTGAATCTGCCATCTTACTAGATCAAGTCCTGTAATGCTCTCTGTAACGGGATGCTCAACTTGAAGTCTTGTGTTCATCTCTAAGAAATAAAAATCTCCGTTTTCACTTACGACAAATTCAACGGTTCCCGCATTCACATAGTTTACTGCTTCTGCTGCTTTAACAGCCGAATCAGTAATTTTAGAACGAAGGCTTTCTGTTAAGAATGGTGATGGTGATTCTTCGACTACTTTTTGATTTCTTCGCTGAACACTGCAATCTCGTTCAAAAAGATGAACGATGTTTCCATGTGTATCACCCATGATTTGAACTTCAATATGTCTAGCATTTTCGATACATTTCTCGATAAACATTCTGCCAGATCCAAAGTAGTTCTTTGCGCGCTCTTGAGATGAGACAAAATGTTTACGAAGATCTTCATTGTTATCGCATTTTACCATTCCGATTCCGCCACCACCGCTGCTAGCTTTAAGCATTACTGGATAACCGATCTGTTCGGCAAGTTTTACACCTTCTTCAACATCTTCGATAGGCTCGATCGTTCCAGGTACGATTGGAACACCCGCTTGCTGCATCGTTTTTCTTGCCATGATCTTATCGCCCATCCACTCGATGGTTTGAGGCGCGGGACCTATGAATGCTATTCCAGCTTTCTCTATCTTTTTGGCAAACTCATCATTCTCAGATAATAATCCATAACCTGGATGGATAGCGTCTACCTCATGTTTCAGAGCGACTTCTAGGATTACGTCACTCTGCAGATAGGATTTCGCCACCGGAGGTTCACCAATATGTACCGCCTCATCCGCAGCTTTTACAAAAGGGAGGTCTTTGTCTGCTTCAGAATATACTGCAACCGTTTGAATGTCCATTTCCTTACACGTTTGAATAATTCGCAGTGCGATTTCACCACGATTAGCGATTAATATTTTTTCCATGTTCATCCTCCTTCCTGTTGTCAACATTACCTTTTTCGACATAAAAACCAAAAAATCCTTTTTGTAAGCGTAAACTAAACGAATATTTTATTTTTAAAGAATTTTTCGCATAATTAGTATATACTATAACTATAGAGAAAAGTACAGAAAGACTGGGGGAGAACATATGTTAAAGTATGAAGTTAAAAAATTATTAGTTAACTATAAAACACTTGAAGAATTTAAGCAGTTCAAAGAATATGGAGTACAAGAATTGTCGATGCTTGAGGACCTTCAGGAGAATATGATCGAAAACGACAGTGAGTCTCCGTTCTACGGAATTTATTATGGCGATAAACTAGTAGCACGAATGAGCTTGTATCAGATCGAAGCTGCTTTTGATCAATATTTTGATCCTCCACAAGATTATTTAGAACTTTGGAAACTAGAAGTATTGCCTCATCATCAGACAAAAGGTTTAGGAAAAGCTTTAGTAGAGTTCGCAAAAACGTTCCGCCTTCCGATCAAGACGAATGGCAGACAACAATCTGGCGGTTTTTGGGAGAAGATGGGCTTTGAAGCTGTCACATACAATCAAGATCGTGACCGTGGTCAGAATCCATATGTTTGGTATCCAACAGGCGTAAGTGAACAACGCCTTGCATAAAAAATAAAAAGATGGCGTCTGCCATCTTTTTTTTAATTTCTAACAGGAACTTCTACTAACTTCCTCGCTCTGTCCATGATCTGCAATACATCTTTATAATCACGGTATACGGTTTCATATTCTTTATTCACTTTGCTAAGTTTACTTTTCAGCGTTCCGTTTTCCTTCTTAAGGTTCTGAAGCTTCAACAGTAATGCTTGATTTTCAGCTTCTAAGTTCTTTGAAACAGGCTTTTCAGCTTGAAGTTGCTGCAAATACAATATGATGTCATTTAAAGAGAGAGGCGTACCATTTTTCGCGTTATTGGAATGCTCAATGTGAAGTGATTCTTCTTTATGATTTTCAATGGTTGAAGCAAACTGTTTAACTTTTCGTTTATTTCGCTCTTTGCGCACTTTTTTAGCCTCAGTTATTGCTTTATCATATTGCTTACGAATGAGTGAGTTCCACCGGAATCCACAGGCTGCAGGTGTTCTCGTTAATTTCTCTCCTACCTCTTCAAAAGCAACGAGCTGTGTACTTCCCTCTCGAATATGTCGAAGAGTTACCTCAGCAAGAATAGCATCTTCATCTTTTGTCCAGGCATCCTGGCGCAAATTTGTCATTTAGATCCCCCCATTTTAGTGGTTTGTAATATGAATATGCTAGTGCTAGATAAGATAGACTTTTTATTCTACTAAAATGGGGAAAACTTATTTTTTTAAGAATGCCTCTACTCTTTTATGATGTTCATCTGACGCCCATAACTTTGCACATCGTTGAATCTCATTTTGAACGCTCTGTTTTATCTTTTCCTTATCTAATCTTTCAAGCTGAAGAGCTTTATAAGACTCGATGACGCCAAGAGGTTGAGATGTAAACCTGCTTACATAGCGTTCTGTTTCTTTCAAGCTGTTTCCTTTAATGACGTATTGGATAAATCCGTAATCCATGCTTTGCTTAGCTGTCACAGGAGTGGAGCTGTATAAGAGATCCATTGCTCTCATTAGGTTGATTCTTTCTAAGAGGTATGTTCCCCCTCCCCAACCCGTTGAGATGCCTAAACGCCCTTGAATAAACCCCACTTTCGCCTCTGCACGAGCAAGTCTAATATCACACGCGGATGCAATTTCGCATCCGCCTCCAACTGCTGATCCGTTTAAAAGAGCTACAGTGGGTTTAGGAAAAAAGAATAAATCAAGAAGGATGTTTCCCATTTTTGATAACATACCGTACGCTTGTTCTTCAGTCTTTAATGAATGAAAAGCACTAAGGTCTCCTCCAGAACAAAACGCTTTTGTACCTGATCCCGTTATGATAAGAACTTTTACCTCTTCGTCCTTTTTTGCCAAGTTTAAAAGAGTTGATAAATCCTTCATCACATCGTAATTTATAGCATTACGTACTGTAGGGCGATTTAAAGTTATCCACCCTATTCCATTCTTTTTTTCCCATAAAACAGGTTGCTCGTTCACTATCTACACCTCCGATACAAAAGAAAACGCTTTATTTATGTATATGAAAAAACAGGAAGCCTATAGCTCCCTGCTTTTCATTACTTGCTAACTACTTCTTTTCCTTTGTAAGATCCACACTCACGGCAAACGCGGTGAGATAACTTGTATTCTCCGCACTGTGGACACTTTACCATACCAGGCATGGAAAGCTTGTAGTGTGTACGACGCTTCGCTTGGCGAGTTTGAGAAGTTCTGCGAAAAGGTACTGCCATTTGTATCCACCTCCTTAAAGGTTCTAGAAAGAATCATTATAACCTATTCTTTCACTTTTTGTCTTCGTCAAAAAATTTAGCCAGACCTTCCAAACGCGGATCAATCCGGTTTTTCATGTCTTCATCCGTAACCCTCTTCCATCCTTTTCCTTCCTTAGGAGCGGGACTGTCTGTCACATCAGCAGCCGTAATTTTCAACGGTTTTTCAAGCAAAATATGCTCTTCGATGACAGGGAGAAGGTCAACGTAATGTCCTTCGACTTTGTGAAGGCTCTCTTCATCTTCGTATTCCGTATAGTTCGGATCGAAAATAAAAATTTCCGTCGTTTTTACCGAGAATGGAAATTCCACATCTACCAATGTGTTGGCACATGGCAACACCATTTTTCCTTTTATGTTTAAGTAAAAAGTGGCTTTTTGCTGAGTTACATCTGCATGTCCTTCTACGTGAACAGGATCAACGCTTCTGATCTCCGGGTCTTTTTCCATCACTCCGCTCGCATCAACATTTTGTTCAAACGTTAACGGTTTACGGTAAAAATTTTTAATTTCTTGTAGTGACCATTTCATGTCTTTATCACCTCAAGGCAACAGTAGTAATTATATCGGTCATCAAATAAAATGTCAATATTTTATCTTTACACTGATACTTTTGATTCTAAACTCTTTTTAGTACAATGTAAACAAGTATAATCGAACGTTTAAAAGGAAGTGGAACAGTTGAAAGCAACTGGTGTTGTTGTTGAATATAATCCGTTTCATAATGGGCATTATTATCATTTACAAGAAACGAAAAAAGCTACAGGTGCTGATTGTATTATCGCCGTGATGAGCGGTAATTTCCTTCAACGAGGAGAACCTGCTCTTTTGTCAAAGTGGAAAAGGACAAAGATGGCTCTTTTAGGTGGAGCAGATCTCGTTATTGAACTTCCTTATTCTTTTGCTACTAGCCATGCGCCTCGTTTTGCATTTGGTAGCATTTTTTTGCTGCAATCTCTTGGTGCAGAGTCATTTTGCTTTGGAAGTGAATCTGGGGATGCTGAACTTTTCAACAAGACTCATGAATCGGTAAATGCTCAACAGGAAACCTATCAAGAACTAGTTCGTACATTCATGAGCAATGGGCTATCCTATCCTTCAGCTGCTTCACGAGCATATGAATCACTTGATATTCCATTAGCTCTCGATCTCAGTAAACCGAATAACATCTTAGGTTTTGAATATGTAAGAGCCAGCCGTGAGTTAGGTTCTCAAATTACACCGGTTACGATAAAGAGAAAAAATGCTAATTACCATGATGTAATGCTAGGTAAAGGTAACATTGCGAGCGCAACAGCAATTAGAGAAGCTATTTTCACAAGTGATACCAAACAAGCAGCACCTTATATGCCAAGCTACACATTTGAGTTGTTAGCTGAAGAACGAAGCGATAAAGGTACTTTAATGAATTGGGAACGCTTTTATCCTCTTCTTCGTTATCAACTATTATCTACAAGTCCCAGTGAAATAAACCGTTATTATGAAGTTGAAGAGGGTTTAGAGTATAGGATGATTGAGGCAATGAAGAGATCTGACTCTTTTGAAACTTTCATGAAACATATAAAGACTAAGCGTTATACATGGACAAGACTGCAACGCGCGTGTACACACGTTTTAAATAAGGTCCAAAAAGAAGAGATGTTGGCCATTCTAGACTCCCCTCCCTCATACATTCGCGTGTTAGGAATGACAGGTATAGGAAGGGATTACCTAGGATCTGTGAAAAAGTCATTAGACCTTCCTCTCGTTACTACTGTCTCTAAGCATGATTTTGCTGGATTGAGGATGGAAGCGAAGACATCTTTAGTATATGCTCAAGGGGCATCTCGGAATATTATACGAGCTGAGAAAGAAGAATTTAATACTCCGCCAGTAATGGTGAAATGATTGAGAAGCTAGTTTTCGGGGGCGAGCGCTCGTATTTTTCGTATGGCGCTCGTCGTAGCGTGCTTAGCAGCCGCTCCGACGAGCTAAAAAAGGATGCAGAAAAGCCAATTCTGGCCACTGCATCCTTTTTGTCTACAATTTTTTCAAATAATCCAGTGCATCGTTCAATGTTTTAACTGGTACAACCTTCATCTTAGAGCCTATATCCTTTTGAGCCTTTACCGCATCACTGTAGTTATCTCCATCAACAGGAGCAAAAAAGATCTCCGCCCCAGCTTCATCAGCTGCTACAATTTTTTGTTGTATACCGCCGATCGGTCCTACATTCTTTTGAAGGTCCATCGTTCCGGTTCCTGCAATCTTCTTTCCATGTGTAAGATCATCTGGCGTTAGCTGATCCATAATTTCTAACGTAAACATCAACCCAGCTGATGGTCCTCCGATCTGCGAGGTATCAATTTTCACTTTCGGATCTGTTACGATTGAAACATCTGCGACAGGAGAGGTGATACCAAGACCGGCTTTTGGTCCTTGATCTTGAATATACTTCTTTGGAAACTCCTCAATATTTAAGTTCACATTCAATTTTTTATCGCCACGTAGTATGGTTAAGTCTACCTCATCTCCTGCTTTTTTCGGAGCGAGTGTATCAAGAAGTTTCTTTGTTTCCATAACCGGATTACGGTCAACAGCAATAATTTTATCTCCAACTTTTAACTTTTTTTCTGCAGGCATTCCAGACATAATTCCCGTAACATAAACACCATGGTATTCAATGTCTACTTTTTTTCCTGCCTCTTGATAAGCTACTATCGTAGCAGCATGCTGTGAATCTTCCATCATCTGAAGTTGTCTTTGGTTGTACTCTTCATCCGTCTCATCTTCTCCTCTGATCTGATCAGCAGGAATGACTTCACGATAATCACTTAGCTTTGCCCATATGTATTGCGGAATGTTTGCTGTTCCTACCGACACTGTTGTCAGCATAAACTCTCCCTTATCTTGGTCTCCTCCCTCTACGCTAATGATGGGATCTAATACCCTGGCATCTCCAGGAGAGGTAATGTAGTAAGGGAGTGGATAGAATGCTATAAAAGCAAACACCAACAAAAAAAGAATAATGAATTTATTTTTCGAGAAAAAATTTTTTCGTTTCGCTGTTTTTTCAGTGGTCATGCATAGACTCCTTCCAGTTGTTGATCTTTTCTAGTATTTTTGGTATCTGTTTTCTTCCTGCTTCTTCTCCTATAGCGATTATATCATTAACATCTTTAAATGCTGTAGAACTGAACTGTTCAACCATTGGACGGATCATAATATCAGCTGAAATTTCATGCCAGCGGACCATTTCGCGCTGCATGATATCAATGCTCTGAATGATAACATCAAAAATAGATGAAACTTGAAGTTCTGCTTTAAAATGAGAGATATCTACTGCGATTACAAGGTCCGCTCCCATCTCTCTTGCCACTGAAACAGGTACTCGATCGATGACCCCACCGTCCACTAAGAGTTTTCCATCTATCTTTTCTGGCACTAATATTCCAGGGATCGAGATGCTAGCACGAACTGCATCTGCAATAGGACCGGTTCTGAAAACCACTTTTTCTCCAAGCAGAAGATCTGTTGCTACGATCGCCAAAGGAATGTCTGTTTGTTCAATATGCTTTTGTTTGGTGAGAAGCCTCACGAGTTCTTTGATTTTCTTTCCTGTAATAAATCCCATCTTAGGGACCGTATAATCCATATAATATTTGCGTTTGAAGAGCGTTGCCATACGGTAAAGATTTTCATCGCTATGTCCCATACTTACCATAGCACCGACTAAAGCTCCCATGCTGCTCCCAGCTACCATATCTATTGGTATCCCTGCATCTCTTATTGCTTTAACAACACCAAGATGAGCAAATCCTCTAGCACCACCAGATCCTAGAGCAAGTCCGATTTTCGGTTCTTTCATCCTTTGCTCCTCCTTTAGAAGCACCGTCTTTTTTTAACATATGGTCTAAAGAGTAAGGCTATACGTATAAATAAGGATGAGGACAAGTAAGTATAGTGTAATTTTGCGAGAGGAGCACTCCCCTTATGAACAAAGCCTATTTCAAAACACTTTTATTGTCAGCATCGGCAATTATCATAGCAATATCAATAATAATATACCCAAAAGAAACCTACATGGCATCAGTCAACGGTTTGAAAATGTGGTGGGACGTTGTTTTCCCATCCTTAATGCCCTTTTTTATATTATCAGAGGTATTGATGGGTTTTGGCGTCGTACATCTTATAGGTGTATTGTTTGAACCTCTAATGAGACCGCTTTTCCGCGTACCTGGCGCAGGGGGATTCGTTTGGGCAATGGGCATTTCTTCAGGATTTCCTGCTGGTGCAAAGCTAACTGCACGATTATGGCACCAAAAGCAGATCACGACCATAGAAGCAGAACGCCTCGTATCTTTTACGAATTGTTCAAACCCGTTATTCATGTTCAGCGCAATTGCAGTAGGCTTTTTTCATAACGCCGCTCTCGGCATCGTTCTCGCAGTAAGTCACTATGTGGGCAATTTTTTCGTTGGACTTATCATGAGGTTTCATGGTTGGAAAAAAGAACCCGTGGAAAAGGAAGTACGTTATAGAGGCAAAGGATTAACCAACGCGTTTAAGCATATGCATGAAGCTAGACTAGCAGACAACCGCCCAATCGGACAGCTTCTTGGAGATGCTGTGCAACAATCAACAAAGACATTGCTTATGATTGGTGGGTTCATTATCCTCTTCTCTGTACTAAGTAAGATGATGGATCTTCTTCACGTGGCAGAACTTCTCTCAAGCTTTATCAATTATTTATTTATCATGCTTTCGCTATCTGAACAATTAAGTCTTCCTCTTATAAAAGGAATCTTCGAGATTACATTGGGAAGTAATTTAACAAGTCTCGCACAATCACCCATTTTACAACAAGCTGTCATCGTAAGTTTCATTTTGGCTTTTAGCGGTTTTTCCGTACAAGCACAAGTTGCTAGTATCCTTGCAGATACAGATATCAAGTTCAAACCTTTCTTTTTCGCAAGAATACTTCACGGTTTTTTATCTGCGATCATTTGTCTTTTAGTATTCCCTTATTTGTATCACGTTAAAAGTACTACTGCTCCAGCATTTGCATTTCTTACAGAGAAAACCGTACACATTAGTGAGTTTGGTATGTTAGCCCTTATGCATAGCCATTATGTAACCCTTGGATTCTTGATTATCTCAATACTCATATGGAATAGAAACCTTATGAAAAAAAACAGCCTCCGCACTTAACGGGGGCTGTTGTATTTTTCTTTTAAAGCTTCTTCTACAACTTCAGGAACAAGATCTGAAACATTCGCATGATACTTTGCTGCTTCTTTAACGATGCTCGAACTTAGGAAAGAGTATTGATTGTTTGTCATCATAAAGAATGTTTCTACTTGATCATCTAATTTTTTGTTGATGGAAGCGATCTTCATCTCGTATTCAAAATCTGATACAGCACGAAGGCCTCTAAGAATAACATTTGCTCCAATATTCTTTACGTAATCGATCAATAGGCCGTTAAACGAGTCTACTTTTACATTAGGAAACTGTTTCGTAACTTCCTTTAGGAGCAAGATTCTCTCATCAACTGTAAACAAAGGGTCTTTACTTTGATTATTTGCTACTACTACAATTACTTCATCAAATACTGTTGCTCCACGTTTAATAATGTCCAGATGACCACGAGTTACGGGATCAAAGCTACCAGGACAGACTGCAGTTGTTGGCATATTCTTCACCTCATACTTTATGTTAATCGCGTTTGTAGATTGTTATTGTAGTTGTTTTTCCGTACGTTTCCTGTCTGACCTGATAAAAGTTTCCGATCTCCTCGGGTAGCGTTACATCTGTACCATGTTCAGTCACTATACTTCCTTCTGGAGAGAGAAGTTCAAGCTTATCAATCTCTTCCATATCTTTTAATAACATCTGTTTCGCATAAGGAGGATCAAGGAAAATCATATCAAATTGCACTTCTCTTTTATGAAGCGCTTTCAATGCTCTTTTTGCATCATTTCGGAAGACTTCTGTTTTGTCTTCGTAGTTGCATTGTTTGATATTCTCTTTGATCGTATGTATGGCCTTTTGATCTTTGTCAATGAAAATGAAGTGCTCCATGCCTCGGCTTAATGCTTCTAAACCCAGGCCACCGCTTCCGCCATATAAGTCAAGTCCTGTTCCTCCATCAAAAAAAGGACCGATCATGTTAAAGATGGATTCTTTGATCTTATCCGTTGTCGGTCTAGTGTTCATACCTGGAACAGCTTTAAGTGGTCTTCCTTTACATTCTCCAGCTATTACTCTCACGTTCTTCACTCAATTCTTTATCCGTTTTCCCTTACTTATCCTATCACAAGTATTCCTGTAATCAAACATCAAATCTTTTTCTTATAAGTATAAGGCAAATTAAATGCGGTCATACTATTTATAACAACATCAACGAACGATGTTGTTGCCAACCGCGGAGAAGACTTACTCCCCATAAGTTCTTCATCCGGTTTCTCCTCTCCCATCGCCTTTAAACAGAAGTGATTTTGTTTTAAAGGCAACCTGCAGTTTTTGCTGCAGGTTTTTTTTCATGCTTAAAAGCTCTTTAAGCTCACAGGTGATTGTGCTACATTGTTTTATAGAAAGGGGATTGAATGATGATTCAAAGATTTATTGAGCTTGGAGAAGGGTATTCAGATCTTTACGAACTCCTAGAGATTATGGAAACGAACAAAGACCGTGTTTCACAGTTATTATGTCTAAAAGTTAAGAAAGAAGATAGAATGTATGCGTCTCTAGTTGCTGTACTTCACCCAGCTTCAGAGGGGAAATTCCAGCCGCTATACATTTGCCGAGAAGGAGTACCCTATCCTTCTAAACGAATTGATTTATTCGAGGCAAAAGCTGCTCAACTAAATAAAGAAGTTATAACGTTTGACGTAAAGCCATCAACCGATTTTGCTGAAACAGAACTCTTTTTTCACTATTTAACAGGGATTCTTCGCTTAAACTACCTGATCCCACCATTAACATAGTTGCAGAATAACATAAAGAAAACAGGCAGCTATTTTTATTAGCAGCCTGTCTTTTAAATCCCCATCTTATAGTCATACTCTTTTGCTTTATCAACGATTTTACTTTCATATTCTGTCTTGATCTCTTGTTTATGAGACCTTTTTACTTCTTTTACAAAATGCAATGATTCAAGCTTTGCTGCGATCTCGTCTATTTTGTTTCCATCACAGTACAGAACAGCATATTTTAACCTTCTAGAAACATAATGTACATTACCATAGCGTCTTAACTGTTTTGAAAACTTTAATGAGTGGAGAAAAACAGATAGCCCACGACGATTACCTATCATAATTAAAGCCCCTTTTATTTACTTAAATTGAAAAAATCAACGAATACTCCTCAATAGGATGTGATGTAGATTGGACTTAAACAACGTTTGGAAACATTTTTTGAATTCAATGAAACAAGATCCTTCGATCATGAATGTTGAAAAAAAAATGATGGCCGGTATCCCTTTCATTTATGTAACGGTTTCTTCGCAGTTTTCAATCGATCACTCAACTGATTCTGTAAAAAAACATGCCGTAAAAGCTATGAAAGGGAAACGGCTAACATTAAACCTTACATTTGTACGCTCAGAAGAAAATCTTCATGTGTACCGTATGCGTTTTTTAGTCCCACAAGAAAAAATGTTCTGCTGCGGAAACTTATGTTTTGACTGCATTCGGTTTAGAGACTGATTTTAAGCACAACCACAAGATCCGCCAGAACCACATCCACCACTGCAAGAGCTCTCATCAAAGAAAGGATTGCCTGTAGGAACTTTAATCTGCTCAGATACACTGTATGCAATGATTCTGCTGCATTCCATCAATAAATTTTCAAGTTCTTTTTCTGCTTTCTTAAATTGAGCTATATTTTCATGGAAATCAAGCTCTCGTTTAAGTGTACGAACTTGTGTTGAAACAGTATTAAAATCTGGATGATATTTACCAAAACGCTGTACTTCTTCATACTGTTCTTTCATTTTGGCGAAACGAGCAATCATTTTCTGAGCTTCTACATCTTGCTCTAACTTATATTTTGACTTTCTATATGCTATTGCAACACTGGAATCAGCAACCATCTCAGCTAATGCTAAGGACTCTTCCAGCAATACACTTTGGTCTAAACTCATACGTCACACCTCCCTTTAGGTATGAGGTTTCTAATCTATTATAGCGGATATTGAATGGACTTAAAAGCATGGCAGTGTTGAAACAAAAAATAAAACTCTTCATAAATTGAAGAGTTAGCGTACTTGAACGACTATATTTTTCTTTAATCCGTAATTAGATCCATCCTTTTTCTTCAGCTGCAGTGTAATCTTGTGTTTACCAGGATTCATATTTTTTAATATGAACATGGATTGATTGGCATTCATCTTCCATTTATTGTTTACAAAAACAGCAATATACCCATCCTTATTCCCAGGTGTTTTCGTAAGACCGCCTTGGAAAGAGAATCTTGTAATAATATTTTCAAAATATATTCGCTGCTTTTTCACATGATAGTTGACCGCCCAGTCTTTATCCATTATTGGATACGAAGCAGATACCTCGACGGCTTTAGATTCTTGAAGTTTGGTCTCTGAAGTTCCTTCGAAAAATTTGGTTAACGTAAATAGTGTGAGTACTATGATCACTAATAGACCGCCCGTATAGATCCGTCTATTTCTTATTTTCATAAAAAAACCACTCCTTATAGAAGTAGTTTTTTCCTTTTACAGACTTATTATCCCTCAATATGCCTTAACCGTTGTTAAGAGAGTCTGGCATCGGTTGAAAATCATTTGGTACTGGATGACTACTGCCCTTTACTTCATCACCCATTACAGAGATTAACTCCATTAACAAGCCAAAATTTTGTACCTGTTGATGAAAGCGATCTACTCTTTGCCCAAAGGTACGTCCGTAAAACACTTTCGCACCCTCTTCCAGCTCTGTTACTGAAAAAGGGTTTCTGCTTAACTTTCTATACCACTCTGGCTTTTCTCTTATATAATATTTCAAGTCAGGTCTTGTATTTAAGTATTCGAGAATTTCTCTTCGCACTCCGCACACATCCTTTTAATCCCTATAAGAAGGATAATCATTCATTCTATTTTCCGGCAGCTGGTTCGGTCTGTCAGACTGATTGTTAAATTGCTGTAATAGTTCTTGAACCGCATCCATTAGACTACCAAATTGAGATAAATATTTTTGTACATCAGTGATTTGAAGTTTACTTAAACCAGCAACAATATCTCCTACTGTAAGTTCTGTTCTCGTCTTATCGGACTTAGAGCGATCTTCTTGTTTATTTTCTTTGTCTTTTGCATACTGATTCCAGCTCTCATGTTCTTCTCCCAAAACAATCCAATCCTGATAGACTTCTTTCCAAGGCCTCTTATTCTTCTTCACTTCCTTAATTAAATCAGGATGTTTATGAACGAACTCCTTGAAACTTTCGATATCAGTCTTTACCACAGAATCCACCCCCAGCCATCCACTGACGAATGATGTTTACTATATGATACATAAGTGCCCATAAATTGGTGCGCCCATTTTTTAGATTTCGTGCAAAGTTAATTCTGTTTACTTTATTCTCATCCGCCCAAAAAGGTACAATAAAAATAAAAAAAGATTGAAGGAGAAAAATATTGGATATTAAGGACGAGTGGAACGATTTCTTTGAAACCAGTACTGAACAAGAGCAACAGGTCATGAAACTTTTCTTAGACAGTTTAAAAACAAAAAGAGAAAAGAACCATATGACACACATTGCTTCTTTATTAGATTTTAAAACAACTAGGATCAATGACCATACGCTAGAAATGGAGATGCCCAATTCACCTATACTTAATAATTCGATCGGAATTTTACATGGCGGCTTAACAGCAACACTTTTAGATACAGCGATGGGCACAATGGCTAGTCTTGTTCCAGGTAACAAAAAAGGGGCCGTAACTGTAGAACTCAAAGTGGATTACGTAACACCAGGGGTTGGAGAGTTGTTTATATGTCGAGCTGAAGTCGTTCATAATGGCAGACAATTAGTACGTATGGTTGGAAAAGTGCGTAATGAACACGGTACGTTAATCGCATCGGCTACGGGTACATTCTTTAAACTTGCTGAATAACACAAAAGTTCATCAAAATGTTATTCAAAAAAAAGGCTGAACCCATTAAGGTTCAGCCTTACATCATTTATTTACTCCATAGGTACCAAAAAATTTTGGGTGTAATACTTTTGGTCTACACCTACTCCTAAATGAGTATATTCATTGTTTAACAGTGTCTTTCTATGCCCTTCACTGTTCATCCAGCCTTCTACAGCTGCTATTCCATCCGTATAGTTTGCTGCTATGTTTTCGCCAGCTTGCAAAAACTTGACTTCTTTTTGCTGCAGCCTGTCAGAAAGCGTCCTCCCATCCTTACTTTCATGGGAAAAATATTGCTGATCCAACATATCTTTTGAATGTAAAAACGCTACTTCTGATGTTCTTTCATCCCATACTAGCGGGTTTTTCTCGTATTTAAGACGTATGATATTCGTTAACTCAAAAACTTGTTGTTCTTCAGATTGATCTACTTTTTTCTGTTCATCCTCACTTAATTGTCCGAGCGGAGGAAGATCTCCACGATAAACGATTGAATAAGGTCTCTGTTTTAATAATACATCTGAAGTTGTATACCTAACACTAGAGAGCTGGTTTGTGAACTTATCAAAATAAAGTTGTACCCAAACGTTATCTTTCAATTTAATCAGTGGGCGTAACATAACTTCTTGCTCAGAAAGTTCGAATCTAAAAAAATCTTCACCATCATTAATAGTGATGTCACTCTCGATGGGAAACTTCTGAATGATCTTATTTGAATTCTCTCCGATCGTAAATGGTGCAGTGTTCACGTCAGATCCAATAACAAACAAAGTAACTACTTTTCCGTTTTCAACACCTGCTTGAAGATACCCTTTTGGACTCTTGTTGCCATAGATATACCATTCATAGCCATAACTAGATGGATCAATCCTTTCAGGTTCTCCCCACTGCTCCTTAAATGCAGATATATCTTTACCTACCCAGTTAGAAACAGCATCGTCAGGAATCTTTAGTGTTTCTTCTATGTATTCTACTTTTGTATCAGGCTTTTCTTTCTCGACCGTAAATTCTGGCAGAACATCATAAAAAAATAAACCAATTAAAATAAAAACGGATAGGAAAAAAGTAACCAATCCTCGCATAATGGTTCCCCCTATATCTTTCTTCTCTTCTTAGTTTAGCATAGAGGGTATGTGTTTGGATAAACCGATTCAAAAATAAAACAGCTCCACTCGGCATGGAACTGTTTTAAACCATCAACATCATTATTGAATGTGGTCTCTATGCTCAGAAACCTGAGAAAGGGTATGTCCAGCAGCAGAGTCACTCTCTTTAGCGAGTGATAGATCTCCTAACGAAATAATCCCTACAAGTTTGTTGTTCTCTACGATTGGAAGCCTTCTTATTTGTTTATCTGCCATAAGATCTGCTGCTTCTTCAACTGTCATATCTGCAGAACCTGTATACAGATTATCGCTCATAACGTCTGTTACCTTTGTAGAACCTGGACGTTTCTCAGCAACTCCTCGAACGACAATATCTCGATCCGTGATTACTCCAATAATCTGATCATTCTCACAAACTGGAATAACACCAACATTGTCCTTCTTCATTTTTACCGCTACTTCGTAAACATTGTCCAGCGGTGTTACATAATCTACATTCCTTGTCATGATTTCACTTACCTTTTTCAAAATCCTTACCTCCTCGTGAATGGGAATCTATTCTTCTTTATGCTTTACGAAAGAAAAACAAATATGCGCACTTTTGACAATGATTGCATCTTTAGCGCTTTCATAATATCATTAAGAAGTGATTATTATTTCTTTATTGAATTCCTAGGAGGTTTCACAATGAAATTTGAAGAAAGCGGCTTAAACGGGAAGGTTGTTGAGTTTTCACTTTTAGAACATGTGATGGAAAACCATGGCATGATCCGTGCTGGCCAATGGGATTATGAACGTATTACATATGACTACAAATTTGAAGACATGACGAACGGTGACGTTTATTACTTCCGTTTCCCTTGCCATGTTATTGAAGCAGAAACAGAAACACCACATGCTAAAGTTGAACTTGGAACACCTTATGTAGGGAAACATTATTACCCACATGGTGTAGAGTACGACGAAGTATTTCCAAAACACGTTGTTAATCAATGCAACAAGTTAATTGAAGCCCTTCATAGTGAGTTGCACGTTTAAGAAAACCCCTCTATCATGAGGGGTTTTTTCTTATTCAGCAGCTCTTTCTGGAGATTGAGAGGAATAACCTTCAAATAGTCTGCCACCGTATGGAGCGATCACTTCGTCAACAAATCTAATTACTTTTGATTTGGTACGATTGGAATAATAATCATCAAATACAGAAGCAAATTGTTCTGCAAAAGTTTCATTGTATTCTTTCAAAGCACGAAGAATCCATTTTCCTTCTCCGATCCAGTGCCCATTAACACGTAATACAAATTCATGGGTTCGATCAGCGAGTTTTGAAACGATGAATAAATCTTCTAAGACATTCGTTGACCCTTCCAAATCGTTTAATAGATCGGTTAAGAAATATCGTGCTTGCTCAATTTCAATCGTTTTCCAAGGCGTTGGCCCTGCTTTTAATAGCTGTAGAGCTTCATTCTTAATTCGTGAAGCCTGTCCTGTGTCACGAAGAATGATTCCCTCAGCACACATTTGAGGAAGAGAGGGTCTAGCCCGATCGATATTCTGTTTGAAAAAATGTTTGTACGTAAACATATTGTGAACAAAGACCTCTATAGGCCAATCATATTCAGTAAGTGATTCTCGATATGATTCACTAACAGAACTATCGATGATGATAATGTCTAGATCAGAACTCTCTGTTTCTTCTCCCCTCACTACGCTTCCGGCCAAATAGGCAACATCACAGTTTGGATAATGAGACTCTATAAATTCTTTAGCTGCTTGTCTGGCACTGATTCTCATGATTTTCTTTCCTTTCTACTGGGCTTTCCTTTTATTATTCGACATACAATGTACAATTTCTTTTTTTTATTCTTATTTTATTACCTCTCATCGCAATTATTGTGCTCTTACTAGGCGTGGACCTACGTAACTCCCTATCTTAACGTTCGTGAGGTGAATTTATTTTTTAGAGCTTGTGGTTAGATTAGAACAAGGACCCAAGTAGTTACTTATGCACAAAAAAAATAACCCGCAATATGCCGGTTACTTTAATTCTGGTTTCAATTGATTATTTTGTCTTCTTATTAGCTCCAAGTCCGCTTTATCACGCAGTCGCTCTTTTTTCACCCATCTTGTGAAGATTAAACCGAGTACAAATGCGTAGATAATTTCTTGGAAGATTTTCATCGTTACTCCACCTACGTGCTGATCTTCTTTCGGCGTCATCGTTTCAAACAATTGTGGTACGTTTCTGTACGTTTCATAGAGTTGGAAATCAGCAAACATGATCAACGCACAAGCTGGAGTCATTAAAACACCATTCGCAAAAACGTAACCAATCTTCTTGATATCTGACAATGTATCAAGTTCTTTAACCGGACAAAGAACCGGCCACCACATCGTATAAGCTGTTATTAATAACAAAGCATGATACCCATAATGGATAACAGGATTTGAAACGGCGGCATCAAACACTAAAGGAATATGGTACAAAGAAAATACAGCGTTAAAAATAAGCAACGCAAGCAACGGTTTCGTAAGGAAAGTGAAAATACGAGTAAGGATCGTTTTCTTACTTAACCAATCCTTCCACTTCACCTCAGGAATCGCGAGTATCATAAGAGGTGCAATCATTAAATAAAGAACTGCCATCTGTACCATGTGAACACTAAATAAATAATTGTGTCCTAAAACCTGAACAGGTGTACCTTTTATAATGATCATTAAAACGAGTGAAGCGATCATTGAAGTCTGCTGCCATTTTGTTGCAAGCTTCTTACCCTGCTTATCTCGCGCAACGAACCGAAAATAAACGAATGCAAGAATAATTGCTAAAACGTATATAGAAGGCGGAAAAAGCTCGTACCAGTTATAATCACTTAAACTAGTATGATGAACATGGTGATTATGATGCATGTCTGTCATCTCCTTTATAAAAGTACCCATAAACACTATATCAATCATAGTTGGTACTTGTACGAAATAATAGTGACAATTCGTAATATTGTAACAAATAAAAAGGGCTGCATACGAGATGCAGCCCTTCCTTGATTACGATGTCCAAATAAGTCCCATTAAGGAAGCTACTGTAATAGCTGCAACCAATATACCACTTGCCATTCCCCAAATTGGGAAGTCATGTCCTTTGTGGCTTAAGTGCATCCAAACATATAGCTGGAAAAATACTTGAACAACTGCCAGTGTTAGGATAAACAAAACAGCAAAAGAATCACTAATCTTGTCACTCCAGATCGCAAAGAATGCAACGATTGTTAAAAGAATCATCATGACAAAAGAAACGTTATGATGCTTACGCTCCTCTTTCAAGGCAAGCTTACGCTGAATCTCTTCGTGACGATGAACGGTAGTTTCAGGGTTTTGTGTGTGATTAGCCATGAGTTTAGCCTACCTTTCCCATTAGATAAACAACGGTAAAAATGAATACCCATACAACATCGACAAAGTGCCAATATAGAGCAAACAAATAATACTTTGGAGCATTCGATAATGTAATCCCTCTGTTCCAGTTTCTTGCTAACAAAGTTGTGATCCAAAGAATACCAAACAATACGTGGGCTCCGTGGAAACCAACTAATGTATAGAAAGCTGAACCAAACGCAGAGCTGGTAAACGTATGTCCTTCGTGAACATAATGTATGAACTCATAAATCTCTAGGCCTAAGAATCCAAGACCTAATAACAATGTTACAAGGAACCATCCTTGCAATGAACGTACTTTGTTCTGCTTTAATGAAAGTACTGCATACACACTCGTAAGTGAGCTAGTCAATAGCAGCATTGTAGCTAGAAATACTAATGGCAGTGAAAATAGTTCTGCCCCAGAAGGGCCTTCTAAATGCATATTTCGAAGACCAAGATATGTTCCGAAAAGTGTTGCAAACAAAACCGTTTCTCCACCAAGGAATAACCAGAATCCTAAAAATTTATTCTTACCTTCAAGGGTAGCTTTTTCAGGATGAGCAGGGAAATTCGCATCTGTTAAACGTTCTCCAGCATTCATTAAGCTCTACCCCCTTTAATGTCTGCTTCAACTTCTTCTTTATGAATATGATACCCGTGATCATCAATAATAGAACGTAGGAACATTGTGATCAATACAAGCCCTAGACCTGCTCCAGCTACGTACCAGTTTGAATAGATAAAACCGAAACCAGAAATGAACATACCTAAAGACAAAATAAACGGTAGAATCGATCCATTTGGCATATGAATTTCTCCTACAGGTTCTGCAGGTGTCATCTCGCCATTTCCAGCTGTTTTCTCAACATAAAGTGCATCAAGTCCACGAACGAGTGGTGTTTGAGCAAAGTTGTATTCTGGTGTTGGTACTGGCATAGCCCACTCTAAAGTACGGCCATCCCATGGATCTTTTGTTGTTGCATATTTAGATGATGCAGAAATGATGATGTTGATTAAAAGTACAATGGTTCCTGCACCCATAAGGATCGCACCAATCGTACTTACAAAGTTTGCTCCGTCAAGATCTTGGCCAGACATATATGTATAAACACGTCTAGGCATACCCATTAGTCCTAACCAGTGTTGAGGGAAGAACGTTAAATGGAAACCAATAAAGAACAACCAGAAGTTCCACTTTCCAAGCGTTTCATTCAATACGCGGTTAAACATTCTAGGGTACCAATAGTATAACCCTGAGAATAATCCTAAAATCAAACCACCAACGATTACATAGTGGAAGTGAGCTACTACAAAATAACTGTCATGGTATTGGTAGTCAGCAGCAGGTACAGAAAGCATAACTCCAGTTACTCCACCCATTACGAAAGTTGGTACGAATCCAACTGCGAAAAGCATAGCTGTCGAGAAACGAATTTGTCCGCCCCACATCGTGAAGATCCAGTTGAAGATCTTAACACCTGTCGGAATCGCGATCGCCATCGTTGCTACAGCGAAGATTGAGTTTGCTACAGGTCCTAAACCAACAGTAAACATGTGGTGAACCCAAACCATGAATCCTAAGAATCCGATAAGTACGGTTGCAAAAACCATTGCGCTATAACCGAACAAACGCTTATTAGAGAATGTAGAAATAACTTCAGAGATAATACCGAATGCTGGAAGAATTAAGATATATACTTCCGGGTGACCAAAGATCCAGAAAATATGTTCCCAGATTAAAATGTTACCACCCATATCTGGATTAAAGAAATTAGCATCAAATACACGTTCGAACATTAGTAAGAAGAATCCTACTGTAAGTGCAGGGAATGCGAAAAGAATAAGTCCTGATGTAACAAATGAAGCCCATGTGAACAATGGCATACGCATGAATGTCATACCAGGTGCACGCATGTTGATAATCGTTACAAGGAAGTTAATACCACCTGCAAGAGTACCTGCTCCGGCAATCTGAAGACCAAGTACATAGAAATCAACACCAGTATCTTCTGCTACCGTTGATAGAGGTGCATAAGCTGTCCATCCAGCTTCAGGAGCACCGCCTAAGAACCAACTTAAGTTCAAAAGCACTCCCCCGAAGAAGAATAACCAGAACCCGACTGCATTTACATAAGGGAACGCTACGTCACGCGCTCCTAACTGTAAAGGAACGATCGCGTTCATGAAACCAAAAATGATCGGCATGGCTGCCAAGAAGATCATCGTTGTTCCATGCATCGTTAACAATTGATTATAAAGTTCACCAGTAAAAATCTTGCTGTCTGGTTCCATAAGTTGAATACGCATTAAAACTGCTTCAAGTCCTCCGATTAAGAAGAAGAAGCCACCAGCTAAAAGATACAGAATACCGATCTTTTTATGGTCAACGGTAGTGAGCCAATCCATTAACCCACTTCTCTTTTTGTGACTTTCGTGAGTTGCCACGGTGTAACCTCCTTTTTTGCAATGCTTAAGACTATTTCAATTTAAGACCTAACAAGTAATCTGAAACGGCATCAATTTCCTCATCAGAAAGATTCACTTTAGGCATGTTGTTGCCTGGTTTAACTTCTTGAGGGTCCTTGATCCACTTTTTCAGATTTTCTTTATCATGCTCTAAGATACCTGCTACACGGTCTTTATCCCCAAAACCAGTTAAGCTAGGTCCTGTGTTCCCGCCGTTTTGTCCAACAGCGTGACAAGATAAACAGTTCTTTTCAAAGACTTGTTGTCCATCAGCATTAGCAGAAGATTTGTCGTCAGCCGCTTTATAGCCCGCAACCCAGTTCTTGTAGTCTTCTTTAGAAACAACTCTTACTTTAAAGTCCATTAAAGCATGGGATGCACCACAAAGTTCAGCACATTTCCCTTTGTACACTACGTCTGTCTTACTTCCCGTATCAAACCACATGTAGTTCTTGTTTTTATCACCAGGGTTCGTGTCTGTCTTACCAGCTAGTGAAGGAATCCAGAAAGAGTGAATAACATCAGCAGATGATAATTCAACATGTACTTTCGTATCTGCTGGAAGAACCAATTCCTGAGAAGTGATCAATTCTTCTTTCGGATACTCAAACTCCCACCAATATTGGTGTCCAGTAACCTTAATGCTTAACTCGTTCTTTGAAGCTGGTTTTGCATCTGCAGAGAATTCAAACGTTCTCATTACAGTTGGTACAGCTAAAATGATAAGCAATAAAATTGGAATAACTGTCCATAATAATTCAAGCATATGGTTACCTTCCACTTGCTTAGGTGTAGAATTGTCACCTTTTCTCTTTCTAAACTTCAATAATACGAATGCATAAAGAACGAAAACTACCACCAGGACCAGAATCATAATACTAATAGAGATCAGCATCAGCTGGAACTGTTTGTCAGCAACTTCACCTTGCGGAATTAAAGTTGATAGAGTCGGATCTCCGCACCCCATCAAAAGAAGAGCCAACATGGCAAATAAGGAAAGAAAACGCCCTTTTTGTAGCCATTTTTTCATCACTACATATACCCCACTTTCTCGTTGTAGTCTGTTTTGACTGAATGTTCTATCTATTCAATTCAAATAAATGTGTTATTTGAATGGAAATAGCAAAAGTAAATCTAACACAATAAAACCCTTTTCTCTAAACAACTAGGAACTTCACTCTTAAGAGTGACTATAAACGATAAGCCTTCATCTATACTTTTTTATGAAAGCCCTTTTATGTAAAGGCGATTATAGGAACAGCACAATCGCGCTGTTCCAGTATAAAATCTATATGTTCACTAAGATCATAGCAACAAACATAATGGTCATATAATTCAACGAATATACGAACATCATACGAGCCCACTTCATGTCATCCTTTGTCTTTAACCCTGATAATGCTAGAATAAGCCATCCTGTTCCTAACACAGCAGCCAAGATCAAGTAGACGATACCAAATTCAAACAGGTAAAGAGACACAGGAAGTAATGCGGATACGTACCAGATCATCTGACGTTTCGTTAATGCGAAACCGGATACAACAGGAAGCATCGGAATTCCTGCTTTTCGATAATCTTCACATCGTTTCATCGCAAGCGCCAAAAAGTGTGGTGGCTGCCATAAAAACATGATCAAGAATAAGATCCAAGCAACCCAATGAAGGTTTGCATCTACAGCTGCCCAGCCGATTAATGGCGGTACCGCCCCAGATATGCCTCCGATTACCGTGTTAATAGAATGAGTTCGTTTAAGCCACATCGTGTAAACAACGACATATACGAAAAGTCCAATCAATCCCATTACTGCTGCCGTTAAGGTTGTCATTGCAAGCATAACTGTTCCGATTGCGGAAAGAATAATACCTACCCAAAGAACTTGATTCGCACTGATCCTGCCTGTAACTGTCGGCCGTTCAATCGTACGTTCCATCAGCTGGTCTATATCTCTATCAATATAGTTATTTAAGCAGCAGCCACCTGCGATAACTAATGCTGCACCTAAAATACAAAGAACTAGATCACCAATCTTGTCAGAAAATAAAAGATTGTTATATTTTAAAGCTAGAAAGAATCCAGCAAATGTCGTAATCAAGTTACTCATAACGATTCCGAGCTTCGCGATGGTTAAAAAATCCTTCCAGGTGCCTGTAGGGTTCGCTTCAGATAGAGGTCCGGGTTCCATTACTTTGTTAGCGACTTCATATGCAGTTGGAGTTTTGCTCAACAGATACACCTCCTTTTAGAGTAAAATGTTCCAAATCTTGCTTTTGCTGTTATTTAAGCCCTCATTCATTCTATATGGGCTTGACTCTAAAATCAACGGTAAAAAAATGTCTTCATCTGTTCACAATATGTAAAGTAGAACGTTTTACCTATATGATAGGATAGTGATATATAAAGAAAATGTCCTCTAACATTATAAAACAAATCAAGTGCTTTGTATACTTCGACTAATATAGACACTATCTTATCTTATTTGTACGATGGAAGTGCCTGGAATACTTGTTGAAAATATTACAAATTTGTGAACGGTTATAGGACAAAAAAAGCAGGTGAATGAATTGAAAAGATTTTATCAGATTTATTCTATTATTACTTCACTAGGTATGTTGCTCGTATTGCTGATGGGAGCTGTTGTAACAAAAACAGGCTCCGGTGATGGATGCGGTAACTCGTGGCCGCTCTGTTATGGAGAAATCTTGCCTACAGCACCTAAACTCGAAACGATTATTGAAGTGAGTCACCGTTTTGTGTCAGCATGGCTTGGTCTTCTCGTTATCATACTGGCGATTTGGGCTTGGAGACGAGAACCACATAGAAGAGAAATAAAGATTTTGGCTGGATCAGCTGTATTCTTTATTATCCTTCAAGGTCTTTTAGGAGCCGCTGCCGTAATTTGGAGCCAATCTTCAGCCGTTCTTGCTTCTCATTTCGGCTTTTCACTCGTTTCGTTCGCAAGTGTTCTC
This sequence comes from Fictibacillus halophilus, assembly GCF_016401385.1. NCBI lineage: Bacteria > Bacillati > Bacillota > Bacilli > Caryophanales > Fictibacillaceae > Fictibacillus > Fictibacillus halophilus. The sequence continues at coordinate 956,928 of NZ_JAEACF010000001.1, read as the reverse complement.
TTGATAGCGATTCTTTCCTTTGAAGATCCTGATCGTCCTTTTATTGCAAAAGTCTCACCCGCATTTAAAAAGAACATCTACTGGTTATTCGCGTATTTGTATGCTGTTGTATACACGGGTGCACTCGTAAGACATACCGGCTCAAGTATGGGTTGTGGTCCGGAGTTTCCATTGTGCAACGGAACCATATTCGCAACAATAGGATCTCAAGCAAGTATTCATTTATTGCATCGTATTGCTGCTATCGTTCTTTTTATTTGGATCGTATATGCTTGGTACCACGCTAGAAAGTACTATAGCGATCAAAAAGTAGTCACAAAAGGATTTCAATTCGCTCTACTTTTTGTCATTCTCCAAGGTGTATCTGGAGCATTGATCGTATATTCAAACTTAAACTTATTCGTAGCCCTTGGGCATGGATTGATCATCTCTTTCTTGTTTGGAACGCTGAGCTACTTAGCTTTAATCGTATATCGAAAGTAAATCAAAAAAAACCAAGGTGCACGTTTTGCACCTTGGTTTTTTTATTTGCTCTTTTCTAAATGAATGTTGCTTTTAACTCCTTGTCACCTTTGACAATTGATTGGAGTGGAAGGTGCGAGACTCCTACGGGACAGGCGGGCAGGTGAGACACTTAAGAGTGAAACGTACGAATGTGGCTCACCGCCTGCCCCGTGGAAAGCGAGCAGCCTGTAACGGAAATCAACACTTCCAAGAGCAACAAAGTTTACGAAAACAGCCTTTTATTATTACTTAATCAACTCTATTAAAAGATCACCAGCAGCGATTCCTTCTCCGTTTTGAACGGAAATCTCTTTAACGGTTCCATCAAATGGAGCTTGAACCGTCGTCTCCATCTTCATGGCTTCAGTTATCATAAGATGATCGCCTTTTTTAACCTTCTCCCCTTTTTCGACTAGAACCTTGATCACAGTTCCTGGCATACTTGCACCAATCTGTGAAGGATTTGAAGGATCTACCTTTTGCTTTGCAGATACCGTGACTTTAGCACTTTCGTCGATTACAACGATTTCACGAGATTGACCGTTAAGTTCAAAGTAAAGAACTCTAGATCCATCATTCTGAGCTTCACCGATTGAAACGAGCTTCACGATCAAAGTCTTACCTTGTTCGATCTCGACTTCAATTTCTTCTCCAAGCTTCATTCCATAGAAGAACGTCGGAGTATCAAGAACGGAAATATCACCGAATTGTGAATACATCTTTTCACGATCCAAGAATACCTTTGGATATAATGCATACGCCAAAACATCAAAACTTGTTACTTGGCGATTTATCTTGTGGAATAACGTTTCCTTCATGTCATTAAAATCAGCAGCCTCTAAAAGCTCTCCTGGCCTCACTGACAGAGGTTCTCTTCCTTTTAAGATGATACGTTGCAGTTCTCTAGGAAAACCTTCGTACGGCTGTCCTAGGTACCCTTGAAAGAATTCTACAACAGAGTCAGGGAAATCCAAGGAATCTCCTCTATCGTAAACATCATCTTCTGTTAAGTTGTTCTGAACCATATACAGCGCCATGTCACCTACAACTTTTGATGATGGAGTAACTTTAACAACATCGCCAAACATATCATTCACTCTACGATACATTTGTTTGACTTCATCCCAGCGGTCACCAAGACCAACCGCCTTTGCTTGCTGCTGTAGATTACTAAACTGCCCACCTGGCATCTCATGCTCATATACTTCCGGATCTGGTGCAGCCGAGTTGCTTTCAAAACCTGAATAATATTTTCTGATATCTTCCCAATATGAGGATAGGTCTTTAACATGATCAATGTTCATTTCAGGCTGTCTTTCGTTACCAGCTAACGCGTAATAAAGTGAATTTGCACTCGGCTGAGATGTTTGACCTGCCATTGAACTTACAGCAACGTCTACGATATCAACACCTGCTTCAGCAGCTTTCGCATAAGTATAGATTCCGTTTCCACTTGTGTCATGTGTATGCAGGTGGATCGGGATATCAATCGATTGCTTCAGCGCTGATACGAGGTCATAAGCAGCTTGAGGTTTTAAAAGTCCCGCCATATCTTTAATAGCTAGAATATGTGCTCCTTCTGCTTCAAGCTCTTTTGCTAGATTCACATAATATTTCAAATCATACTTTGTTCGGTTCGGATCTAAAATATCTCCTGTATAGCAAATGGCTGCTTCGGCAATCTTCCCAGTCTCACGAACAGCTCGGATTGCCACTTTCATACCTTCTACCCAGTTTAAGCTATCAAAAATTCGGAATACATCGATTCCTGCCATAGCTGACTTTTTAACGAACTCCTCAACGACGTTATCTGGATAGTTTTTGTATCCTACCGCATTAGAAGCTCTAAGTAACATTTGGAACAACACATTAGGAGCTTTTTCTCTCAGCTTAATTAAGCGATCCCATGGATCTTCATTTAAGAAACGATAAGAAACATCAAACGTTGCTCCTCCCCACATCTCGAGTGAGAACATTTCTGGCCATAGTCTAGCGGTCGGTTCAGCAATATGGAGAAGGTCATTCGTACGAACGCGAGTCGCTAGCAACGATTGGTGACCATCTCGGAACGTTGTATCCGTAAGAAGGAGCCTCTTTTGATCCTTAATCCAACGAGACACTGCTTCTGGTCCTTCAGCGTCTAACAATTGTTTTGTTCCATTAGGGATTGACTCAGAATGTTTAATTTTAGGAATCCGCGGTTTAGCAAAATTAGGCTTATCCTGTTTAGCTAGACCTGGAAAACCATTAATTGTTGTTGCACCGATATATGAGAGCATCTTCGTTCCTCTATCTTTACGCTTTGGGAAAACGAAGAGTTCACTGCTCGTATCAATGAACGAAGTATCATAGTCACCTGACAAAAACTTTTGGTGAGTTACAACATTCTCAAGGAAAGCAATGTTTGTTTTGATACCACGAATACGAAACTCTTTTAAGTTTCTTAACATTTTAGAAGCTGCTTGTTCATACGATAAAGCCCACGTAGACACTTTAACGAGCAAAGAATCATAGAAAGGCGTGATAATCGCACCTTGGAAGCCATTTCCGGCATCCAATCGAACCCCAAAACCTCCACCCGAACGATAAGCCATAATTTTACCAGTGTCAGGCATAAACTGATTAGAAGGATCTTCCGTTGTTACGCGTGATTGGATCGCATATCCGTGACAATAAATATCTTCTTGCTTCGGAATACCAATCTCTTTTCCGTGTAGTGGGTATCCTTCTGCTATTAAAATTTGAGATTGTACAATATCGATACCCGTAACCATCTCTGTAATCGTGTGCTCTACTTGAACCCTAGGATTCACTTCTATGAAATAAAATTTGCCGTCTGGCGTTACGAGGTACTCAACTGTTCCTGCATTGATATAATCCACATGCTTCATCAAAGATACGGCAGATTCACAAATATCGTGACGAAGCTCATCAGATAGCGAGACACTTGGTGCAACTTCAACTACCTTCTGATGTCTTCTTTGAACAGAACAGTCACGCTCATATAAATGCACTAAGTTACCTTCATGATCACCGAGGATCTGTACTTCGATATGTTTTGGGTTCTCTACAAATTTTTCGACGTATACTTCATCTTTACCAAAAGCAGCTTTAGCCTCCGATTTGGCACGGTCGTAACTTTCCGCAAGGGAGTTCTCACTTCTGACGATACGCATTCCGCGTCCGCCTCCACCCATAGAAGCCTTGATGATAATTGGAAAACCATTACTCAGAGCAAAGTCTCTCACTTCTGAAAGACTGTTAACAGGTCCATCACTACCTGGAATTACTGGAATGTTAGCATCAATAGCTGTTTGTCTAGCTTTCACTTTATCTCCGAAAACATCTAGGTGTTTTTGGTTTGGACCAATGAAAATGATTCCTTCTTCATTACAGCGTTCTGCAAATTCCTTGTTCTCCGACAAAAAGCCGTATCCTGGATGAACCGCGTCAACACCATTCGTCTTTGCGATCTCAATAATGCCTTCAATATCAAGATAAGCATCGATCGGTTTCTTTCCTTCGCCTACAAGATAGGCTTCATCCGCTTTATAACGATGATAAGATCCCGTATCTTCTTTTGAATATATAGCTACTGTTCGTATATCTAGTTCGGTACAGGCTCTGAAAATCCGAATTGCAATTTCTCCTCGGTTTGCTACTAAGACTTTGCTGATTTTTCTACTCATACAAGTTCCTCTCCTTTTACCGTTACATGATAGCTTTTATCTTTCTGTTTACTTCGGGCTTTCGATCAGGCACTTTTTTGTTCAGATTTACTTTTGCAGAAATATTTATGAGAATCCCCATCGATGTTAGAAACAAAAGAAGGGATGAGCCCCCGTACGAAATAAATGGCAAAGGAACACCAGTAATCGGTAGTAACCCTACTGCCGCACCTAGGTTGACCACTGTTTGAATACCTATCATACCAGCGATACCAAAAGCTAATAGGCTTGAATATGTATCATTACTTTGCATGCCAATATAGAATCCTTTTAGTACGATATATCCTAATAAAGCGATAATGGAGAATACTCCAATAAAACCAAGTTCTTCAGCAATGATGGCAATGATAAAATCAGTGTGTGGTTCAGGAAGAAACCCATATTTCTGAATACTCTCACCTAGACCTGATCCTGTCATTCCACCAGCAGCGATTGAAATATAACCATTCACGAGCTGATATCCGTCACCCGCAGGATCTTTGAAAGGTGCAAATGCTGCATCGAAACGGGAAAGTTGTTCAGGTGTCAAACGAAGGAATATACCTAATCCTACGATACCCGCTAATGCTGCCATTGAAAATATATGTTTGAATTTTATTCCTGAGCAGAATAGAATAACTCCAGCAACCCCTGAAACGATTATGCCTGTCCCTAAGTCAGGCTGTCTAAGAATCAATAGAAACATAATGGCGAAGATCGTTAATGGAGGGATGACTCCTTTTTTGAAATCTTGCATCTTACCTTGTTTCTTTGAATAGATGGCTGCTAAGTAGATAGCCAGTGTTAGCTTGATAAATTCAGCAGGTTGAATACCGATCGGACCTATGTATAACCAGCTTTTTGCGTTGTTTACTTCTCGCCCGAACAATAATACAAATATCAATATAAGAATAGAAAATACGACAATAGGCATCATTAGCTTTTTATAGATTTGAACATTAAATCTCATTGTAAAATACATGAGTCCTATCCCAACTAGTAGAAAGACTAGTTGTCTTGTAAAGAAAAAGCTGCTGCTATAATCGTATTTATTGATCGTTACCCCTATACTCGCGCTGTAGATCATGACTAAACCAGCACTGCACAATAATAGTACGGCTACTATCAAAGAATAGTCATAGGGTCTTACTGCTTTTTTCACGTTGTTCACCTTTCTCCTCTCTTACGAAATCTTGAAACTGCATCTTTATAATTATTAGATATTGTAACACATAAACCTTTTTTATTTATGAAACAACACTACAGCTTCAGCTTCTTATACTCTTTCGAAGGATGTGTCGCCTTTTTGATGAACATCCTCTCATAAATGAAAAAGACTTCCCGAAAAGCCGGCACTTGTAAAAGAGAGCAACTACTCACAAGAAAATGCAAGGAAATGTATGTATATAAAAAAATCCAGTCCAATTTACATTCTCGGACTGGGTGTCGTTCATTTTTTCATTGAGGCATCGTGCAAAGCAGTTAACTGCTTTTCAAGTGATTCTAATAATTTCTTACCTGTTTCTTCTTCGACCAGGTTTAAACGGACTGCAAAATCTATTTCACGGGACAAACCAAACATTTGCGTATCCAATACTTCCTCATAGAGGGGACATTGTGGCATTGTTAAGTTTTCCATTTGAACTTCAATTAGTTTCAGGATTTTGTCTGCATCTGCTTTTAATAGTTCAAATGCCCTTTCCCGATGTCCAGTTGCCATCTCAGCTGACAATGATCATCCCTCCGTTCGACACGATTTCTACCTTTAAATATAAAGGTTTGCATAAAAAAAATCAACATATTACAGTATTCTTATAATCGTGCTATGCTTTTCATAGCGTTTTCAAAATTCAAGGAGGTTTATATGGAATTCATCGTAGCATTAAACGGAAAAGTAAACTATCCCCTTACATTAGATCCAGGAGTTTGGATTTTTGATGATAGAAAAGAGGATTTACACACATTGTTCGATTTAGATAAATCGAAGGAAAACGAGCAAGAAAAGTACTTAAAAGAAGTGTCTGCACATTGGGACAGAGAACTGCAAGAAGGCGCAGTCCCCCCTTCAGAACAAAAGAAACAAAGTTCAAAAACGACTTTAAAAGAAACCCTTTTAACAAGTTCATTCGCAATTTCTCTATCTTATTTTATCTATAATGCACAACCGCACCCTGACGCAGAAAAAGTTAGGATAGAGTCAGGGGACGGAAGCGTTGAAATCACATTTGAGGAAGCACAAAACGGCTACTTTGCTTTTTCCAATAATGGAAAACCGCTTAAAGAAGATGGTCCTGTTCATTTTTATTTTGGTGATGGTCGTAACAAAGAAAATCCGATCAAACACATTTCAGCAGTAACTATTCTTTAAATGAAATGTAGACAGCTCATACATGGGCTGTCTTTTTTATTTATAAATTTATCTCGCACTATTTATAATAAATCAGCAGCAATCTGAGCAAGTGATGAACGTTCTCCTTTTTCTAAGCGAACATGCCCACTCAACGCTTGATCCTTAAATTTCTCAACTACATACGTTAATCCATTCGTAAACTCATCTAAATACGGATGGTCGATCTGTTGAGGATCTCCTAAGAGAACGATCTTACTGCCTTCTCCTACCCGTGTTAAGATGGTCTTCACTTCATGCTTCGTTAAATTTTGGGCTTCATCGATGATAATGAATTGGTCTGGCAAACTTCTTCCACGAATATAAGTCAGTGCTTCAACATGAATAGAACCGATGCCCGCTAGAATTTTTTCAAGTTCACCTGATTTTTTTGTATTAAATAAATATTCTAAGTTGTCATAGACAGGCTGCATCCACGGTTTTAATTTTTCTTCTTTTTCCCCTGGCAGATAGCCGATATCTTTTCCAACCGGAACAATCGGTCGAGCAATAAATAGCTTAATATAATCTTTTAAATCCTCTGTTTGAAGAAGTGCTGCAGCGAGCGTGATCAGCGTTTTTCCGGTTCCAGCTTTACCGATCAGAGTCACGAGCGGTAAATCTTTACGTAAAAGTAACTCAAACGCCATCTTCTGCTGAACATTTCTTGCTCGGATTCCCCAGATCTGTTCTGAATCGTACCGAAGCGGCTTTAACGTCTTACCGTTTTCATCCACTTTTCCAAGAGCAGAAACCGAAGACCTGAACACGTCTTTTAAAATTACAAATTGATGAGGATGAAACGAGTGTCCTGTTAACTCGATCAATTGAAGTTCATTTTTTTCATAAAACTTATTCAACAGATCACCTTGTACATAAATTTCTTTGTAACCGGTATACGTTTGGTCATTCTTGTCGATCACTCTATCGCTCAGAAAGTCTTCTGCTTCAATTCCAAGTGCGTCTGCTTTTACTCGTACGAGCACATCTTTTGAGACTAGTATAACTTTGATGCCACTTTTCTTCTCTTCTTCTTCTTGTTTAAGGTTTAGGGTTACAGCCAGTATCCGGTTATCGTTTGTCTGTTCAACAAAAGTTTCCTGAAGTCTTTTAAAAGATTTATGATTGAGTTCGACTCGAAGTGTACCTCCATTTTCTAGCGGAACCCCTTTATGAAGCTGTCCATTTTGTCTGACCCTATCGATTAAACGAGAAACCTCACGTGCATTTCTTCCAATTTCGTCCATGTAACGTTTTTTTGAATCCACTTCTTCTAACACGACTGCAGGAATAATCACTTCACTATCTCCAAAAGATTGTATGGAATATGGATCCTGCAACAGTACGTTCGTATCTAGGACGTATCGTTTATTCAACATTCAGCCTCCTGACTTAATGTGTTCTTTTCAATTGTTCATGTAGCGTCTTAAGGACTGCCTATTAAAAATGTATGTACAAAGGAATAAAGTTAGAAGAATGTACAAAAAATAACGAAAATGAACTGGAAGGATGAATGTCATTGAAAATATTTCGTATCGTAGCCGTCCTTAGTGCTATATTCGTACTGTTTGGCTGCATGAACAATAATAATGATAATGCTCAAAATGACGAGAATACCCCGAGGCTTACTAAAGTCAACCAAACTGCAAACAGCAAAAAGCCTCACCAGCCAAAAGGTTCTCAAGAAATATCGAAACACCTTGTAGGATTAGCTACCGGTATACCGGGTGTAGAAGATGCAACAGCTGTTGTGTTAGGACCTTATGCCGTAGTTGGGATAGATGTAGATCATAAGCTTGATAATTCTAAGGTTGGTTCTATTAAATATTCTGTAGCTGAATCTTTGAAAAACGATCCGAATGGTAAGAATGCTCTCGTTACAGCTGATCCTGATACGGTAGAAAGACTTCGTCAAATGGGTATACAAATCCGTCAAGGTCATCCGATCGGCGGTATTATGAAAGAACTCGCAGGAATAGTTGGACGACTGATGCCACAAGTCCCTCACAGCATTCAGACGAAAAAGCCATCACCAACAGAAACGAACAACAGTCAATTATCTAAAAGAGAACAACAAGAACTAAAGAACCAACAACAAAAACAAGAAAAATCAGATAAAAATCAGCCTCAACGATTAAATGAAAGCTGATCTATACAATGGTTTAAGACTCATGATGTATATAGTCATGAGTCTTTTTTGTTTGTAAGGTCTCGTCTTAATGCATTTCAATAAAAATCCATCCATGAAACAAACCTTCTATCCGAAGTACAGTTCATTTAATTTTCCATTTTTTTTTGGTATACTGTTTGAAAGAGGTGAAATACAATGCGTGTAAAATGCGTATTATGCGATACGATCGAAGTAATTGAAAATGAATGCTCACTTGCAAAAAAATTAAGAAACCGTCCCATACACACGTTCATGTGCGAATCTTGCAGAGAACGCATAACGCGAAAAACCGCGGAGCGTGAAGCTACAGGTAATTTCACATTATATCGAAGTCCGGATACAAACAATGATTGGTAATAACATAAGGATTTTTTCATGGATTTTATTTGGTACCATTGCCGGCATACTGCTGGCTTGTTTTTTTTACATTCTAGAAGTGCTTTTTGAAATCAAACTTTACACATTTCTATTAAATATTGATTTCCTGCCTCTTCCCGATTCCGTTCTCTATAATGAGCCTTTTCAGTTTGTCCTTCATATCATCATTGCGATCTTCCTTATCGCTTTTGTAGATGTTATTTGCAAAGTTTATAGTCATCCTTATCAGATCTCTTTGATCATCAACGGAATCATGTCTTTCACGTTCTTCCCTCTTTACTACTTAGCTGTTGAAAAACCATTTTCAGCCCCACTAACGTTACCTTTTCTCATTTGGCTGATCGGCCATATACTCTTTGCGATCATCATTGCTTTTTTCGTTAAACGATTGAACAAAAAAAGGAGTACTGATTAATCAGTACTCCTCGTTAAATCTTGGTTCACTTTGAATTCCTTCGTATAAAGCATCGATGCTGTCGATAAAAAACTTTTCAGTGTTTTCTTTGCCGTTCACATCATACATTACGATGTAAAACGGACCTGAAGTCGTTACTGCAGAAATGTTCACATGATGATCTTCTGTAAGGATCTCAGTGAAAAATTCAAAAGTCTCCTTAGCTGCTAGATCATGGGGTCTTTCTTCATGTACTTTTTTAATGCTCAACCAATTAGATAGAGCGTCAACAAGCTGCATAACGAACCCCCTATCAGCTTTTTTCTTTCTTGCTCTGATGAAGCCGGACTTTATAGATGATCAAAATGAGTGCAGCCACCATTAACCCTTCAGCGACCGGCAAACCGATACCGAAAAATGCTAGTGGCAAACATCCGATAATCAAAAACAAATAGATCACTACCGCTTTTAACGGCGGTAGTTTTTTTGCAAATCCCAACTTAAAAACAATGATGCTTAACACTGTTATGATGAGATATAACAGCAGAAAAGCTCTGACAGGGTCGTTCTCAATCCCTAGCAGCAATGCCATGGAGGACGAATCTTCCCCTGTCGCTTTCATGATTTCTTGTTCCTCCACGATTCCCACTCCCGATCGTTTTGTTAAGAAATACGTTTAGCCTTGAGCAAGTTTCTTTTTCTTTTCTACTCTTTCACGCTCGTTCTTATCAAGTACTTTCTTACGGAGACGGATGCTTTCAGGTGTTACTTCGCAATACTCGTCATCGTTCAAGTATTCTAATGCTTCTTCTAGTGACATGATACGAGGCTTCTTCATGCTTACTGTTTGGTCTTTGTTCGCAGAACGCATGTTAGTCATCTGCTTTACTTTTACGATGTTAACTGTAATGTCATTCTCACGAGTATGTTCCCCAACGATCATACCCATGTATACTTCTGTTCCTGGCTCAATAAAGATCGTACCACGGTCTTCAACACCCATGATTCCGTATTGAGAAGCTTTCCCGTTTTCCATTGAAACGAGTACACCTTGACGACGTCCACCAACATTTCCAGCAACCATTGGCTGATAGCTGTCGAACGTATGGTTTAAGATTCCGTAACCGCGTGTTTGTGTTAAGAACTCAGTTGTGTAACCGATCAAACCACGAGCAGGTACCATGAATTCAAGACGCACTTGCCCAGAACCATTGTTCACCATGTTCTTCATTTCACCTTTACGGTCTCCTAAAGATTCCATGATCGCACCTGTGTACTCTTCAGGAATGTCAATTTGTACATGTTCAACTGGCTCACATTTTACGCCATCGATTTCACGAACGATTACTTCAGGTTTTGATACTTGAAGTTCGAATCCTTCACGGCGAAGATTTTCAATCAAGATTGAAAGGTGAAGCTCTCCACGACCAGAAACTGTCCAAACATCCGGAGAATCCGTGTTTTCAACACGAAGACTTACGTCTGTTTCAAGCTCTGACATCAAGCGCTCTTCAATTTTACGGCTCGTTACATATTTACCTTCACGACCAGCGAAAGGTGAGTTGTTAACTAAGAAAGTCATCTTCAAAGTTGGCTCATCGATACGAAGAACAGGAAGCGCTTCTTCTTGACCTTCAGGACATACTGTTTCCCCAACGTTGATCTCTTCCATTCCAGAAACGGCGATCAAGTCTCCCGCTTTTGCTTCGTTGATCTCGATACGCTTTAATCCTAAGAAACCAAACAGCTTTGTAACACGGAACTTTTTAACTGATCCATCAAGTTTCATTAATGAAACGGCTTGACCTACTTTGATCGTTCCACGGAATACACGGCCAATACCGATACGTCCAAGGTAGTCGTTATAATCAAGCATCGTAACTTGGAACTGAAGTGGCTCAGCACTGTTATCTTCTGGTGCAGGAATCGTGTCAATAATCGTATCAAGAAGAGCTGTCATATCTTCATCTTGCTTGCTTGGGTCCATTGAAGCAGTCCCTTTAAGTGCAGATGCATAAACAACAGGGAATTCTAATTGATCTTCTTCAGCACCTAGTTCAATGAATAGATCGATTACTTCATCTACTACTTCTTCAGGGCGTGCAAAGTCACGGTCAATTTTGTTTACAACTACGATTGGCGTTAACTTTTGCTCAAGCGCTTTTTTTAGTACGAAACGCGTTTGCGGCATACAACCTTCATATGCATCTACAACAAGTAGAACACCATCAACCATTTTCATGATACGTTCTACTTCACCACCGAAATCGGCATGTCCTGGCGTGTCCATGATGTTAATGCGTTTCTCGTTATAGTTAATCGCTGTATTTTTAGCTAGAATTGTAATTCCGCGCTCACGTTCTAGAGCATTAGAATCCATAGCACGTTCATTAACTTGTTCATTGTCACGGAAAGTTCCTGACTGATGTAGCAATTTGTCCACCAATGTCGTTTTACCATGGTCAACGTGGGCAATAATTGCTATATTGCGTAAATCATCTCTTCTATTCAAATGTATTCTCTCCTTATATCCTATCTCTTTTTCTTATCATTTTTTGTTCAACTCGACTATTATATCACAAATTTACAGAAAGGCTTTTTCTTTTTATGTAAATTCGGTACACTTAATACAGTATAGACAAGTTTTTGGCTTTGGAGGTCATCATGAATATTATTTTCTTTTTTATAGCTCTATTGACGGCATTTGCAATTTGCGGCATCGGAGTAGCTATTGGTGAAAAAAACTGGCTGATCTTTCTTATATCGATCGTTTCTGTATTTTTACTTATGGGATATGGTTTTACTCTTAAAAAGAAGCAAAGAGAACGTTCCTAATCGAACGTTCTCTTTTTTGCGTCTTGTATTATATTAAGTGGTCTAATATTTCTTGATGCAATCCAGGCTTTGCAGCCAGAATACTATTTTGTTCGAGAAGCTGAACTGGTTCACCGTCCGTTCGGCTTACAATTCCACCAACCTCATTCAAAAGGATCAAACCCGCCGCAAAGTCCCACGGTGATAGTCGAAGTGTCATATATGCATCTAGTCTACCGGATGCAACATAAGCAAGTTCGATCGCTGCAGATCCGTATGAGCGAGTCCCTCTAGATTTTCTGATGATCTGTTGTACGTGCTCATGATTGATTCGTCTGTTCGGACCAGCCCAAGTTGCGTTAACACCAACAACTGATTCTGATAAAGTGACTTCCTCTAATTTCGGTAATTTCTTATCATTTAAATAAGCACCTTCACCATCTTTAGCAAAATAAAGGTTATTTGCTTCCACATCGTAGATCAATCCCAATTTTCCAATACCATTTTCATAAATTCCAACTGAGATCGCAAAGTTAGCTTGTTGGTGAATAAAGTTTGTCGTGCCATCGATCGGGTCGATAATCCAAATTACCCCTTTGGAGTTTCCTTTTATCTCATCTCCAAAACCTTCTTCTCCGAGTACTTTATGATCGGGGAAAGCTTGTTGAATCTTATTAATAAAAAATTTCTCAATACTCTTATCCATATCCGTAACTAAATCAGCGATATGAGATTTATATGTAATCGTTAATGTGCTCTGAAAAGAATCCTTTAAGAGCTGTGCGGCTTCAAGTGTCCATGTCTTTAAATGTTTCTCAATAACAATCATTTCTTCGTTCGTCATGTTTTCACTCCTTACCTTTCTTATAGTATAAGTCAAATTCATTCTCTTCACAAAAAAACGAACCATCCGTTCATGATGGATTCGTTTTTGTTATCCGCTATCAGCTTGGATCATGCTTCTAATCTCACGAGCTCCAGCCTTAATCGTTCGAGCTTACGCTTCGATTCGTTAATCTGTTTTTGATCTTTCGCTTTTAAAGCATCAAACAAAGTAGCTAGTTCATAATCGATCTCGAGCTTTAATACTGGAATTCTTCTTTCTGCATCCGTTCTTTTCAATGTGTTCATTACTTGTTTCATTTCACCGGCACATCCTTTCTTTTCTCGTTTTCTTCTTTTCTTTATTTTATGAAGTAGCCATGTATATGGAAACGGCACTTTGCGGAATCTAATGCAAACATTTTTTTATAAAGCTTTTCATATGTTAAAATTCTTTGTAGCACTTGATGATCAGGAGGATTTTTTTAATGACATTTAACGGATTCAATGATTCAGACTTTAAGGTTTTTCAAACGCAAGGTCTTGATGAGCGTATGCAGCAAATCATCAACCAGATTCGGCCAAAGCTTGAGGCCTTAGGAAATAAATATGCAGAAGAACTAACTGTTCTTACTGGAGAAGAGATGTTCTTTCATGTAGCTAAGCATGCAAGAAGAACGGTAAATCCTCCAAAGGATACTTGGGTAGCCTTTGCACCTAACAAAAGAGGATATAAGATGTTGCCACATTTTCAAATAGGACTTTGGGAAACACATGTATTCGTGTGGTTCGCGCTCATTTACGAAGCACCAATAAAGGATGCATACGGACAACTAATCCGTAAGAACTTAAATAAGATTAAGAAGAATATACCTAACGATTTCGTATGGTCTGATGATCATATGAAGCCTGTTAGTTACCCACATCGTGAGGTTAAAAAGGAACGTCTAGAAGAAATGGCAACCCGTCTTAGCACTGTAAAAAAAGCAGAATTACTTTGTGGCGTTCGTATTGAAAAAGATGAAGCTGCAAACATGAGTGTGAATGATTGGTACGACCGAATTGATGAGACGTTCAAAACGTTGTTACCTTTGTACGAGTTAAAGAAAAAGCTGTAAATAAAAAAGTGGCAGGAAGCAGAAGATTCGCTGCTTCTTACCACTAGTATATTGCCGTACAACAAAAATGTATGGGTAAGTATCATCATTGTTAGAAAAGTGTTAGAAAAGGTTGTTTAATTTTTGTTTAATGGCTTCGGCTTCATCATTTATCCTATTGAACAATTCTTCTATTGAAGGCACATCGTTAATCCTTCCAATAATTTGTCCAGCCCACCCAAATCCTTCTTCACTTTTTCCTTCATAAATAAATTTTTGGTTCGCTTCTCCACTAATGTAATCTTTTAAGTGATGAAATGTTCCACCCTTATTCTCTTCTTCTAAAATTTTGAGTGTAAAATCTGTTCGTAGCGTTCTGCCAGGTGCACCTAAAGTTCTTTTAATAACCACTGTATCTAATTCTGAACTTTCAACTACAAGTTGTTTATATAAGGGATGTGCATGAACACATTCTTCTGTAGCGATAAATCTTGTACCCATCTCAACCCCTTCTGCCCCTAGAGCCAGCGCTGCCATCAGTCCCCTCCCATCCCCTATTCCTCCTGAGGCAATTACTGGAATGGAAACATTCTCAACCACTTGTGGAACTAAGACAAAAGTTCCCGTATCATCTTTACCGATATGGCCCCCACCTTCTTGACCAACTGCCATTACAGCATCCGCGCCTAATTGCTCTGCTTTCATGGCTTGTCTGACGCTTGACACAAGTACTAATGTTTTAATATCTGTATCTCTTAAGCGATTTAAGACAGGTGCAGGATTTCCTCCTGTTATACTGATTACTTCGACCTCTTCTTCTATTGCAGCCTCAAGCATCTCTTCATATGGTCTTCCATGTTGTCCAATCGCAAAGTTAACTCCAAAAGGTTTAGATGTTAATTTTTTTGTCTTTTGAATTTCAGACTTTAACGCGTTTGAATCTGGTAATGACATGGCTGTAATCTGGCCTAACCCACCCGCATTAGAAACAGCTGAAGCAAGTTCAGAATATGCTAGATATGCGAGCCCTCCTTGAATAATTGGAAACTTTATATGTAATAGTTGTGTTAGTCTAGTGTTCAATTCATTTCCTCCTTGAAAATTAAATCATTTACTTACATCTTCATGCATTTTCTGTTATACTTCTTTTGTTTTATAAAAAGGTAAAAATCAATATAAGTTAACGATAGATGAGGTGTAGAATACATTGTCTCAACACGAAACTCCTTTATTTACTGGTTTGCGTGAACATGCAAACAAGAATCCCTTGCAGTTTCACATTCCGGGTCACAAAAAAGGGCAAGGAATGGATGAAGAATTTAAAGATTTTATTGGACCAAACGCATTATCAATTGACCTTATTAACATTACACCATTAGATGACTTGCATCATCCAAAAGGAATGATAAAAAAAGCACAAGCACTTGCTGCACAAGCTTTTGGTGCTGATCACACTTTCTTTTCTGTACAAGGAACTAGCGGTGCAATCATGACGATGATCATGTCTGTTGTGTCACCTGGAGATAAGATTCTTGTGCCGCGAAACGTGCATAAGTCAATCATGACAGCAATCGTCTTTTCAGGAGCAACTCCGATTTTTATCCATCCTGAGATCGATCCTGAACTTGGAATCTCACATGGCATTACACCAGATAGTGTAGAAAAAGCCTTAAATCAACATCCTGACACAAAAGCGGTCCTAGTGATTAACCCGACTTATTTTGGTTTTGCAGCTGACTTAAAAGGAATCGTTGATATTGCTCATCGATTCGACGTACCTGTACTTGTAGATGAGGCACATGGTGTTTTAATCCACTTTCATGATCACATGCCGTTATCTGCGATGCAAGCTGGAGCAGACATGGCAGCAACGAGTGTTCATAAGCTCGGTGGGTCACTGACAGGAAGTTCTATTCTTAATGTAAGAGAAGGACTTGTATCACCAGAACGCGTGCAAACCATTCTTAGTATGATGACTACGACATCTACATCCTATATCCTTCTTGCATCGTTGGATGCTGCTCGTCGCCGTCTTGCTACTGAAGGGTATACACTGATTGAAAAAACAATCCGACTTGCTAATGAAACACGAGCAAAGATTAATGATATTCCAAATTTATATTGTGTAGGGGAAGAAAAGCTTGGCACATCAGCAACATTTGATTACGACCCATCCAAGCTTTTAATCTCAGTAAAAGACCTTGGCATCACAGGCTATGAAGCTGAAACATGGCTTCGTCAAAACTTCAATATTGAGGTAGAGTTGTCTGATTTGTACAACATACTATGTTTGATCACAACAGCCGATCATGAAAAAGATACAATGGCTCTTGTTCAAGCGTTATCTCAACTTTCTGATGAGTTAAGTCATTCAAAGAATGAAGAGGTCAAATCAATACCTGTACATGTTCCAGATATTCCTGTTCTCGCCCTATCACCACGTGATGCTTTTTATGCAAATACAGAGAGTGTACCGTTTGAAGAATCTGCTGGCAGAATCATCGCAGAGTTCGTAATGGTCTACCCTCCAGGAATTCCAATATTTATTCCTGGTGAAATTATCACTAAGGAAAACTTGGAATATATTAAAGAAAACCTTGAAGCTGGTCTACCCGTTCAAGGTCCAGAAAATGCAGATTTGAAGTACCTGAAAGTTATCCAAGAACAAGTGGCTATTCGATAATTATCCACAAAAAAGAAGACCATGAGAGGTCTTCTTTTTTGTTACTTATCTAAATTCGTTTGCTCATGGCAATGTGGGCATTTGTTTGAATACAAAGTGGTCACTTTTTCCTCTTCAAAATGTTCAATTGTTGTTTCACACGTTTGGCAAATGATTACTCCCATTCGTTCCATCTCCCTTCACATTTTGAAAGCGCTTACGATTATATCTTTATAATATTATGTCACATTTAATTTGTCAACACATTTAGTATAACACATTAAAAAAATATGCTGATTAATCATACTGCTCAATAGTATGAATATTTGGCACAGCTTCTTCAAAGAAAAGTGCAAGATCCTCAGCTTCTTTAAGCGTTTTAATATGAAAGACTTGCTTGATATATTCTAAATTACGCATATCATTTGAATCTAATAAAGCTGATCTTCCTGTTTGCATACATACTACTAATGGCTTGCCAAAAAACATATTCGTATAAACAATGCCAAAATCATACCTGACTGTATCTGTAGTAAAACCTACAAACCTGACATTAACGGATTCACTCTCGTCATACAATTTTTCAAACCATTCCATGTTACCCCTCCTCGTATGATTACCTCGTTCATCGATCGGGTCGTCTGATTACTGAAATTAAATAAGCTATACTAATAGAAGTGTCATTGAATGTAAGAGTAATTCCCTTTTTTAAGAAGTTTCAAACTCAATTTGTCAAAATCTTCTTAAAATATGATATACTATTTATATGTGTAGATGACGATAAAAATTACAAATTGGAGTGGATCTCATGCCTCAAAGTGCCTATGTTAAGCTTGTTCCAGCATCTGAAAAACAAGTGATTTCAATAGATGAACTAAAGGACCTGCTGCTGTATTATCGTTCCATCACGACTAAAACAGGTGAACAATTATCATGGGGCTATGCTGATGCAGCATTTCCTTACACGATTGAAGAAAAGGAAGAGGCTGAAGGAAAATGGTTTTATTTAAAAGGATTAGATCAAAGAAAAAATAAATATATTTTAGTTGGTATTGGAACGGAAAGTGAAGCTGATGCAGACCAAGAAAAACAAAAACAATACATACAATTTACCCTAACCGATATTTCAACTCACGGTGATAAAGGCAAGGCCAATGAGTTCTGCAAGTTTATCGCTTCAAAACTAAAAGGTGAGCTTCATCTTTTTAATGGAAGAGTGATGTATTATTATCCGAAGAAATAATCAGAAAAACTCTCTATGTTCGCTGCCTTTTCGTTATTTTATGTTAAGTCAGCCTATAAGCGCTTTACCCGTAATATAAATGATGGTCAACGATAGCGTCATGTTCAGTGCAATAGATTTATTTAGATGCAGACGTTGAGCAACTAAAAAATTAAAATAACCAAACATAAACAATAATATCGTCTCGTAAAAACTATGGTCGTGATGTGAGAGAAATAATACGATTGAATAACCGCACCACATAATCATTTGAATTAACGTACACAAGAAAACTCTCATTACATCCTCCATTTAAATCTTTTATAATCTTTATGATAAAGAACAGTTGAGTAAAGTTTTCAGACAAGTGCTTTTAAATAAAGATTATGATGCATTTACTTATATATGATTGAACAGAAAAAATCCCCCTTGTGAGCTGTAAACAGTCACAAGGGGGATTCATTTGTTTATTTATTTTACAATGTGTACAGGAAGTCCGATTGCAACTTCAGCTGCTTCCATAGAAATTTCTCCGAAAGTCGGATGAGCGTGAATAGTCATAGCGATGTCTTCAGCAGTCATACCCGCTTCGATTGCCAATCCTAGTTCTGCGATCATATCAGATGCATTTCCACCAGCAATTTGAGCTCCTAGTACAAGTCCATCTTCTTTACGAGTGATCAGTTTCATGAAACCATCTGTCTCGTTCATAGATAGAGCACGACCATTAGCTGCGAATGGGAATTTAGATGCTTTAACATCAAATCCTGCTTCTTTAGCAGATTTCTCGTCGTAACCAACTGTAGCAAGTTCAGGATCTGTGAACACTACAGCCGGGATAGCCATGTAATCGATTTCTGCAGCATGTCCTGAGATTACTTCCGCTGCTACTTTACCTTCGTAAGAAGCTTTGTGAGCAAGCGCTGGACCTTCAACTACATCACCGATTGCATAGATACCGCTAACGTTTGTTTGAGCTTTTTTGTTGATTTTGATCAGACCGCGTTCAGTCATTTCAACACCAACTTGCTCAAGACCAAGTTCTTCTGTATTAGGGCGACGGCCTACAGTAACAAGAACATAGTCAGCTTCAAATGTCTTAGACTCACCTTTGATTTCAGCTGTTACAGTAACTCCGTCTTTTGTTTCTTCAACGCCTTTAGCCATTGCTTCAGTAAATACTTCTACGTTGCCTTTTTTCTTTAAGCGTTTTGAAACGACTTGGCTCATTTGCTTTTCAAAACCAGGAAGGATTTGTTTGCTTCCTTCAAGGATTGTTACTTCAGTACCGAAGTTCGCATAAGCTGTTCCAAGCTCCATACCGATATAACCGCCACCGATAACTACCATCTTCTTAGGAATTTCTTTAAGAGCAAGAGCTCCTGTAGAAGAGATAATACGGTCACTCCATTTGAAACCTGGGATTTCAATAGGACGTGAACCAGTAGCGATGATCGCATTTTTGAACGTGTATGTTTGAGAGTTCTTCTCATCCATGATACGAACAGTGTTTTCATTTACGAAATAAGCTTCACCACGAATGATTTCAACTTTATTTCCTTTTAAAAGTCCTTCTACTCCGCCAGTAAGCTTCTTAACGATGCCTGCTTTCCAGTCTTGAACTTTGCTGAAATCCACTGTTACGTTATCAACAGTAATCCCCATATCTTCAGAGTGATTAGCATGTTCTACACGGTGACCTGCATTAATTAAAGCTTTTGATGGAATACAACCAACGTTCAAACAAACGCCGCCCATTTCTGCCTTTTCCGCAATAGCCACTTTTTGTCCTAATTGTGCTGCACGAATTGCTGCAACATATCCCCCAGGACCTGAACCTATGACAAGTGTGTCTAACTCAATTGGAAAATCTCCTACTACCATCGAATTACGCCTCCATTACTAATAGTTGTGGATCGTTCAATAAACGCTTAATGTGATTCAATGCATTTTGAGCTGTTGCACCATCGATCAGACGGTGGTCAAAGCTAAGAGATAGAGCTAAAACAGGAGCTACAACTACTTCTCCGTCTTTAACAACTGCTTTTTCAGCAATACGGCCGATACCTAAGATCGCAACTTCTGGGTGGTTGATTACTGGTGTGAACCATTGACCGCCTGCAGAACCGATATTCGTAATCGTACAAGATCCGCCCTTCATCTCTTCACCAGAAAGCTTACCATCACGTGCTTTAGTAGCTAACTCATTGATTTCAGAAGAGATTTTGAAGATAGATTTACGATCCGCTTCTTTTACAACTGGTACCATTAGACCGTTATCTGTATCTGCCGCAATACCGATGTTGTAATAGTGCTTGTACACGATTTCTTCGTTTGCATCGTCAATTGATGCATTAAGCACAGGGTATTCACGTAGTGCAGATGTTAATGCTTTCACCACGTATGGAAGATAAGTAAGCTTGATGCCTTTGTCTGCAGCAACTTGCTTAAATTTCTTACGGTGTGCAACAAGATCAGTAACGTCCACTTCATCCATTAGTGTAACATGCGGAGCTGTATGTTTGGAGTTAACCATCGCTTTTGAGATCGCTTTTCTAATTCCTTTGATCTTTTCACGAGTTTCCATTTCTCCTGCTGGAATAGCTTTAGGCGCTTCTTTCTTCGCTTCAGCTTTTGGAGCTGCTTCAGCATCAGTCGCTTGTGGTGCTGCTTCAGCTGCTCCGCCGCCACTTACGAATTTGTCGATATCTTCTTTTAGTACACGTCCGTTATCGCCAGAACCTTGTACTTTACGAATATCAACTTCTTTTTCACGAGCATATTTACGAACAGAAGGCATTGCAATAACTCGCTTAGATTCGTCTGCTGGTTCTTCTTTTGCTGTATCTTCAGTTTTATCTGTTTTAGCTTCTGATTTGTCAGCTTCTTTAGCTTGTTCAGCAGTCACATTCTTTTCTTCTTCAGCTTTAGGCTGTTCTGGAGCTTCTTCACTGCTGCCATGTGCATCAGCAGGAATTTCACCTTCTGCTTCGATTGTTACTAGAACATCACCAACAACAGATACTGTTCCTTCATCTACTTTTAATTCAAGAATTTTACCGTCTACAGGTGATGGAATTTCAACTACAGCTTTATCGTTTTGTACTTCAAGCAGGATATCGTCTTCTTTAACTTCGTCCCCTGCTTTTACAAACCACTTTACAATTTCACCTTCGTGAATTCCTTCTCCAATATCGGGAAGCTTAAATTCAAATGCCACGATTAACGCCTCCTATTTTATAACAATCTTTTTCGTCACTGATGTGAAAGAGCTGAAAGAAACAGTCTAGTACAGACGTCTCTTTCAGCTAACATTCATTTTTTTAGAAATTGTAGACTTTCTTTGCTTTATCTACAATATCACGATGATCTGGAATCCAAACATCTTCTGCAGAAGCGTATGGGAACACTGTGTCTGGTGCAGTAACACGCAGTACAGGTGCTTCTAAGTGAAGGATTGCACGGTCGTTGATTTCAGCTACAACGAACGCTCCAATACCAGCTTGCTTCTGTGCTTCTTGCACCACAATCGCTCGTCCTGTTTTTTCAACAGACGCCATGATTGTTTCGATATCAAGCGGGCTGATTGTACGAAGGTCGATAACTTCAGCAGAGATGCCTTCTTTTTCTAATTCTTCAGCAGCTTTTAATGATGCGTGAACCATAGCACCGTAAGTAATGATAGATACATCTTTACCTTCACGCTTCACATCTGCTTTCCCAAGTTCGATCGTGTATTCTTCCTCTGGCACTTCGCCACGGAAAGAACGGTATAATTTCATATGTTCTAGATAAACTACTGGATCATTATCACGAATTGCAGAGATTAATAGACCTTTCGCGTCATATGGAGTTGAAGGAATAACTACTTTGATACCAGGAGTTTGGTACATTAACCCTTCAAGGCTGTCTGCATGAAGCTCCGGTGTTTTAACGCCTCCACCAAATGGTGAACGGATTGTTACTGGAGAAGTGTAAACCCCACCTGAACGGTATCTCATACGACCCATTTGTGCAGCAACTGAATCAAAAACTTCAAAAACAAAACCGAAGAACTGAATCTCCATTACTGGACGGAAACCTGTAAGCCCAAGACCTATTGCAAGTCCCCCAATTCCAGACTCAGCTAGCGGAGTATCAAAAACGCGGTCTTCGCCAAATTCTTTTTGAAGCCCTTCAGTAGCACGGAAAACACCACCGTTTTGACCTACGTCTTCACCGAAAACAAGAACTTGTTCATTGTTTTTTAATTCATTGCGCATAGCGTCTGTAATTGCTTGAATCATAGTCATTTGAGCCATATTATTTCGACTCCTTTGCTGTGTATTCTTCTAACTGCTCACGAAGGTTGAACGGAAGATCCTCAAACATGAATCCAATAAGGTCAGTAACCTTTTGCTTAGGTGCTCCGTCAGCTTTCTTGATGGCAGCTTTAATATCTTCTTTTGCTTCTTCTACCACTTTATTTTCTTGCTCTTCAGACCAAAGGTTCTTCTTTTCCAAGAACTTACGGAAACGAACAAGTGGATCTTTCTTTTCCCATTCATTATCAAGATCTTTTGTACGGTAACGAGTAGGGTCATCTCCTGCCATCGTATGCGGCCCATAACGATAAGTAAGAGTTTCAATCAATGTAGGACCTTCACCAGAAACTGCACGCTCACGAGCTTGTTGAGTCGCTGCATAAACTGCAAGAACATCCATACCATCAACTTGAATACCTTCAATACCAGCTGCAACCGCTTTTTGAGCGATCGTTTTTGCTGCAGATTGCTTCTCAACTGGAACTGAGATCGCAAAACGGTTGTTTTGTACAACAAAGATCGTATTCGCACGATAAGCTCCTGCAAAGTTCAATCCTTCATAGAAGTCACCTTGTGAAGCTCCACCGTCACCAGTGTAAGTGATACATACGTTCTTTTTACCTTGTTTCTTAAGTCCGAAACCAACACCAGCAGCTTGGATAATTTGAGCTCCGATGATGATTTGTGGCATTAGTACGTTAACGCCTTCAGGAATCTGTCCACCTTGGAAATGTCCACGAGACCATAAGAATGCTTGAGTTAATGGGAAACCGTGGAAAACCATTTGAGGGATATCACGGTATCCTGGAAGAATCCAATCTTCTTTATCTAATGCATAATGTGTTCCTAGCATTGAAGCTTCTTGTCCTGCTACTGGAGCATAGAAACCAAGACGCCCTTGTCTGTTTAGAGAGATTGCACGCTGATCCCAAATACGAGTGTAAACCATGCGGCGCATTAGTTCTTGCAGATCTTCATCAGACAAATTCGGCATTGCCGATTCGTTAACAACCTCTCCGTCTTCAGAAAGAATCTGGAACGTTTCAAATTGATCTTGAACTGCATCAATTGTTTTCGTCATGAAAAGTCACCTCTTCCTTTCTTTTACCCTGTCAATTTTTCCTGATCTTAAAAACATGCACATATTTAACAGGTTGCCCAAAGTGATACATTTTTAAGACAGGTTTATATTTTTAAAAGGCTTTTAGGTATGCCTTTGTATACCCATTGAAGTTTTCCCTTGTATCAAAGAGCTAAACCATCTTACGGCATCCTAACTGTATTACTATTTTACATAACTAGAGTAACACAACAATCCTTTTCACGTAAATTAGTTTACACCACTGCTCATACACAGTCAATCTATAGGTTGTATATAGTTGAATCATCTTTTAAACTTCATTCATCTAACGATTAATAACGCTCGTTTACATAACTGTTTCATATTATTTCTTCTGCTGTATCAGTCTTTCCAAGCTTTAATAGATACGCTTACAAAATAAGGTTCAAATAGAATATAGAACAAAATATTTTATTCCCGTTCTTTTTTATTAAAAATCCTCTATGTTATGATAAGAGGAAATTAAATTAACTTTAAAGTATATCGGCACGGAGGTTTTGCTTGTGTTAACGATGAAAGATGTTATAAGAGAGGGTCACCCAACACTTAGACAAAAAGCAGTTGAAGTACCTTATCCATTTTCAGATGAAGATATTAAAATAGCTAATCAGCTTCTTGAATTTGTAAAGAACAGCCAAGATCCAGAAATTGCGGCAAAATACAATTTAAGACCCGGAATTGGAATAGCTGCTCCTCAAATTGGAATCTCAAAACGAATTTTTGCTTTTCATGTATCAGATGAAAACGGAAATTTATACAGTTATGCACTGTTAAATCCAAAGATTGTCAGTCATTCGGTTCAGATGACCTATCTAGACGGTGGAGAAGGATGCTTGTCTGTAGACAGAGAAGTACCTGGACTTGTACCTCGATATGCAAAGGTTACTGTAAAAGGGTTCACACCTGATGGCTCAGAGGTTAACATAAAATTAAAAGGACTTCCTGGTATTTGTTTTCAACATGAACTTGATCATTTAGACGGTATCATGTTCTATGACCGAATCAATGAAAAACAACCTTTTGAACCACCTGCAAATTCTGTTGTTATAAGATAGGCGATAAATAGAAAAACTCACTAAGTTGGAATACCGGCTTAGTGAGTTTTTTTGAATTTTCAGGCCGTTCTGTCGTGTTCTAAATTCAAATCGTTCTTTTTCTTCCCTCTCTTACCCGTTAAATAGACTCCCGCAAAAATAAGCAGCAAGCCCCAAAATGCACTTGGATGGATTCTCTCGTCTAACAAGACGCTTCCCCACATGAAGGCTGATACAGGAACTAAGTACGTAACAAGAGTAGCAAACTCGGCTGAACCTGCAGAAATCATAAAATAATAAAGCAAGTATGCTATACCTGAACCAAAGACTCCAAGACCGATAATAGAAAGTAAAACATTGTAGTTAAGAGGATCTTCAGGTAATTTCCACCCCTCCGTCAATAACATCATAAATGCACTTAAAAGCAAACCCGCAAAAAGTGTAGAAGAAGCAGTGACCCAAACGGTTGTATCCTGCAGGTGTTTTTTTGCGTATTGCGAACTGTATCCATAACAACACGTAGCTGCTAGCATCAAAATAATTCCTAAGCCCAGCTGATTCTTGGTCAATCCAGGAGCATCAATATCCATTAACAATAGAATACCAACAAAACCGACAATTACCCCTGTCCATTGTTTCCATTGTAGTGTAATGGAGAAAAAGAATACACCCATCATCGACGTCCAGATCGGAGTGGTCGCATTCAATATAGCCGTATACCCGCTATCTAAGAAAGTTTCACTCCAAGCAATCAGCCCCCAAGGAAGACCAGCATTCAAAAAGCCAACGAGAAGCAACTTCTTCACGGGAAGTGTTTTCCAATCAACTTTTTGTCTACTAATTAAGAACAAAGGAACGATCGTAATTATTCCTACCAAACAACGAATAAAAACAATTTGCCAAGGATCGAATATGCCAAGTAAGACCTTTATAAATAAAAAAGACATTCCCCATATTAAACTTAAAACGAAAAGCGCTGAATATAATTTCATCAAATTAACCTCCACAGATTTAAAAAACAGCAATAAAAAATGTAACAATTTCCCTCTAAAAATATCTATTCAACTAGACATACTAGTAATAAAAAGTGTCATGGAGGGTAATAAATGAAGATGAGAACGCGCTTATTAAAGAAACTTAGGAAATGGGTAAGACAACAAAATAATAACGGAAAACTAATTCTTAACTAAGTTAAGTTTTCCTCTTAACTAAGGTAATTATATAGGATATTCTCTATAGCTTAACAGTTATTATTTTTATATTTTTGTGGTTTTCCAATGATGCATTATGAAAAAACATGAAAAACATGTCACTTTCCTTTATAATAGGACGAAGAAACTCAAAAACTACAGACCGGTAAGGAGACATGAAATATGATTTTTAAAGTATTTTTTCAAACTAGCTTAACAGAGGTTCCTGTTCGTGAACACACTAAAACAGTTTACGTAGAAGCGGAAACAATTAACGACGTACGTAAAAAGCTGGCTGACCGCAAATATAACATTGAGTACATACAAGAAATTAACGGTAAATTTCTTGAGTATGAAAAAGACACGAATTCATTGGAATTGGAGAATGTATAATTTATGAAATTTGTAAAAAATCATCAAGCCGCCGTTTTCGCACTTGGCGGTTTAGGAGAAATCGGTAAAAATACGTATGCCGTTCAATTTCAAGATGAGATCATCCTTATTGATGCAGGAATTAAATTTCCAGAAGATGAACTTTTAGGAATTGATTACGTAATTCCAGATTATACGTACCTTGTTAAGAATGAAGACAAAATTAAAGGGTTATTTATCACTCATGGACACGAAGATCATATTGGAGGTATTCCTTATCTTTTAAGACAAGTGAACATCCCGATTTATGGTGGTAAACTCGCCCTTGCTCTGATCAAGAACAAGCTTGAAGAACACGGTTTGCTTCGCCGTGCACAGTTACATGAAATTACTGAGGATGACGTTATTAAATTCCGTAAAACATCTGTAAGTTTCTTTAGAACAACGCACAGTATTCCAGATTCTTATGGACTTGTAGTGAAAACGCCACCAGGAAACATTGTTCATACAGGTGACTTTAAATTCGATTTCACGCCTGTCGGCGAACCTGCAAACTTAACGAAAATGGCTGAGATCGGAAAAGAAGGTGTACTCTGCTTACTTTCTGATTCAACAAATAGTGAAGTTCCTGGGTTTACACTATCTGAAAGACGCGTCGGAGAAAGCATTCAAGACATCTTCAGAAAAATGGAAGGCCGAGTGATCTTTGCTACTTTTGCTTCAAACATTCATAGATTGCAGCAAGTTGTTGAAGCTTCTGTTGCAAACAATAGAAAAATTGCGGTGTTTGGCCGTAGTATGGATTCAGCTATTACCGTTGGACAAGAGCTCGGATTTATTAAAGCGCCTAAAAATACATTTGTTGATGCAAATCAGATCAACCGTCTGCCTGATAACCAAGTTACGATCTTATGTACAGGTAGCCAAGGTGAACCAATGGCTGCTCTCTCAAGAATCGCAAACGGAACACACAGACAGATTCAAATCATCCCTGGAGATACGGTTGTCTTTTCATCCTCACCTATTCCAGGAAATGCTCTAAGCGTTAGTAAGACGATTAACCAATTGTTCCGTGCAGGTGCAGAAGTGATTCATGGATCTTTAAACGATATCCATACTTCGGGTCATGGTGGACAACAAGAACAAAAGCTTATGTTACGTCTTATGAAGCCTAAGTTCTTTATGCCGATTCATGGTGAATATAGAATGCTTAAGATGCACACAAAGCTTGCTTCTGATTGTGATGTTCCTTCTCAGAATTCATTTGTAATGGATAATGGCGAAGTTTTAGCTCTTTCACACAATGAAGCGATGGTAGCTGGGAAGATTCCTTCTGGTTCTGTTTATGTAGACGGAAGTGGAATTGGTGATATCGGGAACATCGTACTTCGAGATCGAAAAATTCTCTCAGAAGAAGGTCTTGTGGTTGTTGTCGTAAGTATGGACATGAAAGAGTTTAAAATTGAAGCAGGGCCTGATATCATTTCAAGAGGTTTTGTCTATATGCGTGAGTCTGGAGACTTGATTCACGATGCTCAAAGTCTACTTAGCAAACACTTAGAAACGATCATGAACGAAAAGAGAACCACACAGTGGTCTGAGATCAAAAATGAAATCACCGATACATTGGCTCCTTTCTTGTATGAAAAAACTAAGAGACGTCCAATGATCCTTCCTATCATCATGGAAATTTAGTTTTCAAAATAAAAACCGTTCCCTATTTAAGGGTAACGGTTTTTTTATTCTTCATTAGCCATTTGTTTTTCTAAGCGATTAATATCCTTATCTCCACCGATTACAATCAATACATCTCCTTGATGAATAGACTGATCAGCTTGCGGGGAAACGAAGATGTCTTTCCCTCTTTTAACAGCTACAACGTTACAACCATACTTTGCGCGAATATCGAGTTCGATCAAAGACTTATTGTTCATCTTCTTAGTTGCTACCAACTCAACGATGCTATGTTCATCGGATAATTCCAAATAATCAAGAACGTTGTTTGATACGATTTGATGAGCAATTCTAACACCCATATCTCGCTCCGGGTGAATGATTTTATCTGCTCCGATCTTTCTTAGTACCTTTTCATGGTAATCATTTTGAGCTTTAACCGTAATCTTTTCTACACCCATCTCTTTTAGAATAAGTGTAGTAAGAATGGACGATTGAAGGTTGTCACCAATAGCGACCACCACATGCTGAAAATTTCGTATACCAAGACTTTTCAATACACCTTCATCTGTAGAATCTGCAATTACAGCATGCGTAACAACGTTTGAAAACTCATTCACACGATCTTCATCAATATCAATCGCTAGAACTTCCATTCCTTGATCGGCCAGTGCTTTACACATACTACCGCCAAAACGACCTAGTCCGATTACAGCATATTGCTTTTTCAAAGTGCCTCACTCCAATCTCTCGCGGTATAGCCTTATTTTACCACATTTTTTGAAAATCAATATCTACCTAGTACCTCTTATGTAAAAAATATAGAATATGTTCACGTTTCATTACTCATTACAAAAATAACCCAAGAACAAAGTCTTGGGTTATGAAATATAAACGATATGATGATTAAAGAGTCTTTTGACCAGGCTTCCAGTTAGCTGGGCAAAGTCCACCTGTTTGAAGTGCTTGTAGTACACGTAATGTTTCATCAACATCACGGCCAATGTTGTTATGGTTAACAACAGAGTACATTAATTCACCCTCTGGAGAGATGATGAATAATCCGCGAAGAGCAATACCTTCTTCTTCGATTAGAACACCATAGTCACGAGCTACAGAGTGGTTAGTATCAGCTGCTAGAGAATATTTTAACTCACCAAGACCATTCATGTCACGTGGCGTGTTGATCCAAGCTTTGTGAGTGTGGATTGTATCTGTAGAAACACCAATTACATCAGCATCTAAATCTTCGAACTCGTCAAAACGGTCGCTAAGTGATGTAATTTCTGTAGGACATACGAAAGTGAAGTCCATTGGATAGAAGAAAAGAACAGTCCACTTATCATTCTTCATGTTTTCTTCTAAGCTAACTTTTCCAAATTCTTTGTTTGGTAATACTGCATCCATTTCAAATCTAGGTGCTTGTTTTGCTACCATACGTTCTGCCATAGGTGAAAATCCCTCCAAAAAAACTGTTTTATTTACATGGGTTATTATAGTACAGTCCTTATTTTTAGTCAATGTTAAATAATAATTAATTTAAATAAGGAAAGGTGTTCCCACGTCTTAATTTCTCCTTAATCATAGCAACTTAAACTATAAATGTGAAATTATCCGCTCATTCTAGACACTTTTCATTCTCAATAAAGAGTTTACATTGAGGATTCCCTGGGAACTCTTTATCCTAAGGAGGAATAAATATGCCGTATGATTCGCTAAAAGATCTACCTGAGGGGGTAAGAGAGCACCTTCCCCATCACGGTCAAGAAATTTATAAAGAGGCTTTTAATTCTGCACTAGAAGAGTACAAAGAAGAAGAAACAGCCCACAAGGTGGCATGGAGCGCAGTTAAACACAAATACGAAAAAACA
Source organism: Fictibacillus halophilus (assembly GCF_016401385.1). Lineage (NCBI taxonomy): Bacteria > Bacillati > Bacillota > Bacilli > Caryophanales > Fictibacillaceae > Fictibacillus > Fictibacillus halophilus. The sequence goes on along the minus strand of NZ_JAEACF010000001.1, from coordinate 927,207 downwards.
GAAAATGGACAATGGAAAAGCAAAGACTCCTGATTATTGTTTCAGGAGTCTTTACTTGCATCATTGTTCTCTTTTTCTGATATTTTTTCAATCCCGATTTTTTTTATTTGTTTGCCATCCAGTTCTAAAATGGTAAAACGATAACTCTCATAGTTGAATGAATGTTGAGTTTCTAAATCAACAGACCTTGTTAGAACCCATCCCCCTATTGTATCGATCTCACTGTTATCAATATCTAGTGCGAATAATTCATTGATTTGTGAGATGAGTACTTTTCCATCCACAACTGTTTGATTTTGATCAACTTGTTGAATCTCCGGCTCTTCATCAATATCAAATTCATCTCTGATCTCCCCTACGATTTCTTCCAAGATATCTTCAACCGTAACAATCCCTGCTGTACCTCCATACTCGTCTACGAGCACCGCCATATGTGTCTGATCTTTTTGCATTTTGACCAAGAGTTTTTGAATTGGGATTGATTCATGGACGGTAATAATGGGGCGAATATAATCATTAAGATTAAAATTTTCTTTACTGAAGTTTTCGTTAAAGAACTCCTTAATGTTTACGATACCAACGATATGATCCTTATCATCATGGCCAACAGGATATCTTGTGAACTTTTCTTCCCGCATGATCGCCATGTTCTGTTCACACGTATTCTCTAAGAATAAACAGACCATTTCAGTTCGAGGAATCATGATTTCTTTTGCTACACGGTCATCAAATTCAAAAATTCTGTTCACATACCGGTATTCTGATTGGTTGATCTCTCCACCCTGTAAACTTTCTGAAAGAATGAGACGTAACTCTTCTTCCGTATGTACGACCTCATGTTCGCTAGCCGGGCTAATACCAAAGATTCTTGTCAAAAGATTCGCCGAACCATTTAGTAAAAAGATGAAAGGATACATGACTTTATAAAACAGAATAATTGGTTTTGCTGTAGCCAACGAGACCATTTCAGCTTTTTGGATCGCGACAGTTTTAGGTGCTAATTCACCTAAAACTACGTGTAAAAAGGTAATTAAGAAAAAGGCGATTGAAAATGAGAGAGTATGAGTAAGTCCTTCATTCAATCCAGCATTTTCAAATAACGGCCTTAAAAAAATCTCAACAGTCGGCTCACCCAACCAACCTAGACCTAGAGCGGTAATGGTTATCCCTAACTGACAAGCAGACAGATAACCGTCTAGATTTCCGATAACTTTTTGTGCGGCAATCGCTTTACTATTCCCTTCGGAAGCTAAATGGTCAATTCGCGTCCTCCGTACTTTTACAATGGCAAATTCAGTGACTACGAAAAATGCAGTTAATACGATAAGTAAAATAATCATGATTACATTAAAGATTGGCATATGGACCTCCCCATCTGCTGCAGAACAACATATTTTTTTATGATTGGTGAAATAATTCCCTGTTAAAACGTGCGTTAAACAGAATTAAAGGGGCAGCATGGCTGTCCCCAGGAGTGTTATGATTGTAATCTGCTCTCAACAGCCTGACATACTTCATCTGCTGACATACCATGAGCGTTCAATACAGAACCTTGTGTTACTGCATTTTGAATGCCCATAACGTTTTGATCCTGTCCGGAAATTACACAGCAATCACAGCCGTTTGCGTCTTGTTCTTGACGAAGCTCTACAACATCATGTCCCTTTGATCGCAAAGCATCTGAAACATTTGATAACGATTGTTCTACACCAATTCTAGCCATATTCCCACCTCCTTACCTTACTTAATGTTTCCAACTAATATTGGGAATATGTAATGAACAATGAAGTGTTGCTGTTGAGACGCATATGTCGATATATGGCGTCACGTGTCGACTCGCGGATAAATCATAAAAACTTTTGGATTGAGTACCGAAACTTGTGGATTGCGTATTAAAACTTTTGGATTGACGGTTAAAATTTCTGGATTGGAGGTTGAGTGTCATTAGGAGACTGAAACTAGAGAAAAGAGCAAAAAAAAACGGCCGAACTTGGCCGCTTTTCTATTTTCTATTCCCTTTGAAGATAAAATATTGAACTAACAGATCTACAGCATGTTGAATCGCTTCTTCTTGCGGCTTTAATTTTGAATGATGAAGACCGTACGGAGTATCAACTCCTAGCCAGAACATGAACCCCGGAATTTTCTCTAAGAAATATCCGTAGTCTTCCCCTGTCATAGCTTCTTTACATTCAAATACATTAACAGTCCCTTGCTGTTCAGCAAATTCCATGAATTCTCTAGTTAAGGTCGGTTCGTTATCTACTTGACGATAGTTCGAACCATAATCAATTAACGTCTCACAATCAAAACTGCAAGAAATGCCTTCGACTAAAGCTTCGATCCGCTTTTTAACCTTATCCATCGCTTCTGGTGATAAAGTTCGAATGGTGCCTTCAAGTCTTGCTTTTTCGGCGATAATATTTTGCTTCGTACCACCTGTAATCTTACCGATTGTAACTACAGCTGAATCCAGTGGATCAATATTACGTGCAACGATCGACTGCATCTGTGTTACCAGATGGCTTGCTGCAACTACCATATCATTGCTTAAATGAGGATAAGCAGCATGGCCGCCTTTTCCGATCATATCGATGAAAAGTTCGGATGTATTTGCAAATAACAAACCTTCTTTTACAGCAATCGTGCCGACCGGATATTCCGGAGCAATGTGGAGTGCTGTGATCATGTCAGGTTTCAGCTGTTGAAACAGCTCACTCTCTCGCATCGGGAGAGCTCCACCTGGTCCTTCTTCAGCAGGCTGAAAGATAAATAACAGATGGTCATCTAAAGGGTTCTGTGCAAAATGGGACAATAATCCGATCGCGATTGTCATATGAAGATCATGACCACAAGCATGCATCATTCCTTCGTGAAGAGATGAAAATTCGTAGCCTGTTTCTTCACTGATAGGTAATCCATCCATATCTGTTCGATAAGCTATCGTTTTCATTGGATTTCTTCCGATTACTTTCACAAAGATGCCCGTTTCCCACGTATGAATTTCTAAATGATTTTGAGGAAAAGTGGAGATGAGATCCAGGATATATCTTTGAGTTTTAAACTCTAAAAATCCTGGCTCCGGTATACGGTGCAAGTCTTTTCTTATCTCAAGCAACGATTTCATCTTCTCTCATCCCCTACACTAAAATTAGTCGTTTAACTGACGAAGCTCTTGTCTGATTTCTGTTTTTGATTTTGTTTTTTCGTCGATTTTCTTTAGGACGCGAGCTGGAGTACCACCAACCACAGTGTATGGTTCTACGTCTTCGATCACAATCGCACCTGCAGCTACGACTGCACCCTTACCTACCGTAACGCCTTCAAGAACAACTGCGTTCGCTCCAATTACTACATCATCTTCTACAACAACTGGCTTTGCTGAAGGTGGTTCAATAACACCTGCTAGCACAGTTCCTGCACCAATGTGGCAGTTCTTTCCTACAGTAGCTCGTCCACCAAGTACTACGTTCATGTCGATCATCGTTCCTTCACCGATTACTGCTCCAATGTTAATAGAAGCACCCATCATGATTACGGCATTGTCACCGATCTCAACCTGGTCACGAATGATTGCACCTGGTTCAATACGAGCTTTGATGTTCTTCATATCTAACAATGGAATCGCTGAGTTGCGACGGTCATTTTCGATCACGAAGTCTTCAATGTTGCTTTCATTTGCTTTTAGAGCAGCTTCAATATCTTTCCACTCACCGAATAGGACAGCCGTGTTGCCTGAATGGAACACTTTCGTTTCTTTCCCAAAATCGATATTTTCAAGATTACCTTTTACATAAACTTTTACTGGTGTAGATTTTGTTGCGTTTTGGATAAATGAGATAATTTCGTTTGCATCCATCATTTTCATGTTTGTTAGTTCCTCCTTAAAAGTCATTCTGTATTGTATTAAACCACTAAATATAGAAAGATTCAAACGTTATTCATTCGTTAGTTTTAGAATCAAATCCATGAACGCATTCACTTGTTTGAGCTCCGATCCGGTACCGTGATGAATGAGCCAAGTATCTCGTTTAATGGCATTCCCTTTTTTATCTGTTAGTGGAATCTTATAAAAATCGTCCTCTGGCCGAAGACTGATTGAGGGCAGGATCGCATAACCAATTCCATTTAGAGCCATCTGTTTACACGTTTCAATCTGGTCAACAACGATCGTTTTTTGTGGTGTCGTTTTAAAATGAGTATGCCACCAATCTTGTATTTCTTGATAATAGGTTGAGTGACTCCTAAACTGAATAAATGGTTTAGTCGTGTCAGAAAGTTCGTCAAGTGATGAGATCGTCGTATCGACTAAATATAAGTGGTCTGACAAAATATGTTCTTTGCTGCCTCTCCACTCGGGGTTTCCTCTAACAATTCCAAGGTGGATCTTATCTTCGTAAAGGTGTTTAATGATTTCCGAACTCCAACCCGTTATTAGTGAAATATTTACATGAGGGTATAGATTCACATACTCTTTTAGCACATGAGGTAACCAATATTGACCTATGATAGAGGCCACCGCAAGCTTTAATGTGCCGTGAACATGCTCTGAGAGAGATTGAAGTTCTTCTTTTACAAGCTCCTCTTTTTGAAGCACTTCCGTAACAAAAGCTAGAATCTTTTCTCCTGAAGGTGTTAGATTCAATCCTTTTTGAGAACGAATAAAAATGATGGTTCCCCAATTGCTCTCAATCGTTTGAAGCCGCTGACTAAGAGCAGGTTGAGATACATATAGTCGCTCAGATGCTTTCCTCATGTTTAATTCTTCAGCAAGAACTTTTAATATACGAAACTCAGATAACTGCATTATTTCTCCTTTTAGCATTCATAAGTTTTTCTTATTGAAAATTATCTAATATATGTAATTTATTTTAAGTATACCTTAACATAGGATAGAAATGTAAAGAGAAAATGAAGGGATGTGAAAACACTGTATATCCTTATATTCGTCGGCTTTATAGCTACTTTTATCGGCACTCTTTCTGGAAGTGGGGGCATGATTAATTTTCCGATCATGTTATTGTTAGGTGTTCCCGTCCACTCTGCGATTGCAGCGAATAAATTTGCCAACATGTTCAGTTCTTTTTCCAGCTTTTTTGTTCTCTTACGAAAAAATGATACAAAGCTTACGCCTTACCTGATTTCAGGTGTCATCAGTCTGCTTGGAGGAATTGCAGGCGGCTTGACTGCTTCATCAATCTCTCGAGAAAATTTAACCATCATCGCTCTCTTCTTACTCACAGGTGCACTCTTCTTAACCTTTCTAAAAACAAAGAGAGAAACAAATCCTAATCATGAGATCAAACAGCTGCCTGTAAGTAAATATCCCTATCTTTTTGGTATCGGAGCTTACGATGGCTTATTTGGTCCAGGTCAGGGAACCTTACAGATGCAGCTTTTTTTGCGAAACGGCTTTACCTATATTCGCACTCTTTCGTTTACGCGATTTAATACGTTCTTAAGCTGCACTGGAGCTGTATTCACTTATTTGTGGGCTGGTCATTATCTGTGGAACGTAGCCATACCGCTGACGATTGGAAGCATCTGCGGAGCACAAGCTGCTGTAAAGCTTGCACCTCGTTTAAAAACAAAACAAGTTACAATCCTCATGAGGACTGTAACTGTTCTGCTTATTCTTCAATTAATGATTCAATGGAGGTAACAAAATATGAAAATAACAGGCGTTCATCATGTCCAAATATGTATTCCACGAGAAAAGGAAGATGAAGCACGAGCTTTTTATGAAGGAATTCTGCAACTTGAAGAAATACCAAAACCAGAGGCTCTTCGAAAAAATGGTGGGATGTGGTTCCAATTCGGTCATCAACAACTACACATCGGAGTGGAAGATCAGATTTACAAAGGTAAACACCATCCCGCATTTTTAGTTGATGACCTCTTAAGCTTAAAGGAACATTTAGCTCTCCACCAAATACAGATACAAGAAGAACTCCCGATTCCGGGATTTTCTCGGTTTACGATAAGAGATCCATTCGGAAATCGGATAGAATTTATTCAGTCCTCTTCACTTTAATGGATTATCTTTGTTCTTTCCGTCCTCTGGTTCAACGTGAACTTGTATACTCTCGACATTATAAGCTTCTTTAATCGTGTCTTCTATCTTTTCTGTGATTTCGTGACTTTCCACTACATTAAGGGAAGGATCAACTTTAATCGTTACATCGATAATAGCTCGGTTACCGTGTTTACGAGCTTTCAGGTCCCCCACGTTCTCTACACCTTCAACATCTAGAATCTTGTGCTCCATTTCCTTGCCTTCTTCATAATCAAAGCCATCTGAAAGGTTATGGGAGGTTTCAGTGAAAATCTCCCAACCAGTTTTTATGATAATAAGGCCAACAAGAACGGCTGCTGCGGGGTCTAGCCAAGGTAAACCGATCTGTGCACCAAAGATTCCGACTGCTGCCCCAATACTAACAAATGCGTCTGAACGGTTATCGAGAGCGGCTGCTTTTAGCCCTTGGCTGTCTGTTTCTTTCGCCACTTTTATATTATACAAATAAACGATAATCATCACAGCCGCACCAAACAGTGCAATCAGGGCTGCCGTAAGAGAAGGCTCTGTTTCAACTCCGTTAAACATTTTTTTAATAGAAGAGATCAATACTTCTATTCCGATTACAACCATGATAAACGATGCAACCATCGAAGCAATCGTTTCTGCACGTAAATGACCGTAAGGATGGTCTTCATCTGCAGGCTTTCTTGAAATTTTCAGCCCTATTAATACGGCTATAGACGCTATTATGTCTGTAGCATTGTTTAATCCGTCCGCAACTAAAGCATCAGAATTATAAAAAAGGCCTGACACAAGTTTTACGATTGATAGAAAAATATATGCTCCTAAACTAAGATATACACCGCGTTCCACTCTTTTTTGCTGATCAGATTGCATTCTCTATTCTCCTTCGTTAAATAATACCTTTTACATCATAAAGAATGGTTTCCGGGTGGGTCTAGAGCAATCTTTTTCCCTATAGGAAACATTAATGTTCATAGATCATTTTTCTAGTCATCCCGCCATCGATCGTAAGATTTTCCCCGGTAATAAAATTATTGTCAGACTGCGCTAAGAATAAGCATGCCCTTGAAATATCAGCTGGCATACCTACTCTTTTTGAGAGATGTTGTTCATGATCAACTTCACGCAGCTCCTTATAATCTCCTGTATGAATCCAGCCGGGACTGATTGAGTTAACGGTAATATAATCATCCGTGAATGATGCAGCTAAAGCATGGGTTAAAGCGACAATTCCACCTTTAGTTGCAGCATATGCTTCTGAATGTGGTTCAGACATGGCAGCACGAGTTGAGGCCATATTGATAATAGATCCTCCACCTGATTGAGACATGTACTTTGCTGCTTCTCTTGAGAAAAGAAATACGCTTCTTAAGTTTGTGTTTAAAATGTCATCCCATTCATCTACTGATAATTCATAAGGAGACTTCCATTTTGAAAGACCCGCATTATTGATTAAACAATGAATATCACCTAATTTATTATGTGTTTCTGCTACTGCTTGAATGATTTCATCAGGATTCTTAACGTCACATGTTATCGCGATTGCATCCTTTTGAATTGATGTAACTTCAGACAATGTTGATTCAAGTTCATTTTTATCAAAGTCTATTAATGAAGGAATATAACCTGCTTTGGCAAAATCAATTGCGATTTGTTTACCTATCCCTTTAGCTGCTCCTGTAACGATTACAACCTTTGTATCACGGCTCATTTTTCATAACCTCCAGAATTTTATATGTACTACCCTATTCATTCCCCATACCTTATTATTTTCACACAAATTCATACAAAAATAGAATAGAAAAACTGCCGACAGAGTCGACAGCTTCACTATCACTTCTTTCTCCAAGGACCACATGGGCCACATGGCGGTGGGCATGGCGGGGGACAAGGTGCCATGATTGGTTGTACCGTTCCACAAAGGTTTTGCTGCGTTGCTTGGTTTACGACGTTCGTGTTCTGAGGGAAGTAATGTACATATTTGTAGTTCATCTGATTGACTTGAGTCGTTTGAGTTGGATGAATCATCGGAACATATACATCTTGCTGGTTATATTGAAATTGTTGATTCGTAGGACTATATTGTGCAGGCATAACTTGTGGAGGATAGTATTGAGACGGTGATACTGCTGGGTATCCACATCCACCCATCTGTGGCATCTGTTGCATAGCTCCCATCGTAGGCGCCATCTGTCCCATTGCTCCCATTGTAGGTCCCATTGCACCCATGTTAGGAACCATTCCCTTTTTGGCAAAAATGCCAGGGCGTTTAAATAAAGCCAAAAAAACTTTCTCCTTTCAAAACCTTATATCCTATTTCTCTATATTTTATGTAGGACGACTTAAAAAGTTCGTCCATTTATCAATAAGTATTTAAAGGATTTTGTAGAAATAAATCGAACTGTACTTGAAATACATATTATTTAAATATCATTCAAGAGGAGAGGAAAAGTTGAAACTTCTAATTTCGTTTTCAAACCGATTTATGCAAAGGTACATGCCCGATCCCTTTCTGTTGGTCATCTTACTGACGTTCTTCGTATGTGGCCTAGCACTATTTGCTACAGATAGCACCCCTGTACAGATAATCAATTATTGGGGTACAGGTTTTTGGAGTTTATTAACCTTTTCCATGCAGATGGTATTAATATTAGTGACTGGTCACGTTATGGCAAGCTCCCCGCTATTTAAGAAACTTTTAGGTTCCTTAGCAAAATTACCAAAAACACCTGGCCAAGCTATCATACTCGTAACGTTAGTAGCTCTTGTCGCATGCTGGATCAATTGGGGATTCGGTCTTATAATAGGTGCCCTATTTGCAAAAGAGATCGCGATAAAAGTAAAAGGAGTGGACTATCGGTTACTAATCGCAAGTGCTTATAGCGGCTTTATCATATGGAGTGGAGGTCTATCAGGTTCTGTTGTGTTAACGATTGCTACACCGGGACATTTTACCGAGAATATTATGGGTGTTGTTCCAACGAGCGAGACAATCTTTTCATCCTTCAACTTAATTATTCTAGCCGGCCTGTTCATGATGGTACCGATCATCAACAGATTAATGGTTCCACCGAGTGAAAAAGCGTTTGTCATCGATCCTGCTTTGTTAGAGGAAAAGGATTCTTTTGAAGCAGCAAGTAAAGAAGAAATACTTCAAACTCCTGCTAATCGACTTGAAAATAGCCAGTTATTGTCCATTCTCATCGGCTTATTAGGAATCTCTTACCTAGTCTATTATTTCACGAATAATGGGTTTGCCTTAAATCTGGATATTGTAAACTTTTTATTCCTATTTATCGGTATCATCTTACATAAAACTCCACGGTTATTTTTGAAAGCGGTTACGGATGCTGTAAAAAATGCTAGCGGAATTATTATTCAGTTCCCTTTTTATGCAGGACTAATGGGAATCGTGACTTCATCAGGACTAGTGGCTGTTCTATCCAATATGCTTATTTCCTTCTCAAACGAACATACTTTTCATTTATTTACTTTATGGAGTGCAGGTCTTGTTAACTTTTTTGTTCCTTCTGGCGGTGGACAATGGGCGGTTCAAGGACCTGTAATGTTAGAAGCAGCGCAAAACTTAGGTGTTTCTTTATCAAAAACAGCAATGGCAGTAGCTTGGGGAGATGCATGGACAAACATGATCCAACCTTTTTATGCCCTTCCTGCTTTAGCTATTGCTGGATTAAAAGCAAAAGACATCATGGGATACGGTCTTGTTATGATGATCATTACTGGGGTATTCATCTCTGGCGTGTTTTTGTTGCTGTAACACATTAAGGTGAACTAATATTGAACAAAAAAACCTCCTTATCGCTAAGGAGGTTTACTTATTATGTATGGTGACTCGAGAGGGGTTCGAACCCCCGACCTCTACCCTGTCAAGGTAGCGCTCTCCCAGCTGAGCTATCGAATCAATATCTTTGTCCAACAAAAATTATTATATATGCTTTTTAAGAGTTTTGACAACACTTTTCTTTAGGTTCAGCAAAAAATTATGTCTTTGCCGTTTTCTATGTATACACCGGGAGAGTATCCCGGCTGAATAAACAATTAGTTGAACGTACCTGCAGCAAGATCGCCGTCTTGTACACAAGTTACAGCTATAATGTCTTTACAGTTAACTAGTAAATTACGAGTAGCTGTACCAGTTGCGGTAGTTACTTCATAAGAAAGCACAACACAGCACTTCTTGTGTTCAAAACGTACAAATCTGAACAACGTAGGATCTGTCGTTCCATTCAAGCTTAATGGACCAATGCCTTTTAAAACGATAACAAGGAAGTTGTTTATGTTTTGGCTGCAAAAATTAATGTCGTCGGATAGATCACGAAAGAAATCACAAACACAGCTATCACATCCTCGTGTGTTATCATGCTTTGTACATTTCTCTTGTCCGTGGAATAAAGAATCTCCCATCTTTACTGACCTCCCATCCATTTATAAAATTAATCAATCTGTATACCAGATACTAAATAGCATATTAATTAATTTCGAAAATGATAGGATACTTGCCTATTAAAAAATAAATATGTGTTTACCTATGTTAAACACAAGATAGAACACCACACACTTTCATTTTTTATTAATAGATTATAGTATGGAATCTTTATAATGAGCATCGTCTTGCTATAAAAGTTTGTTCCGGCAAGGAGGTGAATCATATGGCGATTATCCAAAGTCGCACGCTTAGAAGTAGAATCATTCCTTTAGCGAGTGAAAATCTAGTAGATGTTTACATTACGGGTAATGCGGTAACGCCTTTTTTTAGTGTTTCAATTCGAGAAGTTGGTGGTAATTTCTTGCGCGTTTTTAACTTAGTTTCTGGTATTAATGCATTAATCAATCTGTTTGAAGTAGGAAGCATCGATAATGCAATAGGCGCCGGGGTAACTCCTGAAGTAAACAGTACAGATTTTAGAGCTCGTGTGATCGATTTTGCTAGAGTATTCACTGTGGATATTTATGTTCCGGGTCTAGCAGCAGCGTTTCTTACGAATGTTACAATAAGAGAGGTTGGATCGGATTATATTCGAGTGACGAATGCAACTGTTGACAGATATATTCCGTTCACAACAATTGCTGCAGTAGATCAAAATTCTATTTTAGTTACAACTAATACACCAACAGTTACAAGTCGTACTCTTCGCTCAGTGCTTATTACACTTGCTAACGGAGATGTAGTTGTAGATTTAATCGTAGCTGGAAGAGTGTTTCTTAATGTTCAGATTGATGAAGTACAATCTGATTATGCACGCATTAATAATACTGCCCAAACAAAATTCCCATTACTAGATATTGTTTCTATTGATATATTTTAATTGATAACAATATAAAAACACGCCAAACAATTAGGCGTGTTTTTTCTTGTTATTTAACCAATCTTCTCTTCCTCATCACGAATCTTAATCTCTTCTAGATCAAGGCGCTCCTGCTTATCTCGAAGTCTGTGTGCGAGTCGACTTGAGGCGTTGGCTGCAATACTTGCAACAAGATCATCCAAGAATGTATGCACTTTACCATTTGCTATCTTTGTATCTAATTTTTGAATAATACCCATCTTAAATTTGTCTAGGTGTCCAAAAGTTGTAACAGCTATAGAACCATATCCGAAAACGGCTCCAAGTGCGATTGTTTCATCTACCCCAAACAAACCTTCATCTTGTTCAACGATACTTTGAAGAGGTTCAGATAATTTCCTTTGTTCGGCAAGCATATCAAGTTCTACGCCAACAAGAATAGCGTGCTGAATCTCACGCTTCATCAGAACAGCATCGACACTCTCTATACACTCTTCTTTCGTTAAGCCAGGTGAAAATGGTATCTGCATTTCATATACAATCTCAGCGATTTCAGGAATTGTGACGCCTCTTTCATTCAACAGCCTTCTTGCCGCTGCTTCAACTTCTCGACTGTGCACTCTATTATTCAACAGACTTCACCTCTTCTTAATGTTCGATCTCTTTTGGCAAAACGAATTGATTCTTTCATTATATCATTATGTGATACAATAATACGAGTTGAATGAAAACGCTTATAATTTAAAGATCTGTCAGCACAGGAGGTACTTTTTATGGCCATACTTAAAGGTTCAATCACAGATGATAAAATATACAGCAACTACTTGAATGAAGAAATTAATTTGCTCATTTATTTGCCTGCAAAGTTTACTCCACTCGTCAAATACCCGATTCTAATCGCCCAAGACGGCAGAGACTACTTTCAGTTAGGAAAGCTGGCTAAAACCGCCGATCGTCTAATGGAAGAAGAAAACTTGCAGAGCTGTATCATTGTTGGTGTTAATCATAAAGGAATAGAAGATCGAAAAGCAAAATATGACCCAACCGGAGAAAAACATGAAAATTACATTCGTTTCATGGCTTTCGAGCTTACCTCTTACTTAAATGAGAAGTTTAACACGCTCCAACTTGGTGCGGGCATGGGCTTAATCGGAGATTCTTTAGGTGGCTACATAGCCTTTAAGCTTAGTATTCTGTACCCTAATACTTTTGGTAAAGTAATCGTACAGTCTCCTTATGTTCCTGAAAGCCTTATTGAGACCGTTGAATCCATTGAACAGATGCAAACGTTGACCATTTATCATTCTATCGGTGATGAAGAAGAACAATTTACGAACCCCGAAGGAGTAACGAAAGATTTTTTAACTCCAAACAGACAGCTTAGTAAGCTTTTGAACAATTTAGCTCTTGATTATGAATACGCCGAGTTTCAAGGAAATCATCTGTGGGTAAATTGGCAGAAAGACTTAATTCCCGCGTTAAGGTTTCTTTACAGCGACTAGTAACGGTGGGAAATAAATAGAATATTTGGTATACTAGTTCAAAAGATGAGGGAGGAAAAAATATGAAATACGGTATAGCTATTTTTCCATCAAAAAATCTACAAGATAAAGTGAATTCCTACCGAAAGCGGTATGATCCGCATTATGCCCTTATCGCACCTCACATTACTCTTAAGGAGCCTTATGAGGCAACTGAAGAAGAAATTCAAGAACAAATCTCTTATATTTCTTCTGTTGCAAAGAACATAGATCCGTTTTCTATCTTGATTAATAAAGTAGGATCTTTCCATCCTGTTAACAATGTTATTTTTCTAAAGGTTAATGAAGCTGATGAAATTAAATCACTGCATGAGCAGTTATATTCTGGTCCACTTGAACATCAACAACCATACAATTTTGTACCACATTTAACACTGGGACAAAAGCTATCTGATGAAGAACATTCAGACGTTTTAGAGCGCTTACGTATGATTGATATCGAACATGAAGAGCGAATCGATCGTTTCCAACTTCTCTATCAGCTTGATAACGGTTCATGGACAGTCTACGAAACATTTCGACTTGGAAAAGGAGTTTAATAAGATTGATTAAGACGTATACAACGAGCGAACAAGGCTTTCAGGATGCACTAGCTGTAAGAAAAGATGTTTTCGTTCGCGAACAGCAGATTGATGAAAAAGAAGAAATTGATAACAATGAAGATGTCTCCCTCCATTTTGTACTTTACGATGAAGACAAGCCGGTTGGTGCAGCTAGACTTCGTGAAGTGAATGGAGAAGGCAAAGTAGAACGAGTTTGTATCTTGTCTTCTCATCGAAAAAAAGGACTAGGAGAAGAATTGATGAACGCTATGGAAACAGCAGCCATCGAACGTTCTTTACCAAGCCTTATATTATATGCGCAAACTCAGGCAGAAGACTTTTATAAAAAACTGGGGTATCTCACAACCTCTAAAGAACCATTTCTTGATGCTAACATCCCGCATGTAGCAATGAAAAAAGCATTGAAATCGTCGTAGTGGCGATTTCAATGCTTTTATTGTTTATTCCCGTCTAATCTCGTCAAAACTGTACTATAAAACGTACGTTGAGGAGACTAAGGTTGATGGACATTCATGTGGGGCAATTGACAACCGAACTAATCGTAGGGTTTATCGCTCTTTTTTTATTAACAAAAGTATTAGGAAAAACGCAGATCTCACAAATAACACCTTTTGATTTTATATCATCAATTTTCTTGGGTGAACTCGTTGGAAATGCAATGTATGATGATGAAACTTCTATATTCGTCATCTTGTACGCCATTGTAATTTGGGGCTCGATGGTTTATGTTGTAGAGATTATTTCTCAAAAGTTTAAAGGAACTCGAAAGTTTCTTGAAGGCGCGCCAACTATCGTTATTCGTAAGGGACTCATTGATCGTGACATGCTAAAAAAGAGCAAATTGGATATCAACCAACTTCAAAACTTAGTAAGACAAAAAGGGTTTTTCGGATTAAGAGAAGTCGAATACGCCATTTTAGAATCTAATGGATCATTAAGCATATTACCTAAATACCAATATGGGCCTCCGAACAGGCAGGATTTGGACCTGCAAAGTCAAGAACAGCCAGAATTGCCGGTAACACTCATATTAGATGGTGAACTAAACCATGATAACCTTTCAACAGCTGGACTTTCAAAAAATAAACTATTAGAACTTATACAGGAACAAGGCTACTCTGATATAAATGAAATCGTTTATGCTGAGTTCTCAGAAGGTAAACTGTTAGTCATGCCTTGTACGCAGCCGAAAAAATAACGGGTATGCCACCAGTTATCTTATATACCGCACTTTTCTGCTCTAACAGTTGATTAACATGTGCAGAGATGGCCGTTCGAAACAATGAATATGCCCCTAGATTTGTCGGTTCAACCTCATACTTCGTCAGCATTGCCGCAACTATATTCTCAAACGAGATTCCAGAACCTCCTGAATGGTTAATTATATTATGTACTTCTGAGGTAATTGACTCTTGTATAAGGATGTTATCTTGAATCACATCCTTATACTCGGTTACATAATTCCCGTGACCAGGGACCATACCTTCCACATCAATCTCCTTTAGTTTCTCTAAAGTTTCTATGTTTTTACTGGTATCAACAATAAATGGGATCTTATGCTTCTGTAGTACATCTTTTCCTAAAAAAGCATCTGCAGCATATAAAGTACCACCGAATAAGATGCCATGTTGATTATAACTATGACCTGGAAGATGAATAGTTTGAACTTCAGAAAATGATTCTAAACTCCCTTCTGAGCATAATTCATCAACACGTATAGATGGTGCTTCTAGAAATTTATTGCGCATTTCTTTCAACGGGAAATTTCCTTGTGATAAATAGATGGGTTCTAAAATAGGATTTCTCATAATTGCTTCCTCTAGTGCAGGGGCGATTGTATGTACATCGACATTTTGTTGTATATAGAAAGCTCCTCCAAAATGGTCCGCATGTGCATGAGTAATAAATAGGTGGGTTAACGGTAGCTTTTCACTATGAAGTTGCTTTATCACTTTTTTGGCTGCTGATGAATCAAGTCCAGCATCTATTAACATTCCTTTGCTTTTATCATTATTAACGATATATCCAATGTTAACGGCACTCTTGAAATAATAACAGTCAGTCGATAGTTCAATAAATTCCATTATTAACACTCCAAATCGTTATGTATAGAACAAAAAAAGAAACCATTCATATGGTTTCGTTAATCATGATCCCTTTACCTTCCATCTCACTTAAGATTTGATCAAAAGACTTCTTTTCTTCCAATGTTAACCTCTTCTTTTGCTGAAATGAGCGTACTTCTTCATTTTGTATTGGAGGAACACTAGCAACAACAGGCAATCCTCTTTCAGCTTTTTCCATTCGACTCGCATATTGCAACTGCTGAATTGGTAGGTACGGCAAGATATAACCCATAGGTATCCTCTCCTTTATCATTACTTCTTTGTTTCTTACCCTATTTCTTCTATTTCTATGTTTTTTAAGTGTAATACTAAAAAAAAGAGCACTCTGTTGAGAGTACTCTAAAAAACATTTGGATTGCTTAGACCCAAGGATCATAGTGGCAGCCATTGCTTGAGCTTGAGCTGGAACTTGAACTTGAGCTAGAAGAAGATTCATGTTTTGAAGAAGATTCATGCTTTGAGCTAGATTCATGCTTTGAGCTAGACTCATGCTTTGAGCTAGATTCATGCTTCGAGCTAGACTCATGCTTTGAGCTAGATTCATGCTTTGAGCTAGATTCATGTTTAGAAGATGACTCATGTTTATGACTAGACTCATGTTTATGACTAGACTCCCATTTGCTAGAGCTTGATTCGCACTTTACCTTCTTTTCATGAATAATTACTTTGTCAGCTTTAATGATTACTTTATCAGCATAAACCTTCTTATGTTTTTTACGCTTCTTCTTCCTTCTACAATAATAACAATCTTCCATGTTACAACCTCCTCGTATAGTACATCATATGCAAGTCTGACGAGTTGGTTATAGGCTGTCTCACTAAAAGTTAATAGCTATATGGTTAACTGCTTTTGTTCGATAGTTTTGTTTATGAAAATAAACGAACGCTTCTACCGTAATATTTTCATCGATACCACTCTTAAACGGAATTTGAAAATCATCCAAAGAAAGTTTGTCACCACTATTAAACGTGGTTTCACGTAATGGACAGATCCACATCTCTCCCCGTTCTTTTGCTTTTTCCGCCCACTCATTATCCATGTACATCCAAATAGATTGGGTCATTTCTTCCTGTGAAGGTGATGCGATCAATGATATGATCTTCCCTTTTAAAGCACAAGCTTCAGCTGGTTGGAACCGAAAACATATATAAGGATTCTCTAATGTCTCTGTTCCAGTATTTTCGATAAAGAACGAACCTCTTATAAAGCCCTTCTTACCTTTTGTAAAAATTACTGAATAATCGAAATAGCATGCACTATTAAAGCCTTCTTTTTTCTGTGGTTCTGATTTACTACTATCAGCATCAAGCTCATCAAAGACCGGTTCAGACGTTCGGTTAATGTTGATCCTCTTTTCCATGCTTTTAATGCGTTGTTGATACAGATCGATCTGTTGATCTTTGTCGTTCATTTCATCTTGAATACTTTTCAACAATTCTTCGTAACTCTGCATTCTCTTTTCCATCTCATGTTCTTCTAACCTTTTTAATTTTCTTGTGAGTTCTTCAACTTGTTTTCTTAATTCTTGAAGTTCTTTCTCGTTCTCTTCAATTATTTTAAGGGATCGTTCATTGTTCGTCTCATTTTCAAGTCTTTCAATGGTCTCTTCAGCAAATACAAGCTTTTTCTCAAGATCAAGTGCTTTATCTTTGTAATAGTCCACTCTAGAAACGAGCCGCTCATAACTTAATTTATCCTTCGTCCCCATGCATCTTCCCCCTTGCATAATTAGGCTCTTTCCCTATTGTATGTAAGCTATTACTATTCGTTCACAATTTTTTCATGAACAAGAAAGACCTGCAGGCAATTGCCCCCAGGTCATTTCTATTCTTCAGATCCATTAATTATTGATGTTGGTAGCAGTTTTCGATAGCGATTTCTCCAGAATCTGCTTTTACAACACCCGTAGTAAATACTTTCTTTCCTGCTCTGTCAATAAGTTCTACCTCAAATTGATTTCCATCTGCTGTCTCAACAATAGCTAGGTTAAACTTATACTGTTCTCCAGAAGCATCCATCGTTCCTCTTCCTGAAACAGTTAATCTTAATCCACCAGCATATTCATCACAGCTGAGTGTATCTTGTGTGAATTCAGTAGCTGTATATCCTGTATCATTTAGAGATAATTGAAATCTGCTTCCTGACAGGTTGTAGTTCGGACAGATTTCAACGGATATCGTTGCTCTTCCAGTTTCTGTCGCTCCATCCTCTTCACACGTTAATCCGCTAGCAGTTCCTCGTGATCTACACAGGCAGCCTGGCCTGGGATATATGTCCGGGCATTGTTGTGGAAACACTACCTCTGGACACATTTCTCCCTCGCTTTCCTCTGCATTTAGGTCATTCTCACGAGGTGAGCAGAACTTCGCTAGTACCTCTAATTTAACTTCAGCCTCAACTTGAATATCAACACAGAATGTAATGTCTACTACGAATGAAGTTGGAGATGGACTATTCAACAACACAGTCCCTGTTGGGATGCGAGCAAAGATTTTAGTAATACGGCAGTATAAGTCTGTTCCATCTGGATAACACAAGACGAAAGATTCGAATACTGACGCGTTAACCAGCTGCTCTACAACGATTACTCCGTTACGGTCTACAACTTGAACTTTAATGTCCGTTGTAAAAAGTAGCTCTACAAGCTGCGCTTCAGCAAATCCCCCGTTAAGTGCTACTGTTACATCTCTCTTATCTCCAACTTGCTCGCATAGATATAATTCAGGGCATGCTTCGTTAGTTTCACCTGTTAGCGGAAATGCTGGAGGAGTTTTAGGTACTTTCGTAACCAATCTTAACGGTCTGCGTGAAGGATCATCCAATGCTTCTTCTATAGCTGCGATTTGTTCAGGAGTAAAAGAAACGGTCTTTCTTACGTTTAGTGTATCAGTCACCCAGTCGTAAACTTTCTGAACGCGGATACACTCATCCTGCAAGTGTTTATGATTATTTCCCATTGTTTCCCTTCCTTTCCTCATCATGATCTGAAGATTCCATACATACTATGGAAATAGAGTGGGTTATGACACAAGAACGAAAGCCTATTTTTATAGATAAGCGTTAAGGAGGAAGCTATCATGAGACCAATCTGGTATGAGAATCAGAAGGTATGTGAGTTATCATCTATAGAATATGAGGCTTTATGTCTTTTATTGCCTTATTGGGGACTACAGATCTCAGACGACGGAGAAACCATTACAGGAGCTCTTTCTACATTTATGTTTGGTATACAAGGGCTATCACAAAAGAAAGTTAAAGAACTAGATCAGCATTTAAGTCATACAGGAATTAGAATTACAACAGATGATCACGTGAAATGTGACCATCGTTTTTATGTAGATTTCCATAGCGGTCATCCTATGCCACTAGCACTGAATACACCTGAAAAACAACTGTACTATTTAAATCCTTCACCTACTTTCAGGTTGCCCGTTCAAGCCGGAATACACAAAGGGATAACATTAAAAAGAAAAGATGGACCTCTCTTCTTAGCAGTTCAGCCCTCCTATGAAGAGCAGATCGTAGAGTGGATTAGTTATTTAGTCATCCAAACCTTTTTACGTGTTTCATTTGAATCTCTTTCATCTGTATCAGAAGCAACATTCTTTTCATGTGCAAGCAAAATCTTAAAGCCTATTAATTCATATTTTGCAGCCGTTCAAATCCCAATAATAGACACAGTTGAAGAGAGACCAAATGCAGAAGTTAAACAGAAGCCACCAACTTCTTCTCCTGTACAAAATAAGAAAGAAGATCTCTTTTATGAAGCAACCGAACAGAAGCCTGTTAATAAAAGGTTAGATGCTCCAAAAGCGACTGTTCCGCAAATTCGACCTTTTTCATCAGCTGGTTCGCTCATTACAGACCAAATTCCAAAACCTTATGAGCACAGCAAAATATTATCAAGACATGCAAGTCCAATCAGCCCTTTCAAACCCAACCGTCCAACGGAAAAAACGATTCAACCTTTTAATAGGAATGCTTCTGATTCAAAGAAAACTTCCGTCATTCGTCCATTTCAGCCGAATAAGAACACCCCGTCCTCCGATTAAGAATATAATGGCATTGCGCCAAGATATTCAATTAAGAGGAGAGATCAGAAGTGAATAAAGAAGATTTACAAAAGCTTTATGCTGAAATCAAAACAAAGAGATTGAACAACGCAGGAAAGAATCAGTCTTTAATTAATCCCCCTGTAAAAAAAGGCTGCGGTTCATGTGGCAAAGTAACGTGGAAACCTAATAAATCTAACTAAAAAGCTGACACCCTCAGGGTGCAGCTTTTCCTTTAAGAGATATATTTTTTGGACACCAAGTAATTAATGACTTGTTCTGCACATTCATTTACTCCAAGAAGGTCTGTTTTTACAATGATCTCAGGAGAAACAGGTGCTTCATAAGGATCAGAAATACCTGTAAAATTCGTGATCAATCCTTCTCTCACCTTTTTATAAAGTCCTTTTGGATCTCGTTTTTCACATTCTATAAGACTGCAATCTATATAGACCTCAACAAATTCTTCCTTAGACAATAAACTTCTAACTGCATCTCGATCTGCAGCAATAGGAGAAATAGCTGCAACTAAAACAATGGTGCCACTTTCAACAAATAACTTGGTTACTTCTCCAATTCTTCTGATGTTCTCCGTTCTTGCATCTTTAGAGAAAGAAAGATCTTTATTTAATCCGTGTCTAACATTATCTCCATCAAGTAACATAGTACTGTGATTCCTTTTGTATAACATTTTCTCGACTTCGGAAGCTATTGTTGATTTTCCAGAACCAGATAGACCTGTAAACCAAAGCACAAAGCTCTTATGACCATGAAGTTTCTGCCTCATTTCCTTGGTCACATTATGCTGTTGCCATGTAATATTTTTATCTTCTTGACTCAATTGTTTAGCCTCCATAACGTTTTATATAGCATAATAATCCCGTAATATTGTAATGACTTCACTCCTGCTAAAATTAGTTGGAATCGCCTCGTTATTTTTAAGCATTTCTCTTACTCTTGTTCCTGATAAAGTAAGTCTGTCCTTTTCGTCATGGGGACATGTTTTGATAGTGGCCATAGCTCCACATTTCGTGCAATAAAAACTATTCTCAAAGAATATTGGGGTTATTCCTATCTCCTCTTTTTTAAACTCTGCAAATATATGCTGCGCATCATAAGGGTCATAAAAATTTCCGACGCCGGCATGATCTCTTCCTATTATAATATGGCTGCATCCATAATTTTTTCTTATGATGGAATGGAAGATCGCCTCACGAGGACCCGCATATCTCATCGATCCAGGAAACGCACTTAACAGAACACGATTATTTGGATAATAATGTTGAAGAAGTGTCTCATAAGACTTCATTCTAACTTCTGCAGGTATGTCATCTTGTTTCGTCTCACCGACTAAAGGATGTAATAAGAGCCCGTCCATTTGTTCAAGAGCTGTTTTCTGTAAATATTCGTGTGCACGATGAATCGGATTCCTTGTTTGAAAACCAACAATTTTTTCCCAGCTATTCTTATTAAATTGTTCCCTTGTTTCTTTAGGGTCTAAATAATACGAAGAACCAACTTTTCGAGGAGGTTTGTTCACCAACGTAACTCGTCCGCCTACGTACCAGCTTCCTCTATTCATTACATTGCGTACCCCTGGATGCGTTTGATCCTCCGTACGATAGACCTGTCTTGCTTCTATAAGTTTGTCAGGTTTAAAGATATCCGTAATTTCTATTTTTCCATAAATCGTATTTTCATAAATCAGTAACGCTTCTTGCTGTTTTATTAATTGTTTAGCTTTTTCTTCAGTAACAGGTAATGTTATCGGTACACTCCAAGGAAGTCCGTTAGATAGCCTCATATGATGTACAACAGCTTCGTAATCAGCTTTATTCATAAATGAATCAAGTGGACTAAAAGCACCGTTAGAAAGACATTCTAAATCTGATAAACTGATTGGATCTAATTCAATTTTAATTTGTTTTTCATTGTAATCGACGTTAGCAAACTGTCGATTAACTAAACTTCCACCATGAGGAAGAAGGAGCATCGATTTCACCTCAACTATTAATCGATTAGCTCTTGCTAATCATTACTAGTGTATGAAGGTTAGACAAGTTTTGTGAGTGTATTCACATTAGGTGCTTTTGAATGTAGTTGGTTTCCATTTCAGGATCTTTCCGCGGGGACATGCGGTGAGCTTTCTTGGCGCTCTGCACGACTAGTAGTCACCTGACAACTTAATCCTGCAGGAGTCTTACACCTTCCACTCTAAAACCTCTAATAATAAGTTAGTGGAACAATGTAAAATTTTTTACCAAAATAACCAGTCCCATTTATGAATAGATGAATAGAATGCTTGTATCGCACTATGACATTATCAATCATAGAGTAATTGAACCTAGGAGGAACTTTAGTGAAAGTAGGCGTTGTACTCCCCGTATATCATCAAGAAAGGGAGTATATTTTTGAATGTATAGAATCAGTAGAAAAACAAACTTTTCGTGATTTTAAACTCGTAATCGTACTGGATGGACCTAATGATGAAACGGTCTCTGCAATAAAAGAGGCTAGTATGCTTTTAACCATTCCATATGAGATCATTGATAGAAAGATCAATCTTGGAATCTCACCTACATTAAATGAAGGCTTCGAACTTCTAAAAGATTGTCCTTATCTGACATGGATCTCCAGTGATAACAGACACGATCCAAACTTTTTAGAGCGGTTAGTCGATACGATGGATCAAGCATCGAATGAAACGGTTTTGGTGTATTCATTTTATCGACGTATTGATCAACATGGAACTCCAATCACTTATACAAAAGCATGGTACGAATATGTCGAGCATTTTATGACGAGAAAGAAAGAAGAGATTTTCCAGAATTGTTTCATTGGCGCTTCCTTTTTGTTCAGGAGTGAAGCTTTTGTAAAAGCAGGAGGCTATCGCCAAGATTTTCCTAACGTACAAGACCATGATTTTTGGATTCGCTTGCTGCAACATGGCGACTTTGTATTGCTTCGTGAATATATTATGGAATATCGTTTTAATGGACGATTTGCACTAACAACAAACATCCCACCTGAACAACTGACAATGGAAAGTATGGCTAGCAGTATTGATGTTCAAAAACGTATCGGAAAGATTCCAAAAGTAAGTATTCTTCTTTATTCACATAACCATGTTAAAACGATCGACCATGCACTGAGCAGCATTCTTCAACAAACGTTAAGCGATATTCAAATCGTTGTAGTGGATGACGGTTCTACTGATTTCACTCCTGATTCTATTCATCTAACTCACGACTTCAGAATGATCCCCTTGTTGTTAAATCATCGCGGAAAAGCTGAATCCATGGAAATCGCTCTCGATTACTGCATCGGAGAGTATGTTCTTTTTATGACCGGCGAAGACTGGCTTGACCCACAAGCGCTCGAGCAAATGGTGTTAAAGATAGAATCCTTACCACCAAAAACAGATCTGTTGGTTACAAATCATAAAATTTGGTACGATCGCCGAGATCGATTGTTTCCAGGACCTATTATCCAAGGAACTCGATACGGGAAAGTACCATTAAAGAAAAACACTCAACCCTATGCTGTACTTTACAAGTTGAACGCCATATACAAAAATTTGAGCGGTGTTTCAAATGATCAGGTTATAAATCACTTTTATAGTCAGCATGCTAAAGCTGATAATGTGCATTGGATGAATATGGCTCTATATCATAAAAGAATGAAGTAAAGAGAAAGCGTCCCCATCAAAGGGACGCTATTTTTTGTGTATTCTTTTGTTATATTAACTAATGGATCTGTAGAAAGAAAGAATTTGCATTATTGACATTTCTAACGGATAAACTTTTTCCCATTGGAGATCTTGTATCTGCTTTGAGTTCATAAGATGGGGACTTTTGTCTGGATAATCGTTAGTCTCTATAATCGTAAACTTCTCTTTCGTTAGCGTTTGAAAGATATCTGCGATCTCTAACAAGGTTGTCATCTTGCCTGACCCTATTTCATAGGTTATATTCTTAGATCCTGCCTTCATAAGAATTTCATAAGCACATATCGCATCTCTAACATCTAAGAACTCTCGTTCGTTTTCAAGATGGCTGATGCTGATAGAACCGTGATTACCTGAGGATTCCATTTGAATAATACGATTTGCTAAAAAAGAAACGAAACCAGGGGATCTGCCTGGTCCGATTAAATTACATGGTTTTGCTACCATAACTTGAAGATCGAATAGAAGTGCCCATTCCGTCACAAGTTCTTCTTGATGTTTTTTACTCACACCATAGGGATGATTGATTCCTGAAAGTGCTGAACTTACAATAACTGTTCGGCATGATGGAACTTCTTTACGAATTGCCTCTAGCAAATAAAGGGTACCGAGTACGTTGGCTTCAATTGTTGATACAGGATCATTCCATGATTGTGGTACAGAATTTACACCTGCCAAATGCAAACAAAAGTGAGGCTTATACGTGTTAAAGATCTCGCAAACTTTTTCTTTGTCTAAAAGATCACATGTTACTGAACGCACCTTCACATTAGATACCGAACTCCTTGAAATCCCAACCACTTCATATCCTTTATCAACAAAATGTTGACACGCATGAATTCCTGTAAATCCTGCTGCACCCGTAATTACTATCCTTTTTTTCATTTCAACCAATCTTTTAAATCTTTTACCTGTTTTTCGTAAGATGCCACTTTAAATTCAGAATCTAACCTCGTGTTAAAGAGTGTCCGATCTAATCGTGGTTCCGTATGCGGAATAATATCAACGTCATCCTTTTGAAAGGTATTCTTGATAATCTTCAAAAGTTCATACTTTGAAAGAACCTCTGGAGCGGTTAGGTGGTAAAGTCCTGTAATCGGATTACTGATGGTATGATCTATAAATTTAGCAAGTTCTAATGTTGTCACACCGTTCCATTTCACATGAGTGAAACCTTTGATGATGCCTTTCTGTTGAATAAACCAATGGAATAGACCGATACCATTCTTCAATTCGGGACCTATAATAGAAGTCCGAATCGTTAGATGTGGTTTTGTTTTAATTTCTCCAAGCTGCTTGGTTTTGGCATACATCGTCAATCCATCTGGTACAGATTCCTCGTTGTAATTACCTTGGTGACCACTAAACACGCAATCAGTACTGATGTGGATCAGTTTTCCTCCATAAACATTGAGCTGTTTTGCTAACTCGTGTGGAAGTAGGCTATTAACCAGGATTGCTTCTCTTTGATGGATGGCAGCATACTCATTTAATAGCCCAATGCAATTAATAATTAGATCTGGTTTATGTTGCTGCACAATTTCAGCAATTTGCATTAAATCCGTTGCATCAAGTTGAATATGTCCCTCCGTCCCATCTCTAGAAGTCAGAAGGAGCTCATGTGTTGTATTCTTTTTGAAATAGGAGGCGATTATATGACCAGCCATCCCATTCGCCCCTAAAATCATAATCTTCAAGACAAAAATCCACCTTCAACAAGCATCTTATGAATCTCTTCCTTCGTCATTAGATCAGTCTCAGAACTATAACTTTCAAGCTCTACTTTTTCATAAGCAGCATAGTGCTGATTCAAACCTTCAATATCGATAGTCGGTAGAATAACAAAGTATTCATTATCAAAAAGAACGGTTGTTGCACTTTCGTATTCAGATAAAAGAATTTCATGAAGCTTTTCTCCTGGACGTTTTCCGAGCTCGATCATCTTTACGCCTTTTTCTCCTGAAGCATCAATTAGAACTTGTGCTAGATCTGTAATTTTGCACGTAGGCATCTTCATAACAAAGATCTCACCGCCTACACTTTCATAAGTGGCTTTAAACAGTAAACTGATTGCTTCCTCTAAGGTTAAGAAGAATCGTGTCATCTCAAAGTCAGTAATGCCCACTTGACCTTTGTTCTTAATCTGACTTTTAAAAACATGAATAACGCTACCATTCGTGCCTAAAACGTTACCGCCTCTTACGCAGACAAATCGTGTATGCTTACTTAAAAGGTTTGCATGAATGATTAATTTTTCACCGATCGCTTTCGTCATTCCGTAAAGATTAGAAGGATTCGCTGCTTTGTCAGTTGATATATAAATCACTTTCGTTACCTTATGATGAATAGCGGTTTCGATTACGTTTTGTGTTCCTTGAATATTGCTCTTTAATGCTTCATAAGGCTGGAGCTCACAGATTGGTACATGCTTTAATGCTGCAAGATGATAGATATAATCAATACCTTCACTCGCTCTCATTAAAGAATCCTTGTCTCTTATATCACCAATCATAAATGTAAGCTTGGGATTATAATCAAACTGTCTTTGCATCGCTACTTGACTTGCTTCATTACGCGAGAGGACGATTATTTCTTTTGGTTCTTTTGGCAAAAGCTGTTTAACTAGCTCATGACCCCAAGATCCCGTGCCCCCCGTAATTAGAATTCTTTTATTAAACAATACTATTTCCTCCTAAAATAAACTTTACAACTCGATCTGAAACATCAAGATCTCCATAGCCTTCTGGAATGGACCATGGCTTCTTCTGCTTTGTCATTACTTTTACCGATGCTAAAATTTGTTTTGCTGAAACACCAGATACACAATTACTGCCACACTCGACGGTTTCTGGCCGTTCGGTACTATTTCTCATCGTTACGGTTGGCACTTGGAACAAACAGCATTCCTCCTGAACGGTCCCGCTATCTGTTAGGGCACAAAATGCGTGCTTTTCTAGCTTCACAAAGTCAAAAAATCCAAAGGGTTCATGAAATTGTACAAATGGGTGCATCTGTAACGTACTGCTCTCTAGAATCCTTGATTTCGTGCGTGGGTGAATAGAACAGATGATTGGCATTTTAAAATGTTCAGCAACTAAATTTAGACCTGTTAATATTTCTTTTAAATGAACCTGATTGTCCACGTTTTCAGCACGATGGGCTGTGACCAACATATAATTTCTTTTGGAAACATTTAATTTTTCTAGAATATTGCTATTATCAATCTGTTCTTTAAATTGAGTTAACACTTCATAGATCGGGTTACCTGAAACCATGATTCGGTTAACAGGAACTCCTTCTCTGATTAAGTTCTCTCTGCTGTATTTGGTATACGGCAGATTAAATGTAGAGATGGCGTCAATTACTTTTCTGTTTTTTTCTTCAGGTACATTCAGGTCAAAACATCGGTTTCCCGCTTCCATATGAACGACCGGTATATTCAACCTTTCAGTCACGATAGAAGAAAGAGCGCTATTCGTGTCACCTAGAACCAAAACTTTATCAGGCTTCTCATGTAACAATATTTTCTCTAGCTCTGAAAACAGATGGGCAATTTGATTTCCGAAAGAAAATTGTTGTTTCATTAAAATATAGTCTGGCTTTCTGAGTTGAAACTCTTGGAAAAACACGTCATTTAATGAAGGTGTGAAATTTTGTCCTGTGTGAATTAATACATGTTGATCTGCTAATTGATCTAATTTTTTGATGATCAAACTTAGGCGTATAATCTCTGGTCGTGTTCCAAGAATAGTTACTATTTTCAATGAAACTCTCCTTCCTTTTATAAAATTAAAACTTTATATTAAACTATGATTGTTTTCTTAACATGGACTAGACCCCTACCCTGTTCAAACAAAAAAAGGCACCCCTTCAAAGTGAGTGTTTAGAACATCTTTCCTATCGATTCATACAATGGCTTATAGAATTTAAAAGGAGTCACCGTATGATCACAGCTAAAATTTTGTTTGTTTTTTATCTTCCTAGCGGTGGGATGGAAACATTGAACCGTCAGCGCTGCAAAGCACTTAAGAATCATGGGATCGACTGTCACCTTCTCTACTTACAGAACGGTACAGGTTTGCAGAACATTACAGAGATTCCCACGTATATCACAAATGACGATGCTGAAATAAAAAGAATAATAATGGATGATTTTAATGCAATCTTTGTTTGCTCAGACATCGGCTTGCTTCAGCGAATACGAAAGCTCGGATTTACTGGTAAGCTTTTTTATGAGGTGCAAGGGTTGGGTAGTTACCAAAACGCTAAAAAGATTTTACTTCAAGCAAAGCCAAACGTTGAAACTTACTCTAACGGAATTCTTTTTCCAAACACGCCTCATTTAATCAACTTGATTCATGCCAATTATCCTTCTACACCTAAATATTGCTTTCATAATTGCTTTGATAAAGATGAATTTCGTTATGTTTCAATGGGAAAACCGAACTTTCCAATCGTTGGTTGGGTTGGAAGAATTGAAGAGAATAAGAATTGGAAAGACTATTTAGAGTTTTCCTTTCGCTTCTTGAGACACAAACCCCACACTCAATTTTGGATGTTCATAGACGATACGTTAGGAGACCAAAAGGAACGAATGAAGTTTAATAGATTGGTTACTAAGATGGGTTTAACCAATTCATTAGTACTGCACGCGAATATTCCACATAAACAGATGGCAAACTACTTTTCTATGATTGGGGATTCCGGAGGATTCTTATTATCAACTTCTAAAGTAGAAGGTTTCGGGTACGCGGTCATTGAGGCGATGAGTTGCAGATGCCCCGTTCTCTCTTCTGATTCGGATGGAGTAAAAGCTTTCATTACTCATAATCAAACAGGTAAATTTTATACGAATAATAGAATTGAAACGGCTGTACCTGAGGCATTAGAGCTAGTGAACAATGATAGTTTGCGAAACAGCATTATAGAGCAAGCTTATAAGCATCTGGATGTGTTTAACCTAGATACGTATGCTCAGGAATTTATTAATATCTTAAAGTAAGCTGTATAAAATAAAAAAGCTCCTTAATGGGGCTTTTTTTACATGTTTTTAATTCGTTGTACAATCTGTTGAGTCATCTTTCTTTTATATCTCTTAGAGACAAGCTTAACTTCCTTACCGATTGATGATTTACGTATCTGTGAACCCATTTCACTGTGTACGCGATAATGAGTTAAAGGCTGATTATAATGATAAAACTTAATGTCAGAACAAAGAACGCGTAACCAAAAATCATAATCTTGCGTACTCGGAAGCAGCTCATCAAAGTATCCTATTTTTTGGATAAGCTTTTTATCCATCATAACTGTGCAGCCATTAATTACACAGCTTCTTCTCATGACTTTAAGAAACGCCAAATAATCAGTGTTGTCAAAACCAAGAGTTGAACTGGTAAGAACGTTATACTCATTCATAAGTCTGAAATTCGTACTGCTGATAAGTGCTCCTACTTGTTTCATATAAGCTACCTGGAGTTCTACTTTCTTTGGAAGAAACATGTCATCAGAACTTAACCAGCAAATAAAGTCACCACTGGCAGCTTTTATACCAGCATTTAATGCACTTGCCGTTCCACCGTTTGGTTTTGAGAGGATAGTAACCCGATCTCTATACGGTTCTAGTTTCTCGTTGTGTTGAAACGATCCGTCGTTCACGACAATGATCTCAATATTATTGTACGTTTGATCTAGCGCACTTTGTATGGCATGTGAAACATAAGTACAGTTGTAAAAAGGGATAACAATTGACACTTTATCCATTTAACATTTCCTTTCAAGAATGGTTTGTATTTTGTGTATCATTTCCAGAGCTCGTTTGCTGGATGTATGTCTCTCATGAACCATCTTATGTCCTTGTTTGGCAATAGCATCTCGTTCCACAGCATTACTTAAATAATAATGAATTTTTTCTTTATAGTTATTGAAATCAATTTGTACGAATGTTTGGCCATCAATAAACCCAAGCTCCTGTAATTCAGGTGAACCTGGCGCCAGCAGCAATGTTTTTGATGCCAAAACTTCGAAATACTTCAAAAGAGGATAATGATAGATCGAATCGCAAGTAATAAATAACTTTGCAGCATTAATTTGTTTTGCATAATCATTGCCTGAGATAATATCTTTCTCGTGCGTTTGAATATCACGATATCCGGGGTGCTTAAACGTTTTAAATCCACTTAAACTCTTCATCTCTTGCATGATCGTGGCTCTAAGAGGATAAAGATGTGGATAGTTTGCACCTACCATCAAAAGGTCTGTTTCTTTCGTAAGTTGATAATCTTTAAATACATGTTCATTCACATGATGTGGGAACCAGTGCACTTTATATGATAATGAAGGAAACATATTAATAAATGCTTCTTTATAATGAGGAAATAAAACCTTAAAGCAGTCTAATTTCATTATCCTTTCACGAAGTCTAGGTTTATAATGCAGATCGTGAACAATCATCCCTGAAGGTATCTCCAAACTCTCAAGTCCACTTATGAAAGGACTATAGTTCTTATGGATATCATTAAATAATATGAAATCAGGTTTCCTTTGAACGTGTGCAAGAATATATTGTACAGAAGCATGTTCACTCCATACTTCAACATTCATGTCTCTTTGAAGTTGTTGATACAAATAGAAACTTGATTTTTCAATAAATTGACTAGTGTCTTTTGTGATAAAGAGTATGTTTAACTTGCTCATTTGTTGACCCTTTCAAAAATAAATTGAAAAGACTTCATGTAAACATGAAGTCTTCGTGTTAGATTAAAGCTCGATACCTACAATATCTACTAGACGAATATAATAAATTGAACCCGCGCCAGATCCTGCACCAGAAAAAATCACAAAATCCGTTTCCACAGATACAACGGTTACACCGAATAGGTTAGTTTCTTCACATTTTGTAAACACTTGAGTTATTACAATGTTTTGTCCTTGCATATTTGCAAGCATGTTTCTAAGAATAACTGCCAATATTTGCACCCCCTCAGTGAAATGATGAATTATTAAACAAGCGGATCGTCAATAGTTACAATCTTATCGATTGGTACTAAGAATCGGTTTGCACCTTGTGCTAGGACAATGAAATCAGCCTGTACTTCAATAATGGTTACATTTGATAAGTTAGGATTACCATCTGCAAATTGTGGGTCTAATACATAAACTAGATCCAATTGGGTTACATTTCTCGCAGCTTGAATCAATCTCGCTCTTAGGTTTTGTGTTCCAAAAATCGCCATATAAATCTTTCTCCCTTCAGGAATAAAACAAGCCAGCTAAAATTTGTACTAGCTTTATATATAGATATGAAAATTCACAAGTTGTGCATAGATGAATCGACTAGTAAATGAGCGGAAATTTTAGAAGTTTAGAAGAAAGGGCTAATAACTATTTATAGAAGATTGGGCATTAACTAGGTACATGTCTCATGCAAATAATAGCCTGCTTTAATATAGTATATTAACCCTGATGAAACGGTCAGGTACATGTATCTAATCTATAAGGAGGCAATTTAATGTCTAGCCTATTTAAAGGATCTTGCTGTGGTGGAAATGGAGAAGCTGCAGGTGGATCACGGACAAGAAACAAGTCTTGTGTGTGTGAGTTGTTAAATAACATCGCAAACACAAACGGTAATTTCTGCAGCATGGCTGCTCAGCAACGACTTCTAATTGTATTGAAAGGTGCTTCTACACCATTATCTCTTGGTGGAGAAACTACACCTACTATCTTTACTCTAGTACGTTTTGACGACGACAGCAGCTGTGCAGTATTCTCTTACTTGGATGCAACGACTGGTTTAAACCAAACGTTCGTTATCGACTGTCGCTGCATTTGTGGTATCGTATGCGTACCACAAACTACTACTAACGGAAACGGCGGCGGAGTAGCTCTAGGTTAATAGAGACTGCAATTACCAAACGCTCTACCTTCCCATTGAGAGCAAGGTAGAACGTCAAAAAAACCCCTTCGGAGCCCATTGTGAGCCTTCGAAGGGGTTTTTTCTATTAATTATCGTGCAATCGTGTTATAACCACTGTCCACGTGTAGAATCTCACCCGTAATTCCACGAGCGAGATCACTCATCAAGAACAGTGCAGCATCTCCGACTTCTTCTTGCGTATTTGCTTTTCGAAGGGGTGATTTTTCTTCGATCTCTTTTAATACAGAGTTAAAGTCACCGATTCCTTTAGCAGCAAGAGTACGGATCGGTCCAGCTGAAATGGCGTTAACACGGATTCCGTCTTTACCTACATCACTTGCAAGATACTTAACACTTGCGTCTAGAGAAGCTTTTGCAACACCCATTACATTATAGTTGGAAACGACTCTTTCACCGCCAAGGTATGTAAGAGTGACGATGCTTCCACCTTCTGTCATCAATGGACGTGCCTCTTTTACTACTGCAGTTAAAGAGTAAGATGAAATATTATGAGCAAGAAGGAAACCTTCACGTGTTGTGTTTAAATACTCGCCCTTTAATTCTTCTGTGTTTGCAAAAGCGATACAATGAGCAAGTCCGTGGATCACGCCAACTTCTTCTTTTAATGTAGCAAAAGTCTTTTTGATTTCTTCATCATTCGTAATATCACAAGGAAGGACGATTGAATCATTTCTTCCAAGGGACTCTGCTAAATCACGTACATTTTTCTCTAATCTTTCGCCTGCATATGTAAATACTAGACGCGCACCTGCATTTGAAAGAGATTGTGCAATTCCCCAAGCAATACTTCTCTTATTCGCAACACCCATTACGACAAATGTTTTATTTTCTAATGATAGTTGATACATATAAAGCTTCCTCCCCATCGTTCAGTTCATTTTTATTTATTAGTATTTGTTATTAGTACCAAGTCCTAATTAGTATAACAGAAGTAGAGAGGAAATTCACTATTAACCTTTACTAGTCTGAATATCTTTCACTTCATACCCACATGAATCACAGCGATAGATTACATTTTGATTCGATTGAGCGATTAATACATCTTTATTTAGATCATGGTCTTTTCCGCATTTTGGACAATGAACAACTGGCATCATATCGTTTCAACTCCCTAGTTTTTATATTTACTCTTAGCATGCACATTTTTCTAGTAAATTAGGCTAAATCTTATTAACTGCATACAAAAAACGTACTGGCTCTGTCAGCCAGTACGTTTAAATTCAACCTAATATTTGTCTCATCTGCAGCACTTGTTGCTTACTGCCCGTCACAACCATCTTGTCACCTAATAAAATCTCAGTGTCACCATGCGGAACAATCGATTCTTTTCCTCGGTAGATCCGAACGATAATGCTATCGCCAAGGAAAGGAAAGTTTCTTAAGGCCGTTCTGTGGTATGCACTGTTTTCAACGAGAATTTCATTCAAGCTATTATCAGATGTTGTAAGAATATCTACCACAGCTGGATTTTCTATTAGCGCTTTTAACAACACTTGAGAAGAAAAGTAAACAGAGTACACTTCAATCCCTTTGCCTTTGAGCCCATCCCTCTTTAAAGGATCTTCAATACGAGCGACAACTCGTTCTACACCTTCTTCTTTTGCAATCAGAGCAAGGTTTTCATTTGTTTCATCGCTTCCTGTTGCCAAAACAATAATATCTGTATCAAAAACATTTGCCTGGATTAATGTTGCTGTCTCATAATCATCTAGTTCTTGTATATTAAAGCTATCCAGTTGTTTTTGATCTTTTTCTTCTTGTTTCGTATGATAAAGGCGATATTCAAACCTAGTTTGATCAAGCTCTGTTGTTAACGGTAGCGTAAATTGATTGGCTCCAACAAATACGAGTTGTTCTTTACCTGCTTCCTCTTCCTCTTTTTTAGGAAACAGCTTTTTAAAGAAAATAGGTGTAATAATGGCGCTGATAACAGCTGTTAGGATTAATGCTGATGATGTTCGAGCATCAATCACATTGATTCGTTCACCGATTTTTGCAGCAGCGATCACCAATGAAAGTGTTGAAGTCAATAAGAACCCTGCTGCAGTCACCGTTTTCCAGTCATACCATTTTCGAAGGTACAGAATAGGCAAAAACTTAGAAATTAGTAACGCGATCAATAATAACGGGATGAGTGCTAATGCTTTAGGATCAGCAAATATCGAGCGAATGTCGAGCTCAACCCCTACCATTACAAAAAATATTGGAATTAGAAATCCATAACCAAAAGAATCAAGCTTATGAACAAGTTGTTTATTGGGTGAAAGTAGAGAAACGAGAACCCCAGCTAAGAAAGCACCTAATATGTTCTCTGCACCAACGGATTCTGACAGTCCGACTAAGACAATGATTAATGTGAAAACAGCTCTTGTATCTAGCTGTATCGTTCCTTTGGACATCGTTTCTAAAAAAGAACGATTTCTCATTTGTTTTCCAATGAAATACAAAAGAATACCTGCGGCAAATAGAATAAGTAACAGCCACATTCTGCTCGGATCTCCTGATTCCATTGAAACAAAGAGTGCGAGAAGAATCATGGTAACAAGATCTGCAATAACCGCGACTAGTAAGATGATTTGGCCAATGGTCGTCTTAGATAGCTTTTCTTCCTTTAATGTGGGTACTACTACTCCCAGTGAGATCGTCGAGATAACAAGCGTCATAAAGAACGCACTTTCTGTAAACCCACCCCAAACAAAAAGAAGGGATAATCCATACGATAGTATCAGTATGAATAGAAAGATGATACTTGAAACGACAAGACGATTCGGTTCTTTCTTTTCTTTCCTTTTCTTAGAATTGGATTCGCCTGCAAAGATACTAAAATCAATTTCAAGACCACTTAAAAACATTAAGAAAATAAAGCCGAGTACCGATAAGATCTCAAGCCATGCGTCAGAATGGACAACATCCAAACCGCTCTTTCCTAAAATAATCCCTACAATAATTTCAGCTACGACTACAGGTATTACCCTCAACCGAAATTTGTTTAGCAGAATAGGAACAAAAAATGCTGTAAGAATGACTAATACTAATGAAGTAAACGATGCATGTTCTTCCATAAAACCTCCGTCGTTTCTTAAGATTATTGGTTTACTATAGTAAAGCAGAAAAAGAAATGTCAAACGATTATGCTCAAAATGATTTGCAAACACTTTGTTTTTAGGTAAGATAATACATGTTATTGTTTTACTTTAAGGAGTCGATCCACATGCAAAATAACCACAAGTCACCATGGCAGCAACTCGATTACAATCTTTTGTTTCTTTTGTTCTTAATGATCATCACGAGCTGTGTTGCCATCTATAGCGCACAGATGATGGATCAATACGGCAGCAACTTCGTCATAAAGCAACTCGTTTGGTACTTTATCGGTGGAATTGCTGTAGTCGGCGTTATGGTTTTAGATTTTGATCAGTTTAGAAAATTATCCTGGTACGTATATGGGTTCGGTATCCTGCTACTGCTGGGTATTCTCGTAGCTCCTGAGAGCATCGTTCCAAACATTAACGGTGCACAGAGCTGGTACAGATTTGGTCCTTTCGCATTGCAGCCTTCAGAACTTGTAAAAGTGGCATTAGTTATAGCCATCGCCAATACAATTGCTACTCACAATGAAAAGTATATTGTTCGCACTTTGCATGAAGACCTGTTACTGCTAGGAAAAATTGCGTTAATCGCTGGTTTTCCTACACTTCTCGTCCTAATGCAGCCTGACCTAGGTACGAGTCTTGTATTTATGGCGATTACAGGAAGTCTTTTACTTGTATCGGGAATTAGATGGAGAATTATTCTTATCCTTATTCTTTCCTTTATCTTGTTCATATCAATCCTAGTTTGGATATATTTTACCTTTCCACAATTCTTCGTGGATCATATACTTGATCAGTATCAGCTTAACCGTTTCTACGCGTGGCTTGAACCGTATGAACATAAGGATGCTGGATATCATACAAGAAACGCATTGCTCGCGATCGGCAGTGGGATGCTGTTCGGAAAGGGCTTTACAGAAGGTTCTGTTTATCTGCCCGAAGCACAAACTGATTTTATTTTCTCCATCATTGGTGAGGAGTTTGGTTTCTTCGGAACAAGTATCGTTATCTCTCTATTCTTCTTGATGGTATACAGAATGATCAATACCGCTCTAGAGAGCAATGAAGCTTTTGGAAGTTATTTATGTGCAGGAGTCATTGGTATGCTTACTTTCCAGGTGTTCCAGAACATTGGAATGAACATTCAAGTAATGCCGATTACAGGTATCCCCCTTCCGTTTATCAGCTATGGAGGAAGTTCGATCCTCGCTTATATGATAGCCTTTGGGCTCGTATTAAACGTTCGGTCGAGAACAACTAAATATATGTTTGAATAGCACCTGAAATTTATCAGGTGTTTTTCTTTTGTCTTTGAAGTATCCTAATGATTGTGAGGTGATTGACATGAAATATGATATTATCGGTGACATCCATGGATGTTTTAAAGAATACAAAGAACTTGTGACGAAACTAGGATATGAATGGAAGAACAATCTTCCTGTACATAAGAATGATCGAAGACTCGTATTTTTAGGTGACTTGATGGATCGTGGTCCAGCGTCACTACAAGTATTCGAACACGTCTATGAGCTTGTACAAAACGATCTAGCTCTCTATTCACCTGGTAATCATTGCAACAAGTTGTATCGATATTTTTTAGGACGAAACGTTCAGATCAAACATGGTCTCGAGACAACTGTTGCCGAACTTAACGCGCTCACTCCTGTTGAAAGACAAAAAATTAGAGATCATTTTTGCACTCTATATGAAAATGCTCCTCTCTATCTGCATCTCGATCAAGGAAAATTAGTCGTAGCTCATGCAGGAATACGAGAAGATTATGTTGGTCAATTCCATAACAAAGTAAAAACATTTGTGTTATACGGGGATATTACAGGTGAGTCAAACCCTGATGGAACCCCTGTCAGAAGAGATTGGGCGAAAAAACACTCTGGAAATATTACTATTGTTTATGGACATACGCCTGTTGAAGAAGTGCGTCATATTCAAAATACATGGAATATTGATACTGGATGCGTATTTGGCGGTAAGCTAAGTGCGCTTCGGTATCCTGAAATGGAGACGTTTAGCGTACCGTCAACCATGCCATACGTTCCTGAAAAGTTTCGGTCTTTTCACGACTAAAAAAGAGGAGTGTTCAGCCTATAGGGCAACACTCCTCTTTTACTTGATTTAGCAGGTATCTATCGGTGACTCCAAAGATTTTTCATGTCTTGAGGTAATTCAGCATCTAACTTAATGTGTTCTTCTGTAAATGGATGGATGAACGAGGTTTTCTCACTATGTAAAGCCTGACGCTCAATCATTTCTAATGAACCACCATATAAGTCATCTCCGAGTAAAGGGTGACCGATTGAAGCCATATGTACTCTAATTTGGTGTGTTCTCCCTGTTTCTAATCGTAATGAGACAACGGTAAAGTTTAATGTAGGCACAAAATCTATCTTTTCGTAATGAGTGATAGAGGGTTGACCATCTTCGCTTACCATTCTTTCAATAATACTCTCTGGATTCCTTACAATCGGGCGATCCACAGTGCCTCTTTCATCCTTCAATTCACCATGAACAAAAGCAATATATTCTCTCTTTATAACTTTTTCTTTTTGCTGTTTTGACATGAGGGAATGTGCGAATCGATGTTTCGCTATTAATACAATACCTGAAGTATCTTTATCTAATCGGTTTACCGCATGAAACGTACTAGGTATATCGTTTTTTTGATAATAGTATAGAACCGCTGAAGCAAGTGACCCATTCGGTTGATAAAGCGATGGAATCGTTGGCATCCCCGCAGGCTTAAGAACCGCAACAAAATGTTGATCTTCATAAATTATGTCTAGAGGTATATCTTCTGCCTCCATTGAAGAGCTCTTTATT
Source organism: Fictibacillus halophilus (assembly GCF_016401385.1). NCBI lineage: Bacteria > Bacillati > Bacillota > Bacilli > Caryophanales > Fictibacillaceae > Fictibacillus > Fictibacillus halophilus. The sequence goes on along the minus strand of NZ_JAEACF010000001.1, from coordinate 889,982 downwards.
TCTGGAGGAAACCATACTGTGACCTCGTCACCCTCATTAAGGAGGGTCCTTACTGTTACTTCTTTTTTGTTCACAAAAAGAGCGCCGCCATGAAACTTAATATCGGTCAGCGCTGCTTTAGAAATATGTTTCGTCTTTAAATACTCTCTTAAAAGGACGGGAGCTTCTTCATTTTGCACATACCATGTAAAAGTAAATTTATTCATTTTAGTCTCCGACGAATGATTCTTTAACTCGTTTCCAGAACGGAAAAGGACGAAAACGAGCAAAACGAATTTTTTCTTCAGCTACACGATATTGTATCGACTTTACTTTTTTCTGAATTAAGAATCGATGGTCGATCGTAATATGAAAATCCACATCGTTTACGGGTTTCAATATACAAGTATGATGTTGGGGCAGTACAAGCGGTGAACCAATCGTTCTAAACACACGATTGTTGATAGAAGCCATTTCTGATAATTGAATAGAGGCAAGAGACGGGTGGATAATCGCTCCACCTAATGCTTTATTGTATGCTGTACTTCCTGAAGGGGTAGAGATACAAAGACCATCGCCTCTAAACGTTTCAAATTTTTCTCCCTTGATCTCGACATCCATGACGAGAGATCCTTCAACACTTTTTACTGTACATTCATTTACAGCGAGATATCTTTTCTCATCTAAACCATCAATATATCGTACTGTAACCTCGAGTAATGGATATTCAACAATTTGAAAAGGTGTTTTTGCGATATGTATAACGAGTTTTTCCACCTCTTCAGGCAGCCAATCTGCAAAAAAACCAAGGTGACCGGTATGAACACCAACAAAAGCTGTTTTGTCAATGCGGTGCACATAATGATGGAATGCATGTAGCAAAGTTCCATCACCACCAACAGTTATAACAATCTCAGGTTCTTCTTCTTCATAAACCAATTCAAACTCTTCCAAATAAGCCCGGATTTTTTCCGTAAGAATATTGGATTTGTTATCTCCTTTTGATACGATGGCAAATTTCATTCTCTCTCCATCCTTTATGATCCTAAATTAGTTTCATTGGATTTATCATTGCGTTCCAAAAACACAAGCTGAGCTTCTTGAATTTCCCCTTTGATCTGAGACATCTCTTCGTCTAATCTGTTTGCAGCCTCTGCAGCTCTTTGTAACCGCTGACGAATATCTTCAGGAATTTGTCCTTGATACTTATAATTCATAGAGTGTTCGATTGTAGCCCAAAAATTCATCGCCAGTGTACGGACTTGAACTTCTACAAGAATCTTCTTTTCTCCATCCAAAACTTGAACGGGATACTCGATAACAATGTGATACGAACGATAACCGCTTGGTTTTTTATGTGTGATATAGTCTCGTTCTTCTAAAATCGTAAAATCATTACGTTGCCTGAGAAGATTGATTACTGTCTTAATATCATCAGTAAACTGACACATGATTCGAAGTCCCGCTAAATCTTGAATTTCCGTTTCTAGATGTTGATCGGGAATGTTCTTTTGATAAGCTTTGTTCACGATTGACTTAATGGGCTTCACTCTTCCAGTAACAAACTCAATCGGACAATGCTGATTTGATTTTTCAAATTGCTCTCGCATTCCTCTAAATTTAATCTTAAGCTCATCAACAGCTTGCTTGTACGGAATTAATAGCGCTTCCCAGTCCATGCTCATTGGGCTTTTTCCTCAGTTCCAAAAATCTTGATCACTTCGTCTTCCATTTGTTGTCCGTAGTTTGCATTTCCTTGTATGTTGTCAGTCAAAAAGTCCATTTCTCTAGAGAAAGCAATAAGTTCAAGCTCTTCTCTCTTTTCATTTTGAACAACGAAAACTGCATCTTTTTGGAGTGCACTTTTCACTTCGTTCCAATGATTATTATCAATTGAGATGTATATGAATCCATCTTCATCCTCAAGTACATAGATGAATGCTAACCCATCAGAATCGACCAGCATTCTTTCACTGTCTTTCCAGTCAGAAATTTTTGTGTTTAATTCATTCTGAATAAGCAGCATCAGCTTATTTTCTTTCCATGCAGTTGACTGCACATTCAATCGTCGTGGCATCATGTTAACAACCTCCTGTTTCTTCTTTTTTAGTGTAACACAAAATAGGAGTTTAATAAGAAATTGAGATGCAGGAATCGCTATGAGATAATAAGTTAACTTAAGTAAAGCTACAGGGGGATAAACGAAGTGTCTCAAGAAATTGAAATTGAATTTAAAAATTTGCTAACACAGCTTGAATTCTTAAGACTTATCGATGAGTTTGATGTTCAGCAAGAAGATTTCCACAAACAGACCAACTATTATTTTGATACCCAACAGTTCGAACTTAAACACAACAGAAGTGCATTACGAGTTCGAATAAAAAATAACGTATACACACTCACACTAAAACAGAAATTAGATAAACACATTCTAGAAACACATCAGTCTGTTTCTAAAGATATTTTTGAAGGTTTATTAAAAGGAGAATCCTTACCTTCTGGAGAGGTATCTGATCAAATTAAAAAAATGAATATCCATGTGAAGGAAATTACATATTTAGGAGAGCTCACAACATTTCGTGCTGAATTTCCCTACAAAGATGGCCTCCTCGTTTTAGATGAAAATCATTATTTAGGTAAAATCGACTATGAAATAGAATACGAATCTGCCGATTATACAAGTGGACTAATTAATTTTAATGAATTACTAACGATTAAACAGATTCCTGTTAGAGATACAGACAGCAAAATTGCTCGTTTCTTTAATGAAACTAAAAGAAATCAGTAATCTGATCATTTAATACGTTAATCAATTTAGGAGGATATCTCTTGAATATTCAATCGTATAAAGCACTAATGGAAATTCAAGCACTTCAACAGTTGAATATAAATGCTTCACCTTCTTCTGTTTCAAGTATGCAAAATACAGCTTCAAGTCCTTTTGCAGCACTGTTGCAAGAAGCTTATTCTAACGTTGGTAGTACAACCGGGTCGGAACCTACTTTTAACCTTAATGCTACACAAATGTTTCCACCTCTAACTGGAAATACAAATACTCAATATTCATTACCAGTAACTCCATCTATTCCGATTTCAACTGAGAAGTTAAACATTCCATCAAAAAATTTAGATGAGTTGATTGAAAACACATCAAGAAAGTTTGGTGTAGATCCTAACTTGATCCGTTCCGTCATTAAACATGAATCTAATTTTAAGACGACTGCAGAAAGTCATGCAGGTGCTCAAGGACTGATGCAGCTGATGCCTGCAACGGCTAAATGGTTAGGGGTTACCAACCCTTTTGATCCTATACAGAACGTTGAAGCTGGTACAAAATATTTGAAGATGATGCTTGATAAATATGATGGAAATCAAAAGCTTGCTCTTGCCGCTTATAATGCAGGTCCCGGAAACGTTGCAAAATATAATGGTATTCCACCTTTTAAGGAAACGATCTCGTACGTTAATAAGATTATGAATACGTACCAATCACTCGTATAACCCTCAAATTCTGAGGGTTTTTTTATGGAGTTTTATATTCGAATTTATGGTTTTTTTATAGAAATCTACAACATACAACCATCCTTGTCTATTCATATTGTTTGCTTACCATTCATGAACCTTGCTACAATAAAATTACAAATTGACGCAAGGAGCTTTTGGACCATGTTTGACGAATCAAAAACACCATATGATTTATTAGGAGAAAAAGAAGGTATTGAAAAACTGGTTACTACTTTTTACAGTCTAGTCAGTAAAGATTCATTGCTTTCTCCACTTTTTCCTGATGACTTAACAGAGACTGCCTATAAACAAACTCAATTTTTAAGTCAGTTTTTTGGCGGACCGCCACTATATACTGAGGAACATGGACATCCTATGCTCAAGATGCGTCACATGCCGTTTCCCATAACAAATACTCACGCAAAAGCATGGGTAGCTTGTATGGAAAAGGCCATGACGATTCAAAAAATAGATCCTGAATTGCAAAACATACTGTTAAGCCGATTAAAAATGACTGCTTTTCATATGGTTAATACAGAGGATTCAGAAAGGGGCGAGAATGCTGACACTGTATAATTCCAATTCCTTTTATGACGAACAAGAGAACAATAAAAACTATGCCTGTCAAAAGCCATTGGAAATCTATTCTGTCATCGATCCGTTATGCCCAGAATGCTGGTCATTAGAGCCTGTTTTAAAAAAATTGCAAGTTCAATACGGCCACTATTTTACATTACGCCATTTTGTTAGTGGTAGCCTTGAATCACTCAATACGTACGTACCTCGAAAAAAGGGGATAAAAACCGCTGAACAGATTGCAGAGAAGTGGGAAAAAACAGCTTCAATTTCTGGTATGAGCTGTGATGGAGATGTTTGGTTAGAAAACCCCATTTCTGCCCCTCATAAAGCAACACTTGCTATAAAAGCTGCAGAGCTGCAAGGCAAGCAACAAGGTATGAAGTTTTTAAGAAAACTAAGGGAAAATTTGTTTTTGAATAAACAAAACATTGGAAACGATGATGTGTTATTAGAAATAGCGCGCTCAGTTAACTTGGACGAAGATGAATTTATAAGTGATCTTTCATCTGAAGCAACCATTAAAGCTCTACGATGTGATCTGAAATTTTCTCAAGAAATGGATGTCACGCAAATCCCAACGCTTATTGTTTTCAATGACAAAACAGATGATGATGGCATTAAAATTTCTGGCTGTTATTCCTTTGATGTGTATGTAGAGATTCTAAAAGAAATGTCTGAGATTCCTTTAGAGCCTTCTCCGCTTCCTGAATTAGAAGATTTTCTTTCTTCTTACTCGTTTGTAGCTACGAAAGAGGTTTCAGTAGTATATCAGATTAGTTGTGAAGAAGCAGAAAAGAGATTAAAACGTCTCGTTCTGCAACAAAAAGTTGAACGAGTACCAGTAAAATACGGAACGTTTTGGAGATACCTCCCAAACCGCTGATCTTTTTCAGCGGTTTTTTAATTAGGATGTTTTATAATACATGAATGCTTTATGGAAGTCGTTGATTTCCTCTCCAGGTTGCTCGCTTTCTATGGGGCGAACGGTGAGCACCCTGCTGATTTGCGCCCTTAGGAGTCCGCAACCTTGTGCTCTAATCAACTTGCATAGAAAGAGAGATGAAAACACCCAAAGAGCCCCCTTTGTAGAGAAGAACCTTTAATATTCGGACACGCTTTGCATATCCTTTCCATACATGAATAAACATGTACAAAGGAGGGAGATTTGTATGTATTTGATTATGATTTTGGTAAGCTTACTTTCACTTGCAGGGAGTTTTTATTTCTTTGTGCTCTCTCTGCTAAACATGGCACCAAAAATTTTAGCAATACCCGGACTATTTATCGCCGTACTACTCACGACACTCTGCTATAACTACCGATCAAAACTAAGAAGAATAGGCTAGAACAAACATAACAAAATCCTGGCCAGAAATCTGGACAGGATTTTTTGTGTTTATTTCTCAAAAAGCAGTTCTTCCATCTCATCAAGAATAGATTCAAAAACTTTTAGAGCATTCTCAATCGGTTCTGGTGTAGTCATATCAACACCAGCTTTTTTCAATACTTCGATCGGATAATCAGAACTTCCTGCTTTTAAGAAATCTAGATAACGATCTACTGCTGGTTTCCCTTCATCCAAGATCTGTTTCGACAAGGAAGCTGCCGCACTAAATCCAGTTGCGTATTGATAAACATAGAAATTGTAATAGAAGTGAGGAATTCTAGCCCACTCTAGACCAATCTCCTTATCAATTACAAGATCTTCACCAAAATATTTAACGTTCAAATCGTAATAAATCTTTGTTAACAGTTCTGGAGTTAGAGGCTCACCGTTCGCCGCACGAACATGAATTTCTTGTTCAAACTCTGCGAACATCGTCTGACGGAAAACAGTTCCTCTAAATCCTTCTAAATGGTGATTTAACAAGTACAATTTTTCTTTCTTATCAGAAGTTTTCTCTAACATGTAATGATTCAACAAAGCTTCATTACAAGTAGACGCGACCTCTGCAACAAAGATTGAGTAATCCGCATAAGGATAAGGCTGATTCTCACGTGTATAGTAACTATGAACAGAATGACCGATCTCATGAGTGAGTGTGAACAAATTGTTTACGTTATCTTGCCAGTTCATTAGGATATACGGCATTGTTCCATAAGCCCCAGATGAGTAAGCACCACTTCGCTTACCAGCATTCTCATGTACATCGATCCAGCGCTTCTCATAACCTTCTTTTACGATCTGTTTATACTCTTCACCCATTGGATCCAAACTGTCTAAGACAAGTTGCTGAGCTTCCTTAAAGCTCACTTCCATCTTGGCATCTTTTACAAGTGGCGTATAGAGATCATACATATGAAGTTCATCAAGTCCTAGCGCCTTTTTACGTAATCGTACATAACGATGCAATAAGCCAAGATTATCATTTACTGTTTTGACTAAATTATCATAAACAGCTTCAGGAATGTTATTGTTATTAAGTGCTGCTTCACGAGCTGAACTGAACTTTCTTGTTTTTGCAAAGAAATTATCACGTTTTACTGTTCCAGCAAGTGTGCTGGCAAATGTATTTTTGTAAGAATCATATGTGCCATACACAGCTTTAAAAGCATCTTCTCTTACTCGACGATCTGAGCTTTCTAAAAAGCGGATATATCGTCCGTGAGTTACTTCGATTTCTTCCCCATTCTCATCTTTAATAGAAGGGAATTTGAGATCTGCATTATTCAGCATACCAAATGTATTGCTTGAAGTATTAGCTACTTCTCTAACATCTGCTAAGAGCGCTTCTTCCTCTTTGGAAAGTACGTGAGGACGCTGGCGGTTGATCTCATCTAAAGCTTGTTTGTACAACTTTAAAGGTTCATGGCTCTGTAAAAATTGAACCAATGACTCTTCAGATAAAGATAGAATTTCTGGCACTGCAAAAGATACCGTACTGCTTACTTGAGTTGCTAAGTTCGAAGCACGATCATTCAGCCCTTGATAAAAGGAGTTCGTTGTATCTTGGTCGTATCTCATATGAGCGTATGTATAAAGTTTACCAAGCTTTTTAGTTACTTCATCTTGCTTTTGGAAATATGAATAAAGGGTTTCCGCAGACTCTCCAAGTCTTCCTTGAAAAGATTTTAATTCAGGCAACAAATTTTTAGTTTCATCGAATTCTTTTTCCCATACATCATCTGACGCATATATTGCTTCTAAATCCCACGTATCTGAAACAGGGACTTCATTACGTTTTGGCAATGATTTTGTTTTTGTTTGAGACATACATACACCTCCAGGTAGATTAAAGAGAATAGTAGGAATACTATCTCCTTATGTATATCTACATATTACCAGAAAATGCTTATGCAAAGTCAAAAATTACGACTTTTCACTGAAAATTTCGTCTAGTCTTAACGCCTCATCCAACGTTTTTGGATAATGAACGTGCTGAAGCTTTCTATATGTTCTCTCTGACACTTTATCGAGCAGTTGATGGTTAACTAAGAAAGAAAGGTAGTTCTTGATTGCATCCCTCCAAGATTCTTTCATGTAAGGAAAATCTCTTGTCTGAAGAATTCGTTTATGCAGCAACCGTTGAAATTCCTTTTCAATAACATTCTCGGAGAATAATGATATCGGCAACTTTTCTATAAGGAACAGTATGTATGTCTGCCATAAGTAAGGTGATGTTTCGATGTGATAAAAGTCAGGTGTGGGGATACCCGCAATGGAGGGAAACAATGTTAAAGAATGATGATTGAAATACAAAACTTTCTTCATATACATAACAGCCGGAGATGTATTCTTAAAAGCTGTCGTTCTCCACGTGTTTTTTTGCTTTTTCCACAAGACTTTATGATTTACATTATGAGTTTTTGAATTCTTAAATGTTCTTGATAACCATTGGACATCGCAACACTTCTTTGTAGAGAAAGCATATCCATGTGCAACAACTTTCTTTTGTGATAGAGGAATGATGTTTCTTAGCAGCAAAAACTGCTCTTTAAGAGGACAATAATAATTGAGATATAAGTGGCCATCGCTATCCTTTTTTGCTGCGGAGAGATCAGAGCTTTGGATATAGTATAGATCTGGTCCTTTTTGCTTTATACGTTTCATACCAAAGATCCAGTCTGAATCAATGTTTTGAGACTGATATCCTGTTATTCTTTTCCTAAGGTCATCAGGTGTGACGGTTGCACACTGAAACTCAATAGCATGCTGTTGTTTTTGGAGAAACAAATCAGGACGCTGCTGAATATCTCGTAAATAATACTCAAGTATCGATTTTTCATTTATATATGTAAGCCATTTATACAACCCTTTCTTTCCAAGAAGATGATAATGAGTTTCTCCCTCATGATAACCATCACACTCTTCAAAAGAGTGATGAGCAAAATGCCAAGTCTTCTTTGTTCCACATTTCGGTATCACTTTATTATGACAGACCGGGCAACGTAACAACCCTGACTTATTTTTCAGATACCATTCTTCCTTCGACGTTTCACCAACCATATCAACAAACTGATCATTAAAAAGAGCAACTAACAATCCTTTTCACCTCCACATTCATCATAATGAACGAAGGTCGCAGAATTATCACTTAATCATCTTCTCTATTTGTATATCGGAATGCTCTGATTTTTGATAAAAAACACCTTATAGAAAAACAAAAACCGATTTCAAAGTAGCTGAAATCGGTGATCTCTTATAATTTAAAATATTGTTGCACGTGATCTAATGCTGCTTCTGAAACAATTGTTTTTCCATACTCTTGTATGCGGTAAACAGATAGATCAGAGTCGTTACCGTATTCCAACAGCTGAGCCAATAGATCGTCTTGTTCGCGATCAGAAGTTTCCACATTAAAAGTCACATACAAATAATACTTACCCTCGAAGTGAAACAGTGAATTCTCAAAAGACGAAGAATCAATGGTATGACTTAAAGAGATAACATCTTCAAAGTCACCAAAAGAAATGAGGAAGGATAAATAGTCTTCTTCTGTTTCTTCTAATTCATCGAAATCTTCTTCTACTTGAAACTGTTGATCTAAGATTTGCTCAATATTTTGATCAACCGGTAAATCCAATTTATCGTCGCCTATAGGAAGCTCAATTTTTTTACCATCTTTGGACATTTGAGCACGAGTTACAATAATTTCAAGACCTTTATCCAGAGCCTGAACTTGAATCCACAGTGGACCTTCTAATGGAAACTGCTCTTGCTGATGTGCTTCGTCCATCATTTCCCAAAAGAGTTCTTCTCCTCTTTCGCGATCAGACCATATTTCTTCACGATCGAAACCGCGATCTTCAATATCTCTGTACGTAATGAAAAATTTAATGGTGAACTCATTCACTCTTTCAATTTCCATTCTGCTTCTCTCCCTTCTCTCCGGTTTGTTCGTGAAGGGATAAATACCCCTAGAAAAAGCAATTCTTATTTCCAATCGTTCTTCGTCAAAAATTACATCAATCACAATTAAACCTCTTGTACCTTATTCTATGACAAAACGGAAAATATGGAAATAAAAAAGGCCTGTATAAACTGCCCTTTTTTGCACCTGTTCACCCGTTGAATCTCAAGCTCTCAACTTGACGGAGCAGGTCAAGCTGGACTATAATTCAAAGGTCTTTAAGGTTAACATATTGTACCATAACACTAGTGAAATTTCATTATTTACGGGGGGTTTACGTTTGGAAACAGAATTTCTGATATCATTATTGCAGATCATTGCAATCGATATCCTTCTCGGCGGAGACAACGCTATTGTAATAGCCCTTGCCAGTAGAAACTTACCAGAAGCTCAAAGAAATAAGGCCATTTTCTTAGGAACTGGACTTGCTATTGTTGTTCGTGTAGTACTAACCATTGTAGCTGTTTATTTATTAAATATTCCTTTCTTATATCTAGCAGGAGGAATTTTACTTCTGATTATTGCTTATAAGCTAATCCTAGAAGAAGATGAAGAGCTTGATGTCAAAGCGGGCAAGAACCTTTCTGATGCTGTAAAAACCATCGTTTTTGCTGATATTGCTATGGGGCTTGATAATGTACTAGCAGTTGCTGGTGCTGCACACGGAAATATCGTATTAGTAGTGATCGGTCTTTTAGTATCTGTTCCTATTATTATATGGGGAAGTAAAATAATATTGCACTTTATGGAAAGATTCCCTGTTTTAATTTACATTGGTGCAGGAGTTCTTGCTTTCACATCAGCAGGAATGATTGTTGAAGAGCGGATGATTCATTCTGTATTTGAAGGAAATGAGTTTCTGAAATATGGCTTGTACGTATTTTTAGTTGTAGGCGTTATTCTTGCAGGTATTCTTACTAATACGTTTAAAAAGAAACGTGCAAGGTAGTTTTATAAAGAAGTCCATGCATATAGCACATGGACTTCTTTTTTTGAAACAAAACAATAAAAAAACTTCCACTATCAGATAGCGGAAGTTTTTCTTTTATTCATTTACAAGACGCTGTGCTTCCATAAGCTGAAATGTACGTACACGTCTTGGTAAGAAACGACGAATTTCGTCTTCGTTATAACCAACTTGCAGTCGTTTTTCATCCAAGATAATAGGTCTGCGTAATAATCCAGGATGGTCTGCAATCAATTGGTATAAGTCTTGCAATGGCATGGATTCGAGATTGATGTTAAGTTCCTGGAACGTTTTAGAGCGAGTAGAAATAATCTCGTCTGTACCGTCCTCTGTCATTCTCAAGATTTGTTTAACTTCTTCTATTGATAAAGGTTCTGAAAAGATATTTCTTTCTTGATAAGGAATTTCATTCTCTTTTAACCATGCTTTTGCTTTACGGCATGATGTACAGCTCGGCGAAGTAAATAGTGTGACCATAGTGGAACTCTCCTTCCCCTCTCTCTGATTTAGATACTTTAAAAAAGTTATTAAATCATTCATAGTATACTACACATTTTACATTTTCGGTAGAGGTTATACAGACTTTTGTACATTTTTACGAATTTGTCATACAAATGTAATACATCTACAAAATATTCTACACAACTTTTCCGTTTCCACATATATATAGACGTATTACCCAAGAATAAGTTTCATAAAACATAAAAAAGAATATGTTTTTTTCAAATAAATAATTTGATTAATGACGATTTACTTTACGAGCAACATCATTTTTTAGGAAAATAAAAAATAGGGGCCGTCAGAAGAAAGTTCAACTCTCTTCTAACAGCCCTATCCTATGCAATTGTTTTCTTCACTTGTGAAGCAGGGCCTTTTCTAGAAATGCTTGGATTGAATTTCTTAAGATTTTTCTTAAGCATTTCTTTCCAGAGTTCTCGTTTCGTTTTTTTCTTTTTGTCCTTTTGTTTCATAAAGCCTCATCCTCCTCTTCAAAAAGGAAAATAGTATTACTCGGAAGCAGGTTTTCCTGATTCATCTGATGACTTATCATCAACGATCTCAGGTTTAGGTACTGAATTCTCTGTATCTAAAGTTAATACTTCACTTGCGGGCTGATAGGACTTTCCGTACAATTCATTATCCTTGTACGTGTGTATTTCATTATACGTCTTTTTCATGTTTTCATAAATAGTTTCTTCAGATTCTTTTGTAGGAGACCAATAAAGAATTTCCATCTCATTAACCTCATTAGTAGCAAGTGAACGTCTTCTATAACCGATACTTGATGCATGTTCAAAACCTTCACGTGTGTAGAACCGTAATCTCTTTTCTGTATCTGTATCTTCATAATCGACTGGCTCAACTTCTAAGATGATCGGTTTTCCTTTCGCTTTTAACTTTTCGATAAGCTTATGACCGAGTCCTTGGCCCCTAGCATCTTTTGAAACAAATAAATAATCAATGAATACGAAATCAGATAGTTCTACATACATCAGGACGTGGTATTTACCCTCATCTTTGTGATAGATGTCACTCTTTTCGTCAAGTAATAACTCCATGTGTTCTTTAGATTTCATCTCTTCAATCGGAAAATATTGATTTAATTTCTCATACCAATTCATTTTTTCCCCATCAGCTCCTTAAATTTTGGTGATATTATATAGTTTCCCCTCTTTCTTCCTTTGTTATCATGAGATACAATAAAGAAAGAAGTTCGTGTTGAACTCGTTGTGAAAAGGAGGAGTCCTCATTTGATTTCATTCTTTACCGATTTAACTTTGCTGGCACTTTGTGTGGTTGGAATTACAGCTCTGATGGGAAGCATCTCCCAATTCATCGCTGTAAAATTGTTCGGCGGTAAAAAGGTTTTTCATTTTGTGGATAAATCGAAGTCTTTTCAAGAAAATTGGAGTCCTGTAAAAAGAAGATAAAATGCGAACAACCCGTGAATTTTGGGTTGTTTTTTACATTTCAAGTCCGAACTACTTTATAATATAAGGGTAGCATACATAATAGAGGTGTACAAATGCATAGAAACCTTAGAACTTTTATTAACCAATTAAGATCTGAAAAAGAAATTGTAGAAATTCATACAGAAGTAGATCCTTATTTAGAAATTCCTGAAATTCATAGACGTGTTATTTCAGAAGAAGGACCAGCCCTTCTATTCACAAATGTTAAAGGTAAGGATATCCCTGTTGTAACAAATCTATTTGGAACAATTAAGCGAGTAGATATGGCTTTCGGTCCAAAACCAGAGCAACTTGTAAAAGAACTAGTAGGATCGATCGATGAGCTAATGCCTCCCTCTCCGTCAGTATTATGGAAGAAAAAAGGCATGATCAAGGATGTGTTATCCCTTGGCACAAAAACAGTGAACAAAAATAAAGCGCCGTTATTAGAGACTTTTACGACAAATGTTAACATGCAGGACCTGCCGGCATTAACGGGCTGGCATTTAGACAGCAATCCGTTCGTGACCTTGCCACTCGTTTATACGGAACACCCAGATAAACATGAGCACAATCTTGGTATGTACAGAATCGAGATTAAAGAAAAAAACAAAACGGGAATTCACTGGCAGATTCACAAAGGTGGAGGATTCCATCATTATGCAGCTGAGCAAAAGAATGAAGCTTTGCCTGTGACACTTTTTTTAGGCGGGCCTCCTTCGCTTATGATTTCAGCGATTGCTCCACTTCCTGAAGCAGTTCCAGAGCTTATGTTTTCTTCCATGTTAATGGGCGAAAAGTTAAGTCTTGCACATGTAGATGGCCATCCTCATCCTTTAATCGCAGAAGCAGAGTTTGCGTTTGGAGGAATCGTTCCACCACATGTTCGAGAGCCTGAAGGACCTTTCGGAGATCATTATGGCTATTATTCATGGGCACATGACTTCCCAGTATTCAATGTTGATAAGATGTGGAAGCGAAAAGATGCGATCTATCCTGCAACAGTAGTCGGAAAACCAAAACAAGAAGATTATTTCATTGGAGAATATCTACAGAGATTGATGAGTCCTCTATTCCCTGTTGTTATGAACGGTGTGAGAGATCTTTGGACGTATGCAGAAACAGGCTTTCACGCGCTAGCAGGAGCAGTTGTTCGCGAATCATATTATAAAGAAGGTTTAGCACACGCATTTCGTATAATGGGTGAAGGACAGCTTACGCTTACTAAGTTCTTGATGGTAACGAATAAACCTGTAAACCTACAAAATTTTGCAGAACTTGCAGAAGGGGTACTTGAGAGGTTTCTACCTGAACGCGACCTCTTGATTATCCATGATACATCTATGGATACCCTTGATTATACGGGTCGTAAGTTCAATACAGGTTCAAAAGCGATCATGACAGGACTTGGAGAACCTGTCCGCGAACTAAAACGCACTTATGAAGGTGGTACCATTTCTGGTATCCATGACGTAGGCGTATTTTGTGGCGGTTGTCTAACGGTAAGTGGCCCATCATTTGAAGAAGCACCAGACTTTGCAGAGAAACTGCTTGTAAATGGTCACGATTCTTTCAAAGATTGGCCGTTAGTTTTCCTAGTTGATGATGCATCCATTGCAGCAACACAGGCTGAATTTTTATGGACAACCTTTACACGATTCGATCCTGCGTATGACGTATACGCAAAAAGCACGATCGACAGAAATCGTATTAAATATGAAGGAACTATCATTATTGATGCAAGAATGAAGCCATTCTATCCCGATGTGGTTGAAACTCGTGAAGATATTGATAAATTAGTGACTGATCGTTGGGATGAGTATTTTAAGAAGTAATCCTCTCTAATGATCAGACTTATAAAGAAGCGATTTATCGCTTCTTTTTTAATATATTTTTTGTTGATATATTGTCCAATTGGTGTTATTGTATATAACAATATACATTTTTATAGAAAGGAGAAAGCATATGAGAAATATTAGCTTACTTGATTTATATAATCATCCTCATGTACAAAAATATGTGAAGCGCTCAGGTATGGTTCATGCCATCTCAACAGCATATCATGCATACCGTTTGTCACAAAAATATGGTGTGGATCCGGACTTAGCAACGAAAGCAGCTTTTCTTCATGATATCGGCCATTATACATGGTATAAAAATGGTCATTGGGACTATGACATGTACAAAGAGAATGATATTCATGCAATTAAAGGTGCAGAACGCGCACATCGTATTTTAGTATCTTTAGGTGAAGATCGTAAAAATGCAAAAGAAATTGCTCTTGCCATTTTACTGCACACCGATTCATATCTACCTGCTGGCTCACTTAACCTTAATCCGTTGCAAAAAGTTGTTGCTTTGTCTGACGAAGCAGATGAAGAACCTGGCGGAAACCACCACTATCGTACGATAAGTGATATGAAAGCTATAACCATGATCAAAAAATTAGATGAAATGGTAGATGAATATCATGAAGAAGAAAAAGTAAAACACTCTGTTTCCTAAGGAAGGAAAAGAGTGTTTTTAACATTCTTACATATACTTTTAATAGGCTACAAAACCAATAGCTTTTTCACTTGAATACGTTCCGATCGTACTTCCAAATCGAGTATAAATCACTTTTGGAAAACTGGATAACGAAAATAATTCATCAAATTCTTTTTTTACTTCTTCAGTAGAAGGAAAACTATGAATGAGGTAAAGAGTCTTCTCAGGGTTTTCTTCTTTCCAATCAGAGATAAATTCTTTCATTTTCGCAAGTCCCTTCTTGCTGCCTCTAAACTTCCCAATCGTTTCAACCACACCATCAATGATCGATATCATCGGCTTAATATTCAGCATTCCTGCGATAGCACCTTGAACAGCAGATATTCTTCCACCTTTTTTCAGGTTTTCTAACGTTTCTAGAAGTACATAAGCCTTAATGCCCGACTTTGTTTTCTCTAAGTTACTCACAATTTCACTTAAAGCCTTACCCTCACGTGCCATTTCAATCGCTTCATTTAATAAGATTTGTACGCCACCTGAAGCGATTCCTGAATCAAGAATGGTTACTTTTTCTTGTTCATCTTCGTTTAACATACTCTTTCCAATTGTAGCGCTTTGAACCGTTCCACTTAAGTTAGATGAGATGCCGATGTATAATACATCATGGCCTTTATCCACTTCTTTTTGAAAGGCTTCATAAAAAGATTGTGGAGATGGCTGACTTGTTTTAGGCAATTCGGGTTCGATACTCATACGTTTATAAAATTCATCTTCAGTAATATTTACACCATCTAAATAATGGTCTTCTCCAAATTGTACATTCAATGGTACAACGGTTAACGAAAAATCCAGTTTCTTAAGATCTATTTTTAGGTCACTTGCGCTATCAACTATAAAACTAAGGTTCATATTGTTCTACCCCATTTCTGCTTCTCAATCAATTATTAGGGATGTATAAAGAATTTGTATACGCTTTACACACTTCTATTAGTTTAACATAAAAACGACCTCCTGTATTATAGGAGATCGTTTTAAATGTGTTAATTCTGTTGCTTTACAGCTTCTTCATCATAAAGGTGACATGCTACCCAATGTCCTTCTCTAGCTTCTTGCCATTTAGGCTTAACAGCTGCACACACATCCATTGCGTGTGGGCAACGTGTACGGAAACGGCAGCCACTTGGAGGATTGATCGGACTCGGTACATCTCCCTCTAAGATAATACGTTCGCGGCTTCTTTCAAGTTCAGGATCCGGCACCGGTATCGCTGATAAAAGAGCTTGTGTATAAGGGTGAAGCGGCTCTTCATAAAGCTCATCACTTGTTGTGAGCTCTACGATATTACCTAGGTACATTACACCTACACGATCAGAAATATGTTTAACCATAGATAGATCATGGGCAATAAATAGGTAAGTAAGTCCACGTTCCTTTTGGAGTTCCATCATCAAGTTAACCACTTGCGCCTGGATGGAAACATCTAGAGCAGAAATTGGCTCATCGGCAATAATGAAGTCAGGATCTACTGCTAGTGCACGAGCAATCCCGATACGCTGACGTTGACCACCAGAGAATTCATGCGGGTAACGGTTTGCGTGCTCTTTATTTAATCCTACTGTTTCAAGTAGTTCGTAAACGCGATTTTCACGGTCTTTCTTTGTTTTCGCCAAACCGTGGATATCGATACCTTCAGCAATAATATCCTTAACCGTCATACGCGGATTAAGAGAAGCGTACGGATCTTGGAAGATCATTTGCATTTTGCGGTTAAATTTCTTTAACTCAGAACGAGACTTTTTATCATGAACATCATCGCCTTCATAAAGAACTTCACCTTCAGTAGCATCATATAGACGAATAATTGTACGTCCAGTTGTAGATTTACCGCACCCTGACTCACCTACAAGTCCAAGTGTTTCTCCTTTATAAATATCAAAGGAAACATCATCTACAGCTTTTAGTACACCCTTTTTTCCAGCTGGGAAATACTTTTTAAGATTTTTTACTTCTAATAATTTTTCTCTTTCTACTACTGCCATTATCGAGCACCCCCAACTAATGCCTCTTCCGGCGGTTCAACTTTTGGCGCTCGCTCATCTAACAACCAGCAAGCTGCTTTGTGAGAAGAAGATACATCTGTTGCTTCAGGCATATTCTCCAAACAAACTTCCATCGCATATGGACAACGCGCTGCAAACGGACATCCTTTTGGAGGATTCATAAGATCAGGCGGTGTTCCCGGAATCGCTAAAAGTTCTTTTGATTCTGCGTTTAATTTAGGCATTGAAGCCAACAATCCCCATGTGTATGGGTGTTTTGGCTTATAAAAGATTTCATCAACCGTTCCAGTTTCAACGATCATACCACCATACATAACAGCCACACGTTGAGCTAAGTTAGCTACAACACCAAGGTCATGTGTGATCAAGATAATAGCTGTACCAGTCTTATCTTGTAGATCGCGCATCAAGTCAAGAATCTGTGCTTGGATGGTAACATCTAGTGCTGTTGTCGGTTCATCCGCGATTAGTACTTTTGGATTACATGACAGTGCAATCGCGATAACTACACGCTGACGCATACCTCCTGAAAATTGGTGAGGATATTCATCCACACGAAGCTCAGGATTCGGAATACCAACTAGTTTTAGTAAGTTAATAGCACGTTCTTTTGCTTCACTCTTACTCATGTTTTGGTGCTTACGAAGACCTTCCATGATCTGTTTCCCAATTGTCATCGTCGGGTTAAGAGATGTCATTGGATCTTGGAAAATCATCGAGATTTCAGCACCACGAATTTTTTCCATCTCACGTTCTGATGCTTTTGCAAGGTCTTTACCTTGAAACTTAATCGATCCTTGCTTGATTGAACCAATTTTATTTGGCAAAAGTCTCATGATTGATTTAGAAGTTACCGATTTACCTGAACCAGACTCACCAACAATCGCAAGTGATTCACCTTTATCTAATGTAAAGCTAACGCCACGAACAGCCTTAACTTCTCCCCCATATGTCTGGAAGGAGACATGTATGTTATCTAACTCTAATAGTTTTTCCATTAATATAATCCCCTTCCTATCTTCTCATCTTAGGATCAAGCGCGTCACGAAGTCCATCACCAAGAAGGTTAAAGCTGATCATCAGTATACATAACACTGATGCAGGATAGATGGCTAAGTGAGGATAGATTCTAATGGATCTAAAGCCATCCGCAATCAACGAACCAAGTGATGCAATTGGCGGTTGAATTCCTAAACCGATAAAGCTTAAGAAAGATTCAAAGAATATTGCCCCAGGAATAGTGAACGTACTTGTTACGATGATGGCACCTAATGTATTAGGTAAAAGGTGCTTTGATATTAAACGTCCGTTTGATGATCCAAGTGTTCTGGATGCTAATACGAATTCGCGATTCCTTAGCGAGATTATTTGAGCACGAACGATACGTGACATCCCTATCCAACCTGTTATTACGAGTGCAAGTGTGATAGAAAGTATCCCTGGATCGAGTATGATGATAAACAAGATGATAACCACTAGATTAGGAATACCAGATAATATTTCTACAAAACGTTGCATAATATCATCCGTTCTACCTCCGTAAAAGGCAGAAATACCACCATAAGCTACTCCAATTATTAATTCAATCGCCGAAGCTAGAAATGCAATGTATAAAGAAATTTGAGTACCTTTCCATACACGTGTCCATTGATCACGACCAAGACTATCAGTACCAAACCAGAAATAATCGTCTTTAGGCACATTCTTCATTTCGTATTGGTTAACATCTCGAATATCTACACCATTCACTCCAAGGAACTCTACTTTTTCAAGTCCAGGAATTTTTGGTGGCAAGTTAGCTCTCATCAGTTCTTGGTCGTCAATATCATACTTTGTTAAAGTCGGAGCTATTAATGAAAAGACGATTATGAAAGCGATAGCGAAAAGTCCTAACATTGCCCCTCTGTTTTGTTTAAGACGTCTAAAGGCATCTTGCCAGAAGCTTAAGCTTGGTTTAGAAATTTGTTCGGCTCTGGTAGAATCAAGGTTCGCTGGGCGGAATAAATCAGGTGTTAATTTACGTTCTGACATGCTCATTATGATTTACCTCCTGCTACACGAATACGTGGATCGATGATTCCATATAAAATATCTACGATTAGAATAATCGCTACGATTAAGAAACTATAGAAAATTGTTGTACCCATTATTACAGGGTAGTCGTTAACTTGAATAGCTTTTACGAACTGTTCACCAATTCCAGGGATTGCAAAAATGTTTTCAATTACAAGTGATCCTGTAATTAGTCCTATTGCCATTGGCCCTAGTATTGTAATAATTGGAATCAAACTGTTTCTTACAGAGTGTTTGAAAATAACAGATGCTTTACTAACTCCTTTAGAACGAGCCATAAGGATGTAATCAGTACCAAGTATTTCAAGCATTTCAGTACGCATAAAACGAGCTACTGTTGCTATAACTCCTACGGATAAAGAGAATGCTGGCAATATGTGATATTCTGGCCCGTTCCAAAATGCAACAGGAAGCCACTGTAGTTTCACACCTACGTAGTATTGCAAAAGTCCCGCAAAAACAAATGAAGGGATCGCAATACCGAATACAGCGATGACCATAGCACCATAATCTAAGAACGTATTATGTTTCAACGCAGCCATAATACCCAGTAACAAGCCGACTATTGTACCAAAAAGCAAAGCTTCAAAACCAACAGTAGCTGATGGTCCCATACCATTGACAATCAATGAATTGACGGTACGTCCATCAAACTGAAACGTATATCCTAAATCACCCTGTGCCAATTTCGTAATATAGTTAATGTACTGAACAGGCACCGGGTCATTTAACCCGTATTTTTCATTTAGTGCGTATCTTTGAGTTTCCGTTAACTTATCTTGGTTGTTAAATGGAGAACCCGGTAACAACTTCATTAAAAAGAATGTAATCGTTGCAATGATCAGCAAAGTTAATATCATGTATAAAATTCGCTGTGTAATATAACGCAACATTACAAACACCTCCCCCAAATGTTTCAAGCCTTAATATTTTGAAATCTTTCTGTAATATCTATCTTAAGGGACAAAATATTTTATATCAATAGAAAATATTCTTTTTTCGACATTTTCTGATTTCTTTCTTATCATTTAAAAATTTCCATCTACCCTTTTCATGGCAAAAAAGAGAGTACATGTCAGGAACACATGTACTCTCCTGAGAAAAACTATTTACTATTTTTCAATAGTACAATTATTGTTGCTTGCCATCGATATAGATCCACTTGTAAGAAACATCAGCTCCAAATAAGTGGTTAACTACACCTTTAACGTAAGGCTTACGAAGTCCAGTAACACCAGATTGGAACAAAGGAGAGATCGCTTGATCTTCGAAAAGAACTTTCTCTGCTTCAAGCATCATTTCCCAACGCTTATTAACGTCAGTTTCTTTCTTCGCACCGTTAATTAGCTCATCATATTTAGGGTTAGAGTAACCCATTTGGTTATGTGCTCCATCAGTAACAAACATATCAAGGAAAGTCATAGGATCTTGGTAGTCAGGACCCCAACCTGCATAAGAGAAGTCATATTCCCCAGCAGATTCTAACTCAAGCTTTTGCTTGAACGGTTGAGCTTTAATAGATACTTTCAAACCAGGTAGATTCTTTTCTAATTGGTTCTTAATGTATTCACCAGTCTTTTTCGCACTATCAGAATCATAGTTAAGTAACTCTAGAGTAAGCTCTTTTTTACCGATTTCTTCAAGTCCTTTTGCCCAAAGTTTTTTCGCTTCTTCTGCATCGAACTTACCAAAATCACCGTTCGTTTTGCGGAAATCTTCGTTGCCTTCAGGGCTAGTTGTGAACTCACCAGGTACTAAGTAATAAGCAGGTTTAGAACCATTGTTTAAAAGAACATCAACTAGTGATTTTTTATCGTAAGCCATATCAATCGCTTTACGGATATTTACATTTTTAAGTTCTTCTTTCTTTTGGTTGATACGAAGGAAGAACACAGTTGCTTCACCACGAGTGTAAAGATCTTCGTTACCTTGGAACTGATCAACGAACTCTGAGTTTAATCCAACAGTATCCACTTGACCTGTTTCATATAAGTTAACACCAGTAGCTACGTCTTTAACGATTTTCACGTTAACTTCGTCAAGCTTTACAGTGTCTTTGTCCCAATATTGGTCGTTTTTCTTGAACTGCCATCCTTCGTTATGCTTCCACTCAGAAAGAACGAAAGGACCGTTATAGATCATCGTGTTAGCTTCAAGTGCGAACTTGTCAGCTTGTTTTTTAACATATTCTTCTTTTTGCGGGTAGAACGTTGCGAATCCAGTTAGTCCTAAGAAATAAGGAGCTGGAGCTTCTAATGTAACTTCAAGAGTCGTGTCATCGATTGCCTTAACACCTAGCTCTTCAACTTTTCCGTATAATGGGTCCCCATCAGTTTGGATCGCGTTTGCGTTCTTAACAGGTCCCATGATGTAAGCATACTCAGAAAGTGTATCTGGGTGTAATGCTTTTTGCCAAGCGTAAACGAAATCTTTCGCTACTACTTGTGAACCATCGCTCCATTTAGCGTCTGGGTTTAGTTTAAATGTGTAAACTGTACCATCATCACTTACTTTATGGCTTGCAGCTACACCTTCAGTTGGTTGGTTGTCTTTATCAAGACGGTACAAACCTTCGAAAACGTTGTTCATTACTTCAAATGAAACTGAGTCTGTTGCTTGTGAAGAATCCATTGAAGGAATCTCAGATGAATCAACAAGATTAAGTACTTGTGGCTCATTTGGCTTTTCAGTTGCTTTCTCGCCTTCGCCGCCTTTAGAATCGCTTGCGTTGTCTTTGTCTCCACCACTACATGCAGCTAAGAACATGCTTAGTACAAGTACTAATGTAAGAAGTAAAGACCATTTTGACTTCTTCATGAGTCGACCTCCCCTTTTTATCCTGTTAAATTGTTAGCAGATAAAAGCATCAAGAATTATCAGACATTTTCATCTACAAGTTCGATTATACAAGTTTTCAAACAATTGTGCATTTATTTTTTTTAAGAGTTTTACAAAAAGCCCATTATATTTACTTTCTCTTAACAAAAAATAGGTATATGTACCTATTACTAAACAAGGTTTATTTTCTGATAATTCTACAAATTTTACCAAAAAAATGTGTAAACTAGCATGAATATTACATTCTCGATTTTTTGTGAGGATAGGACATGCTTCACTTTGTAAGATAATTCGTCATTTTTATATTTCATTTGTTACAATAGGAGTAAAGTCTGACGGTATAATTCGAAAAATATGATACATTTCTTTATGTTTATGGTGTATTTCTTACTAGATGGAGGCTTCTAAAGATGAACTTACTATTTAAGAGAATCCTGATTATATCAGCGTTCCCTGTTGTAATAGCAATTGTTGTTAGTTTAATTTCTTCCGGACCTTTTACCCTTGAAAAATACGTAAATACTTTATTTTATTTTTCATTGTCGATTGCTCTCATTGGTATTGCTCTTTATGTAGCGAAAGGTGGATTTTTTGACTTTATAACGTACAGCTTTAAAAAAGTGGCTCGATCTTTATCAAGACATCCAGAGATCGATGATGTGGTTTCATTTAAGACAAACTTTCAATTATCAGAGCGAATTAACGTCTCTTATATGAAGTCGTTTTTATACAGCGGCCTTCTTTTAACTTTCATTACAATTGCCGTTGCATATCTTTTATAAATTGTGTATACTACAAAAAATAAATGTTACATGCGATGATGAAGAAGAGTACATGATGTGAAGCTTTCAGAGAGCCTGTGGCTGGTGAGAACAGGCAGTGAATCATGATGGAATGGGCTTTTGAGCATTCTGACCGAACCCTTTATAGTAGGCTCAGGCGTGTAGATGTCCGCACGATATAATGGACAGCGTATCGGAACTTTTCCTGTACGTAATCGAGTGATTTTCTGTAATTATGAAAATTATAAGGGTGGCACCGCGGTCCATTCGTCCCTTGCAAGAGGCGACGAATGGGCCTTTTTATATTGATTTTTAAAAACAAAGGAGAGATGAATCATGTCTGTAATCTTCTCAGGCATTCAGCCGAGCGGGAATTTAACGATCGGTAACTACATTGGAGCGATGAGGCATTTTGTTGAACTTCAAAATGAACACGAATGCTACTTTTGTGTGGTTAATCAACATGCTATTACAGTGGCACAAGATCCGGTTGAATTAAAAAGAAACAGCCGAAATTTAGCTGCTCTTTATTTAGCAGCCGGAATCGATCCTGAAAAATCAACAATATTCATTCAATCTGAAGTTCCAGCGCACACGAAGATGGGATGGATGATGCAATGTGTTTCATATATTGGCGAACTTGAGCGCATGACACAGTTTAAAGATAAATCAACTGGTAAAGAAGCTGTATCTGCAGGGTTGTTAACCTATCCTCCTCTTATGGCAGCAGATATCCTTCTTTATAACACGAGTATCGTTCCGGTTGGAGATGATCAGAAACAGCATCTTGAATTAACTCGAGATATCGCTGAACGTTTTAATAAAAAGTACCGCGAAATCTTTGTGATTCCAGAGCCTCGTATTGCTTCGGAAGGTGCTAGAATCATGTCACTTGTGGATCCTGAGAAAAAGATGAGTAAATCGGATCCAAATCAAAATTCATACATCTCTATGCTTGATGATGAATCTGTGATCTTAAAGAAAATTAAGCGTGCTACCACTGACTCAGAAGGTGTTGTCGCTTACGATAAAGAAAATAAGCCAGGTATTTCAAACCTCTTAACGATCTATTCACAGTTATCAGGAGAAAGCATCAAATCTCTTGTTGAGAAATATGAAGGCAAAGGATATGGCGACTTTAAACAAGGTGTGGCAGAAGCTGTCATCAATGCGCTTAAACCTATCCAAAATCGTTATCAGGAGTACTTAGCATCAACTGAGTTGGATGACATTCTTGATCGCGGTGCTGAAAAAGCTAATCGTGTGGCGAACAAAACGTTAAATAAAGCAGAGCGTGCAATGGGATTAGCTCGTAAACGTGTTTAATAATACGTAGCAGAAAAAACAAAAAACCAGCAGAAGTGGTCTTTCGATCACCTGCTGGTTTTACTTATTTTAAATCTATTTCATTCGTCCTTAGTTCACTTGTGTACCGTTCTCAAGCTCCCAAATCTTTTCAAAATAAGGTTGTCCTTTTACTAATCGTTCACACATATCCATATGCTGTTTGGACCAACCACTTTTTAATTCACAATATAACGCGTCCCACGCTTCATCAAAATCCATCCGCTGAATTCTTCCATATTGCTCTGGCATCCACTCTGTGCACCAGTATCTCATCTCAGCTACATTTTTTGTCGAATGAAGCTGATCTAAAGCCATGAATAAGAGCTGCTTCAGTTGTCTCTCTTTGCGAGTTAACCCTCTCATGCTGTCTGGATTCGGAGATAGAATGTGATATTCTTTACTTAACTGCTTCTCACTGAACGTATATACTTTTGTTTCCGTCTGCTCTGCCATCTCGAATACAAGCTGTTCTTGTCGAGGGATGAGCCTGCTCTTGCGGATTGGTATTCTATAACCCATCGTATCTATGATGAGAGATTTCTTTTCGTCCGTAATAATAAAGCAATGCTCTAGCTGCACCCGTTGGTTATTCTTTCTAACGTAAGCTTTTTGATGTACCTCTTCAAGTAGGGAATCCGGCAGATCATTCAAATCATTTTCGATATAATGAAAGAGTGTGGATTCTATTTTAATAATTGGTACTTGATCCAATAATTCAATATAGTCGTCTTTTCTCCATTCATGAAACTCACAAACGTTATAGCCGTTCTCTTCTCCTTCAAACCAGTTGACCCAAACATCACGTAAATATAACATCTGTACCCCTCACTTCTTTGCCGATTTGTATTTAAAATCAGTATAGTCAGAGGTTGTCCTTTTTATTCTAAATTAAGGTAATTAACTCGAAGTATGCAAAACCCCGCTTTCAAAAGAAAACGGGGTTTGATCTTGTATTATTCTTCGATTCTTTTGAACACTAATGATGCATTATGCCCACCGAAACCTAGTGAATTACTAAGCACAGCTTTCACTTCTGCTTTTCTTGCTGTATTTGGAACATAGTCAAGATCGCACTCTTCATCAGGTGTTTCATAGTTGATTGTTGGAGGAAGAATACTCTCTTGTATCGCTTTAACAGAGAAGATTGCTTCGATACCACCAGCAGCACCTAATAAGTGGCCTGTCATTGATTTGGTTGAGCTAACTGGAATCTTATATGCATGCTCGTTAAACACAGCTTTAATGGCAGCTGTTTCGAATTTATCGTTGTAATCTGTACTTGTTCCATGTGCATTAATGTAAGAGATCTCTTCAGGCGCTAGACCACTATCCTCAACAGCTTGTCTCATTGCACGTGCTCCACCTTCTCCGCCAGGAGCAGGTTGAGTAATATGATAAGCATCGCCTGTTGCTCCGTAACCTACGATTTCTGCGTAAATCTTAGCACCGCGTTTTTTCGCAAATTCGTATTCTTCTAGAACTAGAATTCCAGCTCCTTCACCAATGATAAAGCCAGTTCTGTTCTTATCAAACGGACGGCTAGCAGTGTTTGGATCTGGATTAGTTGAAAGGGCACCAGCCTGGCAGAATCCTGCTAGTGCCATATCAGTGATCGGCGCTTCTGTTCCACCTGTAACCATTACATCTGCATCTCCGCGTTGGATCACTTTAAATGCATCTCCGATTGAGTTTGCACCAGATGCACAAGCCGTTACCGTACATGAGTTCATACCTTTCGCACCAATTGTGATTGACACCTGACCAGATGCCATATCTGGAATCATCATCGGTACGAAGAAGGGACTCACACGTCTTACACCTTTTGCTTCAAAAATACGGAATTGTTCTTCATGTGTATCCATTCCACCGATACCAGAACCGATCCATACCCCTACACGTGGTGCAATTTCTTCTGTAATATCTAAGTTTGCATCTTTAACGGCCATAATAGATGCTGCAACCGCAAATTGCGTGAAGCGATCCATACGACGTGCTTCTCTTTTATCCATAAAATCTTCCGGGTTAAAATCTGTTGCTTCAGCGGCAACTTTAACCGGAAATTTTTCTTTATCTCTTCTTGTAAGTGGTCCTACACCACTTTGACCTTCAACAATCTTTTTCCATGTTTCTTCTACACTGTTTCCAAGAGGCGTTACGGCTCCTAGACCAGTTACGACTACTCTTTTTTTCATTGTAAAACCAACTCTCCTTTATACACATTTGCTGTTATTGATTATCGGCCCCAACGAAGTGCTACAGCACCCCAAGTCAATCCTCCACCAAATCCAACAAGTACGATTGTATGATCTTCTTTTATTCTACCATCTTTCAGTGCTTCTTTTAATGCCATCGGTATGGAAGCTGATGAGGTATTGCCAAACTTGTCGATCGTCATAACCATTTTTTCTTTTGGAAGCTCTAGACGTTCTCGAGAAGCTTCCATGATTCTAATATTCGCTTGATGCGGAATTAAAAAATCAACATCTTCCTTTGACAATCCAGCTTTATGAACGACATTCAAGGAAGATTCGCCCATTTGACGCACGGCAAACTTAAAAACTTCTCTGCCGTTCATATGAATAAATTCATTCTGATATAGATGTTTTGCTCCTGTTCCGTCTGAACCTAGCTCAAAAGAAAGGATTCCTCTGCCTTCACTAACACTAGAAAGTATAGCCGCTCCAGCTCCGTCTCCAAAAAGGACAGCTGTATTACGATCTTTCCAATCTGTTATCTTAGATAGCTTTTCAGCACCAACAACTAGAACATTCTTATACGTTCCTGTTTCGATGAACTGCTTTCCAACGACCAAACCATAAATAAACCCTGCACACGCAGCACTAACGTCCATTCCTACAGCGTTCTTTGCACCTAACGATTCTTGCAATTGACAGGCAACTGATGGAAATGGATTGTCTGGTGTAACCGTCGCTACAACGATAAGATCAATATCTTCTGCAGTGATGCCAGCATCTTTTAGTGCTTCTTCCGCAGCATATCTAGCCATATGAGACGTTTTTACTGATTCTTCTGCAATTCTGCGTTCGACGATTCCAGTACGAGTTCGAATCCACTCGTCACTAGTATCAACCATCTTTTCCAGGTCGGAGTTCGCTAGAATTTTTTCAGGGATATAGCTTCCCATCCCTATGATTCCTGCATTCATAACATTACCCCTTTGGTTTTAGTTTATTTTTTAATGAAAATTTTTCCCCGCTCCCATTGCAGGGAGCAACTTGAAACAACAATTTAGTAAGTACATGAAAAACCTTTTATAATCAAATATTATGACCTGGTACTAATTTTATGATATCTCTGATATTTTGTCTAGTTAAAGTTCTTTTCTTTTCACCAATGTAAGGCGTAGGGCATATCCTGTATGGAAGAAAAATGTAAGTTTAGTGAAATTGATATTAGGAGTGGTTCAATATGCATAATCCTCAAGCTAGACAGCAATCGATGTATCCTCCGCAGTTTCCTGGACGTTTTCCAATGGGCCAAAACCAGCAGCAAATGCATCAAGGTTTTCCACCACCACAGCATTTTGGCGGCCCTGGATTCCGAGGTATGCCGGCACCGTTTCAACAACCGATGCCTCGACCATTTCTACATTCTTTTCGAACGCAAGAAGGCTCTTTAGATTATAATAAAATCTTCGCTGTTATCGACCAATCAGTGAAAGTCGCACAACAGATCTCACCTATCTTTTCTGCGTTTAAAAAGAAGTAAAAAAAGCCAACCCGAGCTGGTTGGCTTTTCTTTATTACTTATTTTCTTCTTTTCCGAGTTCGTACGCATCGTTCATCACGTTCATTAAGAGCTGAAGCATCGGCTGAACGTCTTCCATACCAAGTTCAATTCCTTTTTTCTCTAAAAAAGCTTGAGCTTCTGGCAGATGTGACATAGCAATCTGCATAAATTTCATGTTGCGTTCTGTATCCATTTTTTAAGTTCCTCCTTCACATTATGTACAGAGTTATTAACCCTTACCTATTATAAAGAAAAATGTGAGATGGATAAACGTTTTATGATTAATTTACAATCTAACTAATGGATTTCAAATACTCTCTAGAGTATTAGTATAAATAGAGAAATTCTAGGAATAATTAGAAAAATTCCGAAGTTATATTGACGAATTTTAAAGATAATTCACCAAGTTTTCCTCATTTATCGACGAGTTGACATACAACGACAAAGATAACCTCACATATACTCTCATGCAAGCCCACGGCAATTCAAACAAAAAGTGACCCCGAAACTTCCAGGATCACTTTCATTTGTTATATCTCTTTAGAATTTGGTTTTGATTTTTTATTTCTATTCCTAAAATGCATAATCTGTTTCATAATACCTTCTTTTATTTTCGTTTTCGCACGAAACCCGAGTTCAGTTTCCGCTTTTTCCCCTTTAATCCGCATCTTTCTTTTTTCTTTGAATGTTAATTGATCTGCTTTTAATTCTGTTAACCCTTCGAGCCATTGGTTCTGGTTGCCACTTGATATATTATAAATTTCATTTTTCGCAGCTGATTTACCTGCTAAGAATAAAGCTTCGGCTGCGTCATCAACAAAGAGAACATCTTCCGTGACAGAATCCTTGGAAATCGAATCATTCCTTTCCTGATCTTGATCTTCTATTGAGATAACCTGTTGGTACGTATGATGCTCAGGTTGACCGGGTCCATATACAGTCGGCAGTCTCATGATAACAAATGGAAAATCATGCTGTTCAGCAAGTTGTTTAACGATATTTTCTTCCGTAAGCTTTATCAGACCAAAAAGGGACTCCGGATTTTTTGGTGATGTTTCCAAAACATCTCCTTGTCTCTTACCGTACACATCATAGGAGGATACATAGATCAATTTGGTTTCACTATTAGCTATAGATGCGACTTTTTTAAGAACGGATACGTTACGCTGTACTTCATCTTCTATATTAGCCCATGGTGCTGTTGGCTTGACTGAACAAGCTAGGTGGAAAATGACATCACATCCGTTTGTATGTGGTTCAAGATCTGTTTCGTTTATATCATATGGTAGATATTTAAATCCGGCATGTCGAGCAATAAAATCAATCCGTTCTGGAGATTCTGCCATATCTATGCCGACGACGTCCACTTCTTCATCCAACAAACGGCTGCACAAATGGTAACCGATAAACCCTGCCGCTCCTGTTACAAATGCCTTTTTCATGTAAGAGCCTCCAGTCCATTTTTCTCCTCTTACTATCCTATGGTGTTACAAGAAAGAATACGATACTTTTTTTACACACAAAAACCCCATTACACGATTCAAGTAATGAGGTTTCTACAACACTTTTTCGTAATTTTTAAAATACTCTTGAAAGGCCCTTGCCGGATTAAATGTAGCTTCAGGAACATGTATCGAAAGTGATATGGGTGCAGCAATTTCTTGTCTTCTCTTCTCATAAGATCTGCTATGTTCTTTAAAATTAAATGCAACACCGCGTGCGGCATGCCATATTTGAACTGGTGTTTTCGCTGTAAGATGCTTTGTTTGAGGCATGTTATTGATTAGTGACTCAATATCTTCTTCTGTATTGTAAGCTGATATGATTTCTCGAATCAGTCGTTTAAAGAATAACCGGTTCTGTCTTTCGTGATTAAAATGGTACTGCAAGTCAATGCAAGGATTAATAAATAGGGCTGAGCGAATATTTTTTTCCATTTCCTCCATGAGACGCAGTGCAACAAGTGATCCCATACCCTCTGCAATCAAATGAATATTAGGGTTTAAAATCTCATGCTTCATAACATAGTGGTATAGTCTTTTTGCCAGAATGACTGCTTTCGGACTGCCCCAATGTCTTCCGTATAGATTAGAATAAAAGATGGTATATCCTTGATTTTTGAGGGATTGGATGAGGTTTGCACGTTCAGTGTTTTGTTTCCAAAGACTCGTATGCTCATCAACATAATGACTGCAATCACCGATGATCATCACGGCAAAACCGTTAGGCTGCTTTGGTAGATGAATGATATTCCATTGATTGTCTATTTGGAAAGTGCGTTTGTCGATACTCACATTTCTCCCCTCGAATTCGCTTTTCTTAACTAATGTATGCAGGGGAAACAAATTAGCTAAAGTTATCTGCCTAAGAATTTAGTTCTTTTTTTAGTTGTTCCAGCGTTTGTTTTCCTTCCGAAGTTAAATTCTTTTCTTCTTGTTCTTCCAACGCTTTCAATTCTTCCAATTTTTCTTCCATCTCAATTCATCCCATGAAATAACCGTATTGTATATGTACCTTCTTCTTCGTATCCATTCTTTATCCTGTTAAGCTTGAACAATTTATGAAAATTTTTAACATTTGTGGCTTATTGGGCGATTATTTACATAAAGAATCTTTCCCTTTATCTCAACTTTTGTTACTATACAGAAGGGTAAAGAATTCGTTTACATAAAGAGGTGAATGTGGCATGCGTTATATTTGGACGTTAATCTGGTCTTTATTATTAAGTAATATGATTTTTTATGTGCTCGTTTCAATGCAAGGCGGAACATTCGATTTCGTAAAAGCTTGTATTTTCGGAGTAGTGTTTACAGTTATAATCTCTATTCTTGGTGAATTATTGCCAGCAAAAAGCGAAGAGATATAAAATAAAAACCCGGTTCATATGATGCCGGGTTTTTATTTTTGCTATGGCTTTCGTTTATATGTCCAAACTCTGTTATGATTCGTTGTCTCCGGAAATCGATCACCTGCTGATAAATGGATCTGTTGCGGATCATTTACCATGCTTCCTGTTTCACCGATTTCTACATACATCCCGTTATTTGGTGCTTTCTGACCATGTTTAAAATGTTTATTTTGCCCCATACGTTGATGTACCCTCCTTTCTTTTATAGGTTACCCGCGCTCTCACTGATAACTCTTGCTAAAAAAAGAAGGATTACATCAAAATTTCCCTTAAAACGCACCGTTTACTCCCGCCACAGCATGAAGCGGAAACATACATCGATAAATCTGATACCCTCTTACATCATATTGCGCTTCTGAGTTTCGGTTTTCTTGAGATTCTTCTACATAAGGTATAGCAAAATAAACGTTTTGCTGGTCGACATATTCAATAAAACCTGTATAGGTTGCACCATCCATCAACATCAATTGCACATGCTGATTTCTGTTTTTTAAGCATGTTTTATACATTTTTTTTAATGGGGACCGACCCATTCCTGCTGATTGTCCACCGAAATTTTGTGATGCTCCATATGGATATGGTTGTGGATACATATTACCCCCTCCTTCTACCACATCCTATTCAAAGAAAAAGAAGATGGTACATATATCTATAGACAGATATTCTAACTAGAAGGGAATCGTGAAAAACAGTGGAGAAAGGTACATGTGAGCTTTGTAGAAGAGATCAAGTAGAACTAACTGTGCATCACTTAATTCCGAAAGAAGAAGGCGGCAGGTTTTCTGAGACAGCAAACCTTTGTATTCCATGTCATAAACAAATCCACTTTTTGTATACAAATTCAGAACTTGCGTCGATTTACTACACGATTGAAAAGTTGAGAGATACGCCAGAACTAAAAAAATTCTTAAAGTGGCTGCGTAAACAACCAGCATCAGCGCTTCCGCGAATGAAAAAATCAAACCGTTTAAAGCGTAGGAGATGAAATGATGAAAGAACTTGTAGGGACCTGTGTAATCTGTGATAAGAATTTATATTGTGTGGATGGTTTTTTTCAAGGTCAAATCGTGAATAATCAAAATCTCTGTTTTGCTTGTTTTGAACAAAACAAAAAGGAATCTGCAGAGTAACAACGCGCAGATTCCTTCAACTAACTTTCCTTTATACTTTTCTTCTTACTATTCAAAGCATTATCCACCACTAACTGGTGGAATGAAAGCAACAGTGTCACCAACGTTTACTTGATCTGTTAAATCTACATATTCCTCATTTACAGCAACAAGGGCATTTTCGATCCCGGATAGTTTTCCAACTTCATTTTGTAGAAGGTTTCTTACTTCTTCCACGGTAAGAGGAGATTTTACTTCAATAGAAACTCTTTCCGATTTGGCTTGCTGTGCCAAATTTGCAAACAATAAGATGTTAATCATCATCTCTCTACTCCCTCCTCTGGATGACCAGCAGGATAGGATTTTGTTCCTTGTTGATTGCCTATCCACTCTTCGCCGTCTATATAATGTTCCTTTTTCCAAATGGGCACAATTTCCTTAATTCGCTCGATCGCATATCGACTTGCTTGAAAAGCATCGTGCCGATGAGGAGTGGATACCGCGATCGCAACTGCTATATCAGATATTTGCAGGGTTCCGATTCGATGTGTAATTGCAGTGATTGCATTCGGCCATTTTTCTTGAATCTCGATTCCGATTTTTTCAAGTTGCTTTTCTGCCATCGGTACATAAGCTTCATAATGAAGAAATTTGGTTTGTTTTTCTCCTGTCATTTCTCTAACTGTGCCGATGAATACAGAAATAGCTCCCGCATTATGATGGACCACAGAATCAATGACGTCTTGATTATTTATTGGTTCAGCCGTTATATTAAAATTTTTCATGATCCACTCTCCTTTCGATGTTGACGAGTTATGTAAGTTATTAAACAGTCCATCCATTCTTCTTCATCGTCTCTCATGAATTTGGGACTGTCTGTTCTCTTTGAAGGGGTTGCGCTAGGTTTATCTACATGGAGCGTTGCAACCACATCATGAGATTTAAGCAGAAGATCGTTATCTTCTATTTCGTTTCGCAATAGTACGACACGCGGAAATTGTATATTTTTATAACCTTCTATTAGAATGCAATCCATTTCAAGTGTTTCGTATAGGGCGATCGCTTTACTCAATGGTAATTCTGAATTCAACGTTAATATTGAGCTTTCATAAGATGTTACACACGTTATATAAGCGCCAGCGCTTCGATGTAGCTCTGTATCTTTTCCAGAATCATTAAGATCTACTCGATCTCCGTGACCATGATGTTTAATGACTCCTGCATGTAAATGGTGTTCCGCTAACTTTTTGATCAATTTACTTATTAGTGTTGTTTTTCCACTGTTCTGATAGCCGACGACTTGGAGAATAACGGGTGATCCCACGGCCATTCGCTCCCTTCGCCGTGCCATGTGATTACACCAACTTCACTTCCCTTTTCCCAACCTCTTGTACCTCCAGGCAAAACGATCAGACAGTTTGCTTCAACTAACGAAGAAACAGAACTAGACTTGTCGAGACCTGCAGGAGTAACAACGTTTCCATCGTCTACTTCTGATAATACAGCTCGAACAAATCGTGTAAATGGATTAGGCTTTGGGAAATCACTGGAGAGTTTTGCGTTTCTAACCGTGCAGTGTGGTTTTAACAAGTTCATTCCTTTTAAGATCACAGGTCTCACGAAAAGTTCAGCGCCAACAAAGCATGCTGACGGGTTTCCTGAAAGACCAAAAAGCCATTTATCTTCATATACCGCAACGGTCGTTACACTGCCTGGTCGCATAGCAATTTTATTAAAAAGAACATCTGCACCAAGCTTTTTATATACCTCTGGAAGAAAATCATAATCACCAACAGATACACCACCTGTAGTGATCAAAATATCAGTTTCTTGCAGTGCTGCTTTGATACTTTTGTACAAAGAGTCAAAGTTATCCTCACGATGCTGATAGAGTTTTACTTCTGCTCCCATCGCTCTAACTTGCGCTGCACACATGTATGCATTGCTGTTTCTTATTTTTCCTGGCTTTAGTTCTTCATTTACGTCAAGAAGTTCAGTTCCTGTGGAAAGAATTCCAACGACAGGTCTTTTGTATACGGAAACAGTGTGATAACCAAATGTTGCGAGAATCGCTACAATCCCCGGAGTGATTTTTGTTCCTGCTTTCACTAAAAGTGTGCCATTTTGTGTGTCTTCACCTTGAAAGGAAATGTTTTCATCCTTTTGGACAGTTCGTTTTATTATGATTTGATTTTTGTTATCGTTAACAAGTTCTTTTACGAGTTCTAACATGATAACAGCGTCAGCACCATCCGGAATTTGTGCACCTGTCATAATTCGAACTGTCGTCCCGCTCTTCACTTCAAGAGTTGCAACTTGTCCTGCCCCTATCGTCTCTACAACATTTAAAGTAATGGGATGATCCAACGATGCATGTTTTGTATCATCAGAACGAATTGCGAAACCATCATAAGGCGAACGATTGAAAGGAGGAACATCATGGGTAGCTGTAAGATCCTCTGCTAATATTCGATGATCGCACTCCGTGATTGAAACTTTTTCAATTCCCCAAGGTTGGATGTGACTCATGATTTTGTTGACTGCTTCAGCAACAGGTAGTGGTGTTCGTTTTGTAATTGGCAAAATATCCACCCCTTTAATTTTCAGAATATAAATACTTTTCAGTTTACTTTTGTGTCTATCTCTGTTATTATTTTTTTAAATTATGGAAAGGATGTTGATCGAATGAAGGTTTCTTATGAATATTACCACCGTTCTGGCTATAAAGTAACCATTACCGACATCCCAGAAGAATTTAACGAACAGGGAGTTTGGTCCCTTCGCATCATGCATTCTCTACAAAAGCAAATTGACGAAATTGATCATATGTATCAGCCTAAAAGAACATATAGGCTTAAACTTGAAGAAACGGGGTAATCCTTACACCGTTTCTTTTTTTGCTTTTAATTGTTGGCCAATCCACTCTACTGCATTTAAATAGGCAGCACGTGAAACTTTATGACCGGAGGTTTTGTCGTTCATATACACCGATGCACTATTCTTCTCGGTTAAGGTTTGTAAGTAAGGTCTTGCAAACTCATACGGTATTACAGCATCAACCTCACTATGCCAAATGAATAATGGGCGGTTATTAAGCTTATCAAGATTTTGAGTTAGATCGTAATCCTTTAAAGAAGAAATTGACTCTTCAAGCTCTTCCAATGAAAGAGGAATATCGTAACCTGCCTTCTGAATTCTTTCGATTTGCCATCTTGCAAACTTTTGATGAGCTGGTGTTCCCATGAGTGCACATCCAGCACTGATCTCCGAATTGTTGACGAGTGAACCATACGTAATGATAGCTCCCATTGAAGTTCCGCCGACCGCAACTTGATCTTCCAGAATAAACTCATTTTCTTTTGCCCAATCCATAATACGATTTACATCTTGAATGCCTTGTTGAACGATATTCCAGAAATCATATTCCATCGATTTAGGAGGATTTGCAACGATTCGTTCTCCATGATGAAGTGCATCTGGTAGAATGACTCGAAAATCTTTTTCAGCTAGTGAATATGCAAAATGTAAATTATGTTCTTTTGCACTTGTATATCCGTGTATGAAAATAAAAAGCGGCAACGGTTTACCAGCATTCTCTTTTTTTTCCGCAAGCAAGAAAGGAATATCGCCGATCGTTCCTTTTTGTATACATACCATGTGTGTATCTCCTCTTTCTCTTTTTTTCCATCTTATCATGAGACATGTTTCTTTTTCATGAAAGACGCCCTGTATGAATAGACTTTTTGTAAGTAAAATAATACACTTTAGATAAGCATCCTAAAAAAGGCAGGTACTTTCGTGACACAACCTTACTTAATTGCATTAGATCTTGATGGAACGTTATTAAACGACGAGAAAAAAATTCCAAGAAAAACCAAAGAACTACTTTTTCAATTGATCGATCGTGGTCATCATGTTTGTATATCTACCGGTCGCCCTTTTCGGTCATCTAACATGTATTACGAGGAGTTAGAACTCAACACTCCTATAGTGAATTTTAATGGAGCCTTTGTTCATCATCCACATGATGCAAGTTTTGGGATTCACCATTCCCCACTTGAACTGGATGTTGCAAAACGTATTATTTCAGCATGTGAGACGTTTAAAGTTAAGAATATTATGGTTGAGGTTCTTGATGATGTCTACTTAAAGAAACCTGATGAAGTTATTGTTAATACTTTCATCATGAATGAAAATCCTCTTCAAATTGGTGACCTTCATAAAACCTTAAAAGATGACCCTACGGCCATTCTAGTTCATCCAGAAGATCATCATATTTCGGAATTAAGAGCGATGCTCCAAAAGGAACATGCTGAAGTTGTCGACCAAAGAGTTTGGGCAGCTCCATGGAACATTATAGAAGTCATTCGCTCAGGTATCAGCAAAGCTTCAGGTCTTGAAAAAGTCGCTGCATACTACAACATCCCACAAGAACGTATTGTAGCTTTTGGAGATGAAGACAATGATTTTGAAATGATAGAATATGCTGGTCATGGAGTTGCAATGGGAAATGCGATCGATGAACTTAAATCACGCGCTAATTATGTCACCCTCACAAACGAAGAAGAAGGTATTGCTCATTACTTAAAAAATATTTTAAAACTTGTTTAATCACGTTAAAGATCTTCAGCTAACTGTTAGCTGGAGATCTTTTTTCCATTTCTTTTTTAAAGCGTTTGAAGTTTCTAGCTACATATTGTAGTTCTTACGGTAAAAACTAAACGTACGGGAGAAAAGGAGGAATTCCAATGAGTAAAAAAAGTCGTTCTAAACGTTCAATCAAGCAAGGTGCAGATATGGTAAGTCAGGAAACAACAATGGCTTTCAGTAAAGATGAGCAACAAGATCGCAAACGTGAAAAAGAAGAAAGAAATTCATTAGGAGGGATATAACGATGGCTAACAGATTATTTCAAATCGCGAGAAATGCCGTTCAACAAGCTGTAGGAAAAGTACAACATTCAACCCATGATTTAAATAACCAGATTTCTAACAGTGAGCATGCCCCTCATGCTGAACTTTCTGGTCATGACAAAGAAGTAGCACAAAATGCTCTTTCTTCTGCAATGGCTAATTCTTCTGATGCAGAGCGAGCTCAGTTGGCTGAATTCCAAAAAGAACTGGATAATCACTCTGGTGCTTCGTCTCATGCGAGTTCCACATCTGAACACGCAGATAACCAGCACTCCGAGTCAAGTCAGCCTCAATCTTTTACTCAAGCCACAGGCTTAAGTTTAGAGGACGCTGAGAGTTTATTGGAAGAGAATCCCGATCGCCTTAACTAGAAAGTAACAACAGCTTTCTCTTTTCATGGAGAAAGCTGTTTTTTTTGGAATGAGATCGCTGTCAATGTTTTGATTTTTCTTAACACAAGTTCACTTAGTTCCTCATATCCGAATTTATTAAAATGAAGACCATCATTAATTACGTATTTTTGAATGTTCTTTTCAATTAATGTTTCGAACAAAGGTACATAAGATGCTCCTTCGTTTTTCGCCACTCTCTTAACGGTTTGTGCGTATTGTTTCATCCTATCATTCGTCCGAGCTTTTTGTTGCTCTTCAAACACAGGAGCCGGACTGACCAAGATGACTTTGTCTGCTCCAATTTTATTAACCATATAAGTCAGGTTCTTTTCGTATTCTTTTAATGGAATAAGTCTATGATCACTTGAATCGTTGGCACCAAAAAGGATGGTAACAAAATCAGGATGATGCCGAAGAACATCATCTTGCAGTCTTACAAGCGCAGCTCTCGTCGTTTCTGCAGGTATTCCAGCATTCATTACAACCCATTCGGTTAATTCTTGTCTTAAACGGGAAGTTAACCTAAGAGAGCCATCTTTACTCTTTTCTTTTGAAGTGATGCTGTCTCCAAAACAAACAAGAGTCTTCATTTCTTACTCATCTCCTCTGTTAAATTTCTCTAATTAAACTATTCGAAAGAAATAACCGTTTATCAAACGTCAAACCATCATTATTTTTGTTATAATGTGTTATGTGAGCGAGATATCTTATGTTTTTAGAGTAATTTTGGGGGCATTGTATGAAAATATATCGTGTAACGAATGAAGCTGAATCTCATATCATTGAAGAAATTGCGCATTTATTCTTACAGCAGCGTACGATGGACGGTGAGCCAGAAGAGAAATCCAGAACGTTTGCTGGTATTAAAATGGCGCTTGAGAACCCAGAGAAAAGCGGAATCATCATTGCAGAAGAAGAAAATTCCGTGATCGGACTAGCCTTTTTCAACTTAGGAGTAAGTCTTCGTATCGGTGGACCTTACCTTTGGTTAAATGAGCTTTATGTACATGAAAAACATCGAAACAGAGGAATTGCCCGTAAACTTTTGCTACACTTGATCTATTGGGCTGAGAGAGATGGTATCAAATCCATAGAACTTGAAACAGGGATCAACAACTCGGTTACGAAGCATCTGTACAATTCACTGGATTTCCATGATATTATCTCTAAAAGATATGCATTTCATTTCTAATACTATACTTTAAAGGAGTGTTCGTAATGGCAGTAGAATTTTCGATCCAACCAACACCGAACCCTAATGCAATTAAATTTGATGGTTCAGAGAAATTTTTAGAAGGTAGACTTTCTGCGCGCGTAGGCGATGATTCTGATTCTCCTCTAGCTAAAGCGCTGCTATCCATTGATGGTGTAGAATCAATTTTTGGTTTTGAGAACTTTATTACGGTAAATAAAACGAACGACAGTGACTGGAACGAATTGATGCCAGAAATTCAAAAAGCGTTAGAAGAGAATGCTTAAATGTTTTCACCAGCCTTTATAATATGGCTGGTTTTTTGTTTTGCAAATTTTTTTGTGTGCGATTCTTCTATTTAAATGATTGTAGCGGCACCGCTAGTGTATCTGATTTATCTCCGTTCTTAGGACTGTAGTAAAACAGTTCAAGCATAAGGGTACCGTTTATAGGAAGATCTTCCTCTGGAATGTTAATTTCAAACGAAAATGGAGCCCAAGCTGGTGCACCTTCCGCAGTCTGTTCATTCCTTTCGATAAAAATGTTATGACCATCAGTTACAGAATAGGAAAATGATGCTTCAAATACTCTTGCCTCCCCTGAAACTTTGTAAGTACCGTCTTTTCCTAAAAAGTGTATATTTCGAAAAGAATTATTTCTCTGTTCTCCAGTTCCCCCTTGAAGAGTGAAGGTTTCTTTCACTGTTAAATTCTCAGTCTTCAATGAACCTGGTGAGATTTCATTTGGTAGAAAGGTGGCGTTCACTTTGTAGATTCCTGCTTTTCTTGTTGCAGCAGAGTGTTTCCACTTTGTTTTCCAAATGTGACTTGCCCCTGCTTTTATATGTACATCCTCTTGTTTAGCCTCATAGTTTTTCCCTTTAGAATGTCTGAATACTTCATTACTTGAAGAATTCACTATAGAAACATCAAACATCTTGGAACTGTTGAAGGATAAAGTTACTGTATGATTGCTATGATTCTCAAGAACAGCGAGAACCTCAATGCCATCGTTTCGTTGTTGAATGGATAGAACGGGATTGAGCTGAGAAGTAACTTCACTGTGTTTGACCTTTTGTTCATCCTCTTCTTTGCCGCACGCTGACATTAGAAAGATAACCGTACAAATAGTTAGGAAGACTATAACAGACATTTTAAATGGCTTCATATTATTATTCACCTCACTTTCATTTTTACCTTTATATGGTGATTTTATTGAAAACATTCGTAAAAAAACACACGGTATGGACCTTGTCCATACCGTGTGTACAAAAATGGAGTTTTTGTATTTGTGTGGGGTCAGACCCCTTAGTCGTTTCTGAAGAAGCCGTAGATGCCTGTTGTGTGTACGATATTTGTGAAGGCATTCGGATCTACCTCTTTAAGCACTTGCTCTAGATCATAAAGTTCATAGCGTGTGATTACAATGATAAGCATCTCTTTATCTTGTTTAGAGAATGCTCCTTTTGCTGGTACGATTGTAATTCCGCGAACCATCTTACCGTGGATGGCTTGTTGGATCTCATCACCCTTCTTGGTAACGATCATCGCTGTTAACTTTTCGTGACGCGTATGTACCGCGTCAATAACACGTGATGATACATAGAGAGCTACAAGCGTATATAACGCCTTCTCCCAGCCAAAAAGGAAACCTGCTGCGAGTATGATTAAACCATTGAGAATAAAGAAATAACCACCGATCGGTTTATTCTTCATTCTTGATAAGATCATTGCAATGATATCGAGTCCTCCAGTTGAAGCTCCATACTTCAACGTAATCCCAACACCTAATGCAGCTATAACTCCACCGAATACCGCATTCAATAAGATATCTGAAGAAACCACTGTAATTGGTATGATTTCTAGAAATGCAGTGATCATAATGACACTCAAAAAGCTATATACCGTAAATGACTTTCCTACTTTCAGCCAGCCTAAAATCGTAACAGGAATATTAAATAATAAGTACAAAATACCAGTGCTGATCGGAAAAGCCGTATTAACTAGCAGTGATGAAATCAACTGGGAAACACCAGTAAATCCACTCGCATAAACCTTTGCCGGTATTAAGAACATGTTAAGTGAGACGGCATTAAGCAGGGCTCCTACAATGATAAAAAAGATTTTTTTAATTTCAGTTATACCTAGATCGTTTAAGCGAAAACGTTCTGTCATAAGTGAGAGTCCCTCCTTTTTTCATGAATCCAAGATTCATTTTTAACAGATAAAGATACCCCGCGTCAATAGTCATTAGAGCTATTTTTCAAACATGATCATTGCCTTTTCATTCCATCACAAGTTAAACTAAAGAAAAAAGCCAAGCAGGTGAACAATAATGACTACAATAATAACCGATACAGGATCTGATCTACCTAAACAACTATTGGATGAATACGAGATTATCATGTTGCCTCTAATCGTTCAGGTAAATGATGAAGAGTACTTAGATCGATCTAACATCGAACCAAAACAGCTATATACATATATGAAGGAAGGAGCCGTTCCTAAAACAGCACAAGTCCCACCATCAATGATTAAAGAAACATTAACTTCATTTGCTAGGAATGGGCAGCCTGCCATCTATATTACTTTGTCCTCAGGCATAAGTGGTACCTATCAGACAGCTATGCTTATGAAAAATGAAGTACTTGAAGAATATCCAAACGCTCAAATAGAAGTCTTTGACAGTCAATCTGCATCATTAGGATATGGATTAATGGTTTATGAAGCAGCGAAAGAAGCGAAAGAAGGAAAATCTTTTGAAGAGATTCTTCATACGCTTCAACACTATCAGAACCACCTTGAACATATTTTTACCGTTGATGACCTTGAATATTTATTGCGCGGTGGCAGAGTGAGCAAAACGGCAGCAGTTATGGGGACACTTTTAAAAATCAAACCTGTTCTTCATATGGAAGACGGAAAACTGTTTCCACTTGAAAAACTGCGTGGAAAGAAAAAAGTCCTTGGGCGCATGGTAGAAATCATGAAAGAAAGAGCTTCTACGCTTGATGACATTACTATCGGCATCAGTCATGCAGATGATATTGAAACGGCGAAAGCTCTAAAAGATTTAATAATAGAAGAAACAGGAAATAAAAACATTTTAGTTACGATGATCGGCTGTGCGATAGGTGCACACGCTGGCCCCGGAACAATTGCTTTATTCTTCTTAAATACACCTAAAAAAGTATCTTAAAACATGATGCATAATGAATCCCCTTCTGACAGATGTTAGAGTCAGGAGGGATTTTTATGACACATCGTAATACGAAAGACAATAATAAACGACCAGAAGATAACCAGGCAATGAATCAAATGAAAAATGAAGCTGAGCTTGAAAGCAAACAAAAAGGAAAGCAACCTTTTTCAAAAAAACCTGATCATCTGTAAAGATCGTAAGAAAGCCCCCTTATGAAAGGGAGCTTTTTTCATGTTCATTTATTTGTCTGCTGTAATTAAATGATTGGGAATTTTATCGTGAAGCAAGTATCGTCTCTCGTTGAACATACTTCAATCGTTCCGCTATGTTTTTCAACGATCTGTTTGCAAACCGAAAGTCCAAGTCCTGTTCCAAGTGACTTTGTCGTAACAAAAGGTTCAAACACGTTTTCAAGTAAATAATCAGGAATCGGATTACCATTATTGCAGATTGATAATTCTGCCATGTTGTCTTCATTTTTCCTTATTGAAACTTTAATCTTTCTCTCACCATTCCATCCGCTTAATTCTTCGACGGCATTCACTAAAATGTTTAATAGCACTTGTTTGATCTGTGAACTGTCTCCCTCGGTGTACACGTCATTCTCGATCTGAGAAATGGTCACGATATTCGCTTCGGTAAAACGAGGATACATAAAGTTGAGCATTTCCTTCAAAAGTGTTGATAACGAGACTTTCTCAAGTTTATCTTGTAAGCCTCTCATTTTTGATAAATAGAGAAACTGCGTAATCTTTTCTTCAAGGCTTTGCATCTCATTTTGAATAATTTCAAAGTAATATTCTGATTGGTCTGTTTTATCTAATTCTTTTTGTAAAAGGTAGATAAAGCCCTTAACAGAGGTAAGAGGATTTCTGAATTCATGAGCAAAACTAGCTGCAATCTGCCCAAGCATAGTTAGCCGATCGTGATGCATCTCTTGGATGAACTGGTTTTTCCGGTCAATGATCGAATCCTTAAGTGCTGTATATTCTTTTACACTCAAAAAGACGAGCTGATCAAAATACCGCTGCATCTTTAATACTCCGTCACCTTTTAATTGGTCATTTAAAAGTGAACACATTAAAAGTTCATAAACAATGCTCCTGCCAACGTTGATGTTGTGAACAAAATCCCCTACGTTTGCTTTGGCTTCGATCCGTTCCTTGGCAATTTTGCTTGTTAATGCTTTTAGCCTTTCCAATGACCCTGTCTCTAAGTAATTAATTAATTCTATGATTGTTTGATGACCGTTCTTTTTCACTTCTTCAAAGAAAGGGTCATTTTGAGGCAACAGTACGTTTTCCAGCCATTTTTCAACTATGCTTGTCTTTTGCATCTTCAAGAATTGAGCAAGTTCTGTATTCGTTTGTATGTTTGTACTGCTATCCAATGTTATCACCCTTTATTGAAAGGCTGTTTTCGTATTGTTGCTATCCGAAAGTAGTTGATTTGCGCTTCAGGTTGCTCGTTTCAATCAACTTGCATAGAAATTAAAAGAGAACATTCAAATAGCAACAGCATTTAGAAAAAAGCCTATTGAAAAAACTCTATTCTCATTATGAATGATATTGCATATTTCTACAATGCATTGTCGAAATCTGTATAAACTATGGAAAAATATACATGATGTTGATTTGTGTGGAGAAACTATTCGTAAAAGAGTTTGAAAGGATGGTCTTCATGCACACGATGTGGAAAGGTGCAATTAGCTTTGGTCTTGTGAATATACCGATCAAGTTGTTTGCCGCAACTGAAAATAAAGATATTAAAATGAGATATTTACATGAAAAGTGTCATAGTCCTGTTCAATATGAAAAGATTTGCCCTGTATGTGAAGAGACTGTGGATTCCAAAGAAATCGTTAAAGGCTATGAATATGAACCCGGAAAATTTGTAGTTGTTGAAAAAGAAGAACTTGATGAATTAGCAGGTGTATCTGATAAATCGATCGAGATCATTGATTTTATTAAATTAGAAGAGATTGATCCCATCTTTTATAATCGTTCTTATTTCGTTGGACCTGGCGAGAACGGCACAAAATCTTTCGCTCTCTTGAAAAAAGCTATGGAAGATACCGGGAAGATCGGACTTGCTAAATTCACACTTCGATCAAAAGAACACCTTGCTGCCGTTCGCGTTTACAAGAATGGCTTAGTTCTTGAAACCATCTTTTATCCAGATGAAGTTAGAAATGTTGATCATGTTCCCGGTTTAACTGATGAAGTTTCACTCAATGAAAAAGAGGTTGAGATGGCCAAACAGCTTATCGAACATTTAACAGCTCCGTTTGAGCCTGAAAAGTATGCAGACGAATATCGTGAAGCGGTTCTCGAATTGATCAACAGCAAAATTTCTGGTGATGAAGTAAAGGTTGCAAAAGAAAAGCCAAAAACAAATGTTGTGGATCTAATGGAAGCACTTCAAGCTTCCATCAATGAGAGTAAAGGAAAAGAATCGTCTGACAATGGTAAGAAGACGAAAGAAACAGCTTCTAAAAAAAGCAAAGATTCTACAGAACCTAAACCGAAGAAGAAAAAATCAACTGCAAAGAAAAAAGCTAGTTCATGATTCAACACTTTTTAAAGCCCATGCTTCCTTCTCTTTCAAACGAATTGCCTGAAGAGAATCATTGGGTATATGAAATTAAATATGACGGTTTTAGATGTTTACTTTTTTGGGATCATGCGAATGTTATCATGACATCTAGAAACGGTCATCCTTTTCATACTATTTTTCCTGAGGTTGTAGATCACCTAAAAACGCTCGAGAATAACGTTAAACACTTATTTCCTATTCTTTTAGATGGAGAACTATGTATTCTTGAAAACGAAAATAAAGCCAATTTTGAACTCATTCAAAAAAGAGGCAGATTAAAACAACCTGATAAAATTGAACAAGCTTCTAGACAATATCCTTCTTCTTATTGCGCGTTTGATCTGCTCGCTATAGAGGGTGAGTACATTCATCGACATTCATTCTTAGATCGAAAAGAAAAATTGCAAAATCTGCTTCAGCTTACAGGTGTTCAA
The DNA here is from genome assembly GCF_016401385.1 of Fictibacillus halophilus. Classification (NCBI taxonomy): domain Bacteria; kingdom Bacillati; phylum Bacillota; class Bacilli; order Caryophanales; family Fictibacillaceae; genus Fictibacillus; species Fictibacillus halophilus. Next base: position 845,569 of record NZ_JAEACF010000001.1, on the reverse strand, counting down.
ACTAATAAGATCTCAACCGATAGCCGTCTAAACTTTATTAATTTCACTTCAAGAAGTTCTGAAATCAGGAATAGAGTTCAGATTGATAAAAGTGAAGGAATTGTAGCAAAAAAGCTTTCAAGTAAATGGAATCCAGGGATTCGAACAAATGAATGGATCAAAGTAAAAAATCTTAAATTCCATCCTTTTATTTTGTTAGGTTATGATACAGAGAACGGTTTTTTTCATGTTGGCGTGATCAAAGATCATTCCGTTCAATTTGTCGGATTATTCTCTCATGGCATTTCTCCTCAAGAGAAGGAAGCATTGATTCAAATTATTAAGAAAAATATTGCAAGCAGGAACGGATCTCTCTTTTTGATAGAGCCGTCTATCTGTGTAGAACTCTCATATTTAGAACTATATAAAAATCAGTTGAGACAGCCAAGGTTTGTTTCATTCCGTTTTGATACAAACTGGGAGGAATGTACATGGGAAAGCCTTCAAAAGAACAAATAGATCTTAACGTAAACGGTGAAATCGTAACTTTAACAAGCCCTAACAAACCACTTTGGCCGGATCAAGATATTGTTAAAGTTGAATATATTAATTATTTGACCCAAATTTCGCCTTATATGCTGCCATTTTTAAAAGAACGTGCTTTAACGGTCATTAGATATCCTCATGGAGTAAGTGAGGAAAAGTTCTATCAAAAGAATTGTCCAGATTATGCCCCTCACTATGTACATACGGATATGGAAGAAGATATTAATTATATCGTTTGTAATAACTTACCTACATTGCTCTGGTTAGGAAACCAGCTCGCATTTGAGTTTCACATTCCTTATCGAACAGTTGAAAATGTTCACCCCTCAGAGATCGTGATGGATTTAGATCCTCCCTCTCGTAAGGAATTTCATCTTTCGGTAGAAGCCGCGCTAATGATAAAGGAAGTTTGTGACAAGTTACATCTCACCACATTCATCAAAACAAGTGGTAATAAGGGGATGCAGATCTATATACCATTACCTGAACAAGCAGCTACGTTCGAAGATTCACGACTATTCACAGAGTTTCTTGCGCAATATTTAATCGAACGTGAGCCGAAATGGTTTACGATCGAACGATTAAAAAAGAACCGTGGGAACCGGTGCTATGTTGATTACATTCAGCACGCAGAAGGCAAAACGATTATTGCTCCCTATTCTGTAAGAGGAAACGATGATGCTTTAGTTGCTACTCCTCTATACTGGAATGAAGTGAATGCTTCATTAAAGCCTGAGCAGTTTCCGCTTACTTCAATCATTGATCGGATAAAAGATATAGGTGACCCGTTTAAAGATTTTTTTTCTTGTAAAAGCAAACAGCCTATCCTACCTGTCATTAAGGCTCTAAACGAAAAAAGCCTCTGAGAAGATTTGAAGTTATCTTCCTAGAGGCTGTTTTGGTTTACTTTGTAGATATTGAGGGTTAAGTTTTTAAACCCAGCTCAAATTTATCAAGCTGACCGTCACTTCCCGCTAACCTTACTGCACGTTTGTCTTTCGATCAACTGAAATGGTACGACTACTCGTTTCGCTTCTTTTTCTGGACATTGAATACATTCTAGCAGTCCCTTAGCCGCTTCATAACCGAGTTTAAAGATATTGATGTCTACAGATGTTAGTGAAGGTGATGAGAGTTCAGATAACATTACGTTGTTGAAACTTAGTAATGAGATATCATCGGGTACGCTAACCCCAAGCTCGTTTAAAGTGCTCAGCACACCGAAGGACATAACGTCATCAATAACAAGAAGTGCTGACGGAGGCTCTTGTAAAGCGAGAAGCTCCTTAACCGCTTCTTGCCCACCTTCTTTTAAGAACTCTTCATGCACGATGTATTCATCTTTATATGGCAGACCCGCATTTCGTATGGCTTTTTCATAGCCTAATAGTCGGTCGATGGTTACAACTAGATTTAAATTTCCTCCTACAAATCCAATTCGTTCATGACCGAGTGATATCAGATACTCTGTCATTTCTTGAGCAGCTTTGAAGTTGTCGTTATCTATATGTGTGATAGTCTCGGCGTTTTTAAACGGTTTACCGATTACTGTGAAAGGAAATTTCTGCTCTTGTAGGTAACACATGATTCGATCATCTACACGTGAATACAGCATTACGATACCATCCACTCGACGACCCTGTACCATTCGTACAACACCTTCGAAGATTTCATCTTCTGTATTTCCTGTCGACATGTATAGAGCGTATTCTTGTTCATGTGCAATGGTACTTATTCCTCTGATTACTTCTGGAAAAAACGGATTTTGAAAAGCTTTGTCAGCAGAACTTGGCATGACAAGTCCGATCGCCTGTGTGCTTCGGTTTGCAAGACTTCTAGCGTTAAAGTTTGGATGATAGCCAAGATAGTCCATCGCTTCTTTTACTTTTCTCTTTGTTTTTTCAGATATACGAGGATTATTCGCGATTACCCTTGAAACGGTTGAGGGTGCAACATCTGCTAATTTTGCTACGTCTTTTATCGTAACTGACATGGTATAGTCCTCCTTTCAGACTATTTGGCATAGTGTATACGCTTACTTAATTCCATCAATAATTGTATAGCGTTCGTAGGAAAAAAGAAATATTAATTCCTTTCCACTTTTAATGTTTTCGACTTTTTTTGTAAATTGAATCGTTATAAGACTTTTCAACTCTTTAAAGCGCGTTTTTTTCTTTTATTATAAATATAGAAAGAACTCAACAATAGTAAGATTATTGCTGCTGCTATTAAGTAGAGCTTCCAATCGGAATCTGCTTCTTGTACAGTATAAATATCAGCTGATTCCCCAGCCATATTCATTTCAACAGAAGTATCGTTCACCTTTATCTCTTCGTCTGATAACAGACTCACAAGTTTTTTATTATGAAGGCTTTTATCCGAGAAAGAAATAGCAGACTTCTTTTTATCATTGTTAAAAGCGATATAAAGTGTTTCATCCTGATATTTTCGTTTAAAGACGGCTTTTCCATCTTTATCAACAATCAACGAATAATCGCCACGTCTAAGTGCCGGATGTTTTTGTCTAAGCTTTCCTAATTTTGATGTGAATGTTTCGAACTCCTTATTTTGAGAAAAATCCATCATACGGCGGTTATCAGGATCCTTGGCTCCATCCATCATATGCTCTGTTCCTTGATAGAGGATAGGAATACCAGGTGCCGAGTATAGGTAAGTAAGAGCGAGCTTGAGCCTTTTTTCTGGATCTTCTTGCTTCAGCAGTGATTCACGCACGAATCGAATATTATCATGATTATCTATAAAGTTTCCTAACGTATACGGATCTTTATAATAAAACTTGTTTCGCTCCCATACAGCATTCAACTCGGAAAGCGATTGGCCACTTTGTCTAAAGATACGAACCATCTCATTAAACAAGGGATAATCTACAAACGATTGAATTCCAGCTTTATTGTACTCAGCAATATATCTTGGGTCGTTGTGCCAAACTTCACCGATCAAATAGAATCCGGGCTTAGCCCGATTAACACGTTCTGAAAACTCTTGCCAAAAATCTTTTGGCACATGTTTCACCGTATCCAAACGGTAGCCATCTATATCTGTTTCTTTGATCCAATATTCAGCCATGTCGAGCAAATACTTACGCGTTTCATTGTTTTCTGTGTTAAGATCAGGTAATCCAGCAAGCCAACCGTTCTCAACTTCTTCTTGGTTATCCCAGTTGCCGATCTCCATCTCTGGGTGGAACCAATTCTTTTTTGACTCCTCATCTAACCAAGGATGTTTATATCCTGTATGATTTACAACAAGATCTAATATCACTTTTATATCACGATCATGTGCTTTTTTTACAAGCTGTTTCAACTCATCCTTTGAACCAAAATGTTCTTCTGTTTCATAGAAATTCTCCGTCCAGTAACCGTGATAGCCTCCTGGTTCATTCTTAACCACAGGGGTCAGCCAGATGGCTGTAACACCAAGATCATCTAGATAATCAAGGTTGTCCATGATCCCTTTGAAGTCTCCCCCATGGTATGCTGCAGGGTCATTAAGATCAACATCAAAATCGTTATCTTTGTCTCCATTATTAAACCGGTCCACCATGATAAAATAGATCGTTTCGTCTTTCCATGATCGTTCTTCCTTTTTTTCTGCAAGCGCTTTATTTTGAACAGATAAAAAAAGAAGAAACGACATAGCCAAGAATATCATTCTTTTGCCCATCGCCGTTCCTCCTATAGTTAGGCTGTGATTAACCTTTTGTACCGCCAGCAGTTAAGCCAGAGATAAAGTAACGCTGCAATGATAAGAATAAGAGACCGATCGGAATCGCTACTAATACAGAACCCGCTGCAAACAATGTAAAACTGTTGCCGAATTCATTCTTAATCATGTTAAACAGACCAACCGCAAGTGTCATCTTTTCATCTGAACTGATCAGAATGGACGCTAAGATAAAATCAGCGAACGGTGAGATGAAACTAAATAGTGCGATTACCGCTAAGATTGGCTTTGAAAGCGGCAGGATGATCTGCCAAAAGATACGAAAGTGACCAGCGCCGTCAATTCGCGCAGATTCGTCTAGTTCTTTTGGAATCGTATCGTAATAGTTCTTTGCCAAGTATGTGTTCATTGGGATTAAACCACCAACATATACAAGAATTAAGGCAAAGTGTGTATCAAGCAATCCTACTTGATAAGCAAGAATATAGATTGCAAGAATAGCTACAAATTGTGGAATCATCTGCAAAATTAAGAAAAGAAGCAAGCCATTCTTACGTCCAACAAACTTATATCTTGAGAATGCATAAGCCGTTAAGCCGATAAAGATAACAGAAAGAACCATTGTAATAAAACAAATTTTTAATGTGTTCCAGTACCAGATCAAATAGTCAGTCTCAGCAAATAGCTCTTTATAATGAGCGAGAGTCGCATTTTTGGGAATGATCGTCGAACTGGATAAAGTGTTCCCAGGGTTAAAGGAAGAACCTATTACCCAAAGGATTGGATAGACCACGATTGCAATCGCTGACAATAAAACTAGATAGGACAGAGTTAATCGTATTCTTCTTGCTGTTTTTATACTCATATTAAATCATTCCTTCGTCCTTAAATGATTTCGTCTTTCTAAACTGCCACAATGCCAGTGACACGATGATTAAAGATAATAATACAGTTACAGCTGCAGCCTTGCTGTATTGTGCTGAAGTCATTGTTAAGTTGTATATCCAAGAGATCAAGATGTCTGTCCCACCTGCATTTTGATCAGCTACTGCAGGTCCACCGTTGTTAAATAGATAGATAACGTTAAAGTTATTAAAGTTGAACGTGTATTGCGTAATTAATATTGGTGCTGTTGTAAATAAGACCATCGGAAGTGTGATCTTACGGAATTTATCCCAGTTCGATGCCCCATCCACAGTTGCAGCTTCATAAAGTTCACCAGGAATAGACTGAAGCACACCTGTTGTCATCGCCATGATGAACGGGAAACCGAGCCATGATTGAATAAAGATTAAAGCCACCTTCGTATAGAAAGGATCAGTCATCCAAGGTATGGAATCGATTCCAAATGGTGCTAAAATAGATTGGTTGATCGCTCCGAATGTATCATTGAAAAGACCTGAGAAAATTAAGATCGATACGAAAGCAGGTACAGCCCAAGGCAAGATCAATAGTGTACGAATGATCCCTTTAAACTTAATTTCTTTCTGGTTCAATACAACTGCTAAGAAAATACCTACAGAAACTTGAAGTGTTGTAGCCGTGAATGTCCAGATAATCGTCCAGGCAAATACAGAGATAAACGTCTCACGCCAAATGTCTAAAGAGAAAATTTCAATAAAGTTTTTAAATCCAACCCAGTCAACAAGCTTTGCTGGTGGGGAGTTGTATAAGTTGTAGTTCGTAAATGCTAACAACAACATAAAGATGATTGGAAAAATAACAACGAAGATTAACAATAAAAATCCAGGTCCAACCATTAAATAAGGAAACCCTTTGTCTACTACATTGTGATATTGCTCTTTTAGTGTGTTAAGTTTTACGCCGTTATCACGTTTTTTACCGTTTTGGAAGGCATCATAGATATTAAAGTAGTAAAATCCTAATCCAATGCCTACTACAAGTATAGAGATTACGCCGTTAACAAGTAAGAAGATGGAGTGATCTCTAGGTACTTCCGTTCCAAGCGTTACAATTCCCCATAGTCCAATGTTTAGAAAATCAAGAAATGCTATAAAATAACAAATTGCCAAAAACAAGAATGCGAAACCTTTAACAAATTGCTTGTTATAAAATTGCCCCATTCCTGGAATGATTGACAGCAAAGCTGCCGTCTTACGGTGTGTCATTACAGGTTTCCCCTTTCTTTTCCCCACTTTTGTGTATTGTTCGAAAGATTTTAGGACCCATACATAAGTGAAATCTTTCCAACACACACAATAGTTAGAGAAAGCAGTACCCGCGACGTCTGGGTACCGCTTTCCAGTTACTGCTTATTATTTTTTACCGTGGTTCGCTTCAATGTTTTGTCCGATCGTCTTAACTGCGCTTTCTAGAGCAGCTTTTGGCTCAGACTTGCCAGTTGCAGATAATTGAAGTGCGTTTGCAGCTGGAGCCCAAACTTCTGCCATTTCAGGAATGTTAGGCATTGGAACTCCACGTTCTGATTGAACGGCTACAGCTTTAGCTGCTTCGTTGTCTGCGATGATTGGGTCCTCCATTAAAGATACGATTGGAGGGATCTCTGCTGTTTTCTCAAAACGAGTCTTAGCGTTTTCTTCGTTTGTGATGAACTCAACAAGCTTTGCAGCCCACTCTTGGTTAGGAGAGAATTGGCTTACGTTGTAACCTTTAACACCGATAAACGTTTTTACATCTTCACCGTTTGGAAGTTTAGGCATTGGTGAAACACCGATATCGATTCCAGCATCTTTATAGCCTTGGAAAGACCATGGTCCATTCATTACAGAAGCAACTTTACCTTCTTGGAAAAGACCGTCAATCGTAGGGCCAGCTTTTTCACCGATGATTCCTTTAGGGAATAAGCCGTCTTTGTACCAGCTAGTGATATACTCTAATCCTTCAACAGCACCTTCGTTAGAAAGACCAAGGTCTTTTGCATCTAAAGTTCCGTTGTCGTCTTTAAATACATAGCTTCCATATCCAGAAAGTACACCATTTGCAAAGTAGAAGTCAGTCCAGTTAGCTAAGAAGCCATACTGTGCTCCACCTTTGTCACCTTTAGAGAATGCAAGTACATCATCAAAAGATTCAGGTGCTTCAGGCATTAATTTTTTGTTGTAGATGAAAACAGGTGTTTCAGTTGATTTTGGAAGTCCGTAAAGTTTTCCATCATATGTTAATGCGTTAATTGAAGATTCAGTGTAAAGCTTTGTTACATCATCAGATACTTTAATTGGTGCGATGAGACCTTCGATCGCTAATGGTCCAATTCGGTCATGCGGAGTTGTAATAACATCCGGTCCTTTTTTAGCTGGTCCATCAAGACGAAGCTTCTCTTGTTGATCTAGCATTGGGATTTCTTTTAATTCAACTTTGATGCCGTATTTGTCTTCGAACTTTTTGATCGCGTCTTTAGTTCCAGCACCTTTTTCTTGGTCTTCCCACATTACTAATTTTTCAGGCTTGTCTGCAGCCGATTCTTTCTTGCCGCCTGTAGAAGAACTATCTTCTTGCGGTCCGCAAGCAGCTAACGCACTTGCAGCAAGAGCAAAAGTTAAAGGCAATGATAATAACTTTTTCATCAAATGTACCCCCTATTATTGTTAAAAGATCAAAGCATACAAACGTTTGCACAAATTAGCAAAAAAAATGTTTTTCTGTCTTCTTATAAAGTTTTTCGCTGTTTATGAAAACGATTGCATTACCTGCTCAATTTCATTATACCTATGCTTTGAATTTTTACAATACTTTTTTAATTATTTTTGGTTTCGCTTTCATTTCCCTTGATTTTGTTATTGAAAGCGGTTTATACTATCACCATTACAAGTTGAAGGCAATGTACGTTCCTTAGGGGTACAACCTAGTTTCTATAGGTTGTGCCCCATTTTTATTGCCGAGACTGAGAGGAGAGCAAAATATGTTAAAAGAAGCAATCTATCACAGAGCAGGTAACAATTATGCCTATGCCTATAATGAGACCACCCTTCACATCCGTCTTCGTACAAAAAAAGGAGATGTCGATTCTGTAACGTTCATTCACGGTGATCCTTATGACTGGACGAAAGATGGCTGGCAAACGTCTCGGTCGCTCATGACTCGAACAGGTACAGATGAATATTTTGATTACTATTTTATTGCTATCAGCCCCCCGTTTCGCCGTTTACGCTATGGATTTGAACTGAAGAGCGGTACAGAAACGTTGGTGTACACTGAAAAAGGTTTCTATAAAGAAGCTCCTTTTGATGACACGGCTTATTATTTTTGTTTTCCATTCTTAAATGGGATTGATGTATTTCGTGCCCCTTCTTGGGTGAAGGATACGGTCTGGTATCAAATTTTCCCTGAACGATTTGCAAATGGAGATACGAGCAACGATCCTGAAGGTTCACTTCCATGGGCAAGCGAAGAACCAAAGTTTAATAATTTCTTCGGCGGAGATTTTCAAGGTGTGATCGATCACATTGATCACCTCGTTAAACTTGGTGTGACTGGGATCTATTTCACACCTATCTTTAAAGCGAAGTCTAATCATAAGTACGATACGATTGATTATTTAGAGATTGATCCACAATTCGGTGATAAAGAAACGTTTAAGCAACTAGTGAAAGTTTGCCATGAAAACGGAATTAAAGTCATGCTCGATGCTGTGTTTAATCATAGCGGATACTATTTTGAACCGTTTCAGGATGTATTAAAAAACCAAGAAAATTCTACTTACAAGAACTGGTTCCATTTAAGAGAATTTCCAATCCAGACTGAACCACGCCCAAATTATGATACGTTCGCCTTTGAAAAATCTATGCCTAAACTAAACACTGAAAACCCAGAGGTCCGCGAATATTTGCTCAAGGTTGCTCGCTATTGGGTGGAAGAGTTTGATATTGATGGGTGGAGATTAGATGTTGCAAATGAGGTTGATCATTCTTTTTGGAGAGAATTCAGAACAGCTGTTAAATCTGTCAAACCAGATGCCTATATCTTAGGTGAAATCTGGCATGATTCAATGAACTGGCTACATGGAGATCAGTTCGACGCTGTCATGAACTATCCTTTCACAAATGCTGCACTTGATTTTGTAGCAAAAGAAACGATTGATGCAAGAGTTTTTGCTGAAAAAATGACGGCTGTTCTTCACATGTATCCTGAAAACGTAAACGAAGCTGCGTTTAACCTTTTAGGTTCACACGATACAAAGCGTGTTCTAACGTTCTGTGATGAAAATAAGAATAAGATGAAGTTGCTTTTTCTATTGATGTTAACTTTTAAAGGAACTCCTTGTATCTATTATGGTGATGAGATCGGTATGACCGGTGGAAATGATCCTGGTTGCAGAAAATGTATGGAATGGGATGAAAAAAAACAAGATTTAGATCTGTTTGAACACATTCAATCATTGCTTTCTCTTCGCCAAAACCACAAAGTCCTAGCCAATGACGGTGAATTAAAGTTTATCAATGCTGACGAGCAAACATTAGTATATGAGCGATCAACCGATGAAGAAAGTGTATGGATTCTTTTAAATGCTGGTCAAAGAACCGCTGATCTTTCCATTGAAATCCCTGAAGGCTACTCAAACATTTTGGGGACATCATTCTCAGGTTCTCTCCCTGGATATAGTTTCAGTATCTATCGAAAAAAATAAACATACTCCCCTCACTGTAAAAAGTGAGGGGATTTTATTTCAGTCCGTACCCATACCTGATACAATAGGTAAATGTTAAAACCATACAATATAAACACGATGGAGAGGGATTTACATGAAAGGCAACAAAGCTGCTAAGCTTTCCCTTTTTGCCATAACGTGGCCAATATTTATTGAAATTATGCTTCATATGTTGATGGGGAACGCTGATACTCTTATGCTCAGTCAATATTCTGATCAGTCAGTGGCCGCTGTCGGTCTTACTAATCAACTGCTATCGATCGTAATCGTTATGTTCGGGTTTGTTGCTACAGGAGCAAGTGTTGTTATTGCACAGGCAATAGGCGCTAAACTTGAACGAACTGCTGCTGAAGTAGCTGTGGTTGCGATCTTAGGGAACTTGCTTTTTGGATTACTCTTAAGTGGGGCATTACTAATCTTTGGCGATGTGTTTTTAAAATGGATGAATACTCCACCAGAGTTAATGGCGGAAGCATCGAGCTATCTTATGATCGTTGGAGGATTTTCATTTATCCAATCTGTCATCATGACGATCGGAGCTGCTATTAGAAGTTACGGTTTTACGAAAGATGCTATGTACGTGACGATTGGAATGAACATCTTAAACGTAATTGGAAACTATTTATTTATCTTTGGAGCTTTTGGTTTTCCAATACTAGGTGTTGAAGGTGTAGCGATCTCAACCTCTGTTAGTCGGTTTTTAGGCTTAGTTGTCATTCTATATCTTTTGTTCAAGCGCTCTTCTATCCCACTGCCTTTTGCGAGTTCGTTCAAACTATTCCCTCTTCATATTAAGAGTGTATTAAAAATAGGATTGCCATCAGCCGGAGAGCACCTTTCCTACAGCGGATCTCAGATGCTGATCACGTTCTTCATTACGCTGCTTGGTACAACGGCACTTACTACAAAGGTATATACGTTTAATATTATGATGTTTATCTTCCTTTTCGCCGTAGCGATCGGTCAAGGTACACAGATATTAATCGGTCATTTAATTGGTGCTAAGTCGTACGACTCTGCTTATAAGATGTGTCTTAAAAGTCAGACTTACGCCATGATCATAAGTTTCCTTATGGCAGGTGTAGCTTCTTTATTTGCAAAGCCACTTCTGTCTATTTTTACAGACAATCCAGAGATTATTAAGGAAGGTACCATACTTTTATACTTAACTCTGTTACTCGAACCTGGCCGTTCATTTAACCTTGTTATCATTTCAAGTTTAAGAGCTGCTGGTGATGTTAAGTTCCCAGTCATAATAGGTGTCATATCTATGTGGGGAGTTAGCGTACCACTGGCATACTTGTTAGGCATTACTTTTGATCTAGGGTTAATAGGGATCTGGCTAGCCTTCACTGCAGATGAATGGCTGCGGGGACTCTTTATGCTTTCTAGATGGCGGAAAAGAAAATGGCAAAAACAATTAGTCGTCAAACAAGAAGCAACTGCATAAATACAAAAACCGGAGAACAAAATGTTTTCCGGTTTTTTGTGTTAATCTATGATATTAATATTATAATCAGTTAACCAGCTATCGATCTGTGCAAGATGAGCCATTAGTTGTGGGCCTGTCATGAGCTGGCCGAACCAAGGCTCTTTAAACGTCTCTCCGTTCGTTTGAATAATTTCTTGAACACGTGCTCGGTTCAACACTTCAAATAATGGTGAGTTTTTCTTTCCAACGATGCTTGTTAGCCAATCTCTTACGCCGTTCGTATAATCCGGATGGAACGTTTTTGGGTAAGGACTCTTTTTTCGATACAGAACATCATTTGGAAGTATACCAGTAAGTGCTTTTCTAAGAATCCCCTTCTCTCTTCCATCTAGCATTTTCATATCCCAAGGAATATTCCATGCGTATTCTACAATTCTATGATCTGCAAAAGGTACTCTCACTTCTAATGAAGCTCCCATGCTCATTCGGTCTTTGCGATCCAATAGTGTCGTCATGAACCAAATCATATTCAAATAGAAGATTTCACGTCTTCTCGCTTCTATTTTAGATTCTCCATCTAAAAGAGGCGTTTCATTCACTGTCTCTTCGTATCGTTGCTGAACATATGAAGCTAGATTTAGTTTACTAGCCCATGAGTCTTGCAAGAGATTCTGACGCGCTTCAGTTGAACGCATCCACGGAAACATCGGACGATTTAAAAGCTCTTCTTTATGAAACCACGGATATCCGCCAAAGATTTCGTCTGCACATTCTCCTGATAACGCAACTGTGGACTGCGGTTTAATCTGACGACAGAACCATAACAGTGAAGAATCTACATCAGCCATTCCTGGAAGATCACGAACTGTGACAGCTTCACGCAAATGATTGATTAATAGTTCATTATCGATCACGCAGCTATGATGAACAGATCCTGTAGCCTCAACCATCTGATTGATCCAATACGCATCTGAATTGGGCTGATAATCACTCGCTTTAAAATACTTATCATTATCAACATAATCAATGCTGAACGTATGAAGTTCACCCTTTTTTTCTTCTTTAAAGTACTTTGCTGCGATTGCGGTTATTGCACTTGAATCGAGGCCGCCAGAAAGAAATGTACACACGGGTACGTCCGCAATCAATTGTCGCGTCACTGCATCATTCACAAGATATTTCACTTTTTCAACCGTATCTTGCAACGAATCTTGATGTGGTTTACTTTCTACGTTCCAATACCGCCAAATTTTTAGCCCATTTTTTGTATACGTTGCAGCATGAGCCGGACGAAGTTCTTTTATTCCTTTATATACACCATTGCCTGGCGTACGAGATGGTCCTAGACCGAATACTTCTTGCAATCCTTCACGATCTACTTCAGCCTTCATATCAGGGTGAGCCAATATGGATTTTATTTCAGACCCAAATAAAAGCATACCGCCTTTCTCAGTATAGAAAAATGGCTTTACACCTAATCGATCACGAGCAACAAACAAACTCTGTTTTTCATCATCCCAAATTCCAAATGCAAATATACCGTTAAACCGATCAATACACCTTTCTCCCCATTCTATATAAGAAGTAAGTAACACTTCTGTATCAGAATGCCCCTCAAACGTATACCCTCTTTGTAAAAGGTCTTTTCGGAGATCTTCTGTGTTATAAAGTTCTCCATTGTAGCAAAGTGTATAATTCAATTTGTTCTTCGTTCTAGTCATCGGCTGGACGCCGCCTTCAATATCTACAACTGCTAACCTAGCGTGACCAAAACCTGCATGTGTGGTACTCCATACATTGAGTGCGTCTGGTCCTCTTTTTGATAATGGTGTGGCCATCTTAATCAATATATTCTTTTCATGTGTGAGGTTACGATTCCAATCTGCCCAACCCGTTATTCCGCACATTGGTTTCATCCTTTCTGTACAAACTCCATTTCTAGTACGTATGCCCATTACTCAGCATATGCTTTTATCCTTGTACCGGTGTTTTTTTAAAATTTGTGTATGTCCTTATAAGTTGTATATAATGAATACATATTTCAGAAGATAAAGGTGATAATTAAATGCCACAGTCGAAGTTTTTTCGTATCGGTTACGGATTTCTCCTCATTTTTCTAATTATTTTAGTTGGAACAAAGATTGATTTTATTTTCAGGCCGATCGTCGTTCTTGTTCAAACGCTATTCTTCCCGTTTTTACTTGGCGGTGTACTTTATTATCTGTTCCGTCCTGTCGTTCAATTTTTGCATAAACGAAATGTGCCTAAGGTGTTATCCATCCTTCTCATCTACTTGCTAGCTATCGGACTATTCGTATTGCTGTTCTATTCTATTGGTCCAATACTACAAAGACAGGTGAGTAATCTGGTTGAAAATACACCTGCATTAATCGACGCTATTCGTTCTAAACTAAATGATTTACAGCAAAATGAATGGGTTAGCCGTTTCCAAGAAAGTGAACAATTCGATGTAAAAGAAATCTCTGATAAAGTGACTGCTTATTTGTCTACTAGTGTTCAAACAATTGGTACGAACATCGCAAACTTTATTGGAATCATTACAAACATTATTATGATTTTTGTTACCGTACCTTTCATTCTTTATTACATGTTAAAAGAAGGTGAAAAAGCTCCACAGATGGTGCTTCAAACGCTTCCGGAAAGACAGCGTACGAATGGAACAAAAATTTTAAAAGACATGGACATCGCTCTTAGCTCATACATCCAAGGACAAATCCTAGTCAGTGTCTGTGTGGGAACCATGCTATATATCGGATATCTTGTAATTGGAATCGAGTACTCGCTGATTTTAGCTATCATCGCTATGTTCACAAATGTAATTCCGTTCCTTGGACCGATTATTGGCGTCGTTCCTGCATTAATCGTAGCAATCGTTGACTCGCCAGCGATGGTCATCAAAGTACTAGTCGTTATGGTTATTGCTCAGCAGATCGAGGGTAATGTAATCTCTCCTCAAGTTATGGGTAAAAAGCTGGATATCCATCCGCTCACCATTATTTCAATCTTGCTTGTTGCAGGAAGCCTAGGTGGTCTGCTCGGATTGATTCTAGCCGTTCCAGTGTATGCGGTGCTTAAGGTTATTGCCCTGCACACGTATCGTTTGATTAATTTAAGAAGAGCAAAAGAAGTAGAAGAATAATTAGAAAATGAAAAAGAATACACGTTTGAGAGTAACGGGTCTCTTTTGAGGAAGAAAACGATAAAAAACAAGCCAAATCTCATAGTAATTAGCACTAAAAATCGCAGCGTAATTCGCTGCGATTTTTTCGTGGTATATAAGAGTTTTGGTAAAAAAGACTTTTATCACCTGAATAAGCACACCAATTCGCTGCGAATTGACATGCGAATCCACTTGTTAATTGACCTGCCAATTTAGCGGAAAAGGATGAAAAGGCGGTTAAATCAAATATATAATAAGTTAAAAATGTGTTGTCCTTATGCCACAAACGTGCAGGATTATGGCATATCCAAAAAAAGACAGAAATCATTTTCTGTCTTTTTACATTCTTAAAATCTGTATGATTCACCGTCATCTGGCACTAATACACTAGACGTAATCCCATTTTCACTTACAAACTTTTTTAATTCTTTTCTGGACAATCCCCAGTGGTTTACAGCTTCCATGTGGACAGCAATTACCTTTGCGTTAGGAGCAGCTTTATAAACCTCATAGACATCATCTTTGCCCATGACAAGAGAGCCGCCTTCAAAGAATTGGTTATCGCCTGCATTTACCACTATAACTTCTGGTTTATGTGTGTCGATTTCCTCTTGAACTGCTTCATACCATACCGTATCTCCAGCAACATATAATGTTTTCTCCGTTTGATGTTTGAAGACAATGCCACATACTAGACCAGCAAGTTTTAAGATTTCTCCTCTTCCATGCTCGCCTTTTGTTTTAATTAATTGGATACCTTCAAAGACCGTATCTTCTTGTAAAACCTCTACACGTTGAAAACCAGCGTTACGAATTTCTGTCACATCTTCTTCATTTTGGGAAAATAATTGGATATCCTTTGGTAATACTTCTTTTGCAACTTCATCCCAATGATCATAATGCAGGTGAGTAACAATAACTGCATCAATGCCTTTAATAATTTTTTTGAGGGAAGTCGGTAAGTCAACTAATGGATTTTTTTGTTCTTGTCTTGGTGAATTTGGGAAAGGAGGATATGTCCCTTTTTCCGCTAACATTGGATCGATTAAAAACTTTTTCCCTGCGTATTCTACAACTATTGTTGCATTACGAATTTGTTGTATATTCATATTTGTTATCTCCTCTTCTTTAAAATTTCCTCTGAACAATATATATTCTATATAATACCCACTGACCGATACATAGATTAATTTAAGTCTTTTGGCTGTTTGACTTTATTAATGAAAGGAGTTAAATAAAATGTTAGATAAGACGGACTTACGTATATTGGATGAACTATCCAAGAACAGTCGGCTCACGATGAAAGAGTTAGGTGAGAAAGTTCATTTAACTGGACCAGCTGTTTCAGCTAGAGTGGCGAAATTAGAGGATAGCGGAGTTATCGAAGGTTATACCATAAAAGTCAATCAATATAAATTGGGGTATTTTATACATGCTTTCATTACAATCTTTACGCAAAGTACTTTTCATCAGCCCTATTTGTCGTTCATAAAAACAAAAGAACAACACATAATCAATAACT
This sequence comes from Fictibacillus halophilus, assembly GCF_016401385.1. Taxonomy (NCBI): domain Bacteria; kingdom Bacillati; phylum Bacillota; class Bacilli; order Caryophanales; family Fictibacillaceae; genus Fictibacillus; species Fictibacillus halophilus. The sequence goes on along the minus strand of NZ_JAEACF010000001.1, from coordinate 829,599 downwards.
ATAAAATTAGTGGAGACGGTTGTTACCTTCTAGAATGCAAATTTCCTTCCAATGAAATATTAAATGATTTTTTGAAGAGCTTAAACGAGCATGCAAACTATAAATTATCGATTGTCATTGATAAATAATCCATTATTCAAAAAGTATAATCTTTGAAATAATTACACTTAAACTAACGGAGTTGTTAGGTTTAGCGCTCGTATTTTCTGTATGGCGCTCGTCCATCGTGCTTGTCAGCCGCTGGACGAGCGCCTAAACCACCATCTACTCTTTCATTACAAAAGAAAACACACCATTTCAATCAAATGAAATGGTGTGTAGTAATTATTGTGCTTCTTGTGGCTGTTTATCGTAGATCGGTACCCAGCCTTCTTTTGATTTGAAGATGCGTACAGCTACTACTTTACGATCCTCTTGCAGCGTGAAATAGTGACGGAAATTTTCTGGAACGGAGATAAGGTCTCCTGGCTCTAGTTCTACATCAAAGAATCTCCCATTAGGTCCTTCGATTGCAAAGATTCCATGTCCAGAAACGATGAAACGTACTTCATCATCTGTGTGGTGATGCTCTGCTAAGAAGTTTTTCAAAAGCTCATCTAAGTTTGGCGTCGCATCAGAAAGTGAAATGACATCTTCTGTCACATACCCTCTGCGCTCAGAGATATCATCGATCTCACTGCGGAAAGTTTGTATCACTTCTGCTTTGTCCTCATCACTTAATGCGAAATTTTCACGAAGATGCGCTGGAAGTTTTTCAATGTCCCACTTTTCGTAAATAACTTCCTGAGAGTTTAAATATGCTTCTACCTCACTTTGTTTTTCAATTCTTTCGTTGTTATCATGAAATCGTAGTTGTGCCATTTTTAACGCCTCCAAATGATTGATTTTTACTTAAGAAAGTTAAAGTTTGTAACTTGATGTGGTAAGAGAACAGAAACTCAAAAGCTTCTAAATGTTTCTTCGCTTCAAAAGCATTTCTCCCCCATACGGTAATACCATGATTACGGATCAAAACAGCTTTTGTATCAGGCTTTATTAAAGCACCGACCGCTTCAGATAACTTCGATAAATCACCAAAATTTTCCACTATCGGAACCGTAATACTGCCCTCTTCTTCCCAAATTCCAAAAGCCTTTATCAGTTCTTGGCCTTGAAATGTAATCTCTCCTACGTCACCGTACAACTCAGATATCAAGTTATTATCTACGGTGTGAACGTGTAAACAACAGCCTGCATCCGTTAAACGGTATACTTCACAGTGAATACCTGTTTCTGCAGAAGCTTTTAAGTGTGTTTCTTCTACCGGTTCCCCATACTGATCTACTAAAAGAAAGTCTTCTGAAGTACGTTTTGTTTTATCTTTTCCGCTTGCAGAAACATAAAAGGCGAGCGGGGAGTCGCTTACTTTAATAGATACGTTACCACTTGTACCGGGAAACCAATTCCGTGTTGCCAGCTCATCTTTCACATCAGCAAGCTCATTCCAACGCTGTTGTTTACTCAACTTTTTACACCTCTTTTCTCTAAGACATGAATGATGTCATGAAACGTTTCAAATGGTGTGTATGGTATTTCGTTTTCTTCACATTTTTCAATTAGATAATCTCTTGCGAAAACTACATCCGCCATCTTTGATGCTTGAAGATCAGTAATCGAATCACCGATTACAATCTTTTCTGCACGGGGATACTTCTCTTCTAGTCGTCTGATAACAGAAGGTTTGCAACATCCGCAATCATTGTTACATTGATCATCACATGCGTTCGGCCAAGTGATCTTTATCGTGTCACCGGTAAAGTCACTGGCGTTACAAAAAACATAAGCTGAGTCTAGCTTGTTCTCTAAAACAGGGTGAACAAAAAAATCAATGCCACCACTAACAATATACAAGGGGATACCTTCACTTTGAGTAAATTGAATGAATTCCTGGAACCCATCTCTGATCTTAGAACGTGTTAAAACGAATTCAACGATCTCTTGTTTTTTATCTGAAGAAATTCTGGAAAACATTTTCCCGACTCCTTCACGTATCGAGATTGTTTCATTCAAGATATCATTAACGATCGGTTGCCAGCCCTCAGGTGAAAATTCTTCCATGATTGCGACGATGTTGTCTTTTTCAGTAACAGTCCCATCAAAATCACAAAAGATTACCGATTGTTGTTGGGTTTTCATTTTACTGGCACCCCACCCCAAAGCTCTAATGCTTTTTGTAGTTCTGTATGTTTTTCAGCAAAACTCTCAAAGTCCTTCCCTTTAACGACTGCATCTATCGCTTGACGGAAAGCACGTGCTCCCCCTGCAGCGCCATCTGGATGACCATGTATTCCCCCACCCGCGTTTATAACACTGTCCAATCCGAAGTCATTGAATAGAACCGGTGTTAAACCGGGGTGGATACCAGCCGACGGCACTGGAAACGACTTGTTTAAAGAGATGCGATCTGTAGTTAATGACTCTGCAATGCTTAACGTTTCATTACGATCAAGTGCTACGCTTCCATATGGTGATGGGAACAACACAAGATCTGCTCCTGCATAACGAAGCAGTTTGCCTAATAATACGGAGTAACCAATTCCGTAGAGAGACGATGATCCTATAGCTCCGGATAATGCAGGATGTGCCATGATTGGAAGCGGAATCTCTTTATCCTCTGCCAATTCTTGCAATACATCTGGCCCGTAGGACAAAACGTTAAATAGTAATGCATTAGCTCCTAATTCTGCTGCGCGCCGGGCTTTATCTCGAAGTTCACTCGTTCTGCCTGTCAGGTTTACTGCGTAAAGCGTCTTTTCACCTGTTTGTTCATGAACGGACTTTAAGACTTCTTTAGCAATTTTTACTCTTTCTTCAAAAGGAGTAAGTGGATTCTCAAAAAGAATTTCATCATCTTTCACAAGATCTACCCCACCTAAAGCCTGCTCATATAATTGTTGCTTGAAGAATGATAGATCTTTTCCAAGTACCCCTTTAAAAATACTCATAACAAGTGGGCGGTTATGGACACCTATGATATCTCGAATTCCTGTTATTCCAAACTTTGGTCCGGGAAAATGTTGTTCTAAATCTCTATCAAACTCTAAATCTACGAGCTTGATCTCACCATCTAACGAAAGTTTACCAAAAACTGTAGTTAGAATAGCTGGAAGATCATTTGAAAAGTTCGCTGATGGGTAGGAAATCTTAAGCAAGCCTCGTGTTCTATGACTTCCTAAAAATTGATCAGCACGTGGATCTTCAGGAAGTTCGATCACTTCTTCCACATTACCTTTATGTTTTTTTAGCTGTTCTTGCTCAAGTTGAGGAAGATCTGTCCATGAACCTACAGTAAGTCCGAGCGCGATTCCTTCGGCTTTTTTTTGTAGGTTTTCTTTTTTATCATGTACTAAATACGTTGCTGTAATTTTACTCATGTTTGTAGTTCTCCTTTCAAAAACGCAAAAAACCCCTTCACGAGGAAGGGGTGTCTTCATATTGACAGTTCCGCTTCCTCTTATCTCTCAGCCAAACGCTCGACTGCAAGAATTAGCACCGTTTTCAGCTAATCATAGTTAACCGAATGGTTGCCGGGTTTCATCGGGCTAGTCCCTCCACCTGCTCTTAATAAGAGTGCAAATTGTTAGAATATAATTTTAATTGTGATTATGACAGGGTATGAAGGATCTGTCAACCAAAACCTTTAATATCCTATTAGTAAGCTTTAAAGTTTTTGAAAGATGTTGATCTCCGTTCCAGATACTCGCTTTCAACTAATCAAAGAGGATAAAGAATTAAATAAAACTTCTAAAATAATTTAGTAATTCGATCAGCAGCCTCGATCAAACGTTCTTCAGACGTTAATAGACCGGCACGTACATATCGATCGCCTTCACTTCCAAATCCGATTCCTGGTGCGACGACGACATGTGCTTTCTCAAGCAAATAGTCGGCGAACGTTTCAGATGTATACCCTTCAGGTACAGGCAGCCAACAGAAGAATGAACCTTTTGGCGATTCCACGTTCCATCCGTTTTCATTCAAACGTCCGATGAATGCATTTCGACGACTTTCATATGTATCTACCAGTTCATCCACACATTGCTGTGATCCGTTCAATGCCTCAGCCGCAGCATGCTGGACCGCTCCAAACAAGCTTACATAAAAATGATCTTGAAGAAGGTTAATAGATTCAATGACAGATTCATTTCCAACCGCGAAACCAACGCGCCATCCTGCCATGTTATACGTTTTGGAAAGGGTATAGATTTCTATTCCTACGTCCTTTGCTCCTTCTACCTGTAGAAAACTAACCGGCTTTTGTCCATCAAATCCGATAGCACCATAAGCAAAATCATGACACACAAGAATATCATGTTTGTTAGCGAGCTCTACTGTCTCTTTAAAAAATGATTCAGTTGCAACACCGGCAGTTGGGTTGTTCGGATAGTTTAAGAACATAAGCTTGGCTTTGTTCAATACCGTTTCAGGTAATTCATCATACTTCGGCAGAAAATCATTTTCTTTTCTTAAGGGCATTGTCTCCATCTTAGCACCGGCCATTGCAACACCTGACCAATAATCCGGGTATCCCGGATCTGGAACGAGTGCAACATCACCTTGGTTTAAATAACATTGTGATAACTCTACTAAGCCCACTTTCCCTCCAAAGAGTATCGCTACTTCTTTCTCGGGATCAAGTGTCACACCATATTCTCGTTTATAAAAATCGGCTGCTGCCTGCTTCAAAAATCCATGTCCGCGAAACGGTGAATACTTATGGAAATCAGCTCGATCTGCTCCCTCTTTTAACGCATCTACAATATGCTGCGGAGTGGGTTGATCGGGATTTCCTTGTCCTAGATTAATAACGTCATAGCCTTGCTCCACATAGTGAGATACTTTTTTTACAAGCTTGGCGAAAAATTGCTCTGGCAGTTTCCCCATCACTTCTGCCTGCTCAAAACGTTTCACGACGATCACTTCCAGTCTAATTTGAATGTTCTTGAAATTCTAATCAGTTATGTTATACGCTTAAATAAATTCTGTAAAGACTTTTTTTACAATCTGGAGGGTACAATCATGAAAATTGCCTGCATTCAAGTTGACATTCAATATGGCAAACCTGAAAAAAATTATGAACACATTGAAAATAAAATTCGTGAAGCGGTTGAACAGCACCATCCTGATACAATCGTTCTGCCAGAACTATGGGATACCGGATATGACCTAACCCGCTTAGATGAGATTAGCGATCACAATGGCGTAAAAGCGAAACAATGGTTAAGCTCCTTATCAAAAGAGCTTAATATCAATATTGTCGGAGGGTCTATCGCATACCGTGAAGAGGACTTAGTCTATAATACATCTCTGACTTACAACCGTAACGGTGAACAGATCGGCACCTACTCAAAAGCTCATCTGATCACACTGATGGAAGAAGAGAAATATATCTCGCCAGGAAAAAACAATACGCTGTTTACAATTGACGGTAATCTCTCCACTCTTTCTATCTGTTATGACATTCGATTTCCTGAATGGATTCGCGCACCGTTCTTAAACGGGGCTAAGATCTTATTCGTTCCCGCCGAATGGCCGATTCAAAGACAATCTCATTGGCGTGCCTTGCTTATCGCACGTGCTATAGAGAATCAATGTTATGTGATTGCTTGTAACCGTGTAGGAAGCGATCCTAAAAACACGTTTGCTGGTCAATCATTGGTTATCGACCCGTGGGGAGATATCATCGCTGAAGGTTCTGTGCACGATGAGGAGATCATCACAGCTGAGATCTTTCCTGAATTAGTAGACGATGTCCGTGTAAAGGTTCCTGTTTTTAACGACCGTCGAACAGATCTGTATTAAATCCATTTTAAAAATTTAGTGTTGACAGATCTTAACTTAACGTTGTAGTATAACGATTATGAATTGCGTGAATATTGTTGCGCATTGAAAAATCAAATAATTTTGGTCTCTTATCAAGAGCAGGTGGAGGGATATGGCCCGATGAAACCCAGCAACCGACCGTAATACCATTGCAAGATGGGGCGCCCGCATTATATGGGGAGCCGCTGATTAAGTTCAGCGCATGGCACGGTGCTAATTCCGGCGAAACATTTTGTTTTGCTAAGATAAGAGGCGCGGAAAATGATCATTCCGAGCCTCTTTTCTTATACGAAAAGAGGCTCTTTTTATTTGTAAAAAACTTTCCGGGGGGAACAAAAAATGAGCGTACAAGTAAGACCTACATACGAACCGTTAAACGAACTGACAGTCCTTGATGTGGTAAAACCTTTAGATTTTTTTGATGCATCCGAACAAAACCAACTGCATGTTAGAGAGATTGGAGATGGCAACTTAAACCTTGTTTTTCATATAGAAAGCGCAACTTCCAAAAAAGCATTGATCGTCAAACAAGCACTTCCTTACGCAAAAGTGGTTGGAGAAAGCTGGCCGCTCACACTAGATCGGGCCCGAATCGAGAGCGATGCTTTATTAAAAGAAGCTGAATCCGTTCCTCACTTAGTTCCGAAGGTTTTATTTTCAGATTCAGCACTTGCTGTCACAGTTATGGAAGATTTGTCTGATCATGTCATCCTTCGAAAAGGGCTTATTGAAGGACAAATTTACCCACAACTTGCTGAAGACATTGGAACGTTTGCTGCTAAAACAGCTTTTTACTCTAGCGATTTCTATCTGCATCCGTTTGAGAAAAAAGAACAAGTGAGAAAATTTTCAAATCCCGAACTTTGTAAAATCACGGAAGACTTAGTGTTCACAGATCCTTTTTTCAACATCGAAACGAACGACTTCCCTGCTGAACTTCAACCTGATGTTGATCGAATTTGGAACGACAAAGAGCTTTTAAAAGAAGTGGCTCAACTACGACTAGCCTTCTTAACAAAAGCTGAAGTTCTTCTTCACGGAGATCTGCATTCTGGAAGTATTTTTGTGAAAAGTGATTCAACTAAAGTGATCGATCCAGAATTTGCGTTCTACGGACCAGCAGGATTTGATATCGCTCACTTCATAGCTAACCTTGCACTTAATCACCTCTCTCAAAATGCTCATGCAAAAGAGCCGTTTCATCGTGACTCTATACAGTCTTATCTTTTACAAACGATTGAAAAGACGTGGGAAACATACAGAGAAACGTTCACACAGCTTTGGAACGAGAAAGCGACTGATCCTTTTGCTAAGACTGAAGGTGTACTTGAGAGCTTCTTGCAAAAAACGTTCCAAGAAGCGATTGGTTTTGCTGGATGTGAAATCATTAGAAGAACGATAGGACTTGCACATGTGGCGGATCTAGACTCTATTTCAAAAAGAGAGGTCGAGCTCTTTTATAAAAAAACAGCTCTTGAGTTAGGTGCAAAACTTATTAAGAATCAAAGAAAACTTACAAACATCACAGAACTTACTGACTGGATTAGAGGTGCTTAAAACATGACTGTAGCTGAAAAGTGGGTCCCTTCTGTTAGATACAGAGGTGACCATCTTCTTATATTAGATCAACAACAACTTCCCCATCACACGGTCTACTTAAACGTAACCACGATAGAACACGTGTGGGACGCAATTTCTAAGCTTAAAGTTCGAGGCGCACCAGCGATCGGAATCGCAGCAGCATTCGGACTCGCACTTTGGAGTAATTCCGAAAAAGAGATTGATCATGCTTTGTTTTTAAATCAATTGCAAAAACAAAGAGATTACTTAGCCTCCTCTCGCCCGACAGCTGTTAATTTATTTTGGGCTTTAGACCGTGTTGTGGCATCTGCCGAACGATCCGCTTCTGTAGAAGAAGCGAAAAAAAACATTGAAGCTGAAGCACTTTTAATTCAAGAAGAAGACGAGAATACTTGCAGAAAGATCGGTGAGTACGCCTTATCGCTACTTCAAGACGGAGATGCTGTGATGACGATCTGTAATGCAGGTGCCATCGCTACAAGCAAATATGGTACAGCTTTAGCACCTTTTCATCTTGCAAAAGAACAAGGCTGGAACCTATCTGTCTACGCGAACGAAACTCGTCCCGTCTTACAAGGATCTCGTTTAACAGCATGGGAGCTGCAAGCAAACGATATTGATGTGACATTGATCACAGATAATATGGCAGCCCACACGCTAAAAACAAAGAATATTAAAGCGGTGATCGTTGGATGTGACCGAGTGGCAGCAAATGGCGATACAGCTAACAAGATTGGAACTTTTGGTCTTGCTCTTCAAGCAAAAGCGCTTGGTATTCCCTTTTATGTTGCTTGTCCTCTCTCTACATTGGATTTAAAAACAACAAGCGGTGAAGATATTCCAATCGAAGAACGTCCGGAAGAAGAAGTCACTCATCTAAACGGTGTTCGTATTGCACCGGAAGGAATAAAAGTATTCAATCCAGCTTTCGATGTAACTCCCGCTGAATACATTTCAGCGATCATTACAGAAAAAGGAATCGTCAGTGGCAATTATAAAGAAGCGCTATCCACACTAAAGGAGGAAGAAAAGCATTGAGACCTTTCAGAATTATGGCAACCGCTTGCCTTACTACTGCCTTGTTCTTAACAGGATGTACCAATGAACAAGATGCTCTTTCCAACAAAACAGAAACAAAACCGGCCACTGCAAACGAGTCACAATCAAAACAAAAAAATACTGCTTCAACGTCAAGCAAAGTTCCAGAACAGCTTCAAAAACCTTTAAAAATCGCTTCGATTAATCAGTTCTCTATTGGAACTTTTTCTTCTCAATATATTAGTGGCGTAAAGAAGCAAGTTGAAGAATTCGGCGGTGAGGTGCAGATCTACAACGCTGATAACGATCTTTCAAAAATGGCAGCATATGTTGAAACCGCCGTTAACCAGCAAGTTGATGGAATCTTAATCGATCATGGTCGTGCTGATGCTATTGCTCCAAGTGTAAAAAAAGCAGTCGCAGCAGGAATTCCAGTAGTCGCTTTTGACAGTGATATCAACATACCAGGAGTAACAGTCATCGATCAGGATGACTATAGCCTTTCTTGGAATGCTTTAAGAAGCATGGCACAAGATCTGAACGGCAAAGGAGAAATCGTATACGTTTGGGTTGGCGGGTTTACACCGATGGAACGAAGAAACGTCATGTATGAAGCTTTTAAGAAACGTTATCCTTCGATTAAAGAGATCGCTCGATTTGGTACCGCAACACAGAATACAGCGCTTGATACGCAATCACAAATGGAAGCTCTGCTGCAAAAATATCCTAAAAAAGGTGACATTGATGCTGTATTTGCTCCTTGGGACGAATTCGCTAAAGGTGTAACTCGTGCGATCCAACAAGCTGGACGTGATGAGATTAAAGTATATGGTATCGACTTAAGTGACGAAGATCTGCAATTGATGCAAGAAGCAAACAGCCCTTGGGTTTCCACAGCGGCAACTGATCCTGCTGATGTTGGAAAGCTGCAAGTGCGCTTTCTCTATCAAAAAGTAGCTGGTGAAGAAACGCCTCAAATCTATAGTGTGCAGCCTCACCTTGTTGAAAAAGATGATTTGCCAAAATCTAAGGTTTCCATGGATGAGATCGGTAAGTATGTGGAAGGCTGGGGCAAATCTGATGCAGGAACATCACCATGGATGGAAAACTTAAGTAAGGATAATAAACAATGACGATACTCTCATTAACTTCTATACAAAAATCGTTTGGTGAACAGATTGTATTAAAAGGAGTGGACTTTACCGTGAAAAGCGGTGAGGTCCATGCTCTTTTAGGTGCAAATGGTGCAGGTAAAAGTACACTCATGAAGATACTGTCTGGTGATTATGAACGTGATGGCGGTGTTATCACACTGGATGAAAAAGAGCTGACCCTTAAAACACCAGCTCATGCAAAAGAGGCTGGCATCGAGATGGTCGTTCAAGAAGTGGATACCGCTCTCGTTTCCTCATTAAGCATTGCAGAGAACGTTACAATAAATACTTTCATCTCAGGCCCAGCCTTTTTCTCTTGGAAAAAAAGATATAAATTAGCTCGTGAGCTATTGAACAGAGTTGGTCTACACCTTGACCCTGCCCTTCCTCTCTCTCATTGCTCTTTAGCTGAAAAACAATTAGTACTCATTGCCAAAGCAATTTCCGAAGACATCTCTTTTATTATTCTAGATGAACCTACAGCCGCACTTAGTACGAAAGAAGCTCAACACTTGTTCTCTGTACTACGGGAACTTCAGAAGCAAGATGTTGGCATTATCTATATTTCTCATCGCTTACCTGAAATCATGGAGTTGTCGACAAGAGTAACGGTTCTAAAAGATGGATATGTGACTCTTCAAAAGGAAACATCTAATTGCTCTTCTGAAGAAATAGTACGTGCGATGCTAGGCAATGAACTAGTTGAACTATTGAACGATGAAGAAGATAGAATACTTGGTGATACCCTTTTAGAAGTCACACAGTTCAGAGTTCCATCAACAGGTGAATCTGTGACTCTTTCTGTTCGAGAAGGTGAAATTGTTGGAGTTGCCGGATTAGTAGGTGCCGGAAAGACGGAAACAGCCAGAGCATTGTTTGGTGCAGATCCGTCCAAGGATTCTCTTTACATTAAAGGTAAAAAAGTAAGAATACCTAACCCTCAAAAAGCCATATCAGCCGGTATCGGATTTGTTCCAGAAGAACGCCGGAAAGAAGGGATACTCGTTGATTATAATGTGGTTGAAAACTTAACACTACCTGTCTTGAAACAGTTTACAAAGTTTGGTTTCATCCAAAGAAAACAAGAAAAAACTGAAGCTGAAAAATGGATTAAACAGCTCGGGATCAAGACACAAAAATCGTCTCTTCTGCTGAACCATTTAAGTGGAGGCAATCAACAAAAAGCATCGATCGGTAAATGGCTTCTTACAGACGGAGATGTATTTATTTTCGATGAGCCGACTAAAGGTATTGATGTTGGAGCTAAGCAAGATGTGTTTCAATGTATCAAGAACCTAGCCGCTAACAAAAAAGGAGTTCTCTATTTTACGAGTGAGATACAAGAACTGCTCGCTTTTTGTGACCGTATCCTTGTCATGTACGATGGGAAAATTGCTGGAGAATTGAACAAAAAAGAAGCTACAACTGAAAAAATTATGCACTATGCAACTGGAGGTCATTATGGCACAGTACGTTCATAAAGAACACGTTGAGAACGATATAAACACCACAAAACTCTCATTTCAAGAAAAGATTTTTCCTTTTCTTTACCGATATGGCACACTTCTTGTCATATTATTAACTGTTATTGGCTTTAGTCTAGCAAACGATAAGTTTCTAAGCTATCAAAACTTTACGGATATCTTACGCTCTGTTTCTATTATTACATTGCTCGCAATCGGTGTAACCATCTCTCTAATCGTTGGTGGTTTTGACCTTTCTGTCGGATCAACGGCTAGCCTTGCGACCGTTACGAGTGCTGCTGCTCTCGTTCTCTATCGCCAAGAAACAATCATCGCCATTCTCATCCCGATTGCAATTGGTTTATTAGTAGGTCTATTAAACTCGTTCTTCGTTGTAAAAGTGAGGCTACCAGACCTTCTCGCAACACTTGCTGTTATGTATATAATCAATGGTTTGCACCTTACATTCACTAAAGGATTTTCAATCTACAACAATATGCCCTTATCAGAAGGTGGAACAGCTCCTGGCGTTTTCCTTCCTTCTTTCTTATTTATCGGTCAAGGTGAAATATGGTCTGTTCCGGTACCTGTCATCATCATGCTGATCGCCGTTATTGTCGTTCATGTCATCCTACAGCAGACTCGTTTTGGCAGATTATTGTATATTACAGGCGGAAATGAAGAAGCAGCCCGATTATCCGGTGTGCCTGTTCAGCGTTACAAGATGTATGCTTACCTTTTATCTGCTTTCTTTGCCACTCTTGCGGGTATCTTGTTAGCCGCTAGAATCGGTACAGGTCAAGTCTCTGCTGGTGCGCCTTTGTTGATGGACGGCGTTGCAGCTGCTTTTATTGGTTTTTCTGTATTTGGTGCAGGTAAACCGAACGTGATCGGTACTTTTGTTGGTGCGGTTTTAATCGGTATACTCCTTAATGGTTTAACGATGCTGAACGTACCGTACTACGCACAAGATATAGTAAAAGGTTCTATACTGATTGGCGCCCTTGCGTTTATGTATTATGAAAAGAAAAAATAAAACGAAAAAAACAGCACACTCTTTATGGAGTTGTGCTGTTTTTTGCTGACAGAAACTTCTTTAAGAACTCAGTCGCTTCACAAACAGGCATAGGCTTACTGATTATGTAGCCTTGTGCAGTATGACAGCCATATTCTTGAAGTAATTTCATCTGTTCATATGTTTCTACACCTTCTGCCACTGTTGAAAGTGATAGTCCTTCACACATCATGATAATTGCTTTAATGATCGCTGCATCACTTGTGTTAAAAAAGTCATCACTAAGATGTCTGATAAAGCTTTGATCAATTTTTAAATAATCAACTGGGAAATCTTTTAAATAACTAAGAGAACTGTAACCAGTACCAAAATCGTCGATTGATAACCGAACACCTAGCTCTCTTAATTCCTGCATGATGCTAATGCTGTATTGTACATTTTGAATCATCGTACTCTCTGTTAATTCTAAATGTAGGTATTCTGCAGAAATTCCAGCCGTCTCGATCGCTTCTTTTACTTCATATACAAATGATAATCTTTGAAACTGTCTACCCGAAACATTAACAGAGACAGACAGATAAGGAGCTCCATTATCATGCCATCGTTTTAGTTGTTTGCACGATTCGAATAGAACAAAGCGACCAATCTCATCAATAAGTCCGATCTCTTCTGCTAAGGGTATAAACTGCATCGGAGAGACTAGCCCTAATTCAGGATGATTCCATCTTACAAGTGCCTCGAATCCAATGATTCTTTCCGTTTTCAAACAATATTGAGGCTGAAAATAGGGTTCAAGTTCACCCTTTTGAACAGCCTTTCGCAAAAAGCCTTCTAGCTTTAGTCGCTCAAGTGTGAATGCGTTCATATCACCAGTAAAAAATTCTCGTTTACCCCTGCCCTTTTCTTTTGCTTTATGCAGAGCGGTGTCAGCATTCTTAATGAGAACATCTGCACTCGTGCTATCATTTGGGTAGATGCTTACACCAATCGATGTACTAACGGTATACTCTTGGCCATCTAGATAAATCGGCAATTGTAGTGCTTCTTCTATCCGATCTGCTGTATCGATGACGTCTGCTGGCTTTTCAATCATTAAGATTAAAGTGAACAAATCTCCAGCAAAACGGCATAACAAGTCTTGACTATGAATCACCTGTCTAAGCTGATTGCTTACGTGCCTTAACACAACGTCGCCGATATGGTGACCCAGACTCTCATTAATGATTTTAAAATGATCGATATCGACAAACATTACAGCTAATAAATGGTTTGAATGATCACTATCAGAAACCAGCTCTCTTAACCTTTTTTCGAATAAACTTCGGTTTGGTAAACCAGTTAACGAGTCGTGAAATGCTAGCTGTTCGATCTCTTCTTCCGCTTTCTTCTGCCATGTAATGTTCTTTCCGATCCCATATACACCAACTACTTGATCGTTCACGACAATTGGAATGTTCGTGATGCTGCTTAAAATGTGACCGCCATCTTTTTTCTTAATACTCGCAACAAAATTTTGTGGTTTATCATGTACGGCGATCCTGAAGTGTTCAACAACCCGTTTATGGTCTTCATCACATACAAATTGCAGCGCGTGGGTTGAGAGTAACTCTTCTTCTGAATACTCTAAGGACTGGACGAGCGCATGATTTACACTCGTTATGTATCCCCTTAAATCCATGGAATAGATCATATCTGGATTATGGTTGAACAACGACTTATAGCGCTGTTCAGATTCAATTAGATTATCATTAAGCTCTTCCATCTCTTTCGAATTCATCTTAATTAAATGAGACAGCGCTAAATATTCATCCATCTCTTTCATTCTTACACCTCATCTGTCCAATGAACCAATTTATAAAATGATACGTGCTACCATTTATATCGGTGTACAGTAGGCATTGTTAATAAAACAAACTATGGTTATTTTATCCAATTAAAAAAGCCGCCCTTTAAAAGGCGACTTAGAACGCATTAACCAAGAACGGAATAACCGTAAAATAGCACTAATAATAAAGTAATCCAGAAAAACACCCAATTGAGCAAGCGGCTTTCACCACGTTTTTTTTGTACAAGGATGATTTCCATCAATCCAATGAGGACAACTCCTAAAGTTCCTTTAATAATAATCGGCCCTTGATTAACAATACCTGGGTCCGTTAAATAGCCAGCAAGCATGTGGCCACCTGTTGCCAGGATCGCTAAGTACAAAACTCGCAGAATCATATGCAAAATTTTTGATTTTTTTCCGGCATTTTTTTTGTATAGCATATACGTTACAAAAAACAAAATTAACGCCAGGAACCAAGATGTTACGTGAGCATGAATCATAAATATATCCTCCTATGTATAATTCTCCATATTACTATACCACGAACTCCCTAGAACAAGGCAATCAAAAGAGTTTCCCCTGTAAAGTAAGCACTTTCATTGCTATAATAGCAATGTGAGAAATCTTGCAGAATAGAGGTGTTTCCTTTGAAACAGACAGAAACGAAAAATACGGAAACTGTAATTTCAAAAACGGAACAATATGGTGCACAAAACTATCATCCACTTCCTATCGTTATCTCGGTAGCTGAAGGTGTATGGGTAACAGATCCTGAAAATAACCGCTACATGGACATGCTAAGTGCATACTCTGCGGTAAATCAAGGACATCGACATCCTAAGATCATTCAAGCACTAAAAGACCAGGCAGACAAAGTAACACTAACATCACGTGCATTCCATAACGATCAACTTGGAGACTTTTATGAAAAAGTATCAAGTTTAACTAAAAAAGATATGGTATTACCGATGAACACAGGTGCTGAAGCTGTTGAAACGGCTATTAAAGCAGTCCGCCGCTGGGCATACGATGTAAAAGGTGTTGCAGATAATCAAGCGGAAATCATCGTATGTGAAGGAAACTTTCATGGTCGTACAATGACAGCCGTATCCATGTCATCTGATCCCGATTACCAACGTGGATTTGGTCCGATGCTTCCTGGAATCAAAGTGATCCCTTATGGTGACTTAGACGCGCTGAAGGCTGCAATCACACCTAACACAGCAGCTTTCATTCTAGAGCCGATCCAAGGTGAAGCTGGAATTGTTATTCCACGTGAAGGTTTCTTGAAGGAAGCGCTTGACGTTTGTAAGTCTGAAAATGTACTTTTTGTAGCTGATGAAATTCAATCTGGACTTGGGCGTTCTGGTAAGATGTTTGCTTGTGACTGGGAAGAGATCGAGCCAGATATGTACATCTTAGGAAAAGCACTTGGCGGCGGCGTAATGCCGATCTCATGTGTAGCAGCAAATCGCGAAATTCTCGGCGTGTTCAATCCTGGATCTCACGGATCAACTTTCGGTGGAAACCCACTCTCTTGTGCGGTATCTGTCGCTTCTGTAGACGTGCTTGTAGAAGAAAACTTAGTTGAGCGTTCTCTGAAACTTGGTGAATATTTCTTAGGCGAGTTAAAGAAGATTGATAATCCAGTAATCAAAGAAGTCCGCGGTAAAGGTCTGTTTATCGGTGTTGAATTAAACGAACCAGCACGACCTTATTGTGAGCGTTTAAAAGAGCAAGGCTTGTTATGTAAAGAAACACATGAAAACGTTATTCGTTTCGCACCACCATTAATCATTTCTGATGAAGATCTGGATTGGGCGATCGAACGCATTAAAAAGGTACTTTCTGTTTAATTTTTATGAAGAGCTGACTCTATGCGGTCAGCTCTTTTGTTTTTTAGCATAAAAGAAGTCATTTGAGTTCAGTTTTCGGTGCCAAAACCGTTTTCAAATGATACCACATGGGGTATTAAGCAGTACTAGCGATATTGAATCCACAAAAAATAGGGCCCAATCCAAAAGTTTTGACTGTTAATCCACGAGATTTGACCTCTAATCAAAGACTTTTAGCGATATATCCACGAGTCTACAATCCTCGACAAATTCCATCTTGCATTATACCCCTTACATATACGTAAAGAAGCAGCCTACCACCGGCTGCTTCTTTACGTCCAAACTTTTATAGAGCTTTCACCATTCCGCCATCAATCAACAATGACTGACCAGTGATATATGTGTTTGCGCCAGAGCATAGAAACACGACCATCTTTGCAAACTCTGCAGGTTCCCCGTATCGACCAAGTGGGATACCACTTTCCATCGTATTCCTAACCTCGTCCCGTGAAACTCCTTTTTTATCAGCCATCATTTGATCTAATTCACCTACTCGATCTGTTCCGATGCGCCCCGGACCAATCGTATTAATGAGAATACCATCTTTTCCCAACTCTTGTGAAAGACTCTTTGATAATCCATTAATCGCTGTTCGGAAAGTGTTTGATAAGATGAGCCCATCGATTGGCTGTTTAAAGGAAGATGAAGCAATGTTCACGATGCGTCCTCCGCCTTTTTTGATCATGTTAGGAGTAACCGCACGAACGGTACGAACAAGACTGAGTAGCGTTAACTCGAATGCTCCCTGCCAGTGCTCATCTTCAAAATCATTAAATGTACCTGCAGGAGGACCACCTGCATTGTTCACGAGCACGTCCACACTGCCAAACTTCTCTACTGCTGCGGCTACAAGCTCATCGATCTCATTACGCTGTGTGATGTCACATTTTTTATAGAAAACATCCGCACCTGTTTCACGCTTTATCTCTTCAGCAGTTAGAGAAAGCTGTTCTTCATCTCGGCTTGTCAGCATCACGTTCGCACCTTCTCGCGCAAATTCCAGTGCGCAAGCTTTTCCAAGCCCTTTACTTGAAGCAAGGACAAGTACATTTTTTCCTTTTAACCCTAAATCCATATCACATTCACCTGGTTTCTTAGAGAGATTTTATAAGACGAAACTTACGTATTTCGTTTCTAGATAAGCTTCCATACCTTCCACTCCACCTTCACGACCAAGACCGCTCTCTTTCATACCGCCGAAAGGTGCTTGTGCAGCAGACGGAACACCATCGTTCCAGCCGATGATTCCGTAATCTAAACCTTCAACAACCTGAGTTCCTTTGGACATGCTTTCCGTATAAACATACGCCGCCAATCCAAAAGGACTTGTGTTAGCAAGGCGGATACCTTCTTCAACACTGCTGATCTTATGGATCGGTATGACTGGACCAAACGTTTCTTCATTCATGATGAGCATATCTTGTGAAACATTTTTTAGGACGGTCGGCTCGTAATAATAACCTCCATCCTCAGCTCTTCCTTTTCCTCCTGTTACACACTGTGCACCATTTGAAACAGCGTTTTCCACGTGCTCAGAAATTTTTTCATATCCATCTTTGTTAATGATCGGACCGATATCTGTACCTTCTTCCAATCCGTTTCCTACTTTTAGTTTCTTTGCTTCAACAGCCACTCGTTCTACAAACTCTTCATATACACTTTCTTGCACGTATACTCGGTTAATACAGATACACGTTTGACCTGCGTTACGAAACTTAGAAGCTACTATTCCAGCGACTGCTTTATTTAAGTCTGCATCCTCAAGAACAACGGCTGGAGCATGTCCACCTAGTTCCATAGAAACATTCTTCACAGTTGCGGCACTTTGCTCGATCAATTTCTTTCCGATCTCAGTAGAGCCTGTAAAAGTCACTTTTCTTACTTTCTCAGAATCCATAATGGCTTTGCCGATCACAGAAGAAGATCCTGTTACAAGATTGATGACGCCTTTTGGAAAGCCTGCTTGATGTGCTAATTCTACTAACTTAATCGCTGTAAGTGGCGTTTCCTTTGGTGGTTTTACGATAAACGTACAGCCTGCAGCCAGTGCAGGACCGAGCTTTCTTGTGATCATTGCTGCTGGGAAGTTCCATGGCGTGATGGCCGCAACTACCCCAACAGGCTGACGTAAAACTTGCATTCTTTTATTTTCAGCACTTGAAGGAATCGTACGGCCGTAGATACGCTTTCCTTCTTCTGCATACCACTTAATAAAAGATGCGGCATACAACACTTCGCCTACAGATTCTTTTAACGGTTTTCCCATCTCAAGAGTCATTAGCTCTGCTAGTTCATCTTTTTGTTCGATCATTAAGTCATGCAGTTTCATAAGATAGTCAGCGCGCTCATAAGCGGTTAACTTTGACCAGCTCGGAAATGCTTCGTGCGCTGCATCGATCGCAGCATCTGTTTCTTCTTTTCCACAAGATGCTACAGTCCCGACCACTTCACCGTTAGCAGGGTTATATACCTCTATTTTTTCAAGAGAATTTCCTGTCCATTCACCGTTAATATAAAGCAGCTTTTCCATGTGAATTCCTCCTCTATGTAACTAGTTAATTCGACTTCATTCTACTATTTCATTACGAAGTGTCCCGATTCCTTCAATTGAGATCTCGATTGAATCTCCAGGCTTTAAAAAAACAGGAGGTTTCATGCCTTTACCTACTCCAGCAGGTGTACCTGTTGCGATAATATCTCCGGCTTCAAGGGTCATGCCTTTTGAAAGCTCGGTGATCATCGTCGGTATGTCAAAGATAAGATCAGATGTGTTTCCGTTCTGTCTAATCTCTCCGTTCACTTTTGTCACAATGGAAAGGTTGTTCGGGTTTGATACGTCAGAGTGATGAACAATCCATGGCCCCATCGGGCAAGTACCATTCAGACTTTTTCCGAGTAAAAATTGTTTATGTTTTTGCTGAAGATCACGAGCCGTAATATCGTTGATGATCGTAAAACCAAAAACGTAATCCATCGCTTCTTCCTTCTTTATACTCGTACCCGTTTTGCCCATAATTATAGCTAACTCACCTTCATAATCTAGTTGATTGGTTATAGAAGAATGACTGGGAATCCCTTCATCATGACCGATGACAGACGTGGGTGCTTTTGAAAACACCATGATATCTTCCGGAATGTCTGCTTCACTTCCCATCTCAATCGCATGATCGCGGTAATTTTTCCCGATGCAAAATACATTTTTCCCTGGACGGGGAATCGGTGCTTTTAATTGGATCTTATTGAGTTCGTATGTATGGTTTGGTACTAGATTAGAGTGAATCAAGCTCCCTACCTTCTCTAAAAATTCGTCACCAAGAGTAATTGCCTCGAGTAGGGTTGAAGGGAACTCCATCTCGCTGTTTTCCGCGAGCTCTGATACATTTATAATCTTTTCATCTCGTACGAGGCCTATGAAGCACTTGTTATTTTTAACAGCTGTAACCCATTTCACAATAACCTGATTCCTCCTTTAATAAACGCTTACAAAAGTAATTATTATTACTATATCGGTTCTGACTTTGTACCGTAAAGAAATTTGCTGTTTGAAAAACACAATACTCGTTTTTGATTCTTTTTAAAATATGGTAAAATAGTTTGTCATCTAAAACGCCCAACTGATGGGTAACAGTAATGAGGTTATTAAATTATGAAAACTGTACTAAGTACGTTAAATGCTAAATATATACACACTTGCCTTGCGCTGCGCTATTTAAAAGCATATAGCGAGCCTGATTTTCCTGTAACGATTCGAGAGTTCACGATCAAAGATCCATCTCTTAATATCGTGACCGATCTTTATAGTCAAAACCCAGATGTTCTTGGATTCAGCTGCTATATTTGGAACATTGAAGAGACGATTAAAGTCATCCAGATGTTTAAAAAGATCAAACCAGAAACGAAGATCGTTTTAGGTGGTCCTGAAGTATCTTATGATGTGGCTCACTGGCTCGAAAAGATTCCGGAAGTAGACTTTATTGTTGTAAATGAAGGCGAGGAAACGTTTAAACACTTGCTAACTCAGATTCAAAATGATGGTGGCTTTGAATCTGTAGCTGGACTGGCATATCGAAAAGAAGGAAAACCTAAAATTAACGGTCCTCGAGAAAAATTGGACTTAAAGACTGTCCCATCTCCATTCCGCTTCGAAGAAGATATCCAGTCTTTATCAAAACGGATCACTTATTTTGAGACAAGCCGTGGCTGTCCATACTCATGTGCGTTCTGCTTGTCTTCGATTGAAGTTGGTGTTCGATATTTTGATCCAAAGCTCGTTAAAGACGATTTGATCTTTTTGATGGATAACGGTGCAAAGATTATTAAGTTTGTGGACAGAACGTTTAACATTCGCAGAGATTATGCACTCGATATGTTTTCATTCTTAATTGAAAACAGAAGACCGGGTGTTGTTTTTCAGTTTGAGATCACTGCTGATATCATGAGACCGGAAGTGATCGATTATCTAAATGAACATGCACCAAAAGGTTTGTTCCGTTTTGAGATCGGTGTTCAATCAACAAACGACGCTGTAAACGAATTGGTACAACGACGACAGAATTTTGAAAAGCTGACTCGTACCGTAACAACTGTACGCGATGGCGGGAAGATCGTTCAGCATCTAGATTTGATTGCAGGCTTACCTGAGGAAGATTATAACTCGTTTAGAAAGACATTTAATGATGTTTTCGCTTTTGGCATCGAAGAAGTTCAGTTAGGCTTCTTAAAGATGTTACGAGGAACAGGACTACGATTAACAGCAGAAAAGCATGACTACGTGTATATGGATCACTCTCCATATGAGATATTAGGGAATAACGTTCTAACGTTTGATGAAATTATCCGTATTAAACAAGTTGAAGACGTATTAGAGAAATATTGGAACGACCATCGAATGGATCATACCGTAAAATATTTAATACACCATGTATTTGACTCACCTTTTGATTTCTTCCAAGAATTCGGGACATATTGGGAAACGCGTGGATGGTCAAGAATCGGTCATCAGTTAGAAGACTTGTATACCCGATTGATCTCATTCTTAACTGAAGCTGCACCACATGCACTTCCTGTTGCAGAAAGCCTGATGAAACTCGATTATTTGGAAAGACAACAGTTCAAACCACGTAAACCATGGTGGGAAAATACGCAGAACAAAGAAGAAACATCAAGAGTGCTTTCGCTGCTCGCTCAATATCCAGAAATGATTGATGGGTTTCCTGTTCTTTCTGAGAAAGATATGCATAAACACGCGTTTGTCACAGAAACTGCGGTTGATCCACTATGTGATCAGCTAGAACCAAATGGTGAGAAAGATTTCTTACTCATCGCATTATTTGATCCTAAACAACAATCAACCAAAGTTTTCACAGCAGCTAAAAAGTCATTGCTAACAAAAAAGGATGCGTAAAATCGCATCCTTTTTTGTATTCTTCTTTGCTATCAAAGGTTCAGTTTTTATCTTCTTTATTGAAGTAGGTAGATAGAACGTGTATAACCCATTCCCTATCGCAGTTAGTGTTTTTGTCAAAGGGTCTATTCTTAAGATTCTTGCTTTTGAACTATAAAAAAGCATCATTGACAAGTTGGTTGGAGCGCAAGGTTGCTGACTCCTACGGGACGAGCGATCAGGTGAGACTCCTAATGGCGCATAGCGGCAGGAGGCTCACCGTTCGCTCCGTGGAAAGCATGCAACCTGGAGCGGAAATCAACTACTTTCGAGAACTCCAATGTATACGAAACAGCCATGAAAAATAATTACTTTTTCAAGACCGGTTGCCCTGAAACATATACAGGCGAAGGATTCAGTACGACAACCTGACCGTTTTTAAGCCCCTTTGTAATCTGCACGTTACCCTTTTGCTCAAGACCAGTTGAAACGTTCAGCTTATACAATTTGTTTTTCACAATGATTAACACATACATTTTCCCATCGTCTTTTAAGATGGCTTGTTTAGGCACGCTAATCGCTTTTTCTGCTAGCTTTTCTGTTACGATGATTGTAGCTGTTTGTCCTTCAACCCAAGGGGCTTCATCCTCAACAAGTACGGTTAACTTAAAGTTATCCTGATTAGATGGCAATACAGTTTGAACCGTACCCTTCAGCATCTTTTCGCCATTGGATTTTATTTGAACCGAATCCCCTGTTTTCACGAGAGAAGCTATCTTTTGATCGATGTTAGCAACGATTTCAAAGTTTCCTTGACCTACAATGGTAAGTAGAGATTCATCATCGCCAACAGCATTTAGTTCTGAAACTACACCGTCTGCTGGACTTTTCACACTAAGATCATCAAGCTGTTTTTCTAGGTCAGATATTTCATCTGATAAGACGGAACTTTCATTTTCAGCCAAGTCACTTTGCAATTCAGCTTCTGCCAATTTCTCTTGAAGAAGCACTTTAGCATCTTTACTGTCTTTTTCTTCATCAAAGGACGAAAGTTCATTTTTCCAGTCACTTATTTGTCCTGAATAGTGGCTACTTCTTACATCAGCTGCCTCTTTGTCTCGTTTCAAGTTGCGAAGTTCTTTTTCAATCTCTTGATTTTCATACGTAATTAACGTTTGACCCGAAGTAACAGTATCTCCTTTCGATACCATCACCTCTTTTATCGAACCAAGAGATGCATTTTCATATATTTCAAAGGTGTTTTTAGACTGAGCAACACCAGTTGTTTCGTGTTTTTTCGTAAAGTCTTTTTGTAAAGATATGCCCGTTTCAACTCTTGGAGCTTCAACAGCGGCAGATTCTTTTTTATCAAAAATCACAATGTTCATCACGATCAGGAGGACAACCATAATAGCTGCAGCAACCCATTTTAGTTTATTCATAAGCTTGTCTCCTCCTTAAATCAGCTGTCCACTAGTTAATGCAGCGTATAGTGAAGATAATAAAATGAAAACAACAACAAATCCTATCGTAACAACGAGGCAGTAATTCTTTTCTTTGAACGATAGTTGACGAAGTGCATAGTACATGACAACCGAGCCCCAGATTGTAAAAATATTGATGCTGTTTAAGAATTCTTGCCAAAAGCCATGCTTAAAGAACAGTACACCTGCAAAACCGAATCCTAACGGCTGAACAACTTCTTCAGCACCTGTTACAAACTGAACTGGCAGTTTGAAAAGAAGTCCGATAATAAATAGAAGATATACCGTAGTCATTACATAAAAAAGTGCTCTATATCCGATGTCTCTGAAGAAAAAATATAAAAATAGTGATCCTGTATTTATGACGAAGAACGGTACGATCAATCCCCAAGCTCCGCCTACTACAGCGACGAGATATCGCAACAGCTCAAGTTCCGCTCCACTTAGTTTTGCCGCCTCTACAAAAGAAATTGTTTTGAACGATGGAAACGCTGCAAAAAATGAAAGTGCATGCAGCAAACCGCTAGCGACTAATATAGCAAAAAAACGAATCCAAAAACCTTCTTTATCTTTCCACTCATTATAAAATGCAAAATATGTATTCGGCTTTGTTAAAGCAGGAATAAATTGTGCTCTTCCTGTCATGGTGCCGCCCCCTTCTCTCTTATCTCTGTCTATGTTATCACAATTTTTTACTCATAATGACAATTTCTGACTCATTTTTGAAAAATAGTACCTTATCCGCATAAATACGTTGAGGTAGCAAAAACTAAACCAAATTATTGCGAATCGGGATGATGTTCATCATGACTTTTTTTAAAAAACCAAAAAAATTGCTAGAACAGAAAATCACTATGAAAGAAGAAAAAAATCAAAAGTCTAGTCCATCCTCTCAAAAGAATTCTGTAAAAAACTCTCAACCTGAGCAGGATATGAATGTTAACCATCAGTCAATTCATGATCTTTTGACTGACATTGAAAAGAGTTTTTCTTATTCAGAAGATTTACAAACACATATGATAAAAATGCCGTCAGACAAAAGTGAAGTAGCTCTAATTTTCTTAGATTCTATCATTGATAAACAGAGAGTTCAGGATTTAATTTTAAATCCACTTTTTGAATTGGACGAAGATATCGACATTCGTACCTTCGAAAAAGTAATTAATATTGACTTTAAAAAACAAACGGATTTTACAAAAATTCAAGAATTACTCTTGCAGTCGTATACATTGATATTTACTAAAGACTCTTCATGTTATTTTTCTGTATTCACGCCCATTAAAACAGAACGTGACATCTCTGAACCAGACAACGAGGCAGTTATCCGTGGTTCTCATGAGGGCTTTATTGAGAGTATGTCAACTAATATAGCCCTAATTCGTAAACGACTTAAAAGTCAAAAACTTGTAGTAAAGTATTTAAAAGTGGGAAAAGAAACACACACGAATGTTGCCATGCTTTATATGTCTGATATTGCAAATCCTGAAATCCTTCAGGAAGTTGAACGAAGAATAAATTCGATTGAAGCGGATTCTGTTATGACTCCGGGAAATATTGAAGAAAGTATTGAAGATAAGACCTTTAGTCTGTTTCCGCAAACATTAAGTACAGAACGCCCTGACCGTGTGGCTGCAAACTTGATGGAAGGAAGAGTAGCTTTACTATATGACAGCTCACCGACTGTAAACCTTGCTCCCGTAAATTTTTTCGTATTCTTTCAAACACCGGATGATTATAACAAACGCTGGATGTTAGGAAGTTTCTACCGATTAATTCGATTGTTCAGCTTTTTCATCGCAATCGGTCTACCAGCCTTTTATATAGCGATTGTTTCTTTTCATTTCGAAGTAATTCCATCTGCCCTCATCCTTTTGATGAAAAGTTCACTTGAAAATATTCCGTATCCCCCACTATTTGAGGCGTTAGTCATGGAGCTCACGATCGAATTAATTCGTGAAGCTGCTATTCGTCTGCCGACAAGGATTGGTTCCACCATTGCCATCGTAGGAGGCTTAGTAATTGGGGATGCAGTTGTAAAAGCAGGACTCATTTCAAACCTGATGATCATAGTTGTGGCTACCACCGCGATTGCTGCCTACACAGTCCCTTCCAACGAGATGAGTTTGGCAGTTCGTTTATTACGCTTTCCTTTTATGGTAGCTGCCGCAACATTTGGTTTCTTAGGAATCGTATTCGGATTGATTATCATGTTCTTTCATCTTTGTCGTCTATATTCTTTTGGTACGCCATACTTTGCACCACTTGCACCTTTTAAAATAGGAGATTTAAAAGATACAATCATTCGATTGCCATTTTTCAAGATGAACTCTCGTCCTAGTGATATTAAGCCAATTAAAAAAGATGAAGATAATCATACAAGAAAGTGGGAGACTCATGAATAGCAGCCATACGATAACTCATAGACAGCTGTTCTTTGTCATTATCCAATCTCAGATTGGAGTTGGAGTCCTTTCACTCCCATATACATTGTTCGCCAAAGCGAAAACAGATGGCTGGATATCTTTACTATTAGCAGGACTCTTTATTCAGATCTCCATACTTGCGATTTGGAAACTATGCGAGATGTACCCTAAGCAAACAATCTTTGATTTTATACCTAAAATAGTCGGTACGAAACTCGGAGCTGTTCTGAATATTTTATTCGTTGTTCATTTGTTCTCTGTTTGTGTTGTTATTCTAATCCTGTACAACAGCATCGTATCAAAATGGATTTTCTTTCACACTCCAAGGTTCGTGGTCATTTTAATATTAACTCTTACTTGTGTCTATTGTGTAACATGTACGGCACGAGAGATCGCCCGTTTCTTGATGCTAGTTTCTCCAATGCTACTTTTACTATTTTTCTTTGTAGCATATGCCTATACAGACGTTCATCTTCTTTATGCTTTTCCACTCGGAGCGGTAGGTGTAAAGACCATTATTTCAGGTTCTACGGATGCATTGATCTCTTTGCTAGGGTTCGACACAGCACTCGTATTTTTGGCTTATACTCAAGGGAGATCGAACAGTAAGTTGAAGGCTATGTCTTATGCTTCATTATGTGTAACTCTTTTCTATTGTTTTGTGACATTTACTACTTATATCTTTTTCAATCCTGTAGAAATTGTTATTGTTCCAGAGCCTGTGCTGTATATGTTGAAAGCATTCTCTTTTAAAATCTTGGAAAGAACCGATTTAATCTTTCTTTCTATATGGATTGTATCCGTTACAACTTCTCTCATTAGTTATCTGTTCTTTACAGCAAAAGGAGTACAGACGCTGTTTAAAATGAAACATCATAAATCTTCCGCTCCTTATGTAGGAATTATTTGTGCTCTAATCGCTTCAATTCCGGGAAGTAAACTTGATATTCAAACTTGGTCCAAAATAATCGGTATGACTGCCTTGAGTTTTTCTGCTCTATTTCCAATCTGCTTATTGCTAATTGCTATTATCAAAAAGAGAAAAGAAAAAGGAGCTGCATCAACATGAGAAGGATAATATCCATTTCTCTTT
This sequence comes from Fictibacillus halophilus, assembly GCF_016401385.1. Taxonomy (NCBI): domain Bacteria; kingdom Bacillati; phylum Bacillota; class Bacilli; order Caryophanales; family Fictibacillaceae; genus Fictibacillus; species Fictibacillus halophilus. The sequence goes on along the minus strand of NZ_JAEACF010000001.1, from coordinate 803,380 downwards.
TATCCTGTCTTCTATTTTTATCTGGTTGTTGGGATCAGACACAGTTGAACGAGACTAAACTAGTTAGAGCGGCTGGTTTCGATATTTTAAAAAATGGAAAAATAAGAAACACCGCTTCTATTCCTCAATCCATTAATACTGAGACAGGAGCAGGTCAAGTTAATAATCAAGTCTTTTATGCTGTTGGAAACACAGCTCGACAGAGTAGAATTAAATTAGATCGAAAAGTTTCTGAACAAGTTGAAGCTTCTAAGAACTTAATTGTAATACTAGGAGAAAGCGCTGCAGAAAACGACATCTATCACATTCTAGATGTTTTCTACCGAGATCCTAAATCCGCTCTAAATGCACGAATTGCCGTAGCAAAAGGGAATGCTTCTGATGTAATCAGTTCAAAATTTGAAGAAACAGAAACCACGGTTGGTATTGGTCAATATTTAAACGAATCTGTGCGATCAGCAGAGAATGCTTCCATTGTTCCAGCAGAAAATATTCAGACAATATGTCCCGTTATGTTTGATCCTGGTCAAGATTTTGCTTTACCTTATCTCGTTTCAGAAAAGAATGATGTATCTGTTAATGGCATTGCCATTTTTCATGGCTATAAGATGGTAGGGAAGATCTATGGTGCCGAAGGGGTTATGTATACGTTGCTCACCGGAAAACAGAAGCATCCTTCCATGTCATTAACAAAAAAAATCACAGACAAACATAAAGACAGAATCTTGAATTATGTCTCTATAAAAGTAAAAAAGAATAAACGGACCTTCATTGTGAATGTTTCTCCTGACGATAAGATAGCCGCTCATATTAAACTTGATATGAAAGTCGTAATTACAGAGTATCCGAGGGATAATCTTACTTCTAAAAAGAAAATTCAAAACATCGAACAAGAGCTAACGAAGGTATTAACGAAGGATGCAAATAACATTCTTAAAAAGCTGCAAGATATGAACAGTGACGCTTTTGGAGTTGGCAGAAAACTTATAGCGTTTCATCATCCAACATGGAAAAAATTAAATTGGAACAAAGAGTATCCAAATATAGATTATACCGCTTCAGTGAATGTTAAAGTCATCGGTCATGGAATCATAGAATAAAAAAAGGATTCAAGGCTTTTATGCCTTGAATCTTTTTTACATCTGATCTAATTTTACACGAGTTCCCCTGCCTGAGTGTTCAGCTGGTTCGACGATCAATCGTTTCGTTAATCTTGCTTTTAATTCAGGCACGTGAGATATTACTCCGATCGAAAAGTTTTCCATTCTAACTTTTTCTAAAGCTGTTACAACTGTATCCAACAGTTCTTGATCAAGTGTACCAAATCCTTCATCAAGGAAGAAAAACTGAAGGGGGAACTTCCCTCTTAACTGAATTTGAGCGGAAAGTGAAAGCGCGAGTGCAAGTGAAGTTAAAAATGTTTCCCCACCAGATAAAGAAGTAACTGGTCGTTTAATTCCCCCGTTGGCATCATCTCGTATAACAAAACCACCTGCTGAATCTACTTCAATAGCATAACGTCCCCGAGTAAGTTTTGCGAGTCTGCCAGACGCATCACGTGTAACAAGATGCAGCTGCTCTTCTGCCATAAACTCAACAAAAGCATTTCCTCGGAATACACCTTGAAGTTTACCCAGTTGCTCTAATATTTTTGATACTTTATTCTTTTCCTTCTCTAATTCGTTGTAACGTGTATGATTCTTCTCAATCATCATATATCTTTGTCGTGCTTCTCCAACAGCCTCATGCGTTTCATTCATTTCATGTTTAAGTCTCTGCAGCTCCAATTTTGCAGACGCAACTTGTTGATCTGAAAGGAATTCAGCAGGCAGCTTTTCCTTTATCGCTTCAAGTGCCATCCTATTTGATTTACAACGATCATTGTAATCAGTCAGTTGCTTTTCCCATTCCATCTGAACTTGCTCGTCTTTTAAACAGTTTTTAAAATCTTCATATGAATCAAATTCTGACTTACTTAACTGGTTGTTCCATTCATGCTCAGTTTTTTCTACTCTTGATCTTGCATCATTCATGCGTTGAACAACCGAATGATATACTTTGTCGGATTCTACATACTGCTGCTTTGCTTTTTCGTATTCACGTTCTGAAGTAATGAATGTCGTCTTAAGATTCTTAAGCTCAGACTCCGTTCTATCAAGAACCTTCTGAACGTTCTCATCACCCACTCTGTTATACAGCTTTTCTTTTAGAATTTTAATTTCATTATGAAGCATTTCTTGTTGATTAGAAGAGATCGTTAAACTCATATTCAACTCTGCTTTTTGCTCTTTGGCTGCTTCCATTTTCTTCGTTTGTGTTTCTAGGAAGTCCTCTGCAATGTTTAAGCTTCTTACGATTTCGGATTGACGACTTTCTTTTTGTTGAAAAAGTTTTAGCTTTTCTTTTAGCTCATCTGGTGAAAAAGGTATCTCGGCTTGCTTCCATTCCGATTGGATAGAATCTATTTTCTTCAATATCAAAAGAAGTTGTTTTTTTAATTTGTTAGTTGCTTCTTCACACTTTTCAACAGAAATAGAGATCCGCTCATATTGTTTTTGTTCGTTGTCTAATTTGGACAATAGATTCTGCATCTGCTCTTCAATGAGGAGCTTGTCTTGCTGAATTCCTTTTACCTTCGTTAAATGGTCCTTAATTTGTTCAAAAGAGAATGCGCTGAACTTTTCTTTCTCCACCATCACCGTACTTTGATCAGATGCTGCAATTTCAGCGTTAGCAAGTTGTAATTTCTTCCACAGCGTTAGAGAATCTTTTTCAAGACCCTCACTATAATGTTTCAACGCATGATAGTGTTCTTTCAAACGTTCATTCGCTTCTTCTAATTCTTGAATATGCTCGTTATTATGTTCTACTGTTCCGTGCATTTGATTCGGTGAGGGGTGGATTGTTGAACCACATACAGAGCACGGCTCGTTCTCTTTTAACTCCGCAGAAAGCTGTGCAGCTAGGAGGTTTATTCTCATTTTTTCTTGTTCGTTCTTGGATTCTCTAAGCTCAATCATAAGAGCTTTTGATAACTTTTCGTTCGAACGCAGAGCTTCTGATACTTCTTCGTATATTTGTTGGATATGTTTCAATAATTTCTTACCTGTAGCATAACTTTCAGCTACTGTTGAACCCACCTGTTTTTTCGTTTTTTCTGCAGAATTCATCTCAGTATCTGCTTCAGAAAGTTCATTTAGTATTTTTTGCTTTTCATCCTGAACATCTTCTATGCGTTGATTCAGCAGAATGGCTTGTTGAATGAAATGGCGTTCTTTTTGAGTGATCTCAATCTGAGATAATTCTTCCTTTAATGCTGTTTGTTTATCTTTTCCACGCTTAAGAACTTGTGATGCATCATATTCTGCTTTTTCACTATCTTCGAGCAGGGTCACTAATCGTTTATATTTTTCCGTTTCGTTTAGTGATACTTCATTTTTTCCCTGTAGATCTTTTTCCCAATCAAGAGCCTCTTTTAAGCCACTTCTCTTTTCAATAAGAACAGGCTCTTTCTGATTGATTGCCGACTTAGCGATTTCGTATTTCTCTTCTAGCTCTTCAAGAATGGTTTTAAATTTTTCAGTTTGTGTTCTTAGTTGCTCTTGCTCTTCACGTATTTTTTTCTCTTGTGTGAGTGATTGCTTCCATTCGTTCGCATAAGGATAAATTCTGTCTGCAAAATTAGCTTTCCTTAAATCACTCTGAAGACGTTCCATAGGAATTTCCTGTTTCTTCAGTTCGTTTCTTTCTTCAATCAGCTTTTCATTTTGGACTTGGGCATCCCAATAAACCTCTAGTGTTTTGAGATTCTCTTCTTCTTTTTTATAATGTTTTGATACTAGTTCTAATTTTTTCTCATTTTCTTTGAGATGGGCTTTAGCCTGTTGTAGAGTCAGAAAGGACGCTTCTCCAAGACCAGTTTGCTCAGCTGTGATTTCATTCAAGCGGTTTTTTTGTTCGTCCGACCGCTTCTTTAGCTTCTGATTTAGTTTATCTCCATACTTTTCAAGCTGAAACAATCGTTGGAGCATCTGTCTCCTATCAGCACCTTTAAGCGATAAAAATTCAGCAAACTTACCTTGAGGTAGTACAACTGCTCGCGTAAAGTCATCGATTGTCAAACCGATCAGCTCTTGAACAAGACGTGTGACATCCCGTTCTTTGTCTGCATGAACAACAGATTCACCATCCACCACTTCAATTAATCGACAAGTAGTTGTTCGAATGGAATGCTCGCCACTTCTTTTAAACGTACGTTCCACACTGTATTCTTTTTGCTGAGCTCCTTCACCTATTTGAAAAGAAAACGAAACAGACAGTTTATCTTCAGCCTGATTCATAATTCCGTGTGTTCCACCAGCTGCTCGTTCTACCTTCCCGTATAACGCTAGTGTCACGGCATCTAGAATCGTGGACTTCCCGCTTCCAGTGGGTCCAAAAATACCGAAGACTCCACCAGAACAAAGCTCATGAAAAGGAACGGACTGCGCTTCTCGAAAACTTTGCAAACCTGAAACGGTTAATGCTATAGGTCTCATTCTTGTCCCTCTCCTTCTGTTTCCTCTTCTCCAACAAGATCTAGAAATAAAGAGATTAAGTCATGGTCTGGTATCGCTCCGCCTGTTTGCCGCTTATAAAACGTTGTAAATAGTTCATCAACTGGTAGTTTCTGAGCAGATACAGAGATTTGTTCTCCAGACTTATCTTGAAACACAGGTTTGATATGAACAATGCCTTCATGTGCTTTTCTAAGTCGTTGAATCTCTTCCATCGACAGTGCATCTTGAACATGTATGGATAGATCAATCCAGCAATTATGATGCAGACCATCCTGAATTCCTTGAAAGACTTCTGAGACACCATTTCTAGCTTCCCATGCTACTAGTGGTTTTCCTGAACGTAAATGGAGCTCTTCAACTTCTGCTATACCATTTGGTTCAACGTCAATAATGGACACTGATTTTGCTTGACCGCTTTCTGAGAAGCTATAAGATAGCGGTGACCCTGAGTACCTAGCATCTGTTTTTGCTCGTTTAATTCGTTGAGGACGATGCAAATGGCCTAAAGCTACGTATTGAGCAGCACTCGGAAGACTTTCTGCAGCTACCGTATATGCACCACCAATATGAACAGGGCGCTCAGATTCAGTTTCCTTGCTTCCTGCGACATAAAGATGACTCATCGCAACATGCACGTTTCCGGGACTAAAGTGAGATGTGATCTGCTTAAAATAAGAGTCAACCCAATCATCATATTGGGTTCTTACATCTAGTTCTTCAGCAGATTCACTTAAGAGCATCTTTAGTCTCGATTCTGAAGGATAAGGTAATGCTGCGATTTCTAAAATTTCTCCCGTTCTCTTTATTGGAATACGCTGAAGGTCTAGTGTTGGTAGACCTACTAGCGTAATGCCCAGTTCTCGTAAAAGGGGGAATGATGCAGCTAGTCTTTCTGGATGATCATGATTCCCCGCTATCGCGATAAACGGACATTCTCCTTTTCTATTAATCCGTGACAGCGCATCATAAAACATTTGCTCTGCCATAGCTGGAGGGTTTACCGTATCAAATACATCTCCCGCCATTAGTACAGCATCTATTTTTTCTCGCTGGACAATCTCAACGAGTTCATCTAGAAAATCTTGTTGTTCCTGTAGTCTGCTACGTCCTTCCAATGAGCGCCCAAGATGCCAGTCAGCAGTATGAAGTAATCGCATCGTATCCCTCCTTATTTCACTTGAAGAATGTGTCCACCATCAAAAAAGTAAAGATAACTTTCTTTAACAGGCTTCTTTAATATTCTTTCAATGGCTTTTGCGTACAAATTCAGCTGCAACTCATAACGGTTGTACAGGATCTCTTTTGCTCCTGTAAAGCCGTTTGTAAAGCGGTTCGTAATTTTGTCTGTTTTATAATCAATCAATATATATCCATCTTCCTCTTCAATCAGACAGTCAATAACACCTTGTACAAGTACATGTTCATCTTCGCCTGACCAATCTCTTTGAATCTCTGATATTGGGAGGGCCATACTAAATGGAATTTCTCGTTTCAAATTATCATTCTCTTTCATTCTCTCGCCGAGTGGACCATCCATAAACTGCTGAATCTGAGAAAGTTGAATGTATTGAGCTTGTTCTCTTGTGAGCAGCTCTTTCGTTTCCATTTCTGCAAGCTGATTTTGAAGTGAGTCTAGAGTAGCTGGTCTTCTAAAGTCAATATGCTGCATGACCATATGCATTGCTGTACCAACTTCAGCAGCATTCAACTGTTCTTCTTGCATAAATTTGGGCCGCTCATGTATGACTTGTTGGGCGGCTTTTACTAGTTCTGTAGAACTGTACTCATCTGCTTGATATTGTTTTTTAATTTCTGTAACTGACTGTTTGGAACGGGTATGTGTTAAGTGTTTATGTGTATAACTCCATTCGAGTCGACGTTTAACTTCATTAAAATCATTCGAAGCAAGATTCACTCTTTCATAGTTCTCTAACCGTTTCAGCAATTCTTCTTGTTTTTCTTTCGCTTCTACTTCTAACTCTTCAAATTGACTCGCTTGCAGAACGGTAATCTTCCAATCTGTTTCATCCACATAAACTTCACCTCTGCCTCTTTCACCTGTACCAAGGAGTGATAAAAGGGGATCTGCGTTCTTATGGCGTATGACTGCTCTCCCGATCCAATCGAGATAACTCTTTACACCAGCTCTTTCAAAGTCTGGTAGAATCCAGCTTTCTTCATAAAGAGAGTCACTCCATGCATCCACAGATTTTTCAATGTCATTTACAGTGCCGACTAAATACAATTTTTCTTTAGCACGTGTAAGAGCGACATATAGTACTCGCATCTCTTCTGCGATCAGTTCCATTTTCTTTCTTCCGGCAATTGCAAGCTTCGGAAGGGTAGGATAGGCAATTCGGTACTCTGGATTTATATATTGAGTTCCTAGTCCGAGTTCTTTATGAAGAAGAACTTTTTCGTTCAGATCTCTTGTATTAAACTGCTTATTAATGCCTCCAACGAAAACGATCGGAAACTCTAGACCTTTACTTTTATGAATCGTCATGACACGAACAACATCTTCTTGTTCACCTAAAGCTCTTGCCGCACCTAGATCTTTTCCTCGCTCCTGCATTCTTTCAATAAAACGAAGAAAGCGGAAAAGCCCTCTAAAAGATGTACTTTCATACATTTTCGCACGATCATATAAAGCTCTTAAGTTGGCTTGTCGTTGTTTTCCGCCGGTTAATCCGCCTACGTAATCAAAATATCCGGTTTCCCGGTAGATGTCCCAGATCAGATCAGAAAGAGATCCTTGGCGTGCTTGATGACGCCATTTTTCTAGCTGGTCTAAAAACTTAGATACCTTACTCTGAATACCAGGGTTATCTCCTTCTGCCCGATACAGTTCTACGGCACCCAAATAATTATCTTGTTTTTGTTTCAATCTGATCACTGCAAGTTCTTCACCTGTCATTCCTACAAGTGGCGAACGAAGAACAGCGGCAAGTGGTATGTCTTGCAGTGGGTTATCGATCACTTTTAACAGTGACATCATGACATGAATCTCAGTCGCATCAAAATAACCAGTTGAGAGTTCAGCATACGCTGGTATTCCTTGCTGTTTGAACTCTTCTAATATGACCGGTGCCCATACGGAGGTTGCACGGAACAACATGACAATGTCTTTGTATTTTGCAGGACGCAACTTTTTTGTATGCTTATCAAGAACGAGATGAGGAGAATTCCCCGTTGTTCCAACGATCTGTTTTATTTTTTCAGCTATAACTCTTGCCTCTAACTGGACGGTTTCAAGCTCTGACTTTTCTACTTCTCCATTTTCAAGCCCTTCTTCATCTGTTACAGGCTGACTTTTATTAATCAAAAGAAGTTCTGGTTCATTTCCCTCTTGGTCAGGATAATAAGTGGCACCGAGCTTTAGTTCAGCATCATCGTTGTACTCAATTTCTCCTACTGTTTCGTTCATAATCTGTCTGAACAAATAGTTTGTTGCTTGAAGTATTCCGTTTCGACTTCTAAAGTTTTTGGCAAGGTCAATTCGCAAGCCCTTGCCACCTTCTTTCGTAAACTGCTTGTATTTGGATAAGAATAGAAGTGGTTCTGCTAGTCTGAATCGGTAGATGGATTGCTTTACATCACCTACCATGAACATGTTTCCTGCTTCCCCATCCTTTGATACTAAGCGTACAATGGATTCTTGAACAAAGTTCGTATCTTGATACTCGTCGACTAATACCTCTACAAATCTTCCGCGGTATTCTAGAGCCGCTTCTGATGGGACGGGAGCATCCATCGTAGACCCTTCCCCTTTTAATACTTGAAGGCAATAGTGCTCAAGATCACCAAAATCAACAAGAGACTTTTCCTGCTTTGCTTCCAAATAACGTTCCCCAAACTTTTTCACTAAGGAAGAAAGTTCTTTAACGACAGGAGCCATCTCTTCGATATGAACGATATACGAATCTGGATGTCTTTCAAAATATTCTTCTTTTAATGCGCTCGTCCGTTTTTTGATGCTATCTCTCATCGCTTTTACTTTATTCTTTAGTTCTTCATCTACATCTTTCCCACGGATTGCTTTTAATTTAGGAGGATCATAAGATTGAAATTCCTCATAAAGCTCATTCCAACTACTTTTTGCATGAAGTAATCGTTCGATGAAAACAAGATCCTCTTGCAGTGTTTCTGCATATGCGAGTGGCCCGCCTGATAGCTGACTAAGTTCTATCGCTCTTAGCGCCAACGAACGTAGCCCTTCTATTTGGAGCGATATATCGAACAGAAGCTCCTTCGTCCAAGGAAGGTCGTCTATGGAAGTCGCCTGGACCTGATACGTTTCCGCCATCTGATCTAGCCATCCGCTCGGATCAGGGTGACTACGAGCAAAATCATAAAGCGATAAGATCAGTTTTTGCAGTTCGATATCATTTCGGTCCGAACTATAAGCATCGACCACTTGGTAGAAAATATAGTCTTCTCCCTTGCTATACTCTTCTTCAAATAAATCTTCAATCACTTCTTGGCGAATAAGTTCGGCTTCTGTTTCTTCAGCTACACGAAAGCCAGGATCGAGATCCGTTTCATAATAGTGTTTACGAAGCACCTCAATACAAAAAGAATGAAGAGTAGAGATCGATGCTTTATTTAACAAGTTAAGCTGTCTTCTTAAGTGTAGAGATGAAGGATTTAAAGACAGCTCTTTATCGATTGCTTCTCCTATCCTTTTTCTCATTTCAGCAGCAGCAGCGTTAGTGAAAGTTACAATAAGCAACCGGTCTACGTCAGCAACCTTTTCACGTATCATCGTGATGATTCGTTCGACAAGGACAGCCGTTTTACCTGATCCAGCTGCTGCAGCGACGAGAACGTTTTCTCCTCTGGCCTGAATCGCCTGCCACTGTTCATCCGTCCATGTTGCACCCTCTGGTTTTGGGATTAAAGTTTTCAATTCACATTTCCTCCTTCCTCATGCATTTTCTCTAGAATGACGTCATCTTTTTCTGAACGAAGTTGACGGTATTGGTTCTCTTCAAGTGTTTGATCAAATTGGCAAACAGGTTTATACGAACAGAACGTACAAGGTGTTTTTTTCTTCATCTCATAAGGAGAGATATCGATCACCCCGTTTGTAATCCCTTCTCCACTGTTCACTGCCATCTTTCGAGCATGTTTTCGCATCGTGTCAAAATGCTCTCTTGAGGCCACGGAAGAATGTGACTTATGAAATCCTTTTTGAGTTAGGGCGACAGGAATGATAGAAGAACGCTTTTCCATAGTACTGTCCATAAGGTGAACGGCTTCCTCTTCAGCAAGAACTAAACCTTTCATCTTAAACTTCTTTAACACTTCTTTTTCGATTTCTTCCACACTAAGCAGTTTCTTTTGATTTAAAAGCGGGTTGTGTACATGAAAATACAAAACGCCTGCTGGAACGGACTCTTCACCCAGCCAGCTTTCTGAATGTGTGACCGCCACATCTAGATAGGTCAGCATCTGCAGAGCAATGCCATGATATAACTCAGCTAAGTTGAGACCTGTCGAGCTGGATTTATAATCAATCACGCGCATAAGAAGTCCTTTTGAACTTTTTGCCGTATCAACACGATCGATACGCCCTATAACTTCCATAGTCGTTCCATTGGGCAATTTATACGTTAATGGTGGCAATGTTGCACCAGAAGCAAATGCTAATTCAAGACCTGCTGGAGTGAAACCGCTCGCCTTCGCGTGCTGACTTAATATGTGTGAAGCTTTTCCCACGACTTCTTTTAGCTTCTTCTTGATGTAAAGATGTCTGTTCGAACTTAACAAGATCTCATGCTGAAGCTGTGGTGCTAAGAGTTCAACAATGTCTCCTGCCAAACGATAACAGTCTCCTTTTGAAAGGTCACTCCAAGCTACGCTTCTTTGTTGAAGCGAGTCATTCATCTGTTTTAACGCAGCATGAAAAAGCTGTCCGATATCGGGCGCTTCAAGCTTGTACATTTGCCGTTCTTTTAGCTTTAGCCCATACGACATGAACTGAGAAAATGGACATGACTGAAAAAGCTCCATCCTCGAGATGCTCGTTAAAATCTTATCGCCATAAAGATCTCTTGATACCGATGAATTGAGAGGTGCTTCTCGATTAAAATAGAAGAGAGAAGAAAGAGCTCGCTTCGCATAGAAATCATACTCTTTGTCTTCAATCACCCAATTGTATACATCCCACCAAACAGAAGAAATCGGATAACCCTTTTTCCATTCTCTGAGTTGCGCACTTAAAAAAGAGATACTTTTTATTGGATGCTGCACGAAATCCATATCATTTTGTGCAGTGGGTTCGTTTTGATATAGTTCTTCCTTTAAATCTGGGAAAAGGTCATGCAATCGCTGTATGACCATAGAAGGCTGCATCGTTTTCCCTTCCTCGTCTGCTAGGGCATACGACACAAACAGATGGTCACTAGCATTCGTTAATGCCAGATAGATCATAAACTGCTCATCAAGCAGCTTTCTGCGTGCAGTCGGTGCAAGCACCACACCGTTTCGATCAAGAGCTTCTCTTTCATCTTCTGAAAGCAATCCATCATCTTTTGGTTTTAACGGAATGATTCCATCATTTACGCCGAGAACAAAATTTACTTTTACATCCGTAAAACGAGACCTTTCCATTGTTCCTACTAAAACCTGATCTAGTGAAGGAGGAACAAGAGCAAACTTAAGGCTCTCGAGCCCTGTTTCAAGCATCTGCATCCACGTTTCTTTCGAAAGTTCTTCCTCACCAGTCAACTCTACCATCTCATCGAGAAGACCTAACACCGCATTCCAAACTTGACCATGTTCAGATGCCGCTCGTAGTTTGCCTGCTGATTCCGCATGAATTCTCAAGCGTTCAAGTTTCATCGGTACATTTAGATCTTCAAGATACTGATAAAGACTTTTGCAATATTGAATGATACTTTTGCTGTTTGACAGGTTTTTAGATAAACGACTCAATGGGGATACAATCATATCCCGCATATCGTTGATCAGCTGTTCTTTTTCATCATCACGGGTGGTCTTTCCAAAATCTTCTGCTTCGAACCCTCTGAATCTTTTATATTTCCAAGGTTTTGAATCTGTCCACCTTCTGCCTTGAATACCAAGTGCTAATACATAGTTTTCAAGTTCATCCATACAACGTCTCATCTCAGAAGTCGTTTTTCTTATCTCGTCCAGCGGATAGAGCATATCTGTTTTAACGGCTCGAAAAACAGCTTCATAGCGCCAATTCTTTAAAACAATATCTAATGACGAACGTATAAGCTCAATCAGTGGATGGTGAAGCATAGATTTTTTTTGATCTAGAAAAACAGGTATCTCATAATCTGTAAATACCGTTTCAATTAGTGTTTGATAACTACCTGTATTTCGTACTGTTACAGCGATATCACGATATCTATAACCTTGATCGCGAACGAGTTCTGCAATTTTCCTTGCTGCTCCCTCCACTTCTGATCGAACATTTACAGCTGCAGCTACTTGTACCCCTTCATGTTTGGTAGACGGTATAGCCGGTCTTCGATCATACTGCTCTTCAATATGAGCGATTGCCCTTGAATTAAACTTTGGTTTCTCATGAAGATAAATCGGTTCTTCCACAAATACACCGAGTTCTTTTGCCTGCGCTGTTAATGACTGAACAGTCTTTTTTGTCATATAAAACAAATCTAGCTCATGAGGCTCTGACTCCGAAGTAAAAGTTTCATCGGTCGTAAGGGCAATGGTTACTTTTTTGGCGTGAGCCAGTAATCCCGCCGTAACTTCTAGTTCTTGTGGAGTAAAAGAATGAAATCCATCTATGTAAATTTCACTTTCCTTAATGCTCTCGGATAAGGGAAGCTTTGCTTGAAGCAAACGTAAATAATCTTCTGAATCAACATACTTCCCAATCAGCGCCTCATCCAAGGCACTTGAAATGACACTCAGATCGGATAATTTATCCTGAAGCACTTTTTTATTATTTTCTTTTTGACCAAGCGAAAGCAGTGTTTCAGCATTCCACGAAAGATCTTCTGCACTAACACAATATCGTTTAAGCTCTGTGGTCATTAACTCAAGCAATTCGTAAAAACCACTTTGTTCAGAGGCTTTTCGAAAGATTTTAAGATCTTCTTTTTTTTGTTCGACGATTTTTCGCAGCATCATTCTTATTCCGGTAGAAGTGATATGCATTCTTGTCAAACCACCGGTCTCACCAAGAATACGCCAAGCAAGCCTTGAGAAACTAAATACTTGCGTACGCATCATTCCGGATAGATTAGGTGTTGATGCTAGCTTATACTCTGATTGAAAAGTCATCTGATCTGGTACAAGATAGATGATCGGATTTCCTGAAGGACGGTCTGTAAGTTCTCTTTGAATCTCCTTAAATACAGAGTGGGACTTTCCGCTGCCGGATCGTCCCAAAATAAATTGCAAACTCATTATGTTCATCCCCTGTTCCGCACTTGAATTCTAACTCTATTATCTCATAATCTACTAGGACATCAAAGGCTCCCACCTTTAAAAAGAATCACTTTCTCCTGGTAGTTATAGGATAGTTCTGTAAACGTATCAAACCGGTTTAATGCAAAAAACAAGATTACACGATAACGAGGAATCGCCCTAAACGAAATCAACTACTTTTTAAAATAGACAGCTAGCTTTACAAAACAAAAAAGGAAAACCGCTACAACGTTAGCTGATTTTCCTCCACTCTGACAGTATCCAGTTTACATGTATTTCTCCCTGCTGCCTTTGCTTCGTATAGCAGCATATCAGCTCTTTGGATAATCTGCGAAGGTTTTTCACCTTCTACATAATTCGCAATGCCATAACTAAGTGTAACAGGCAACGCCTTTTCATCTGACGTGTACGGAAAGTTTTCTAAATGACAATTGATTGTTTCTACTGTATTTTTCACTTCTGCTAAGCATGTCGTATGGAGAATCCAGGCAAACTCTTCTCCTCCATATCGATAAGTTTCTCCTTCTTTTAGAGAAATGAAGCGTTTAAATGTAGCTCCAACAAGCTTAAGCACTTCATCACCGATTAAATGACCATGCTGATCGTTAAACCATTTAAAACGATCAATATCACATAACACAAGTGTAAAAGGCTTATTCTGTTTTGTCTTTTCCAAGACGTCTTCTTGAAATTTTCGATGATTCAGCAAACCTGTTAAATAGTCTTGTTCCGATTGAAGCTGATACATAGTCTTCTCAAAATAATATTGTCTTTCTTTAGAAGCAATCACACCTCCGTAAAAAGCAATTAACCATAAGAAGATACTTTTCATCAAAAATTCAAAGGAAGAAAGTGTGTTCATATATCCGCTATCTCTTATGAAAAAGTAGCAGAGGATGGCAAAACTCGCTGTTCCTACTATGAAGGCACCCCTTAACCTCCAATACAGAGCGGCATGAATAACGATTAAATAACCTACAGAAACAAACGGGCTGTCAGCTCCACCTGAAAGCTGCATCAACCAGGCGTAAGCGAGACAATCAAAAACAATGCCACCCCTGGTAAAGACACGGTAGTACAAAGACGTCTCAGGCAATCTATGCAATACGATTTGTGTGGATGTCATATATATGATCCCTATTATAAAGAGAATCGGAAAAGTATCCGTTTCATATTTGAGCACGCTTGAAATAGGTTGATAATAAAAAACAGGTATACAAAGTACTAAAAAGAACCACCGTAATAAAGACGATATGGTTTCAGAACGGTGTTCGGTAATCGTAAATGAATCTTTCATGCAGTCATCTTCCTTTGCATTATACGATCTGCGAAAAAACATTGCAGAAAGGCCCTTATTTCACATTGATTAAATGAGTGATTTATTTTCACTCCTAGCTCTTTTGTTCGTGTACATCCGCTCATCAGCCAGCTGTAGATAATAATCGATATTCTCGCAAGCATCTGCAAGTAGTTCTATTGCACCGTATGCTAATGAGATGGAATCATTCCAAACGATAAGTTGACTCTCTAGCTTTTCAATTAAGATGTACGCTTCATTTTCAGTGATTCCTGGTAATAGAAAAACAAATTCATCTCCACCAAATCTAAATCCAGAGAACAATTTTAACCGCTTGGAAAGTTCTGCGATCTGCTGAAGAATTTCATCACCTGCGTGATGTCCTAGCTCATCATTGATTAATTTAAAATTATTAATATCGAACATGACAAGTGTAAGAGGAAGTTTTAGTTTGTGCGCTTTTGTGAGCTCTTTTTCTAAACAATCATAAAAGTAACGGCGATTATACAGATTTGTTAGTGGATCGCGAATGCTAATCTCTTTAAGATCTTTAAATTGTTGAGAGGAGAAACCGCTTAGAAATCCTGTTACAGCTCTGTGAGAAATCCGATTCCAACGATCTAACATGAACAGTTGTATCACTAACGGCTCGTTTATCGTTGCTTTTTTTACTTCAAATAAAACAGATTCACTAATACTCGTTGTAAAACACGCTAATGCTTGATGAGGAATTCGTTGATGTCTTAAAAAATGAATACCTGAACGAAATGCTTTTTGTTCTCCATGTTTTAAAAAAGACTCAAATCGTTCTTCTTCTAAAAAGACAGCATGCACGATTCCGCGTAAAAATTTCTCTAGTATCTTTTCATATTGCTCAACAAAACCGTTTAAAAACGTATGAAAGTCTTCATTATTTCTTAGATGCTCTTTGTGTGTATGTATCATAGCTGGAATAGACTTCATAAATCCTGGCAACAAGTTTTTTTTGAGTGCGCGTAAGTCTAGTTGGAAGTTTTCCATTCTACAACCCCTCAAATTCCTCAAAAATTACATACAAAAAGCCATCACCTAATAAAGGGAATGGCTTCTATTTATGTTTTAGATACTTTAAACCTCTATGACCGCTTGATTATTAAAGTGTGATAAGTCCTTCTAACTACACACTTTAAAATTAAAGCTTCATAGAAACGCTTGTGTCTAAACATGAGTCCGTTTCCCTTTGGCAACCGGCTGCCATTGCATGTTCACCATACTTTAGGCCCATAGCTTTGCGTCCCAGCTTTTCAACTGGTTTGCCCTTAATAACAAAGGTTTCTATTGATTTATAGTTATTATATCCTACTTAGGTAATTTGTGCCAACGATTTTAATGATTCATTAGACCTATTATTTATGACCTTTACTTTTGGATATTTTTAACTTTCTGTAGTACCTATACCCTATCCTTACTCCGTTCAAAACAAAATACGGAATCTTTATGGGAAAGTGATAAAGAGTTTTCTTGTAAATGGTGAAATAAGCCCTTCGTAAATCCTTCCATTTTCTGCAAGTTTCATATCGACTAAAATCAGAAACATCCACAATAATTCCTCTATTATTGGATATCATCACATTTTTCCCATGCACATCATTAGGAAACAATCCCTTGTCTCTCGCATGCCTTACTGCTTCGTCAATGTCATAAATCACATTTTCATGGATCTTTACTCCTTTATGCACGCAGTCGTAAAGAGTCATTCCTTCAATACGTTTTAAGATTAAAAACCGTTGTTCCGAATAATAGCAAACAGAAAATCCTGGGTGTGTGCCTAGTCGATCATAAACCTTTTTTTCCTCTAATAATTCGTGCTCATCCCTGCCATAAATCTTAACTACATAATCTGGATGATCGGGATGTGAAAAAACCGCTGCATAATTCCCACAGCCTAGCATCTGCCAAGGGTGTGGAGTATTAACGGGACATACCGGATCAAAAGGGCTCTGACTTTCAATCATAATCTCCTTGTTCAATTTTCTGGCTAGCTGGATAAAGTGTTCCATAACGTTCCTCAATTCAAATTCTAATCCTATTATCATTATCTTATGTTCCTGCAATACGTTCATTGTATACAGTTGTTATAAAAAATGAAACTTGCACGCTTTATCCATTATTCTATGGTCACTTGTAGATAATAAAGCATAAGAGTTTCTGCTTTATTTTTTAGATGGATGTTTGGAAACCTCATAATCTCACGGTAACCCCTAATAAAGATTTCATATTCTGTAATATCTTCCTCACGCCGTGCATCCATTACTTTAATTCTTCGTTTTCTCAATTCGATTCTTACATCAAATAGATCCTTGCTGATTTGATTCATAATTTGCTCTACTAATGCAACGTATGGCTGTCTCAATTTAAATGGAGAGCCGTTAATAATCTGCAGATCTCGATTAAACACTGTAAGTAAAATCGGATACATCACAAATTTTTCAATAAGCGAACGCTCTTCTTCGCTTCCATATTGCACGACAATCCCTCCAATCTCAAGAAGACAAAAAACGTGAATGTACGGATAATATGTTTCTTATGTGAAAACTTCGAATCTGCTTTCTGGCTGAACAGTATCCTTTAATGGTTTGACCGTCAAAAGAGTATGGAATTACAACCCGATGTGAAATATCACCTTTTTGTGAGAGGTAGATCATTTCTATTCCAACTCGTTCTTCTATGCATCTCATTAATAAGTTAGTCATGAAGCAACCTCCTTTTTTATATTATATGCGAACAAACGTTCTTTTTATACTAGAAAAAAATACCTGCCTTAATAAAAAGGCAAGTATTTTTATTTTATTTATTCTTTTGAGGTCGTATCCCCATCGCTTCAAGCTCCTGATACAAGTTTCCAGCAATAGAAAATCCGTCGAAACTGATTCCTAGCGATACGACTGTTTGTGCGAGCTCAGGTCTCATCCCGCTCAAGGTTACATTAACACCTAAAAGCTTAAGAGAATTGATAACTTTAAATAAATTATGAGCTACCATCGTATCAATCACTGCTACACCAGATAGATCGATAAATAGATGTTCGATTTGTAATTCCATGCATTTTTGAAGGGACGTTTCCATAATCAACTTTGACCGATGCGTATCAATCGTACCTACGAGTGGAAGAACTGCAACTGCTCTTGTCAATCTTACAACAGGTACAGAGAGCTCTTCAATCGCTTCTCGAGCCAATCCAAGTACACGATTATTATTTTCAACGTATGCGACACTAAAAGCATGTACCGTTTCATCCAATAATGGGTCGATGATCGATGCAGCTTTCAGAACTGTTTCAACGGTGAATTTCTCGTTGTTCATTTCGTTACGAATGAAATTCCATAGTACCATTCTATAGTACCTAGTACTGCTTAAGGCTTTATCTAATGGAACTTCGTGTTGAACAGCAAGCTCACCATTCTTTCTTCCCCAGCTAATAAATTGCTCTTCAGATGTTCTCATGTCTTCATAAAGAGCTTGTCCAAAGAATGAAAATAGTTCTCCCCGTAATTTCAGCACAAACTCCGTAAGATCTGCTGGTTGCTCACCACGTGATAAGCGCACCTCATCAATTTTCTTTGATAGATCATATTTATGTTCAATGATCTTTTTCCCTAATTCCCTCAATTGTTGCTCCATGTTCTACTGTTTCCCCCTATGTACACAGAAAATATGGCATACCTCCTCCTTGTTTACCATTAATTTGTATACTTAAAACCTATTCTCACAAAAATTGGTCTTTTCACCGCCTGCCCCGAGGCAAGCGAGCAACCTGGAATAGAATCCAACTACTTTCAAGGCTGTTTTCGCTATTATTCTTAAGAATAATCGATATGAACAGCAAATCCTGCAGCTTTAGCTTTTCGAGAAAGATTTTCGGCATTTTTTCTTGATGTAAATGCTCCTATCTGCACCTTATAGAGCCTTCCTTCTGCAGTAACAAGTTCTTTAAACTCGTTCTGATTAACAACAAACTTTTTCAACTCATACTTAACATCTTCAATGAAAAACGGAAATGTCTTACCGTATTGGTGAAAACAGTTTAAAGGATCCGTTCTACGTTTGGGATCTAACTGAAAGTGGCCTTTTATGTCCCGAGCGGGGTCCCAATGGTACATCTCACATAAATAAGCAAAAAACCATACGTAACGGCTATAAGCTTTGTTAAAATCAATCGACGGTCCATAGCACAGCTCTACTCCAATTCCCCATTCATTGGCATCCGATACGTTAGAGCGAACGTGCCATGCTTTTTCATGTAATGGAATAATCAATAATATCTGTTTATCATCTATGAAAACATGTGCTGAAGCGTCTAGCTGTCTGCTGTTGAAATAATCATAATTCTGCTGAGCAGTTGAGTTAGGGTTACCGGTATCGTGAGCAACCGCATAACGTGGTACACGATTACCGCCTGGGCGTTGCTTCCATTCCTTCTTAATAAGTTGAGTTATAATCTGATACTTTTCTTTCATCTCAACACCTCCCATTTATTTAAATTAGAAGTGTTTGTTAAAACAAGAAAAGAGCCATTACGGCTCTTTTTTTACAATCCACCTGGTTGTGATTGAGTTGTGATCGCCCAAACCCAGTAAGCTGTTCCTATCAAAAATCCAATGCCTAAAAGCACAAAAAATAATGTTGAATTTTTCATAATCCGTTTCTCCCTAAACCTTTTACTTTCTTTCTTATTAAATATAAATTATCATATACTAGTAGAAGAAGAAACAAAAAGCAAGGGTGTTAAAATGGAAAATAGAGAACAAACCCCATTAAGAAACGATTTAGAACGCGAATTGGAAATGAGCCTACGTAGACTTTTTCGTACGTTAAGAAAAGGTCTAAACGAAGTGTACTCTGATTATATTCCTAGCAATGAGTTTGCTGTTCTTCAGACTTTATTTATTCAAAGTCCTTTAATGGCTTCCGAAATCGCTAACGAATTAAAAGTTTCCTCAAGCCATATTACTGCAGTTACTGATCGGCTTGTTGGCAAGAACTATATTCAGCGCGTACGATCGGATTCAGACCGTCGGATCGTCTATTTGGAAATTACTGAAGACGGTAAAGAAATCGCACGAAAAATGGACAGCATTAAAAATAATTACCTAGAAAAAAAGTTTGCTGCTTTAACAGACGAAGACATAAAGCGAATGATAGATTCTTCAACAAAACTGCTTGATTAATGAAGCAGTTTTCCTTTTCTAAAATAATTCACATTGTGAAATATTTATAACATGAATAGGAGGACGATGAATGGAACATCTAGAAATGCGGCGGAAAGTTATTATTATGCTTTCCATCATGTCTGCTATGCTTTTTGCAGCGTTAAACCAAACAATTGTTGGTACGTCCCTACCAAAGATCATTGCTGATCTTGGTGGAATTGAATACTACAGCTGGGTTTTTACGATTTTCATGCTCACTTCAAGTATCACAGCTATTTTAGTTGGAAAATTATCTGACATCTATGGAAGAAAACCATTTATCCTTTTAGGGATCGGCGTATTTACAGCAGGTTCACTTTTATGCGGTATATCTGGAAGCATTCTAGAACTCATCTTATATAGAGGTGTTCAAGGTTTTGGAGGCGGTATGATCATGTCAACAGCTTTCACAGCAGTTGGTGATCTATTTCCACCTCGCGAACGCGGCAGATGGCAAGGTATTATGAGCAGCGTTTTCGGTTTAGCAAGCGTGTTTGGCCCTACATTAGGAGGATACATCGTCGATCACTTTCATTGGCATTGGGTATTCTGGATCTTCCTTCCTTTTGGCCTTGTCGCTTTTGCTGCTATATACTTTTTATTTCCTTCTGTAAAAAGAAAGGAGAAAGAATCTATTGATTACACAGGTTCGTTGCTATTAACGTTAACAATGGTTCCTCTTCTCCTATCATTTACCTGGGCAGGAAATCAATATGATTGGGTTTCTGTAGAAATCATCGGACTTTTCATTGTAACGATCGTAGCTTTCTTTTTGTTTGTTGCAACGGAAAAGCGTGTATCAAGCCCTGTCCTACCACTTGATATGTTCAAAAATAAAGTGTTCACCGTTTCTAATATAATCGGATTCTTCTTAGGGGCTGGCATGTTTGGGTCTATCATGTATATGCCTTTCTTTATTCAAGGTGTAATGGGAACTTCCGCAACTAAATCCGGTTTCGTAATGATGCCCTTAACACTTGCTATGGTTGCAGGAAGCACAATGAGCGGGCAGATCATAACAAAGACAGGTAAGTACAAGAAATTGGCTATGCTTGGATTGTTCATCATGGTCAGTGGTATGACGAGCATGCATTTTATGGATACTCAAACGACTAATACGACAGCAATCCTTAATATGATTCTCGTTGGTTCTGGACTTGGAATCGCATTTCCGATCTTCACCTTAACTGTTCAGAACGCGATTGAGCATAAGTATTTGGGTGTTGCGACTTCATCTGTTCAGCTGTTCAGACAGCTTGGCGGAACGATTGGTGTTTCAATCATGGGAAGTGTAATGAACAACTCTCTAGCAGACCACTTTAACAAAGAGTCTCAAAAGTTAATCGCATCTTCTCCTAATTTTACATCTGAAATGGGCGAGCAGATTAAAGAGCTGGCGAACCCACAAGTGTTGCTGAACCAAGAAGCTGTTTTAGAAAAATTTAGCGCATTACCACCTGAATCCTTAAACGTCATTAAACAAGTGCTGGGTATTTTGCGCGAGTCACTGAGTCATGCTTTAAACGGTGTGTTTTTGACTGGTGCCATCGTGATTGGTACTGCATTCTTACTAACCTTCTTATTCTTGAAAGAAATTCCACTAAGAACTTCTAATGAAGAAAAGAATACTTCACATGAACAAGCTTCAGAACGGAAGCTTGGGTAACAATAGAGAAAGACGGCGGAATCGATAGAGAGCGATTTTGCCGTCTTTTTTTAAGCTATTTTCGTAAACTTTGTTGCTTTTGGTAGTGTTGATTTCCGTTCCAGGCTGCTCGCTTTCCACGGGGCAGGCGGTGAGCCACTTCCAATTTTCGGAATTCCCACCTTTATAGATCTCTTGCTCCTGCGTCTACACGTTATTGCTATCGTAGTAAACTTCCTCATCGCATGCCTTGCAAGAGGTATTTCATGTGGTAGGCACGCACCTTCCACTCCAAACAATTGTCAAAGGAGAAAAGGAGAAAAGCAACAATCTTTTTGCTTATAACACTTTTTCTTGTTGGTTTTGTATTTCGGCTGTTTGAACAGCATAGTTCATACTCCAAAACCCAATATCTTCAAAACCTAAACGCTTATAGATGGAGCCAGCTTTTGGATTATCATAGAAAAGACAGAGTGTTTTTCCTTCAGCTAAAATATCGTTGCATAGTGCTTCCATGCATAGTGAAGCATACCCTTTGTTTCTTTTTTCCGGGTGTGAACAAACGCCGACAATCATCGCTGACACTGAATTTTCAGCCGTAGAAGATGCACAAGAAACAACTACATCCTCTTCCTTTATAAAGTAAGTCCGACCTGTTTTCGTCGTTAATGCTTGTTCCAAGCTTTCTCTAGCTGTTTTTCCAATAGAGAACTCTTTGATCAAGTATTTTAATTCCATAAGGCTATCTACATCTTTTGGCTCTGCTTGTAAGATGTTTTGTCTAGGAATCTTTTTGTTTAATGATTTAGCATCCTTCAATTCAGCAAAATACAATTCTTTTGTTCGCTCAAAATTTAAAAAGGGAATAAACTGCTCGGTAATTTCTTTTTTACCAGAAAGCATTTCATAGCTTGTATCTCCATTGATGATTTCTGAAAATGCTTGTGCGTTAATCTCCCCTTTTCCATAAGGAAGGTAGTTTCCTTTATAACGGAGAAGAATACCTGTAATCGTTCCGTTATCATCAACATCTGCCCAGACATCTTGAGAATCTGTTTCATAACCAAAATTCTCAATGTCAGCAATAATAAATAAGTTTAGTGCAGGTTCTTCACTTAAATAGTCCATAACTTTTTCGTGCCACGTTTGATCCAGCTTCACTATCATTAGTACTCTCCTCCTTATGTTGTTTTAATTTTATCCGCAAACTGGGAAAATGCAACATTTTTTCAAAATAAAAAATCAGTCCGAAGACTGATTTTTATTAACGCTACTTGTTTGTAATAAAACAGATAATGGCGACTACATTTCTCTATAACTTTTTATAGTAAATAGGATAAGAACATTGTTGCCGTACCAAAGTATACCAAAAGGGAAAAAATATCATTCAGTGTGGTAATAAGAGGTCCTGAAGCTACAGCTGGGTCAATCTTAAATCTGTAGAGTAATAAAGGAATAAGTGTTCCTGCAAGCGTACCGATTATTAATGTAAAGAACAAAGAGCTACCAACAACTAGCCCCAATATTAAATTCCCTTTCCAAAGATAAGCTACGATCGAAATGAGGATTCCACATGTAATCCCAATGATAAAACCAACACCAAATTCCCGGAGTATTAGTTTCATAATGGTCGGGCGATCGATGTCATGAGATACAAGTCCACGAACTACAACCGCAAGAGATTGTGTGCCCGTATTCCCTGTCATACCTGCAATCATTGGCATAAAGTACGTTAGTGCAACCGCGCGTTCAATCGTTCCTTCAAACGTGCTAATAATACTTCCAGATAGAATTCCTATAAACAAAAGCAGAATAAGCCATGGCAGTCTTCTATAGGAAGCTACAAGTGCACTCGTCTGAAAATCAATGGATTTACCCGTTGCCGATAACTTCTCGATGTCTTCATTAGCTTCTTCAATTAATACATCAAGCACATCATCGACTGTAACAATCCCGATCAAACGATCATGTTCATCCGTTACAGGGACCGCAATAAAGTCATAGCGCTCAATGGTACGCGCTACTTCTTCTTGATCTGTCTCCGCAGGTACGGATATAACCCTGCTGTACATGATTTCCTCAATCTTCTCATCCATCTCTGCTAATAATAGATCACGATAAGAGACTACACCAACAAGCTTTCTATCGTCATCAATTACATATAAGTAATAAATATTCTCTGCGAAACCGGCGAATGTTTTTAGCTTTTCAACCGCATCTCTAACTGTATAAACTTGTGGAATCCATACAAACCGGTTGGTCATGATACCACCAGCAGTATCTGAATCATATTGCATAAGGCTTTGAACCGTTTTCGATTCATCTGCTTTCATGGAAGATAGGAAATCTTGGATCTCATTAACTTCCAAGTTGCCAAGAAGATCAGCTAAGTCATCGTTCTCCATTAAGTTCATGATGTGAGATGACCGCTCAATGCCTAGCTTGTTCAGAATCTCCATCTGAAGATCACTTTCTAATTCTTGAATCAAAGAGGCAATCTGTCTCGTTGTTAAAAAGGTAACAAACTTATGTCTGTGCTTCTCAGGCAAATTTTTATAAACATTTGCAATATCATACGGGTGAAGTTCATCGATTAAAAGTTGGAACTCTTTTTTCCGCAACTCTTTTAAGTTTTTTATGACATATAATAAAATCTGGTTTTCTGACATCTCTTTAAACAAGGAACGTCACCTCCTTATAAAAGTACTTCACCATTATAAGTGATTTTTCAAACTATGACTATGGTATCGTATTGAATCTTTTCTTCTGATCCTCTCCGTGTGTAATACCGTTTATGACCAAAGAAAAAAACCACTTGTCATAAAGTGGTTTCATCATTCTAATTCTGTATTCCATTCTATTTTAACCAAAGGTAATCAAGAGAATAATCTCCTGCACCAATTAAGGCGACTCCTACCACTACAGCGATTAAAACAAGGTTAAATTCATAACCGTTCGCCGTTACCCAAAACCCGTTCTGCAAGTGAACTTTAACAGCAGCCACAAGCATCGTACCAGCAATCAGAACAGCACCAATTTCTGTGAATAAACCGGCAGCAAACAGAAGTCCTCCTGCAAATTCAGCAAGACCTGCTAATAGAGCCATCGTATACCCTGGTTTGATACCGATGGATTCCATCCAGCCCCCAGTTCCTTTTAACCCGTAGCCGCCAAACCATCCAAACAACTTTTGCGCTCCATGTGCTGCTAGAGCTAGACCCACTACTAATCGAATAATAAGTAATCCTAATGATACCATCTCGTAATACCCTCTTTCTTTTCATGATTTTTACTTACTTTATGTTAGTATGTTACAATGAGTAACTTGTATATGTCAAGTTACTTTAAAAAAATAACCTTAAGACCAAAAAAAATTACCGCTCTTCATTAAGAATATGCGGCAATGTTTATTTTAAGCTTGTTCTGTTAAAATAATTGGCCCATCTTTGGTAATAGCAACAGTATGTTCATATTGTGCGGATAGACTTCCATCATAAGTGACGGCCGTCCAACCATCCTGCAACAAACTAACATGCGGCAGACCTCCATTGAGTATAGGCT
This sequence comes from Fictibacillus halophilus, assembly GCF_016401385.1. NCBI lineage: Bacteria > Bacillati > Bacillota > Bacilli > Caryophanales > Fictibacillaceae > Fictibacillus > Fictibacillus halophilus. Next base: position 778,660 of record NZ_JAEACF010000001.1, on the reverse strand, counting down.
CAATGGTTATAACCATACCCTCTTTTAAAGTAATTCCCGTATTTCGCTCTCCGATATGATGAACTTGAGGCTCTTCGTGTATGTGACGGCCAATACCATGCCCGATAAACTCTCGAACAATAGAATAGCCCTTATTCTCAGCATAGGATTGGATCGCATGACCAATATCACCTATACGATTACCAACTTGAGCTTGTTCTATGCCTTTATATAGAGCTTTCTTTGTTGTTTCCATCAGGTCTTCAGACTTCTTAGAAACGTTTCCTACTCCATATGACCAAGCAGAATCCGCTAACCACCCGTTTAGATTCACCACAAAATCAATCGTTACGATATCCCCTTCTCTTAACGGTTTTTTATTCGGAAGCCCGTGACATACTTCATCATTTACAGAAGCGCAAGTTGCAAAAGGATAGCCCATATATCCTTTTTGAGCAGCCTTTGCTCCGTGATTTAATAAATACTTCTCAACAAATTGGTCAAGTTTCAATGTTGTTGTACCTGGTGTAACAAGCTTACTTAATTCTTTATGACAAGATGCGAGCAGCCTTCCTGCCTCATGCATCTTTTCAATCTGCTTTTGTGACTTGATCTTAATCAATACAAAGTCTCCTTTCCTCTTTTTTAACTATATTCAAGGAAAAAGAGCTTCGTGAAAGCAAAAAAGCATCGGGCGTTATCATCACGCCCGATGCTCTGATTCTTTAAGTCTTGATTCAACTATTTTACCACCTAGCCACAATACAAAAATGCCAAAAGCAATCATCCCAAGTTTTAAAGGGCTCTTCAACACATCAATAAAATCATAGCCGATAAAAGAAACGATCGCGATCATCACCAATTTACCGAGAGTTAATGCAAGCAGGAAGGTTTTAACATTAATACGAGATAATCCGCCTACAACGTTAACTAGAGCGGATGGAGTAAACGGAAAGCAGTAAATTAGAAAAAGCATACCGAAACCATGCCTCTCTACCCATCCTAGCATTCGAGTTGTGTTTGTATGTCTGTTTAAAAAATTCAAAAATCGTTTTTGTCCAAATCGTCGAACTAGTAAGAACACAATGATAGAACCAACGCAAACCCCAATCCACGAATATAGAAAGCCTAACCAAAATCCGTATGCTGCTGCATTTCCCGCTACAAATATAAAAAGCGGAAGGATCGGCAGAAATGATTCAAGCATAGGTAGCAATACTCCTGGCAAGAAACCTAGATCTTTGTATTGATCAAGTAGCTCTAATATGTTTTTTTCAGTAAAATATCGTTCCCAGTTTCGCCAGTCCATCAATCGTTCACCCTTTTCTTCCTCATACCCTCATCGTTGCCACAGTTACCTTGTTTAAAACAACCTTAAAGAAAAACAAGGAGTTGATCACTTAATTTTATCATAAAGTGAAAAAAGTTCACTATTTGCTGAATGTTTTTGAATGTGATTTATAACTTTTTTGTCCCAGAATAAACGCGCAGCAACATACAGAGATAAAAGACATCAAAGGGTACAAGAAATTAATAACATCCATTGCTTTTGTCTCAGCTTCCAAAGGAAACAATAGACTAAACATCACTATTGTTCCATGTATTAGTACTCCCATTGCAGCCAATAGTTTGTTTATCCACCGAATATTAAAACGGTTTAGCGCACATAAAAATGCAGCAATACCCCATAGCAGGAGAAAATATCCCCAAATATTCAGACCAACTGCTTTTGTTTCCACAAGACTCGTGATCTTTGTAATTCCCACGAATATTGAAATAAATCCTGATAAAAGAAACAATCGGTAAATGATCGGCATATTATTTCCCCCTTTTTTCATATACCCTTATGTGTACAAATCTAAATATAAACAAAAAACCGCCACAACATAGTGTTTTGACGGTTTGTACGATTCTTCTAGTTGCTAAAAAGTCAGCCTTACTTCATCAGAGCGGCATATACTTGTACATCTAATTCTTTCGCTTTCTTTTCATTATACGTCTTTTCATAAACTGGTTCTTGGACGATCTTAGCACCCCAGAACATACTCTCGAACACTTGATCAATATCTACTTCAATTTTCGCAAGCTTTAACGGGACGCCTTCCATTGTTTCTTGCAGTATGTTGGCTTTTCCATTTATCGAATACACGGTTTCGAGCCCTACTACTGTAAGCACCACATGAGGATTATCTTTAATGTTTGTTACGATGCGTGAATTGTTCGTAACCGTAAACCGAATCTTCTCTCTCGACAAACTCTTTACCCATGATATCGCGTTAACAGATGGAGCTTTCGTTTCTACGTCAACGGTCCCTAAGAGGACAAGTTGTTCGCCTTGCAGGTGTTCAAACAATTCTGGACTTAACGTTGTTGGAATTTCTTGTTTTGCCACATCATCGCCACCTTTTAAGAAAAATTATGTATGTCACCTATTTTACCATATATTTCATAAGTTGAAAGTGAAAAAGGAAGCGATACGCTCGCTTCCTTACTCTTCAAACGTTCCTTTTATAATAGCGACACCGTCATGGACCATGAGTTGTCCTAATGCAATCACTGAATGTATGCCAAAGTCTTCATTTATGATGACAAGATCAGCATCAAGCCCCACTTCCAGCCTTCCTTTTTGTTTTAGTTTAAGTACTCTTGCTGGATTAGAAGTAATCGTTTGAATGGCGTTTTGAAACGGTATTCCTTCTTGTAAAACCGAGTCTTTCACTTCATTGTAAAGAGAATCAACCTTTCCGATTCTTAATCCTGTAAATTCACCATAATCGTTAAAAGAAGGTAAGCTTCCTTGCGCATCAGACGTGAAGGTTATTTGTTCAATAGCCACACCAGCATCCAGCATTTTTTTTAAACCTAGACTACACTTGACTTCGCCTTCTTCTAAGAATTGTTTCGTTGTACTCGTAGTAAAATCAACGATACCGCCTTTTTTTGCGTACTCAATTCCAGCTTCAAATAAGTACGAGTTTCGATTAATATGAGTTGGATAAAACTGAGAGAGCGGCAGATCTGTTGTCTCAACCACTTCTTCAATCAGAGAAAGCATCCGCTTACTGTCACCTAGGTGAATGTTAACCACTCCCGCTTTTCCCGAAAGCATGCCTGCAACTCTTGCTTGTGAAGCAAGTCTTGCAAGTTCGTGAGCATCCGGCTGGCTTGATCGGTGATCAGAGATTGCAATCTCACCAACTCCTATAATCTCCTCGATCATCATTATGTCTGTTTCAATATCCCCAGTTAACGTTTTAACAGGAACTTGATAGGAACCAGTATGAACAAAGCATGAGATCCCTTCTTCTTTTAATGCTTTTGCTTTTGCGATCAAGTTGGTCATCGTACGCCCAATCCCGTCTGTTCCAATAACTCCTACAACTGTTGTCACGCCAGCTTTAGTAATATCAGTCAGATAGATTTCTGGTGTTCTTGTTTTATATCCTCCTTCACCGCCGCCTCCAGTAATATGAACATGAGCATCAATAAAACCTGGTGTCACCATTTTCCCTGTTGCATCAATAACACGAATATCAAGAGCTGGTGCAGGCCAATCAATATTTTCTGAGATGCTAGCGATCTTCCCGGCAGCTAAAAGAATATCCTTTTTACCGAGATAATGAGGTGCATATACCTCACCGCCTTTTATAAGTGTAAACATGTGAATCATTCCTTTATTTTTTCAAAGATAGATTATTTAAAACCAATAAGTACTGCTGTAACAATTACAATAGAAGCTAAGATAAACAACAATAGCTGAAACTTAATCTGGAATTTGAACCATTTGGACCATTCGATACGTGCAGCTCCCAATGTTCCCATCAATGCTCCGGAAGTCGGTACGATCATGTTTGTAAATCCGTCACCAAGCTGAAATGCAAGTACTGCCACTTGTCGAGTAACGCCTGCCATGTCAGCAAGCGGAGCCATTAACGGCATTGTAAGAGCAGCTTGACCTGAACCTGAAACGATGAAGAAGTTGAACACGGCTTGGAAGACATACATAATCCATGCTGAAACAGCTACAGGCACATCTGAAACCAGCCCACCTGCTGCATTAAGCATTGTGTTTAAAACAGAAGGTTCAGCCGGGTTGTCTCCACCTAACATGATGATAACCCCTTTTGCCATACCAACAATGAGGGCTGCAGGGAGAATATCTCTAGCTCCTTGTTTGAATCCATCAGAAATACCGTTTACTGTCATGTTATTTAATTTGAAGATTACTCCAATTATACCCGCAACTAAACCGATTGTGAAAAATTGAGTTGCAATTTCAGGAATGTAGTATGCTCTTTTAACGACGCCCCATACAATCCAGATAACCCCTGCTACTATTGTTAAAAGAATGAGAATATGTCCCGTTCCAAAATTCGCTTTAATATCCGATTGTTTAAAATCTTCCCGGAAATATGCATCGGACTCATAAGATAATGAACGTTTAGGATCTTTTCTTATTCTAGAAGCATAGATCCATGTATAAACAATACCTATTAATGTAAAGAATGCCCACATCCCAATACGGAATGGTGCACCGGACAATACAGGAACTCCAGCAATCCCTTGCGCAATTGCTACACCAAATGGATTCATCCAGGAAGTTGCAAATCCAATCTGTGTGGCAACATACGTAATCATAACTGCTGTAATCGCATCATAACCAAGAGCAATTACGACTGGCACAAGAATCATCGCAAACGCTATGGCTTCTTCACCCATCCCAAAAACCGCTCCACCTAAAGAGAATAACAAGAACATGATTGGAATAATAAGGACTTCTTTTCCTTTTGTACGGTCAATCATCTTTAAGATACTATCTTCTATCGCGCGTGTTTTCATAATAATACCGAAAGCGCCACCGATAATAAGGATAAACGCAACAACCCCAACAGCAGATCCCCACTTATCCCCAGTAACTAATCCTTCAAAGATATAGTTTAAGAATCCGGCACCGCCGCCTTCTTCAAACAAGCTGACACCTTTAGTAGCAGGCTCACCGTCCTCTCCTTTTACATACGAGAAGCTGTCTGGAACAAGCACTGTCTTAGTCTGCTCTTCTCCGCCTTGTGTATAGGTCGTTTCTTTCGTTTCAAATTGACCTGCCGGAATGATATACGTTAATAGAGCCATTAATGCTACAACAAAGAATACGATAACAAACGTATCCGGCATCTCAAACTTTCTTTTCTTTTTATCCACGTTTCTTCCCCCTTTTCTAAAATTCATCATGTATTATTTGCAAGAATTGTGCCAACATTCTGTCTCCCTTGTTAAAGGTTTTTAAAGTTTTAGTTTCATTAAATGGATGGTTAATAGATAATAGTTATATAGCCAATTAATGACCAAAAAAAGACCATTATTAAGAAGGTGTTTAGGATGCATACAAAAAAACAGATTGTTTTACTAGCAGGTACAAAAGAAACACGTATAGCACTATCCCATCAACTTCAATCCATACTAGGCGATTATTTTCATATTAGAAGCTATTCTTCTGAAGAGATGCTTCCTACACGATTAGAGAATGAAATTGTAATTCTCTCTTCTTATCTTATAAAACGTGAGGTAGCTCACTGTTTGATTGAATCTTGTAGAGTGATTACGGCAAGACGCACCATCAACTACGAATATATGGATCAGCTTCTACAGCTACCAGAAGGCACAGATGTTATGTATGTGAACGACTTTCCTCAAACAGTAGAACAGTCCGTGCAAACTCTCGTACATCTAGGAATTGATCACTTGAATTACTTTCCCTATTATCCTGGCATTCCTCACTATCAATATGCAGATATCGCTGTGACTCCCGGCGAGATGCATCTCGTGCCGAAAGAGGTTAAGAGAATTATTAATATCGGCGTACGCTTGATCGACATTACTACTATATCAGAGATTTTGAACGAACTTGGAGTCTTAGAAGAGCTGGCAACAAGCATTTCTGAACGTTTTACAGAGAAATTTATACAGTTATCCAAGAAACTTGCGCTTGCTAATCAAAAGGCTCTGCAACTTAACGAACATTTGGACAAAGTGTTAAATGGAGTGAATGATGGGATTTTATCATTCGATTACACGGGGAAAATTACGGTATTTAACAAAGAGCTTGAGAACATATTTTCAACTGCTTCAAATAAACAGGCTGTCGGTAAACATATCAAACAAGTGATAAAAGACAAAGAATTGCTTAACTTTTTAACAAATACGGAAAGCGAACAATCTGATCAATTCTTTACGATTAATGATACAAATGTTATGGTTCACCGGTTTGCATTGCCGGCTGAAAAGACGATGATTGCTACATTTAAAAACACGAGCACGACGATCTCAATGGAGAAAGCAGCTCGATATGAACTGAAGCGAAAAGGTTATATTGGAAAGTATTTTTTTAACGATATCATCGGCGCCTCAGAAGAGATCGTCCGAACAAAAAATATTGCGAAGAAACTGGCTGCAACTGACCTCTCCCTCCTTATACAAGGCGAAAGCGGCACGGGCAAAGAACTCTTTGCAAGTTCTATTCATAACGAATCGGGAAGAAAAAACGGTCCATTTTTGGCAGTAAACTGTTCTGCACTTTCTGAAGACTTATTGGAGAGTGAACTATTCGGATATGAAGAAGGTGCATTTACAGGGGCAAAAAAAGGAGGAAAACAAGGACTCTTCGAACAAGCAGATGGCGGCACTATTTTCCTTGATGAAATTGGTGACATTAGCGTTAAACTACAAACACGTCTCTTACGGGTTTTGCAGGAAAAAGAATTACGGAGAGTTGGAGGGACTCGTGTACTCCCTATTGACGTAAGGGTAATTTCTGCAACAAACAAGGATCTCGCATCTGACATAAAACAAGGATTATTCCGCGAAGATCTGTATCATCGTTTAAATGTTCTATATTTGAAAATTCCGGCTCTCCGCGAACGAAAAGGTGATATACCCATTTTACTAAGTCATTTTTTAAAGATGCGTACTACGAATAAAATGAAGGTGGAGAACGAAGTCGTCGGCCATCTTATGAATCGTTCCTGGACAGGTAATGTTAGAGAATTGAAGAATGCCATTGATTATATGCTCGCTGTTTGCGACGGAGAAAAGATTACCGTAATGGATCTGCCTCAGGAAGTAATGAGGATAAGTGGTTTTGAGAGGTCGCTTGGTGGAGATGTAATCAAAGAGATAGCAACAACCTCGGAGGAATTACCGCTAATAGCTCCTAATGAAGAAGTTGCGATTATGAGCTGTATCTATCACAACCATCGTTCTGGTAAAGCATCCAGCCGAAAAAGCTTATTGATGGATTTGGAATCACAAGGCGTTAAGCTATCGGAAGCTCAAATCAGATTACGCTTAGACCTCTTGGAGAGAAAAGGATTTATCGTGAAAGCAAAAGGACGAAAAGGAACACGTCTGACCGAGATCGGGCTTATTTTTATAAAGGATGAACTGGAGTGAGGATTTTTTTGAGCGATGCGCTCGTGAATCTTGGATGGGACTCGTTCAGCGAGATAAATCTTGCTGGTCGAGCATAAATCTCACGGTGCGAGCCCAAATCTCCCGGTGCGAGCATAAATTCCCGGAACGAGCATAAATCCCCCTGAGCGAGCACCAGCCTCCATGAACCTGCACCAAACGGACTTACCGATAGCAAATACTCATCAAAATATACCAAAAAGCTGACTCCATTTCACTCGGAGTCAGCTTTCTTTATCCCACTAATACTTTCCGCCTGTATCAAGTCACAAAATCAGGCTTACGCTGCGCTAGAGTCGGACTTTTCAGCTCTACAGGCTCTCCTTTTTCCAAACCCAAGAAAGAGGTTGCTTCGTTAAACCAGCTGTCAGGTGCTTTATGTCCCCAGAACGTCTGTCGCCTCGGGTCGTTAATGTCCCATTTAATCGGCTTAAAGTCCGGATCACTCGTCAGATAGTCCCCATTATATAACTCAATTCGGTTTCCATCTGGATCACGAACATAGAGGAAGAATGCGTTCGATAAGCCGTGACGTCCTGGTCCTCGCTCGATGTTGTCCGCATATCCCATGCTCGCCATCACATCACAGCAATGAATCAAACTCATCGGATCAGACAGCCAAAAGCCTACGTGATGAAGACGAGGGCCTTCTCCGTTCATAAAGGCAACGTCATGAACAGTGGGCTTGCGGTGAAGCCACGCTGCCCATGTTCGATCATCTTCTGTTGCCGTATATTCCGAAACTCTAAATCCGAGTTCATCTGTATAGAACTGAACAGCCGCTTCCACATCAGGAACCATGCAGTTGATGTGATCGATACGCTGAACACGAGCCCCGCGGTACAGATCATACTTTTGGATGCAGCGCTCAACACTCTCCATCTCAACAAAAAACTCAAGAGGTATACCTGAAGGGTCTTCTACACATAACGTTTTACCAATCCCAACTGCAGGATCTGCATCTTTCCACAGTACTTTCGCGCCTTTTCCTTTAAAAAAGGTTTCGAGCTCATTCAAGTGGCTACCTTCCCAAACTTTATAGCTCACTACATGAACGCCAGGCTTATCTGCTTTTTTCAACAATAGGCTGTGATGAGAGTGCTCTTCCAGCCCGCGTAGTGCCATCCACTCTGACGTAGCAGCAGTTTCAATAAAACCTAGTGCGTTTACATAAAAATCACGGGAAGCATGGAGGTCGGTTACGTTCATGACAACACGCGCGATTCGTATAATGTTAAAATCCATGACGACTCCTCCTATACACTACTGTAATTATGGCTTTTGGAATTTACGCGCTGCAGAAAATCCTTCACCATCGCTTTATATGGCTCTTTGTTAAATTGATCATAATAAATGTTCGACATACGTGCCGGATCTCCAAAGAAGTAGTATTCATAAAGAGCTTGGCGACCGCCGAACGTACTGATGGAAATGTCCCATGCTAAGCGGAACAATTGAGTGCGCTCGTAGCCATCAATGTTGGCACCTTGTGTATAACGATGAACAAGCTCACCAATGTCATCAGCATTAAAATCCGCTTCTGTCGGAATCCCCATCAAACCAGATGCACCCAGGATTTTCACAATCTCAACTATGCGCTGATACATTTTCGGGTACCAGTTACGAGCTGCGTTCAATGGAGCGAAGTCCGGTGTCATGTTTCCGTACTTATCAATAGAAGCATTGTGCTCTGCACGATAAAGGTGAGAACGCATCGTTTCCAGGATCAGCATCACTTCAGATGCTTTTTCTTTAACATGCGGAAACACATCGATGCCGATTGATTCCATCATACTTAAGATGACACCAAGTACAAATTCCGTTTTTACCGTATTCTTCGCAATTACTTGATGTGCCATATGCACGATCGCGTTCGTCTCCACGTACGTTCGATTGCAAATATCTGAGCTGCCGCTTACGAAAACGCGCTCCCAAGGTACTAGCACATTATCAAAAACAACAATTGCGTCACTTTCCTCAAATCGCGAACTAAGCGGATGATCCCATTGGCTTCGTCCCGTATCAAACGATTCGCGACATAAAAACTTTAAGCCTTCTGTATTGTTAGGGATAGCAAAAGCCATCGCGTATGGATCATCTTCAGAAGAAGCTTTGTTCAACGTTGATGGGAACACAACGATCTCATCTGTTACCCCACCGAGTGTTGCCAACAATCTTGCCCCTTTTACTACGATTCCGTCCTTGTTCTTTTCAACGATACGAGCAGATAAATAGGGATCTTTTTGCTCAGACTGCTTTTTCGAACGATTCGTCTGTGGATGAATCAGTGTATGCGTTAAGCTAATGTCATTTTCACGGCAATAGTCATAATACTTTCTTGCGTTTTCTGCGAACATCGGATCATTTTGCGCAAAAAAGTTACCCGACGTACCAAACGCCATGACGCTCGTATTCAGATAATCAGGTGTTCGACCCATCATTCCACCTGTGTAGCCCGCCCACTCAGAAATCATTTCGCGGCGGCGGATGAGATCATCTACCGTTTTAGGAGCGATAAAAGAAAGGCCTACTTTATCACCTGTCTGTTCAGAGGTATAGAGCATCTTGTCTGCTTTTTCATGCTGGAGGTCATACAGATTAGCAATGGATCTTACAATGTTTCGAAATGCTGGATGAGAAGGAACATCATCTACTTTCTCACCATGAATCCAAACGTTATTCTTAGCCTTTGAAATCCCTTTAATATATTGTTCCCCCGTGCGTGCAGGCAAAGAAATCCCTCCTAATGTTTCGCTTCGGTTTGAAGCGACTGTTTTTTCTTTCCGAACTGCTGAATGTGATGGTCAGCTAGTGCAACATGCACCACCTTCATTTCGGTATAAAACTCAAACGCATAATGGCCGCCTTCACGACCGATTCCAGAATTCTTAGAGCCACCGAAAGGAATACGAAGATCACGAACATTTTGCGAGTTCACCCATAACATCCCCGCTTCAACTGCATTTGCGACGCGCAGACCTTTTTTCATATCGTTTGTCCACACATAGCCTGCTAAGCCATATTTAATATCATTTGCATAGTCGATCACTTCTTCTTCATCTTTAAACGTCATCACAGATAAAACTGGACCGAATATTTCTTCTTGTGCCACCGTCATATCATTTTTTACGTTTAATAAAAGTGTCGGAGCTACAAAGTTCCCTTTTTTATGAGATTCAGAGAGTGCTTGGGCGTATACTTCTGCACCTTCGTCCTCTGCAATCTTTAAATATCGTTTCACATTTTCATAGTGTTCTGTATGAATAAGCGGCCCTACTTCTGTATCTGGATCTGATGGGTCACCTACGATGATGTTGTTTACCCTTTCTTTCAAACGTGCCACGAACTCATCTTTAATTGACTCTTGAATGAACAATCGAGAGTTTGCCGTACACCTTTCTCCATTAAAAGAAAAGATTCCCCATACACAAGCATCTAGTGCACGTTCGAAATCACAATCATCAAATACAATGATCGGGGACTTTCCGCCAAGCTCCATTGAAAAACGCTTCAAAGAAGCAGAACCATTTCTCATAATCTCTGAACCTGTCTTCGTCTCTCCTGTAAACGAGATGAGCTGTACATCTTGGTGAGCAACAAGAGACGCACCAGCTGTTTCACCAAAACCATGAACGACGTTAAACACACCCGCTGGAAGTCCTGCTTCATCCATAAGCTCTGCTAGCTTATTAGCCGTTAATGGCGACCACTCAGCTGGTTTTAAAATGACAGTGTTCCCAGTTGCGAGTGCAGGTGCGATTTTCCATGTCTCAAGCATAAAAGGTGCGTTCCATGGGGTAATCAGTCCCGCTACACCTACCGGCTTTTGAATCGTGTAGTTCATGAACTCGTCATCTACGTGATACGCTTCACCTGACATGCGGTTTTTTACCATTTCGGCATAAAATCTGAAGTTATCCGCTGCACGTCCTACCATTTTTCTTGTTTGAGCAATAGGAAGTCCCGTGTCATAAGACTCTAACAACGCAATCTCTTCTACATCTCGATCAATTAAATCAGCAATCTTATAGATGTATTGAAGACGCTTTTCCTGCTTCAACTTGCCCCATGGACCTTGCTTAAAAGCATCCTTTGCCGCTTTTGCTGCTGCATTAATATCTTCTATTGTTCCTTCACTTATCGTATTGATCTTTTCATTCGTAAAAGGATTGACGTTAACAAAGTAGTCTCCTTTATGCCCTGAAACAAACTGTCCGTTAATATAGTGCTGAATCATTTCCTTAATTTCCGGCTTCATGATCCTTCCCTCCAGTTGGCACCTTTTCTGTACGTCCATCAACGATCGTATTTTCTAGTACTCCAAGATAATCAATCTCAAGCCTTACAATATCCCCAGGGTGAACGTGAGAGATACCTTTTGGTGTACCCGTCCAGATCACATCATTGGGTTCAAGTGTCATGAATGATGAAACAAACTCAATAATTTCTGGTATTGAATACATCAAATCCTTCGTGTTTCCTTGCTGTCTTAATTCACCATTCACATACGTGCGAAGTTCAAGGTTCGTAACATCCGGGATATCTGCAGCATCCACATAAAATGGACCCATTGGACCAAACGTGTCATGCCCTTTCGCACGAACCGGCGGACGGTACCAGTTGTTTACAAAATCACGGACTGTTACATCGTTCGCAATGGTGTAACCGCTTACAAAATCCATCGCATTTTCAGCTTTAATGTTTCTTCCTTCTTTACCGATTACAACCGCAAGTTCATTTTCATAGTGCATGTAAGTGGCGCCGTCCGGATAGAACACTTGACCTTTATGACCAACAAGTGAAGAGTTTGGTTTGATAAATAGTACAGGTTCTGCTGGCTTTTCGAGTCCTAATTCATCGGCATGATCTGCATAATTTAGTGCTAGACCAATCATTTTGTTCGGCTGAAACGGCGGCAGCCATGTTTCAATCTCACTTACCTTTGCACTTTTACCTGATGAAAACGTAATTACATCATCAACAACTGTTCCTTTTTGCTCTCTTCCTTCAAAAATCACGCGTGCATGCTTCATTTATACTTCACTCCCTATTTTTTCTACTAATCCATAATCAGCAAGTACTGCTCTTATTTCTTTTTGCAAAGAATCTGCCGGCAAGTCCATCGGCAATCTTAATTTTGGGTTGATCTTGCCCATCATACCTAATGCAGCTTTTAGTGGAGCAGGATTCGTATCTTTAAAAAGAACGTCATTTAAAGGCATTAAATCATAGTGAAGCTTTAGGGCTTCTTCTACATTTCCAGAGTCCCAAGCGTTGTATACTTCTGCCACTTTTGAAGGAAGTACGTTTGCTGTTGCAGATATGTATCCTGCACCACCAATCGCAAGCATTGGATAGCAAAGCAACTCTATGCCTGAATAAAGTAAAAAGTCACGTCCACAATTTAAAAGAACGCGGTTAATGTGTTCGAAGTCTTTATTGGATTCTTTTACTCCAATAATGTTTGGACAGTCTTCGTTAAGTCGCGCTAGTGTCTTTACTTCCAAATTCACTGCTGTTCTTCCTGGGATGTTATAAATGATTAGTGGAATGTCCACTGAGTCTGCGATGAGTTTAAAATGCTTGTAAAGGGCATGCTGAGAGGGCTTATTGTAGTATGGGACAATGACCATAGCGGCATCTGCTCCCATCTCTTGAGCTAATTTCGTTAAATGAAGAGACTCTTGATGGTTGGTTGATCCAGTTCCTGGAACGATTGGAACACGCTTATTCACTGCCTTAATCGCTGTTTCCATAACAAGCTCACGTTCTTTTAATGTCAGCGATGACGGTTCCCCTGTGGTCCCGGTGACAGAAATTCCGTGACTTCCTGACTGGATATGCCAGTCTATCAAACTTTTAAGTGTTTCAAGATCTAGCGATTCATCTTCATGAAAAGGGGTGATGATTGGAGCAATAGACCCTCTTAGAGATTTCTTTACTTCTTCTACTTTCATGCTTTCATCTCCTTAAATAGAGTTTTGTTGGGAATCCTCAAGAAAAGCTTTTAGAGTATTTAACTTATGGTTTCTAGCAAATGCCTCTATTATTTTTGGTTCCTCTCTTCTTTCAATCATCTCAATTAGTTGATAGTGTTCTGCAACTGATCGCTTCATACGTAATGGTTTCATTGTTGATCCCTGCTTACGAACAGTGCCTAACCTTTCCCAAGTTGTATGAATCTGCTCTAATAGAAATTGATTTCTGCAATAGTTGTATGTGAGTCTATGAAATTCTTTGTTGTAGTTGGAGAAAAGAGAATAATCAAGATGTTCAAGTGCATCTTCCATGAGCTTTGTATACACTCTTAAACCTTCAAGTTTTTCGTGAGGAAAGTGGATCGATGATTCTGCAGTCGCAAAACCCTCTAATACGGCTAAAACGGATAGAGTTTCTAAGTATGCTTGTTCATCGAAGGGGGTAACAATCGCTCCCGAGTAGGGCTTAAATGAAATCAAAGAATCCGCTTCAAGCAATCTGATCGCTTCACGAACGGGAATAGCACTTGTTTGAAGCTCTCTAGCCAGTTGGTCAATAACAAGTTTGTGACCTGGCGGATACCTGCCATCTAAGATACGAGAACGGATGACTTGATAAGCATACTGCTGTTTATTTGTTTTGTGTTTAGTCTTCATATTCCTATGTTAATCTCAAATCATATATGATTTCAAGTTAATTTTCAGAAAAATCATATATTATCGTCTATTTAGTAACAAAGTATGATTATAGAGAGTTTACAAAAAAAACTATAGTTAAATAGTCTTGTTACTTGCAGTAAAAGTTTACATATGTAGTAAGAATAAGCTATTCTATACATATAGATTGTGTATAAAGGGGTAAAAAGCCCATGAATGTAAAAAATGCCATGGAGATTTTAGTAGAAGAAGCATTAAAGAATTATTGGGGACAACTTCAGCTACCTTGCAAATGTGAGATTTGTAAAGCTGATGTCTTTGCGATCACACTTAACAATTTGCCACCTCGTTATGTATCTAATGAAGATGGCTACGCATTTGTCAAAGCACAAAACTTTGATGATCAATCGCGAGTTAACATTTTAAACCAGATTGTAAAAGCGACAGGTATTGTAGCTACTCGACCATCACACGATTTGAAACCATCTCCTACTATCGAATAGAAGGCAGGTGGTTTTTTATTTTATATTTGTTCAATGTACAATAATCCTTAAAAAAACAATTCACAAAATCTATAACATTCAACTGAAGATTACATACGAGGAAATATCCTGACTCTTTATTCCTATTTTTCAGAAAAGTTCCTTGCGAGAGCTTTTTTCTTGTGATATATTTGTGACAACCATTCAGTACTGGATTACATCTTAACTTAAGAGTTTGAAAGTGGTTTGGTAATTACAGAGCACAAAAGTGCAAACGTTCTAGGAGGCATTCACATGCAAACAGGTAAAGTAAAATGGTTTAACGCTGAAAAAGGTTTTGGATTCATCGAAGTTGAAGGTGGAGACGACGTATTCGTACACTTCTCTGCAATCCAATCAGAAGGATTTAAATCTCTTGACGAAGGTCAAGAAGTAGAGTTTGAAATTGTTGACGGAGCTCGCGGACCACAAGCAGCTAACGTAACTAAAAAATAAGTTCAGCCTATATATAAGACCCGGCAGTTGCTGCCGGGTCTTTTCTATGTAAAAGAAAAATGTACAAATAAAGAGGCTCCCTACTGAGGCAGCCTAGTCTTTTAAACCAACTTTCATCTTATACTTTTGTATTTTACCTAATATATCTACCTTATCTTCCTGCGAAAAGATTCCAAGTTTGTGTAGGATTATCGTGTATTGCTGCAGCTTAAACAAAGAACTCTCTTTATACCACATTGCATTCACCTATCTTTCCTTAAGGAAACTTTTTAAACCTTTGTAAATATTATATGCCATCCGCTACTTTTATGATAATGATTTATTTTTTTTATGTCGTAACCAATTAAAAAAGCGCACCTAAAGGATACGCTTTTTACACTATTTGGTTTGAAGAGTAGAAAGCATTGCCCAAATGGCTTGTTCCCATTTAGCTGCGTTCTTATGTTCAGGCAGGTTAACCGTATATTTGACTTGATCTCCGTTACTTAAGTCTTGAATCACAATATATTTTTTATAAGAATCTTTTGATGCTGTAATAAATAACGAAGTCTTTTCAAATGCCGGTCCGGCGACCTCTTTTCCGTTTACTTCACTTACTTCTCCAACCGCTTCAAGCTCATCATTTGCCCATTCTTTAAGATCATCAATGGACGATTCCTCTGACAAGGGCTCTATCCTAACAAATGTTTCAGCAAATTTCGTAGCAAACAGTAAATCTTTTCGTGGTTCCTCTGCAGTAAATTCAAAATCCGGAAGTTTATAAAAGTGGTAATTAAGTTCACTCTCAGTTAAAACCGCGTCCTCCTCAATTGAAGTTCCGTCCACTATGTATGTTAGTTTTTTTGAAGGAGCTGCCTCTGGAGCACTCTTTTCTGTAATTTTCTCAAGCACCCATTGTCCTTCGTCATTCTTCTTATAAACGATGTTAACTTTGGCACCATCGTTCAAACTCTCTACGGCATTCCTTACTTCATCTGTTAGGCGAAGAACTAATGTTTCACCTGCTGCTTCAACTTCAATAGAATTATTGTCAATCATACCAATATACGTTCCTTCTTCTTCAATTGAAGTTACTTCCTCGTTAACGGGTTCTTCTTTTACTTCTTCATTCTTTTCAGTTGGTGAAGACTCGGCTGTTTTCTGAGCTGGTTCTTCTTTTGTATCGGTGCTTTTCGGTTCACTGCTACAAGCAGCTAGTAATAGTATGATAGCAAATATCCAAGTCTTTCTTTTCATAGTACTCACCTCGAATTAAAAGTTTAATAGCAGAAGAATCTCATCTACTATTCATTTATTATTAGAAAACGTGCATTCAAAACAAAATTTGGAAACCTTCTTAAATGCTACAAGAATTCTGACGATATAAAAACAGTACTTATACATTTTAAAACGGAGATGACGAAATTTGAATCCATCATTTGCCTCAAATTTACAAACGAATAAACTAGTTACAAAAATGCTGTGGGGTATGTATTTTCTTGGTCTAGCAAGTACGTATGCGAGTACAAAAACCATAGATAGTGTCATGTTTTATGGTGTAGCTGGACTAGTGATCATGACCATACTATCCATTTGGACGTACCGAAAGTGGGCTCCCTTTGCCGTCCAATATTTTGTTGTTATCGGCTTAACGATCCTGACGGTTATAATGGCAGACACGAACCCAAAGATTTCTACCTACCTAATGACCTATGTATGCTTGGCAGTCATCACTTTGTATCATAACTACCTTTCAATCTTACTATCGGGTATTAGTGGATTATTGTTAACTAATTTCTTCTTTTTTCAATATAAAGAAACAATGTTTGCCGGACAAGATCCAAAGATCATAATCTCTCTAAACGTTTTCTTAACCGTAATTACCGCTGCTCTAGTAGCCCAAGCAAGAATTGGACAGCGTATGCACGAAAATATCTTGATTGCTGAAAAACAATCTGAAAAAGATAAAGATAAATTGGAACAATTGTTGAGTAAAATTAAAGATGCAACAGAAAATCTGCATCACTTTAGTCAATCGGTTAAGGATAACGTTACAAGAACAGGTGAAATATCAAGCAACATTACTTATGCTTTTACTGAAGTAGCAAAAGGTGTAGAATCTCAGGCTGTCAGTGTAGGTGGAATGAGCCATTCTGTTACAAGTACCAATGACGTAGCAAAGGGTCTTTTTCAGCACTCTAATGATATGAAAAAACTTTCAGAGCAAACTGCAATCGTTACAAAAGCAGGAGAAAACCAAGTAATAGAACTTTCATCTAAGATGAAAGAAGTGAGTGAGCTGATGCAGCAAACAAACACTCTTATGTATGAATTAAATCAGCAAAGTGAATCAATAGAAGGAATTTTAACGACAATTGAAGAAATCTCTTCCCAAACGAACTTGCTTGCATTGAATGCAGCGATTGAAGCAGCGCGAGCCGGAGATCAGGGCCGAGGGTTTGCTGTTGTTGCAGACGAGGTTCGCCGCCTTGCTGAGGATTCTCAACATTCTACAAAACAGATTGGAGCAATCTTAGGAGAAATCCGTAACAAAGCCAAACAAGCCGCTCAATTTGTAGATGGTTCACAAGGGGTTGTCACATCTAGTCTTGATGCTACTGAGAAAACGGCAGACAATTTTAGTCAAATTTTAGCGAACACCGATCAAGTTGCAGCACAGTCTTCCGAAGTACAAGAATTGATTAATCAACTGTATGAATCTACCGGATATATTGTTGGAGAAATTCATTCTGTTTCTGGAATTGCTGAAACATCAAGTGGTTCTGTTGAAGAAGTTCTTGCATCTGTAGAAGAGCAGCATAGATGTGTAGAACAAGTGGTTGAAAGTTTCAACAAGTTTGAAGCATTAACCTCAGAACTAAATGCACTGGTAAAAGAATAAAAGGACAAAATACCTTTTCATGTATGGTGAAAAGGTGTTTTTTATGGGGGAGCTTATTAGATGCATAAACACAAAGGAATCTATTGCATTTGTTTGAACAAGAAGGGAGAACTTCTCGTAATTGAAAAAAACGGTGGTCCTTATAAGAATCGATTCGACCTTCCTGGAGGTACACCTATTGATGGTGAATCAGAATACGAAACGGTAATTCGTGAAGTATTAGAAGAAACGGGATATGTGGTGAAGAAAGGAATGAAACTAGGGGAACGCTGTTATGAACTTCCATGGAACTACAAGGCGTGGACGCACTCGCAACATACAGCGGTATTTTTTAATTGTCTTATAGATATTAGTTCTCAAGCGGCTTTAGCAGATATTCCAGATCAAGATTCAAGAGGAACAAGATGGATAAGCACTAATGATCTAGTAAAAGATTGGTGTTCTCCTCTGGTTTGGGAAGCAGCTCAATATGTTGGAACCAAACGCATTCCGTCTGACTTGAAAATGTATGAAACATGGAGCGTCCTTAAAGAACCACTATATCCTATAGGATAAAAAAACAACCGCACAAAGGCGGTTGTTCTTAGTAACAATAAAATGAACTGATTTGGCGTGTATCCATACCAAAATAGATCCATCTATTTCCGGTCCAGCGAAATCCTGCAACCGATCTTCTACCTGCAAAAGTAAGCCATGCCCAAAATCCTGGTCCCCATGTTGGCCAGATATAGACATATTGGTATAAACAAGGTCTGATCGCGCCTGGATCAACAGCATAGACTCCTGGCTGACTTCCTCCGCCACCTCCACCTTGCAAACTAAAACCTTGCGCTTGGGATGGTGTAAATGATGGAGGTGCTGATGTTGGCGCCATTCCACCGCCACCGCCACCTCCGCCTCCTGGAGGTCCGCCTGGAGGGCCACCTGGTGGGCCAAACCCTTGCCCTCCGCCTTGACCGCCGCCTTGACCCGGAAAAGGTGGAAAACTTCTATACATGCTCAATACGTTCAACTCCTATAAAATTGTATTCGGTTCATCTTATTCATATCGTGATGAAACGTATAGACAAGTAACCCGTATAACTATAAAAGGATTGCTTCATGGTGATTTCGGGTATATTACTTGAAACAACTATGATATTTATAGGAGGATGAAAATGGGACGTATTAAAAAGGGTATCAAAGGAATGGCTGTTGCTTTTTTAATCAAACAAGGTAAAAAGAGGTTATTGCCTATCATTAAAAGAAAATTAAAAAGCAGATAATAATAAAGAACTCCTTACGTGAGGAGTTCTTTTTGCTTGATTACACGTATTACTTCTATAAACAAATGAGCATCAGTTCAGCGCTTTAAATTCATAAACTCTTCTCTTAAAAAACGCACCTCAAACTCGATCAGGGATTCACCCGTCTCTTCTTCAAACAAGCGGTAAAAATTCTTCTGTTTATTAAGCAATAAGGATTTAATTTTAGATCGATTCCCGTCCCTTACTAATTGATCAATGGCATAATAGCTTTGTCTGTATGGACGGTGACTAGATTTTCTCCGATTTTGATATGCCCAATCCTTTACGGAGTGAAGCCTTGTGAAGGGAATGAAGTTTAGAGGTACAAAGATCGGCACCTCTCTTATACTCTGTTTCCCAGCATATTCTGCAAGCCCCTCTTCAAACCATCTAGGCAGATGCCTATTATCCAGTTTATTTTCTGACAAATAACTAATAATCCAATGATGTGTATATTCATGTCCGACCAACTCTAGAAATAGATCAGAATTCTCATCCATGTCGTTAGTAACAAGCAGATGGATGGTTTCTTGAGCAGGTACGTATAATGCTTGCAAGTTTTCATACGAGTGAAACGGCAGATGTTGCTGAAAGATTAAAGGGTTCCGATAGAGGATGAGGGTTACAGGAAGGGCATCATGAACATCAATCCATTCATTGTGATAAAACTGCATTTTACGGATGTGACGAATCGCAGAACCTGCTAATTCCTCGTCTTGGGGTTCATAGAAAACCGAAGCTTTTTTCTCATTCATATTTTCTAGCGTTTTTAAAAAGGATACTCTTTCAAAAATCCTATCCTTTTCTACTAACATCGCTTCCAAATAAAATTGATTTTTTACTCTAGGAGATAAAGAGTGTGGCAAAGAGGTTTCGAGCGCATAATTGCCTACAGATAATATAGCTGTAGAGAATGCTGTAAGAGTAATAACCATGAGGTTTGGCTGTATCCTTTTCGTTACAAGCGTTTCTTTTCTCTCTATAACAAATCTAATGAATCGCATGCTAAATAAGGAAAAGCATACAAGAAGAATGGACCCCCCGATCAGTAACCCTTCAATATCACCTAACAACAAATACAATCCATAAATACTAATAAGGGAAAAGAAGCTAAGAGAACAAGTTCTTACAAGGATAATTAGCTTCTTCACAGTTTACACTCCCTTTGTCCAATAATTTTTTAGAAGTCGTACTATTATCGATATGCCCTCCATAAAATGTTAATGAATCTTAGTTTTACAGGAGGCGCTATGACCGGATACATTGTTGAAGGCAAAAGTGATCAACTGAGAGTACAAAGTGTTCATCCTCACGCCCATTTTGTCATTTTAAATGGGATTTCATTTCGGCATAAAGAACGAAGAGCAATTGAAGAAGCATTAATTCTTTGTAATGAAGTTTATGTATTAACTGATCCAGATGAGCCTGGTGACAAGATCGCTTTAAAGATCATGGAAACATATCCTGAGATCAAACGAATTCATATTGATCCGGAGAAAGCTAGAAATGTTAGAGAAAGTCGCTACAAGTATGGAGTAGAATACTGTTCAAACCAATATTTAAAAGAGACACTGCCAGGAATCTAATTCTCATTCATAGACTTCTTTACTGCTGTCTTATCACCTTCTCCCTATAATGACTCTTTACAAAGAAATAAAAAAAGACTGCAACTCATGCAGTCTTCATTTCTATTTACTCTCAAAAAATTCAAGTGATTCTTCATCTGGTCCGTAAAAGAAGAAGTATTTTCCGTTTGGAAGCTCTGTGATTTCTTTATCTTTCATGACTACGTCTTTTTTCTGCAACAACTCATATTGCTCTTCAATATTCTTTACAGAAAACGCAATGTGGTGGACCTTCCCCTCATTCGTAACTGGCCCTGTATATCCAGCAATCAACTCAACAAGAACTTTTCCTTCTACCCCTAAGAATGCCAACTCAACGGGTACGCTTGTATGATCGAAACGATCTAATAGATCTAAACCGAGTACCTCGGTATAAAATTTGATAGAGTTCTCCATGTTAGAAACCATAATTCCAGTATGTTCAATTCCAGTAATCATGCTGATCTTTCCCCTTTCTTAAGTTGAAGCAGATTGTTGTTTTAGGAGCGTTTTGCGGATACCTTCTCCGTATTGAAAGAATGGCAAGGACAGTAATGAGATAAGCGTTAGAATGCCAAACACATAAAATCCATGTTCAAAGCCAAACGTACTTAAAAGTAAGCCGCCAATCCACGGCCCCGCACTGAAACCGATCGATCGAAACGACATCGCTCCAAAATATGTACCTCTCATATGCTCAGGCGCTAAATCATCTAAAAGCACATCACTCATAACGAACACAATAATTTCTCCTACTGTTAAAAACACCATACTTATGACAAGAAAAACCCAATTCGTTGATAGTCCAAATCCAAGCAATGCAAGACTGAAAGCAAAACTCCCAAAACGAAGTGCATTCATCGGCTGAAATCGCCTTACATAGTTTGTGACTGGAAACTGAAGTAACAGGACAGTTATTGCATTTGTAACAACAAGGTACGCAAAAAGCTTAACCCCATTCTCGAACTGAGGTGCATTCCCTATATATTGCGCTAGAGTTGTATCCATTTGTGACTGTGCCATCATAACAATTGTATTTCCGATCAGAAAAAAAGCAAGCACTCTGTCTCTTGAAAGCACACTAATTGCAGACTTAATTGAGAACTTTCTCTCTTCCCCACCCTTCAACTCTTTGGAGTACCCTTTTAATGTAAATACAATTAATAATGCATATAAGAGATAAGCGATCGCAGTAATGTAAAAAGCTTGAGTTGAATTTGATGTACCTAGCTGCGTTCCTATAACCGGACCAACTGCAGCACCAACATTTATTGCAAAATATCGAGCATTGAAAACATGAAGCCGGTTTCCTTTTGTCGTTACATCTGCAAGCAATGCTCTAGAAATGGGTTCAAACCAAGAACGGCACAGTCCGTTTAACATGTTTAACACAAAGAAATGCCATACGAGGTCTGCTACAGCAAATCCAACAAACACGGCACTCCAAATGAAGATAGCAACTGTCATCACAGGAAGCCTCCCTATCCGATCAGATAGATAGCCCCCAAAGAAACCACCGAACGTACCCGTTAGAGCACTTATTCCAATTATCAATCCAACCATAGCTGGATCGATTCCTTTTTCATTGTACAAATAAATGGCTAAGAATGGCATAGTCATAAAAAATGCCGCTCGCGTAAACAATGTTCCAGCAACAATTACGATGACTGCTGGATGCCACTTTTTAAGAAAATCTCTCATCCCCATTCCTTCTCTCTTCTATTCTGTTACTTACTCTATCATTTTTTAATGGACTAGAAAAAGAATTTTTACAAATTTTGAAACTTTTCCATTTTTCCTTCGTCTTATATAGGTGTACCCCCCTTTCCCGAAAAAAGCCCTCCCCTAATTTAGGGCTTTTTTCATTTTAAACAATTGCCCTTTAGCCCGTCAGCGCGACTTTGTCACAAAGTGATAACGTTTATCAAAAAAATCACATATTCGTCCATTTTTAATGAGACCTTGCTATATTATAGACATCCCTATCAACAACCCCCTTTTTTCATTGTTAAGAACGAAAAAGAGCGCTAAGAAGGACGACCTTCTAAGCGCTCTTTTTTCATCATTTTTACTTTTATTCACATTCGTCGCCATCACAAAATTCAAATTTCGCATCCCTAATAGCGCCTCTTAATGCACGTTCGATATTAGCTTGAGGATGCAGCCCCTTCAATACTCTCTCACCAATAATAATAGTTGGGACAGCAGTAATGTTAAGATCTTCTGTGGCCTCTTTTAGAAGCCTTTCTCTTTCTTCTTTAAATTCACGTGATTCCAATGCTTGTTGAAACGCCATACCGTCGAGACCAATTTCCTCTGCAATGTTTTGAAGAACATCTATCTTTCCGATATCTTCTCCGTTTTGGTAAAAAGATTTAAAGACGAGATGTGCATACTCTCTTTCCTTATTGTGTTTTTTGGCAAACAATAATCCTTCATGAGCATAGAAAGTATGAGGTTGAGGAGTTACTTCTGGCAAAATCATATCAACACCCATTTTCTTTGATAAAGGCTGGACAGACTCCTGCCACGATCTCTGTAGATAATCCTCTTCAGGACGCAATGTTTCTTGTGGAAAAGGTCGGAGTTCGTATGGCATCCTTTCAATCTCTACATCTTTATCTTCAGTTGCTTTTAACAACGGTGTTTCAGCTAAGTAACAATATGGACAAACAAAATCAGAATATACTTTTATTTGAATGGTCATTTTAATATCCCCTTTTTACAGCAGATGTTCTATGTTTTACTGTTTTTCAGTTGTGACGCTTTTGATATTTTTAGATTGATACTTCTTCATGTTATAAGAATCAGCCCAATTCTCCCCAATATGTCTCCATGATTTATGAAAACAATCTCTGTTCACCTTTTGTATTACATGATATATTTAGAAAGGCTTTATACCTTACATACCATATATTGATTTTTAAACTTATGAATACATATGTTTTAAACTAGTCTCGCATCACTGGCCTTAGCGCCGATGAAGCACCCATTTTAGGAGGATATACCGTGATTTTAATGGCAGGTATGATCGGTACTGGCAAGTCTACATATGCTGAATTTTTGAGCGAGCAGCTTGGAAGCTCTATCTTTTATGAAAGCGTCGTTGACAACCCTATTTTACCCGATTATTACAAAAACCCGAAGCGATGGGCTTTCCCGCTTCAGATTTATTTCTTAAATACACGTTTTAAGACGATACGGGAAGCTCGTACGAGTCCAGATAACGTTCTGGATCGAAGTCTTTATGAAGATTTAATTTTTGCAGAATTGAACTTTGATTCAGGAAACATGACGCAGCTTGAATTTGACACCTATAAAGACCTTCTCGAAACGATGATGAACGAAATCGACAAAACTCCGAAGTCACGTCCTGATTTACTTGTCTATTTAGATAGTGACTTTGAGACCGTACTAAGTCGTATTCGTCAAAGAGGGCGCTCATACGAGCAAGTTGAAGAAAATCCTGAACTTTTTGCTTATTATAAAACGCTTCATGCTAAATACAAGGAATGGATTAAAGCCTATGATAAGACGCCAGTATTGTTGATCGAAAGTGATCAATATAACATTTTTGATGAAGACGATCAGAAAAAAATAATTACACTCGTAAAGAACGAACTGGGACGCCTTAATTCATTAAAGCAACCTACTTTACTTATGCATGAAAGCCGTTAAATCCACAAACACTACTAGGACAAACAAGGTTTAAGGAGTGAACTCAATGTTTACACTGTTCTTTATTTTGTTATCTGTCCTTGTAGCAGCTATAGGTCTCTGGTGGACGATGAAAATCGCAAAAAAACAAAAAGTGTATACAGAAGATGAGGTAAACCCTGCAGTCTCTAGACATACTGCATTGTTGAATCCCGTTTTCATTGCACTAGCCGGCTTTACAATCGTGATCGGCCTCATCATCTACATTGCTTATTTTATTTATTAACGACGTAAAGACCAAAAGACATCTAGTCTTTTGGTCTTTTTTCTAAATCTTGTGGTTTTTCAGGATTCCAAAAACTCATACTTTCAATAAATTGTCTTGTTTCCTCTTGACCAAGATCATGAATCATCTGATAGGCCTCTCTTAGTTTCTGATCATATCTATCATTGTCTGAGTCATTTGAATAAGGTACATAGGGTAAATGAGATCTTACAAAAGTATCGTTTGCAGTACTGTCCAATTCACTGAACTTTCTTTCGAGATGCCTTACGTCTTCGTCAGAAGCAGATATTTCAAACTGAAAAGTTGAAGCCGTTTTGATCGGAAGGATCTCACCCGTTTCAACATTAATGTAATACGGTCTTTTTTCCATTCTTCACGTCCTCCTTTTTCTTTATTTTCCTCAGCCCTTACATTTTTATGTAAAAGTCACCACCATCTTTTCTTCCTAAAATAACCCATGATCATGACAGCTAAAGCTAAACAAAGAGTTAAAACGTAAAAATAACCATATCGCCATTTAAGCTCAGGTATGTATTCAAAATTCATGCCATAGAGGCCTGCGATAAATGTAAGGGGGATGAATACTGCACTAACCAGCGTCAAAGTTTTCATAATTCTATTCATGTGATCAGATTTTAAAGACATTTGCAGATCTAAAATCCCTTTTAAATTTTCTTTAAAACTGTCAAAAGCAGCTGTTACTCTTGAAAAAGAAGATAACAAATCTTTAAAGTAAAAACCTGACTCTTCGTTCGCATATTCGAAGTCATCATGTCCCATTTTCTGAATGATGCTCTCTTCAGCTTCAACATATTGTCTAAGCTTGTGTAAACGAGTCTTCCAACGGTATACATCTCGCCCGATCTCACGTTTTTGTGGATCGATAAATACACTTTTTTCGAGCTTTAAAAACTCATCTGAGAGTTGATCGACAACTTCTAGATAAGAACTCACAATATCCTTCATCAAATAGTACAACATATAGCTAACATGCTTCATATGTTCTGGATTGTTAGTAAAATCTTTAACAAGTTGTTCTCTAAAAGGAATTTTTCGTTCACTCATAACAATCAAGTAGCTCTCACCGATTAAAAGGTTAAGCCTCACTGGTTCATAATTTTCTGTTCCTAAATAAAACGTTGAAACAACAGCATGATTGGCATAGACATTTAATTGTGGATGTTCTGAAAAACTCGTGAAAGCATTTTTAGCTAACGGATGGAGTTCAAGCTGCTGAAGTATATCGTCTTGATTCATTTCTTCTGGAGATTGATAAAACATCCAAATGGTTTCTTTTTCTTTTGGCATTTTAAAGTGTTCTATTCGTACCGTTTGATTCGCAGTCTCATTATACATTAACATCTTATGACTCCTGGCCTTCTTTTTTTCTATCTTTCCCATAAGATGAAGATTACATGACAAAAAAATAACCCTTTATCCAAATAGTGGTTAAAGGGTCACTGTACTAATACTTTTTACTTTTTTCACAACAACTCTATCTCCTTGTGCAGGTGGATAAGAAGTTAAAAGAAACTCCACAGGCAAACTTGATTCGTTTCGAACTTGATGTGTTGCCCCTGCAGGTATATCTAATCCTTGATGCGCGCTAAGGATAAATTCTTCACCATCTTTTTCGATCAACAGTTCTCCGTTTAAAACAAAGAAAAATTGATGGGAAAACACATGATAATGTCTCACCTCAGCTGTGTGAGGGGGCATTCTTTCTTGTATGATGCTTAGGTTCTCTTGCTTTATAAGGTGCCAGCCATCACATGCATCTCCCCATTGATAATGTTCTGCATTTAATGTACTTTTCTTTGACATACACCCTCCAATTATTTATTCAAGACGTCCTCCAGATTTATCTTCATCCGTTGTGCACTAGGTGGACAAGTTAAGTTATACTGAAAGACTTTTTTGTTAATGGTCTCTACGGTCTTTTTGATGTTGAATTCTACGGTATAGGTTTTTAGTTCCTCTTTTAGTACGTCTATCTCTTGACCAAGTTTCACCCAACTCGGGAGAATGTTATTATCTTTCATTACTTTATGAAGACGCTTCTCGGGATTATACGTAAGATCTTCATCCAGGTTAAGGGGCTTACCTAAGCCTTCTAGATCATCAAATGCACCTTCTTTACGGGCACGGTTAACAATAGCTGTAATGTGATCTTCGTAAAACCAAGCATTTGTTTGCTCGTCTTTCATTAAGATCTCACGTTGCTGCAGTTCCTTTTCTAATGACGGTTTTTTATACATTGTAAAAACCTCCAGGAATAAATTTATTGCTTACTAATACATTATGTTTATTTCTTTCATTCCCTTGGAAAAAATATGGCATTTCTGTAGACAAAATGTGTACATATTAAGAACGCTTATCTTCTGGTTTATAGTTGCGTATAAACGGAAGAGAAAACACAATTATTGCCACTAACATCTCCATTAAACCTCCCCATACAAAAACATCAGTAGCCCCTATTTTTTCAATAAGAAGTCCTGCTGTCCCTGCTGCAATCGGTTCTGAAATCCCCATAATAATCACCATAATTCCGATCACACGGCCAAAGAGCTTAGGAGGAATAAGCGCATGATTCACGCTTGGAGCAATGACGTTAACAGCTGCTTCAAAAAAACCTACAAACGAAAGAAGCAATAACAAAATGGCTAGCTCCTTTGAAAAAAATCCTATCAAAACAATGCTGGCACCTTGCAGAAAACATATTAAAAGCGTCATATATGGTTTTGGTTTATGAATAACAAATAAAGAGAACACAACAGCAGCAACTACACTTCCTATAGCAAGTGAAGTTTGTGCCCAACCATACCCTTTAATGCCAAAGTCTAAATCTTTCATTAGAAACGGCAGGCTGACCATCACTGCTCCTACAGCCGCGTTAGCAAAGAAAGCGAATACTGCCATGGTTGCCAGTACAGGGGTATTAATAAAAAACGTGAATCCTTCTTTAATGCCCATAAAGAAAGATGAGTGCTCTTTTTCGTTGTTTACCTCTTTTACCTTTATAAAAAGAAACAATCCCGCAGCGACGAAGAATGCCACTCCATTTATTAGAAAAGCCATTTTAGCCCCATAAAGGGCGTAAAGCATGGCTCCTAAAAGTGGGCCAACTACTCCAGAAGCCTGACCTGCCATCATAATAAGGCTCATCGATTGTGTATAATGCTTTTCAGGTACGAGACGTGTTCTAAAAGTGATACCCGCTGGTTCACTTATCGCATCAATCAGCCCAAAGAGGACACCTGTGATGTAGAAATAGTAGATAGGCGGCTGTGTGTAAGAGATGACTAGAAATATCAACAACAAGATAGCTCCTCTTCCCAAAGCAGAACCGATTAGGAGTTTTCTTACCGAGAACCGGTCAACAACCGCTCCGCCAAAAAGAATAAACGAAAACTTGGTCATTGTCACAAGCAATATGTATGTTCCTACAATAACAGGTGATCCTGATAGCTGAACGAGCAGCCACATTAGTGTAATCATAAAAATACTGTCGCCCATGGCCGCTAATATCGAGCTTAACCAAAAGTAAAGAAAGCTTTTATTGCGAAAAATCTCCCCAGATAACTTCATAATGTTTTCTTCCCCTATAACTTCTATCTTTTTACATTCATTATAAGGAAGATCGGTGGTAACAACGATCACTAATTGAAGGATTTAGTAGCCAGGTTTATGTACGTACCTAACACCTAATAAAAGCTGATAACAGTGTGCTGCGCGCTAAAATGCAGCAACTGTCGTGAAATGAATAAACGTGCGCTTGAAGAAAGGAAAAGCGCGTGAAAGTGGAAGTGGTTCGTTCATTCCCGCGCAAAGCGAGCAACCTGCAATGGAAAACAACTACTTTCGAAAGCCACAATAAATACTAAAACAGCACTTTATAAAAAAAGGAAGCGAATGTTCGCTCCCCTCATTACATAAATTATTTTTCTAAGAAATACTTTTCAAGATCATCTAGCATTAAGTTTGCCGCTTTTACACCGCCAGCTGTATTCCAAATTGCATCACTTACTTTGTATGCTTTATCTTCTTTTACAACTTCAAGGTTCTTCCAAAGCGGATTGCCTGTCCATTCTTTTTCTGTTTCAGTCGCTTTTCCGTCGCCTTCTTCATAAGTGAAGTAGAACAGAATGTCACCATTCATATCTGGAATGCGTTCTTGCGTTACTTCTTCCATAAAATCATCCTTGTTTTGATCACCAGGACGAGCAAATCCAATTTGATCAAGAATTACACCAGAGAAAGAATCTTTGTGATAGATACGAGATGTTCCTGGCAAGAAACGAACCACTGAAACTTCTGTTTTTAATTGATCTGCTGCCTCTTTCTTAATATCTTCAATACGCTTGTCGAATGCAGCTAGAACTTCTTTTCCTTTTTCTTCTTTATCTACAGCTTTTGCATAAAGTTCGAAGTTGATCTTCCAATCACCACGAAGCTCTTCTGCAAATACAGTTGGTGCAATCTTGTTTAGTTCGTCATATTGTTTCTCTTGACGCTGCTTGTTTCCGATAATTAAGTCAGGCTTTAAAGCTGCAATCTTCTCAACGTTTACAGCACTCTCGTCACCTACGACTTCTACGCCTTTCATGTCATCCTTAATGTGATCATACCAAGGATCACCTAACCAAGATTTAACGGCTCCAACCGGTTTAACGCCAAGAGCAAGTGCTGCTTCAGTACCTTCGTTTGTTAAGACAACTACTCGCTTGTTTTCTTTAACTTCTGTTGTACCCATCGCATGTTCTATTTTATAGGACTCAGAAGATCCTTCTGATTTTTCTTCTTTTGCTTTATCTTTTCCGCCGCAAGCTGCTAATGCAAGCATTAATGTTAACACAGCTGCGAATGCAAGCCATTTGTATGTAATTCTTTTCATTCTGTTTTCTCTCCCCTTTTTATAAGTAAATGATAATGAGAATCAATTACAATTCGTATCATAATATTTAATGAATACGTTGTCAACAACTAAATGATAATGATTTTCAAAGTCATTGACAGAACCCTACTTTACTTTTAAACTGATAAATGAGAATAACTTTCATTATTAAAAGAGGCTCTGATGAACGGAATATTATACGGAAATAAAACTAAGACAGCCGGGCTAATCATTGGCATAATGATTGCGCTCATTATAATGGTCATGAGCGTTGTGCTAGGTTATACGAACACTTCACTCAAACAAGCCATTGAAGCATATACGGCTTTTAACGGTTCGAACGAACATTTAATTATTCAACTTTCTCGAGTTCCGCGTTCACTTGTAGGTATGGCTGTTGGAATCTCTTTAGGTATTGCCGGAGTCCTCATGCAAGCGCTAACTCGAAATCCAATTGCATCTCCAGATATATTTGGTGTTAATGCCGGTGCTGGATTCTTTATTGTTTTTGGTGTTACGTTCCTCGGAATCTCTTCTATACAGCAATTTATGTGGATCGGTTTCTTAGGAGCTGCAGTCGCTGCAGGATTGGCTTACGCATTAGGTTCTGCTGGTCAAGGTGGACTTACACCCGTCAAATTAACACTAGCCGGAGCTGTTATGGCCGCTCTTTTTGCATCTCTCACGCAAGGAATGCTCGTCACCAATGAAAAAGCACTAGATGAAGTTCTATTCTGGCTAGCCGGTTCAGTAGAAGGAAGAAAACTTTCTATGCTAGCAGCTGTTTTACCGGCACTTGTTATCGCTTGGGTGATTTCCATCTTATTATCAAGGCAGTTAAACGCCTTTGCACTTGGTGAAGATGTTGCCATCAGTTTAGGTCAAAAAACAGTCGTTTTTAAACTAGCGGCAGCACTCATGGTTATCATACTAGCTGGAGGATCAGTTGCAATAGCCGGCCCTATCAGTTTCATAGGTATTGTTGTTCCTCATTTTGCTAGATATCTCGTCGGAAATGATCACCGCTGGATCGTGCCATACTCTGCTATTATCGGTGGCATTATGCTCGTCGTTGCAGATATCGGCGCACGTTATATTATCATGCCTGAAGAAGCACCTGTTGGAGTTGTAACAGCTCTTATCGGTACACCATTCTTCATATATATTGTTCGAAAAGGAATTTTTCAAAAATGAGAAAGTACTGGGTCTTACAGCGAAAATCATTTTCTTTTTTAATTGATAAAAAAACGACTGTTAGCATAATTGCCCTAACATTCGCAGCAGTAGCTGCCATGCTAATAAGTATCGGTGTCGGTGATATGTATATCGCACCGTGGGATGTGTTCAATGCATTAATCGGAACTGGGCTTGATATTAATCAGCTCATCATTACTGAATTTAGACTGCCAAGGGTTTTAGTCGCGTTCATTGCAGGAGCCTCACTTGCTCTTTCAGGTGCCATCCTGCAAGGTATTATCCGAAACCCTTTAGCATCTCCCGATATGATCGGAATAACCGGTGGGGCAGGTTTTGCTGCAGTTGCCTTTCTGACTATGTTCAGTGATGACTCAAACAATCTTTTATTAAGTATCAATTATTTACCACTGTTTGCATTTGGTGGCGCTACTATCGTCGCTTTCTTGATCTATGCATTAGCTTGGAAAGACGGGGTTACACCTATCCGCCTCATATTAATAGGAATCGGCCTCATGGCTTTATTACAGGCCCTAACAACGCTCATGATGCTCATGGGACCGATCTATAGAGCGAGTCAAGCCACTATATGGCTTACTGGAACGGTGTACGGTACTTCCTGGAACGAAGTAAAAGCATTGCTGCCTTGGTTTATTGGATTGATTCCAATCTTAGTCCTTCTCGTCCGCCGTTTGAACATTCAAGGATTCGGTGATGACCTTACTAAAGGAGCAGGAATCTCCGTTCACCGTGAACGATTCTTACTGCTTATGGTATGTACAGCTCTTGCTGGTTCAGCGGTAGCATTTGCAGGGGCAATGGGCTTTGTTGGACTTATCGGACCACATATCGCTAGAAGAATCTCAGGCTCATCGTTCGGCGGCTTGTTCCCAGCTTCGGCTTTAATCGGGGGTATTATGGTCGTATTGGCTGACCTTGCCGGACGTACTTTGTTCTCACCATTAGAAGTACCGGCCGGTGTTTTTACGGCGGCGATCGGTGCTCCCTACTTTATCTATCTTTTATTTAAAAACCAATAACAGGAGTGGATGACAGATGGCTGTAATAACAACCTCTAACCTAACATTAGCTTATGGAAAAGACCCGATTATCGACGAGTTAAACCTGCAGATTCCAAAAGGTAAAATCACCGTCTTAATCGGAAGCAATGGTTGTGGAAAATCCACTCTGTTACGTTCAATGGCTCGACTGCTAACTCCGAAACACGGTCATGTACTGTTAAATGGAAAAGATGTTGCAAAACGTTCTACCAAGCAAGTTGCAAAAGAACTAGCAATCCTGCCGCAAGGACCAATTGCTCCTGAAGGATTAACTGTACTGCAGCTCGTTAAGCAAGGGCGCTTTCCTTATCAATCATGGTTGCAACAATGGTCAAAAGAAGACGAAGAAGCCGTGATGAACGCGCTTCGTGCGACAAATCTTATTCCTTTTATGGAAACACCGGTAGATTCACTTTCAGGTGGACAGCGTCAACGTGCTTGGATCGCTATGACACTAGCTCAAGGAACAGATACCATTCTCTTAGATGAACCTACTACTTACTTAGACATGACTCATCAAATTGAGATTCTCGATCTGCTGTTTGAGTTAAATGAAAAAGAAAAGCGAACAATAGTTATGGTGCTTCATGATTTGAATCTTGCTTGCCGTTATGCTCATCATATTGTAGCGATTCAGGATAAAACCGTCTACGCACAGGGTGCACCTGAAGAAATTATGAACGAACAATTAGTAGAAGATGTATTCCAAATGTCGAGCACTGTAATTCCTGATCCAGTTTTCGGCACACCAATGTGTATTCCATATGGAAAGGGGCGAGTCGTTCGACATGTCAATACTCCTCAGTACGCCTAAGTCAAACGGTTGGACAGCAGAAGAAAAAAACCATATCAGTTCGAACTATCGCTTCTCTTTTCAAGCGCCATATGAGAATGAAGTTGTCGTGTCTGCCGAACAATTGTTGAACGCTGATAATCTACTGCAATTTTTGGATCAAACAGGACCACGTATCGGTTCGAACAAACGCCCTGTAACGGCCTCTCTATTCTTTAAACGATATGCGTATTGCAGTTTAACTTCTTGTTTATATGGCATGACCATCCTTAACAAGTCATTTGATATGAACATAAAAAATGTCTATCTTATCGATCACAACTCCGACAGCATGTGGCTTCCATCATTCACACTGAAAGACGCATCAGCTCGCATTGCTGACGAATTTAGAGTGGACTGGCGTTCTTCTGTCATAGAAACACTTTTTAAAGAGAACATGTCAGTCATGTTGAATCATATAGCAAGTACGGCACGCATCTCAAAAGCAACACTTTGGGAGAACGCTTGGATCTACATACGGTGGGTTTATGAAACGTGGTTAACAGAAGAACATCCGGCAGAAGTTAAAAGAAGAATTCAAGAAGATTATGCATTCTTTATGGAAGCACCAGCATTTCATTTTGGGTTAACGAAGAACCCATTCCATCGTTTTACAGCTCCGATCGGCTGCGGACCTACTAAGACCCGTAAGACGTGCTGCCTTTATTACAAAACAGAAAACGGGACTTGTTGTTCTACTTGTCCAAAGCGATAAAATCGAGGCTTTCTTCCCTCGATTTTTTGTTTTTTCTTGATCAATTTCGGGTAATTTAGTATAGATAGATTGATTGGAGGCGATTGTATTGATGTGGTTATGGATTTTCTTAGCTGTATGCGCAGCTGCAGCTCTTTTTATTTTAATTCCAGGAATTAAGGCTATGAAAGAATCAATGGGTACTGTTCAACAAATGAAGAGTACAGGTGACAGCATCACCGCTCGGATGAATGATGTAAAAACACAGCAGCAACTTCTTCAAGAAAAGAAGGATTACTTAAGGTACGACATTTACCAAAAGAAAAATAGTTTTACAGCTGTTAAACAAGGATTCACTGATTTAAAAGATACCTTTAAGAAAATAAAAAACTAAAGGAATAGGATAACTATGCGGATTACAACTTTTGTAATGGCTGGGATCGAACAGCCTGATGATGAAACATTGAGTGAATTGCACGAGGAGGAATTGCCCTCTTATGAAATCTCAAAAAAAGGGTTGTACACCGCATATTCCTTGGAATCTGGTGAACGTTTAATTAAGGACGAAAAAGATACGTGGTATGTGTGTACTTCTTTTGAAAGAAAAACGCTTCACGAGATCAAGTATGGCAGACAGCTCTTTCCCCCGCCGTACAATGATATTCCCATTGAACAACTACCATTTGTAGAGTTGCTTCAGCGAAACAAGTGGACTCCGTTAAACACTCATTATGATAAGGCGTTATGCCATGTCATCGCTGAAGTAGAGGATATTGATTCCGTGTCATTAGATTTTCAATCAAGACTAGCACATGCTGATGGTGATGATGACCCACAAGTTGCACACTCTATTCATTACATAGAATCTAAGCTGAACGGCAAACGCACTCGATTTATTTCAGGCTGGGAATCTCATTCTTTTGCAACGATAACGGAAAGTCACGAATTTGCTCAAAATATACTTATCCCTACTTCTTCTTGGCTCTATCTTTTGTATTTTGAACACTTTCTACATCACAAAGGTTTGATTCCTTCAGACCAAATGATGCCAAGATTATTAGGTAATCTATGGGCCTCTACTAGTAGTGAAGTTACTTACAATAAGGAACTTCTGCAGATTAAAAAGTTATAATTAAAGCCTCTAGCTAAAAAGCTAGAGGCTGATTATTTATTTTACAACAAGTTTTGATACCATATCTGCATGACCGTTTCCACAAGGAACGCTGCATCGTAATGTATATTCACCAGGCTTTAAATTTACAACATCAGAAGAGCCACCAGTTACGTTCACGTCTTCTCCTTCGATCATGACCGCGTGATTGCCATCAACGTTTTCTAGTTTAAGAGCTACGTCTTTATTTGCTGGAATTTCATATTCTTTTTTATCGAACTTAAAATTGCTAGCTTCAATTGTGATCGTTTCTTCCGCATTCTTTGTACTTTTTTCCTTGTCTTTTCCTCCACCGCAAGCTGCTAGAATTCCAATAGCAAGAACGGCGATCGCTGCAAGCCATAAAGATTTTTTAAGCATGGAAAATCCCTCCTAGAGTCTTTCTACTTTCATTATAACCCCATTTTATAACAACTAATATGGAGAAACTGTGACAGATAACATATCCGAAAAAAATAGTCCGTTAGTTGGCGGACTATTTTTCTAACTTCTTATATTCTTGGTGAATCTGTTTAGACGTTTGATCGATTTGTTCACCCCAGTGGTCGTTCACCTTTGTAAAGATAACCTTTCCTTCCTTATCGATCAGTGCATAACCACGTTTAGCTACACTGTCCCCTTTCATATCCAGGTGATCAATGAACTTAAATTCCGGATCAGATAAAAACGGAAACGCAGGTTTCATCTCTTGGTGAAGGACAGACAAATGCTCAACCGTATCAGAGCTTACCGCATAGATATTTACATCCATATCTTTAAATTCACCTATATTTTCATTCAGCTGAACCAGCTGCTTTTGGCAGAGTCCTCAGCCTGCAGTTGTAAATAAAAAGATGAGTGATGGCTTGTCTGATGGGAAAACAACAATAGGTTCACCGTTTTGGTTCTCTAGCTTGGCTTCTTTTAATTGCGTTTCATTTCCACATCCGGCGGCCAGGAGTGTAAGAAGAATCGCTACACAGATTATAAGGTATCTTTGTATCTTCTTCATGCTAATCCCCTTTCGTAAATTTTAAAGTAATTATGTATGGTAATCTAAATCTCTACGATCTATCATTTATTATAATAGTAAAAGGTAGGGCATATACAATAAATTAAAAAATGAAGGATGTTTACATGTTAAAAACGAAAATGTTAGTCTCTGTTATTAGCGCATTACTCCTGATCTCTGGCTGTAGTTATCTGACTTCTAACGACGAAAAACGAATTCCTGTAAAAGTTGAAAAGGTTATTGACGGTGATACGATTAAAGTTCGAGTTGATGGAAAATTAGAAACCGTCCGCTTTCTGCTCGTCGATACGCCGGAAAGTGTTCATCCTTCCAAACCTGTTCAGCCATTTAGCAAAGAAGCTAGTACATACACATTAGATATGTTAGAAGGCGCTGATGTTCAGTTAGAACTTGGAATTGGAGAACGGGATAAATACGGTCGTCTTCTCGCGTACGTATATGCAGATGGCCAAAGCGTTCAGGAAAACCTGCTAAAGAAAGGATTAGCACGTGTAGCCTATGTGTTTGAGCCAAATACGAAGTATGTAGATCAGTACGAACGTATCCAAAAGCAAGCCCAAAAAGACAGTGTTGGTATTTGGAGCATAGAGAACTATGTGCAAGAAGAAGGTTATGTTTCAGATGATGTTGAACAGCCTGAACAAGCCATAAATAAAGAGTGTAAGATTAAAGGTAATATTAGCTCTTCTGGAGATAAAATTTATCACCTAGAGAGTGGACGATATTATAAAATGACAAAGCCCGAAAAATGGTTTTGTACAGAAAAAGAAGCGATGGACTCAGGATTTAGAAAATCTAAACAATAATAGAACCGCTAGTTAGAAAATCTAAACAATAATAGAACCGCTAGTGACTTTTACGAAGTCACTAGCGGTTCTATTTGTTAACAGCAATCGTCCTGTCCGAGCATCACAAGACCCGATCCATGTTTAGAATCTTCAAAGTCTAGTTTTAATGCAGAAGTCTGCTCTTTGATCCTTGGATCAAAGGCCACTCGTATTCCGTTGATTTCTTCAATAATGTCTGTGTTTTCAGGCTCATCCAGAGCCAGGCCAAGCTTAGGACCGCCTCAGCCCATTCCTGAGAAGTAAACTCTTATTCCATTGGCGTTATTCATTTCAAGCACTTCTTCTATATACTTCTTTGCGCTTAATGTTATATCCATAACCATCACCTCTTACAAGAAGTATAACGCAGATGTGAGGTCATCGTCTAAGAAAGGGCTTAATCAATTTTAGTATATAGGTAGGAATGTATATCAAAGGTGTCCACTGCAGATGGACAAAGTTGGTGAAAGTGTAATTGTCTAGGGTCTGTCCCCCCCTCGTAGTTGTTTCAGCACTTGCTCGATATCTCCAGGGGTGAATCCGCAGATTTCCATCGCTTCAGACACTTTCGCAGCCATATTTTCTTTACCTTGGTGTTCTTTGATGCGCAGAAGCAACTCATTCACTTTAGCTGCATTGTATGTTTCATGATAACTCTTAATAAATGTATCCATCTCATTTGCACTCCTTTCATTTATATTGCGGTAGCCATATATATGTTGTGTACATCCCTCGTTAGAATTTGTCTATGCATCATTTGAAGAATAATAAATAAAAGCCTGGAGCATAAATACCAGGCTTTCACGTGTAAGATCGTATGATAGCAATGACTATTTCTTCTTTACTTTATAAAGAATGAACAAAAAGATAACAACAACGGCTATGATCATGATTCCTCGTGTGTAGGGAGCTGCGATTGTTTTTATATCCTCCCAGTTAGAGCCAAGTCGGCTACCTAATTCTATAAAGAAGATCGACCAAGGTATAACCGCTAATGTTGTGAACAATGTAAACTTAGCGAATGACATTTTCGCGATTCCCGCCGGAATGCTTATTGCATGTCTCACAACCGGAATAAATCGTGCAAAAAAGATGACACCTGTCCCATATTTATTGAACCATCTTTCTGATAAATCGATCTGCTTTTTCGAGATCAGTACATACTTTCCATATTTCTCAAGAAATGGACGACCTCCGTAATATCCCATCCAATACAAAAAGAGCTGTGCTATTGTTCCTCCGATCGTTCCAGCAATAACACTCAGAGTGAAGTTCAAGTGTCCCTGAGACACCATATACCCTCCATAAGATAAAACCAGCTCACTCGGAATCACTTCAACCATCAAACCAAGTGCAATGCCTAAGTGTCCTAAACTCATAATCCATTCTAATAAAGAAATCACTAAATCTTTCATTATATCTCCTTTAATGTTTTGATTGGCTGTTTTCGTATACATGTTAGTCTTTGAAAGTAAATGACTTCCGCTCCAGGCTGCTCGCATTCCATAGGGCGAACGGTGAGCCTCCTGTTTAATTGCAGTGACTAGCCCCCTCGAGGTCAAAAGTTAAACGGTCAAGAAGGCAAAGTACGCCTACCAAGCCCATTTACCTTTTGCTTGTTGGGGCTGAACGGGTCACTTCCACTTTTGGGAATGCCGCTTTGCGCCTTTAGGAGTCTCCACCTGACCGCTCGTCCCATAGGAGTCGGCAACCTTCCACTTCAGACAACTTGCTTCAGAAGAGAGCAAGATGCATCCAAACATCAACAATCTTTTTGAAAATAGCCTCTTCATCTTAATCCAATAAAAAAGCCAGTCCAAGCTGCTAGTAGTCCTAATATATATGTAAGTAACAAATACGTTAGACCTCTTTTAGCATGACTCTTTAATAATGTTACTGCTTCAAACTGCAAGGTGGAAAACGTGGTGAGAGCTCCCAAAAAACCAGTCGCATAAAGTGAACTCAATAAACCGTCTCCTTCATCCGCCACATACCACCCTAACAGAAACGATCCAACAATGTTAACAGCCAAAGTTCCCCACGGAAAACCTCTATTTATTCGTTGACTAATTAAAAAGCGCACAACCGCACCTACCGCTCCACCTGCAGCTATTGCTATTGTTTGTGCTATCATTGTTCTGCACCCGCTTTGCCATATGTAATAGTACCTAACTTCATTCCCAAGTAGATAGCAATAACACCTGTAACAGCACTTGCAGAAAAATATAAAAATGCCATTGTATACAGCTGATCCTCAACCAGTAATAATATTTCTGTGTTAAATGTAGAGAATGTTGTAAAAGAACCAATTACACCTGTCTGCAGAGCCACTATTAAGTTGTTGCTCTTTATTTTTTTCACACCATAAACTACGAACCACCCTAGAATAAAACTGCCGATTACGTTTACAAAAAAAGTAGAAAACGGAAAAGATCCCTCTGGGTTGAAAAGAAACATACCGCACCAAAAACGTAGCAAGGCTCCAACGATTCCACCCATTGCAACGGCAAGTATCTTCACTTGAAATAATCCTCCTATATGTACAAAAAGATTAAGACATTAAGCCTTAATCTTTCGTAACTTCCTTATTCCAGATTAAATTTGCACAATACTTGATTATGTCCCGTCTCCTAATAATTCCGATAAAATGACCGTCATCATCTGTAACAGGTATAAAATTTTGGTCGGTAGACAAAGTAATAAGATCTTCCATGTTAGAGTTGATGGAAACAGAAATATTATTTATACGCTGAGGTACATTCACTAATTTCGTTTTTAATACCTCATCATATCCTTTGTCAAAGGCTTCTCTAAGTTTCCATAGAAGATCGCCTTCCGTTAACGTTCCTATGTAGCGTCCTTCTTCTGAGACGAGAGGCACAGAGGTGTACTTGTGGTAAGATAACTTTTCAAGTGCCTGTCTCATCGTTGCTTCTGGGTTCAAATACTTCACTTCATCTTTAGGCAACAAATAAAAAGCAATATTCATGTTAGTACGCGCTCTCCTTTTTAAGCCTGATTCACGCTTATTTAAACGCTTAGATAAAAACACCTTCTTTATTATACCAAAAAGGACTTCTATCTGCTTGTTAAATCACTACCCTTTAGAGATTCGTTTTAGACTATTTATTTATCATCTAGAGAAAAAATTTCGGATGCAAGAAATAACATTTTACAAATCGTAATCATTACGTTTATAATGAGTAAGGATTGTTTGAAAGGAGATAAAGTAAATGCGAATAATAAGCTTACTAAGCGTATCGATAATGCTGATTTTTTCAGCAGCATGCGGTAATAATAGCACATCTGATAATAAAGACGGTACATTGAAAATCTACACCACCATGTATCCATTAGAATATTTCACTGAAAGAATCGGAGGCAAGCATGTAGAAGTATCTTCTATTATACCTCCTGGTGCGGATGCACACACGTATGAACCTTCTACGAAAAAGATGGTAGAAATGACGGAAGGTGATGCTTTCGTTTACAACAAACTTGAGTCTGATGAATTCTCATCTTCTGTTGCAGATACATTAAAAGAAGAAGATATGCCTATCATAGATGGCGCTAAAGGAATTTCCTATCATGAATCTGCAGAGCATGAAGGTGAAAGCCATGCTACAGAAGAAGAACATGAAGATGATCACGCTCATGAGAAAGAAGAACACCACGATCATGGTTCCTTAGATCCTCATATTTGGCTTGATCCAGTCCTTGCACAGGAAATTGCAGATAATATTTATGAAGGACTCGCAAAATTGGACCCTGATTCTAAAGATGAATTTAAAAAGAATCATGAAGCACTCATTACCGATTTAAAAGAATTGGATTCATCGTTTAAATCAAAAGTTAAAAACGCACCAAAGAATTCGTTCATCGTCTCTCATGCTGCTTATGGCTATTGGTCAGAACGCTATGGGCTAGAACAAATTGCGATCAGTGGTCTTTCGCCTTCGCATGAACCTAGTCAGAATCAGATCGAGAAGATTATTGAAAACGCCAAAAAAGAAAAAAACAACTATATTTTATTTGAAGAGAACGTAAATAACAAAGTAGCTGCGATGATTAAAAAAGAAGTCGGTGCAGAAACCATGACTCTTCATAACTTAGAAACTTTAACAAAAGACGACATAAAAAAAGAGCGAGATTATCTATCTATCATGAACCAAAACATTGATACACTTTCAAAAGCATTACAATAAAACAAAACGCCTAGGAAAAAATTTCCCAGGCGTTTTTTATATCGCATCCAGCATCTTAAACTGAGATACGACTAGGTGATAATAGATGCCTTCTGCACGCATAAGCTCCGCATGACTTCCTTGCTCCATAATCTCACCGTGATCCAAAACAACAATATTATCTGCTTCTCTTATCGTAGAAAGTCGATGTGCAATGATGATTGCTGTTCTTCCATTTAACAGCGTCTTTAAAGCTAATTGTATCTTTTGTTCAGATTCTGTATCGATACTAGCTGTTGCTTCATCTAGGATCAAAATATCAGGATCTGCAAGAAGTGCTCTGGCAAAAGAAAGAAGTTGCCTTTCACCGACCGATAAAACATTTCCTCTTTCCTCAACTTCTGTTTCATAGCCATTCGATAGTCTCTCGATAAACGCATGTGCTCCAACTGCTTTTGCTGCATTCTTAACATCTTCATCGGAAGCACCTGGTCTCCCAAAGCGTATGTTTTCTTTGATCGTTCCTGAAAAGATGAAAGTATCTTGAAGAACAACACTGACTTTTTCACGAAGACTCGCTAGATTAACGTCTTTTAAATCTTTTCCATCAATCTGTACCGTACCTGATGTCGGATCATAAAATCGGCTGACTAAGTTTGCGATCGTAGTCTTACCTGACCCTGTATGGCCGACCAGTGCGACGGTCTGACCACCTTGAATCGTTAGATCGATGCCTTTTAATGCTTTTCGATCAGCGTTATAGGAAAACTCAACGTCCTTAAGCTCGATTTCCCCTTTAATTTTTGAAAAAGAATAAGCATTTTCTTTTTCGTGAACATTTGGTTTTTCGTCTAAAAATTCAAAGATTCTTTCAGATGAAGCCATTCCGACTAAAAGTTGATTGTAAACTTGCCCAAGTCGAGAGATTGGCTCCCAAAACATACCCAGATAAAAAGCAAACGTAACAAACACCCCAATTTCGAGTGCTTCACCTTGAATCAAGTAAGAACCAAACCACAATAGAATAACTGTTCCAATCGCATTAGACATCT
The DNA here is from genome assembly GCF_016401385.1 of Fictibacillus halophilus. NCBI lineage: Bacteria > Bacillati > Bacillota > Bacilli > Caryophanales > Fictibacillaceae > Fictibacillus > Fictibacillus halophilus. Next base: position 736,970 of record NZ_JAEACF010000001.1, on the reverse strand, counting down.
CAACAAAAGGTCTGAACAATGCGTTCTGTTGTGTCGCGGTTTTCCAGCTATCATACGTTTCATTGTTCACTCCATTAAAGAAGCTCATGTTCTCTTTTTCTTGCGTGTACGCTTTAGTCACTCGTATCCCTTGGATACTTTCATTCAGATGTGAATTAAGCTTTGCTTGTTTAATACGTACCACTTGCCAAGAGCGTCTGATCTTTTTACGTAAACTTGTTGAGATAAAGAACATCAGCGGCAAGATGACCATGATCGCTAGTGTCAGTTCTGGGCTATAGATGAACATGATGACAATGATACCAAACAGAAGAATGATATCCATCAATACGTTGATTACACCGTTCGTGAACAAATCTTGTAACGAGTTTACATCATTAATGATTCGTACAAGAATAGATCCGGCAGAACGCTGATCGAAAAAGCGGTGCGATAAGCGTTGAATATGCTTGAACAGATGCTGACGTATGTCGTAGATCACATATTGCCCTAGATAGTTCATCCATTTTATCCGTAATGTGTTAGCGCCCCAGGATAAGAGGTAGAGGCCCGCGATCGCAACAATTAGTGTAACAAGAAGATTCGTATCTTTGTTCTTAATCGCATGATCAAACGTCAGAACACCTATAAAAATAGGAACTACAAGTCTTACAGCAGTGGAAACCATCATCGCTATGATTGCTTTCGGCAACAAGTTTTTGCTGTAAGGCTTCATATATTGAAACAAACGAATAATCTGACCCCAGTTGAACGGTTTATCGATTACTTGCTCTGAGGAATATTTAAACCGAGGCGATTTCTTCGTCTGTGATTCCTTTGAATGCTGCATCTTCCCTACACCCCCTGCCCGTTCATTTGAAACACTTTATCTTTGTCTTGATACTGAATATCATAAATTTTACGGTACGCTCCAGATTCTTGATGAATCAGTTCTTCATGTGTACCACGTTCGATTACTTTCCCATTTGACAGAACGAGTATTTCATCCGCATGTTTTAAAGAAGAGATACGATGAGCAATAATAAATGTCGTTCGGTCACTCATCACTTCTTTTAAAGCCTTTTGTATCCTGAATTCTGTCTCCATATCTACAGCACTCGTCGCATCGTCTAGAATTAGTATTGTTGGATCGATAAGAATCGCTCTAGCTATTGAGATTCTCTGTTTTTGTCCCCCAGATAGCCCAAGTCCTCTTTCTCCTAATATCGTGTCGTAACCATCTGGAAGTTCCATAATAAAGTCATGAGCTTGAGCTCGTTTAGCTGCATCGATAATATCATCCATATTTGCATATGGATTACCGTAAGAGATGTTATCTTTTATTGTTGACGAAAACAAAAAGGACTCCTGAAGAACGGTACCAATATTTTTCCTAATCGTTCTTAACGAATAATCTTCAAGTGGTTTACCATCTATTAAGATCGTTCCTGATTCGGGATTGTAAAACCTAGAAAGTAGTTGGGTAATAGAAGTTTTCCCCGAACCCGTTGCACCGATTAATCCAATCGTCTGACCAGGTGTTGCGGTAAACGAAATATCTTTGAGCGCTTCTTTTTTCTCGTTTTTATAACGATGTGTGACATTTTCAAACGTCACTTCTCCATGAAAGCGCATTGTTTCAAGCTCCCGATCTTTCCCTTCCATCTCAAGAGGTTCGTCTAGAACTTCTAACAGACGTTCACCAGATGCTTTTGATTGAGAGAACGTGTTCATGATAAACCCTAGATTCATAATGGGTCCCATGATATACCAAACAAGACTAAAGAACGCGACTAGCTCTCCAGCTGTCAGGCTCCCCTGAATAACAAGATAACCACCATAAGCAAGCAGCAACACGACGGATAGATTTCCGATCAATTCCATTACCGGAAAGTACTTAGCCCAAATATGAGACGTGTTTAAGTATTGAGACTTATAATCTTCATTAGACGTATCAAACTTATTAATCTCAAAATCTTCACGTGATAACGATTTAACAGTGTTGATTCCACTAATATTCTCCTGCACTTTCGTATTGAGATTCGCCATAGATTTACGAATTCCCCGGAAAGCGGGATGAACTTCTTTATCAAACTTGTAAACAACGATTGCGAGGAAAGGCATCATGCACAGTGTAATGAGTGCTAAAGGAACTGAATAGAAGAACATTACGGAGAGACTAAACCCTATAATTAACACAAAGTTGATTAGTTGTGAGAATCCAAAAGAAAGAAAAAAGCGAAACCCTTCAACATCGGCTGTTAACCTCGACATCAGATCTCCAGTCTTTGCATTGTCATAATAGTCGAATGGAAGAAACTGCAGCTTTTCATAAAGAGATTCACGAAGTTCATAAACAGACCGAATACCGAACAGATCTCCATAAAACTGATGAGTGTATGTAGCTGCACCTTTAATTACCATCAGAAGTATAAAGCCTACCGCAACATATGGTACGGTTGAATATTCCCCTTTAATAATAATTTCATCGATGGTAAATTGTAAGACCATCGGATAAACAACTGTGATTCCTGACACTAAAATCAAAGTTAAGATCGACCAATAAAAGTACTTTTTATACGGCCAATAAAAATCTTTTAATCTCTTAAATGTATCCAATCCCAGCACCTTCTCCCTTATAAAAATTAAAAGACAATATACATCATATAACAGAATAGTTAGAAAAAACTATCTATTTGCTCATAATCTTTACTAAAAACAAAATAAATAATTCACTTTGTTACCTTTCCTATAGTACGAAAAAAAGCCCCGATATATTCGAGGCTTTTCCTTTAACGCTTTCTTCTGAACGCAAAGAATGACACAATCGCAATGACTATAATTAAACCAATAGTTAGTGGTGCAAAATAAGTTGGGTTATTAGGCTTCTCATTTTTTTCTTGATCCGTTAGTGCATTTTCATCTTCATTTTCTTGTTTCTCTTGTGTATCCTGTTCTGGTACTTGTTCAGGACGATCTACGGAAAAAGAGTATTCACCCTCAATTACATGACTATCTGCGCCTATAATCTTATACGCAACTGTGTAGTTTCCATTCTTCAGTGGGTTTGTAATTGCCCCAGTCATTTGATCATCTTCTACACTAATCTGAAGAGGCATCTCTTTATTACCATTTTTTAATGTCATTGTACTTAACGACTCAATCTTCGTTGAAAACGTTAATACCACTGCTTCAAGATCTGTTGTAACTTTCTCACCTTCTGCTGGAGTAGAATTTTCGAGTTTAGAATGAGCAGACGCCGATAAAGGCACTTGGAATACAATTGTAAATAATAATATTAATGGTAAGAGTAATTTTTTCATAAGCTGACTCCCTGTCACGTATTTTCTTTCTCTTTTCATTAAAACAAAGAATATATGTTCTTCACAAGTATCCAGTCTTTACAAATCGTTGACACTTTCATAGTCAAACATACATTTACAGCCTATTTTAATGGAATCTGGGCTCCTGCCCACTTCAATTATGAAAACAGGCATAGGATATATGGAATTAACAATTGCAAGAATTAAAGGAGGAAAAATCGATGGGTTATTCTTATGGCAATTCTTTTGCATTGGTAGTAGTGTTATTTATTCTATTGATTATTGTTGGGGCAGCTTGCTTCTGCTAATAAACAATAGTATGAAGGAGAAAACCGGCCATGTGCCGGTTTTTTCTTTTGTTTAAATCTGATTATCTTGAAAGTGGTTGATTTCCGCTCCATGTTGCTCGCTTTAATCAATTGTTTTAGACGTAAATAAAAAAGATTTAAAAGCAACAAAGAGCCTTTTAAAAATTCAAAACAAAAAAAGAAAAACTCAGCATTATTCTGCTGAGTCATCTTCGCTGTCTTTTTCTAAATTACCGGTAACTGTTGCTGCATTTTCACCATATTTTTCTTTTAGATTCCAATATGCTTCGAGTGCGCGTTGGCCGATGTATTTGTTGATCTTCTGGTTTCCGTTCTGTGGTGTACCTTCAGGAACCACTACAGCAAAAGCGATCTCAGGATTTTCGAATGGCGCATATCCTACAAGTGTAAGATTATGTTTTTCTACAATGTTCCCCGTACGCGGGTGTCTGATGATACGCTGAGCAGTTCCGGTTTTTCCTGCTGGATTATGGTATTTTGCAGGGTCATCGAAATAACCTTTAGCAGTTCCTTTAGATCCATGCATTACTTGCCAAAATCCATCCTGAACACGTTCGATGTATTTCTGTTCAACATCAATTTTGTTTAAAATTTCTGGTTCAAAACGTTTTAAGAGTTTACCATGACTTTTATCATCAGTTGCTGGTTCTCTAATTTCACGAACAAGATGTGGCTTAACTCGATATCCATCATTTGCAATGGTAGATACATATTGAACAAGCTGCATTGTTGTATACGTATCAAACTGACCGATACCTAAGTCATATAACGTACCTGATTCTCCTTCAGGAGGTTTTCCTTCATATCCGATTGCTTCATTTGGAAAGTCAATCCCTGTTTTTACACCTAAACCATATTGATTAAAGGAATAACGAGCTTTAGCGTATGTTTGTGTCCAATGTTCTGGTCCAATCATGCGGTCCATGATATTAAACATATAAACGTTAGAAGACATCATTAAAGCTTGTAAGTCTGTTATTGGCCCCATGGTTCTCCATGAAGACTTATTCATTTTATTTTTTGTGAAGGGTTTATCCACAATAACTTCACCCATATGAATCAGTCCTTGTTGAAGACCAGTCAATACGGTTGCGCCCTTTACAGTTGATCCCATTTCATAAGCATCAAATAAGGCTCCGTAAGCATCGTTACTAAATTCTCCATCTTCGTACTTTTTCCCTGCGATTCCTTTAATTTCACCAGTCTTAGGATTCATCATAACGATATAAGCTGAGTCTAGAAGATCATTTCCTCCTAGTGGCTTAGCTCGCAAAATTTCTTCCTCAAGAATCTTCTCTAATTGGAATTGCAGCTCCATATCTAAAGTTAATACGATATCTTTTCCACGTTGACCAGGAATCGTTTTTGGTTCACCTATCGTTGCACCTGTTTTTGGATTTGTAAGGTAAACTGATTTTTCTTTTGTTCCTCGTAATACATTCTCGTATTGATCTTCAAGACCACTGACTCCCACTTGATCGCTTCGGTCATAACCCATACTCATAAAGTAGTCTGTTTTAGATTTAGGAATCTGTTTAACTTGTCCAAAAATGGTAGAACTACCATACGGATATATTCTTTTTGAATCCGCCATAATATCTACCCCAGGAAGGTCACCCAAGTTCTCAGAGATAACGGAAACTTCTTCGTTGTTCAAGTTCGTTTTGATTCGTTGTGCTGAATACGCATAACCTGTATCCATCGCACGTTTATAAGCGAGAATCTTAATATCTTTGTCAGTTAGACTCTTGATTTCTTCATCTGTAATCTTATTGACGAGTGCGACATATTGATCTTTATCGCTTAGTTTCTTTTCTTTCTTGCTAAGACGTTCTTCAATCATCTTGGTCACATCTTGTTTTGCGATAAAATAGTCTTTTTTATCGCGCTCTGTGATTTTTTTGATCTGATCTTCGGTAACCCCAAGGCGATCAGCTAGCCATTCTGCAATCCGCATCGTGTCTTTTGCTTTTGTATCTACTGTTTTCGTATATGTTAAAGAAAAGAAAGGTTCATTCCCTACCACCTCACGGAAGTTGCTATCTAACAGCTTTCCTCGTGGCGCTTCTTTCCTTGCGATAACTTCTTCAACTGCTTCAGACTCTAGTCGTTTTTCCTCTCCATTTACAATTTGGAGAACACCTAGCCTCAAAATAAGGACTGAGAAAAGAAAAAAGACGACCAAAAACAAGACATTTAAACGAAAGGGCACTTGCGACTTTTTCCTCTTTTTTTCCGGATCCGCTTTCGTTACCATCATTCCGCTCCTTTTGGAAATATTCCCGTTAATTTTACAATTATATTACAAAAGCATCTACCTATAGATTACTAGAAGTTGACTATTATTCCAAGTCATTCGTTAAAAAAAACCTTATCTTTTTTTGATAAGGTTTTCGTAAATTTATTGGACTGCTGCAGCTAATGATTCTGTTGGAACTGGACGACCAAAATAGTAGCCTTGAGCAAGCTCAACTCCACATCTTAAAGCGATGGCCGCTTCTTCTTTTCTTTCAATTCCCTCTGCAAGAACCACTGCACCTATTTCTTTTGCTACTTCAACGATCTGCTGGATCATATCTTCTTTAGAAGAATCTTCATCACAGAAAGAAATGATTTTACGGTCAATCTTAACATAGTTTGGTTTCAGCTCTTTTAATACAGAAAGGGTTGAATGGCCCGCACCCAAGTCATCTAATGCTACTTTCATTCCTTGCTCTTGATAAGCTGTTAGTATGCTTTTTAAATGATTGATGTCTGCGATCTCTTCTGTCTCCACCACTTCGAAGACTAGATCGTTCGGATCTACTCCTGCCTCAGCAGCTGCTTTAAATGTTGTAGCTAAACAATGCTTTGGATCATAGATGGATGATGGAAGGAAATTGATGAATCGCTTCAATCCTGGCGCAACGGCCCCAGAGCTGTTACGAATGGAAGTCATCCTCGCATTTCCGTCCAATAACGCCTGTAAACCCGATCGTTCAGCAAACTGAAAAAGTTCATACGGTTTAAACTCATTTTCCTCTGACAATGGACGAAGTAAGAATTCATATCCATAAATTTCTTCGCTCTGTAAAGAAACAATGGGCTGAGAATGTGTAGTAAAAAGCTGCTGTTGAATAATTCCATACAAATCGATATGCTTCATTCTTTCATAAAAATGCTGAAAAGAAATCCAAGGTGTGAAAACACTTATTTCTTCCAATGTCGAAGTAACGGAACAATTATACGATCCCACAGCAATGTCGTTAAAGGTTTCAAGTGCCTTCTCCATGAAATCTTGCAGTTCTATAAGATTGCTATATTTTGCTGATGCAACATTTCCAGAATGAATGCCTTCTAAACCATGCTCTTTAAATAAATTCATCAAACTTTCCACAAGGACGGGATGATCGGTACGGATATGAATAAAGCCACTTTCCGGAAAATCTCCTGTTGGACGACATTGTGAACATGACATATTAATTACCTCCAAAAAAGAATTGCAAACTTTTGTAAAATTTGCTATTTTATAATTCTGCGCTAAAAAATGAAAACTTCATAAAGGGGGACTTATGGTTTATTGGATTCTTTTACAAAAAAGCTTTATGCGTAACATGCAATACAAAGTGGCACATCTGATTAATAATGCGGCGAGTGCAATCTTCGGGTTTGTTTTTATTGCAATATGGGTCGGTGTGCTGCAAGGAAAAGAGAATGAAAGTCCCTACAGTGCCCTAGATATGACCTTTTACATTGCGGCTGTACAGTGCATCCTCTGGTTATCCGGTTTCTTAACGGCAGGACTCAATATTCAAAACGGTGTAAGAAATGGTGCAATCTCTTTAGAACTCGCAAGACCAACAAACTTCTTTCTATATGTTACCTCTCAAGAAGCTGGACGACTATTGTATAACTTGTTCTTTCGCTCTCTTCCTATTGGGCTTGCTTTTTCGTTAACGGTAGGCTTTTATGTTCCTCAATACATTCCGACCTATTTTTTCTTATGTATTTCAATTCTGTTTGCCATGATTATTTCTATTAACTTGCATTATCTAGTAGGATTAAGTGCTTGCTGGACGACTGAGATCAACTGGGCACATTTTGTGAATTTCACATTATTGGTTGGACTTGGAGGACAGCTTGTCCCTATTGATCTACTTCCAGCTCCCCTATCTACTATCACACCCTATTTGCCTTTTGCAGGAGCCATCTATTACCCTGTCATGATATTTCTTGAGAAAGTTTCGAGTGAGGTTATTCTTATCCAGCTGATTTGGGTCGTGGTATTAACAAGCTTCAATCTATGGCTAACTGAGAAGGCTCGCCATAAGTTAGAAATTCAAGGAGGATAAGTCATGAACCTTTATCTGAAACTATTATCAGGAAGTTTGCGTTCGCGTATGCAGTATAAGATGAACTTTCTTGTATCCTCCTTATCATACGGTTTGATCATGGCGGTAGATTTTGTGCTGCTCGCAGCTATCCTGCAGCGCTTTGACGATGTCAAAGGTTGGAACCTTTATGAAGTGGGCTTGCTCTATGGAATCTCTTCTGTTGCTATTACGCTGTACAGAGTATTTTGTGTAGAGGTACATAATTTTGAACGATACATGGTCGAAGGTGAATTCGATAGTCTTCTAATTCGACCTGTCTCTCCGTTATCACTGCTTTTAACTAAGAACTTAGACCTATCCCGAATAGGAGGAACGATACAAGGTGTTTTGATCCTTGTTATTTCTATTATCGGTTTAAAACTTAATAACGTTGAATTATTTCTTTTGTTAATTTATCTACCGGTAACCATTTTTTCTGGAGTACTTATTTGTTTCTCACTTGGTTTGATCACAGCTACAATTGCCTTTTGGACTCAGAGGATCAAAGATTTTCAAACCTTTACTCTATATGCTCCTTTTAATGCAGCCAATTATCCAATGAACATCTATCCCGGCTGGCTGAAAATCATCTTTTTCACGATCATTCCAGTAGGATTCATGAACTATACACCTATTCTGTTTCTTTTGAAAAAAGGCGGTGACCTTTGGAATCTAGCTTTACCACCTGTTGTTGCGATCCTTTTTCTATTCATTGCATTGAAATTTTGGAAGTTTGGAATTCGCCATTACCATAGTACAGGAAGTTGAGGAGGACTTTATATGATTGAAGCTCAACAATTAAATAAACATTTTAAAATCTATGAAACAAAGAAAGGCTTTATCGGTTCGTTTACTTCTCTCCTTTCTACAAAACATCATATTGTAAAGGCTGTAGATGATATTTCTTTTTCTGTTAAAGAAGGAGAATTTGTAGGTTACATCGGACCGAACGGAGCAGGAAAATCCACTACGATCAAAATGTTATCCGGAATTCTTCATCCGACTAGCGGTGAGATCAAAGTCGGAGGGTTGAGCCCACAGAAAAAAAGAAAAGAAGTAGCCAAAAAGATTGGCATTGTATTTGGACAACGTACACAGCTTTGGTGGGACCTTCCTTTACGTGATTCATTTGATATTTTAAAAGAAATGTATAAAGTACCTGATGAGAAGTACCGTCAGTTTTTGAAGTTATATGATGATATGCTTCAGATTGGTAAGTTTATGGATACCCCTGTCAGAAAGCTTTCTCTAGGGCAACGTATGCGCGGAGACCTCGCTGCAGCCATGATTCATGATCCTGACATCCTTTTTTTAGATGAACCTACGATCGGATTAGATGTGAATGCCAAAACAAGTATTCGCGCCTTCTTAAAGGAACTTAACCAAAATGAGAAGAAGACCATCCTGTTAACCACACACGATATGGATGATATAGAATTGTTGTGTAGCCGTGTGATTGTGATCAATCACGGAAAGATTGTTTTAGATGGTACTTTGGAAGATTTGCGTAAAAATATTGGCTTGCCAAGTGTCATGGAGGTTCAGTATCGCGTAAAACCAAACACCACTGAAATTCAATTAGAAGGAATTGAAAGAATGACATGGGAAGACGAGAAGTTAGTAATTGATTATGACCGCTCTTTGCTTTCTTCACCCCTCTTACTTCAAAACGTAACACAATGGGGCGAACCCATCGATATTCAAATGAAAGAACCTGATATTGAGCAAGTTATTCAGAAGATATACTAAATGAAAAAAGCTTGCTATAGAGATCTGTTCCAAGACTTCTATAGCAAGCTTATCTTCTTTTCAGCATGAAATGATACGTGTGAGTGGTTTTATTTAATCTGATAACCAACTTCTTAAGTTCTCCAATTGGTTGATAGCATCTACTCTTCCTTGTTCATAAAGGACTCCGAGGCGTTTAGGGTCGCGTTCTATTCTTTTAACTATCATCTTCTCCATGGGACGAAGTACAAATAGATTGCCTCTTTTCTCTTCTTTCTCTATAAAATCAAGCGTTTCATTATACTTGATGTAGCGTCCACGTAAACTTTCGTCGAGACCTGTGTATTCAGGATAGAACTTTTTCGTTACCCATGTCATTTTAGGCTTTTTCTTACGATACCCCTGATTCTGAGTCAGGACAACGACTCCTTTTTGGACGCCATCTTTCAAAGCTTTATGAACAGGAATAGGATCCGCAATCCCACCATCCATCATCTGACCTCCTGCAAGTTCGACCACTGGGGCGATAAAAGGAATGGACGACGATGCACGTAAGACATTTGAGATCTCCATCTCTTCGTAATCTTCTTTATTTAAATAAACGGGTTGGCCAGTTCTTACGTCTGTTACAACGACTACAAATCGTTCTTTTGATTGTTTAAATGCAGCATAATCGAAGGGAACTAGGCGGTTCGGAAGTTCATCAAATATAAAGTCCATACCGAACAAACCCTTCTTCTTAAACAACCAATTCTTATATGAAATATATTCAGGATGAGAGCTATATTCTAGATTCACCGTGCGATTTCTTCCATGCTGCCGTGATAGGTATGATACAGCATTACAAGCACCAGCAGATGCACCGATCACATACGGAAAATAAAGGTCATTCTCCATAAAAACATCGAGTATCCCTGCCGTATATACTCCGCGCATTCCGCCACCTTCAAGAATAAGTCCAGAGTTCTCCAAATTTGGCACCACCTATTGTTAACTACATTTATTATTTATCCTTTTAATTATATGAATAAAGTGAACATAAAATCCAGTCAAGCGAATTAAAAATCTAGTAAAACCTGTAGAAAAACAAACAAAAGAGGCACCGCTTAAAAGTTAATACTTTTAATCACTGCCTCTTCACCTTATTTAAAATATTGAGCCAATCCGTTTGTTATTCCCATCGCTGCTTTTGTTTGAAAAGAATTACTTTTTATAGTACTTTCATCAAATGGATTTGATAAAAAGCCAAGCTCTACTAGAACGGCAGGTTGTTTGTTCTCACGAAGCACATGAAAGTTTCCATATCTAACATTTCCACCTTTTAGTCCCGTTTTTGCTCCAACCAATCCAGTGTTTACCGAGTTAGCCAACTTTAAATCCTTCTGCCCGTAATAGAAGGTTAATAGCCCTGTAGCGGTTCTATCAGAAGCTGAGTTATAATGCAAACTTACAAATGCATCTGCAAAATGATAATGACTGATCTCCACTCGTTTGTTAAGAGAAATATACGTATTATCACTTCTGGTTAATATCACTTTTGCGCCTGCATCACTGAGCTCTGTAGCTAATAATCTCGCACTCATCAATGTCATAGCTGCTTCTTGTGTACCTGACGATTTCCCAGTGGCACCTGGATCATTTCCTCCATGACCAGGATCTATTACAATTCTTTTTCCTTTTAATCCCTCCAATGATGGTTTAGGAACTGAAGGATTGTTTGGTGAAGAAGGTGACTGTTGAACAGCAACAAGCCATCCAGCTAGCCAAGCACTTTTACCGCTTGGCATCTTAATTTGTACCCAGTCGTTTTTCGATTGTAAATAAGCGAACTCGTCCCCTTGATCTGCATTTCCTACTATTAAGTACGCTGTAGAGGGACCTTGCCTAATATTCACTCCATCTGACAAGACGACAACTTTTTTAGAGACAGATGAAGGTGGAGCAACTGGAGGTTTCGTTGCAGGCTTAGGGTTTGTAACGATTGGAGATCCTCCAGTTTGTATGGTTATGTATTGCCTAGATACCCAACCTTTCTTTCCATCCGATGTTTGAATGAAAAGCCAGCTTCCTGACTCTGACAAAATCTGAACAGAGGTACCATATTTAATCGAGCCGATGATCGGTGAAGTTAAATTTCCTGATGATCGAAAATTTAAATACGTAGCAGTTACCGTTCCCCACTTCCCGCTTTTAACAGGTTTGTTTGCAGAAGGCTTACCTGTTTGGTTTAATAGGTAAGCACTACTTACCCATCCTTTAATAGAGCCATATGTTATGTTAGACCAATTGCCTTCTTCTTTAATTACAGAAACTACTGCTCCATTCTTAAGCGAACCTACCGTCTTATATTGAGTTCCTGCCCCACTACGTACATTTAGAGAAGTTGCTGTGACTTTTGCTGTTTTTGCTTCCTTTTGAGATGGTATATGGGAACCCGTCGAATGATTTTCCTTTATGTACGCGGAACTAACCCATGCTTTTCTATCCTGAAAAGATATGTTAGCCCATCCTTTTTCTATCTTGTACACCGTAACGATCGACCCTTTTTTTAATGATCCAATCTGTTTAGACGATGAGGAAGGTTCAGTGCGTACATTTAAGCTTGTTGCGTTCACTGTAGCGGTTTTTGTTGCTGCTGAAGTCGGTTTGAATGGAAAGCTCCCGATTAAAAGGATAATGACTAGAAAGAAACACAACACCTTAACATTTAATCTCACACGTTTCAACTCCTATTTGAAAAGTTCTATACTTGCTGTATGTGTTATATCGTCATTCAAAGAATGTTCCTCCACCTTTTTTAACTGCTTTTAAAACAAAAAAACACCCTAGCTGAAATCAACTAGGGTGTTTCATGTTTAGATTAATCCAAAATGCTTAAGTCCATGATAGATACCATCTTCATCGACTGATTTTGTTACAAAGTCTGACGCGTCTTTTGCTTCTTTTAAACCATTGCCCATCGCGATTCCTGTTCCAGCTGCCTTAAGCATTTCAATATCGTTTAGCGCATCACCAAACGCGTATACGTTCTCAGGTTTCATGTTCATCTGGTTCATGAATGCTTCAATTCCTTTGGCTTTCGAACCACCAGTTGGCAATATGTCTAACGCATTTTCATGCCAGCGTATAAAATCGAACGTGCCTTTGTATCCATCTCGATACACATGTTCATGCTGTTCCTGGCAGAATAATAAAACTTGATAAACCTCGTTCTCCTTGTAGAATCCTGGGTGGAAAACGGGATAACTAGGCATGAGATTAAACGTACAGTTTTTAATGATCTCATGATTATCAGCATTGCTTGTTGCTCGTTCATGATCAAGATAAACAAGGGGATGACCGGCCTTATCTGCTTCTTCTTCTATTTTGAGAATTGCTTCTCTAGATAATGGCGTCTTATGAATCACTTCATCTTTAAAGACAACATATGATCCGTTAAAGCTTACAAACGAATCAACCTCTAATTCCTCACGAATAGGTTCAAACATAAATGGACCTCGTCCAGTAGCGATCGCTACATGTACGCCATTCTTTTTCAACTGTGAAATACTCTCTTTCGTGCTATCAGGAATCTTTTTTTCATCGTTTACTAACGTTCCATCTATATCGAAAAATACTATTTTGTCATTCATATCGCATCGTCTCCTGTTGAATGTTCTACCCTACCATAGTGGTACGATTCCTTATAAATGTCAAATCATGCGTATTCCTTTACTTTCTTATTGTTTAATTTTGCTTCACTTGGATCAATCCCTTTTCTGGCATAGATAGCAAGAATACTGTCAATATAATCAGCATGCCACCAGCGGTTTGAAAACTTCCAAACGCAGTACCGAGCCAAATAACAGATACGAGTGTTGCAACTAAAGGTTCAGCACTCCCAAGTAAGCTCGTTTCTGTCGAGCTTATATACTTTAAGCTGTCTAAGTAAAGATAAAAAGGCAATAACGTTCCGAATACTACAACAAATGAAAGCATCCAAAATAGTGATAATGACCAATCGATTGCATTTGCCTGCCATGGCTGAGTAAATATAGAAACGGCAGATCCTCCGAGCAGCATTGCCCAGCCTACGATCGTAGCAGATGCATACTGCTTTAGTAATCTAACAGGATATACGGTATATACAGCTACAGAAATACCTGAAAGAACTCCCCAGAAAATAGCTTTTTCGGAAACCGTTATCTCTTGCAAACTTCCATTAGTTAATAGTAAAAAGGTTCCTGAAAGCGCCATTAGAACCGCGATCCATTCTTTTCGTTTTGGCCATTTAAAGAACTTTAACGCAAAATAGATCGTAATAAACACCGGCCCTAAAAATTGAAGCAGTGTTGCAGTTGGAGCATTTCCCGCTTCTATACTCAAAAAGAAAGTAAGCTGAGCCCCAAGCATACCCGTTAAGGAAAATATCATTAAATCAAAACGATCTTTTTTGTTCTTCCAAACTTCAAATATATTGTGATGAAAAGAAACAAGAAATAATAACAGCGCTCCAGCCATCACCATGCGGACTGATACTAACCATGTTGCAGTCATTGCTGAATGAGAAAAGATCCATTCTGCCGCATTTCCTGAGAAACCCCAAAGGGAAGCCCCTGCTAATGCAAGTCCTATACCTTTCCACCGGGAATATTCTTTTTGATTCCCCATCATACACCCGCTCTCCCATTTGCATAATTCTCATAATAACATTCACAGTTTTGATCCATATTTTTTCATATATCTTATAAACCTACACCCTTCATTCATTATAAATCGAATGAGTGAAAATCAAATACTTTTTCTTTATTCTAATTTCTACAAAGTTATTTTGTTATGTATTAATCAGCTAGTATTTGAAACACCAAACCTAGTTCAGCAAAAGTCATAAAACAGAAAGCACTGAGCGGTAAAACCAGCTCAGTGCTTATCTAGAAAATAAAAATAGGGGGATGATGTATCATACGAAATTTACGGCTTTTGGTGTCGGTAAAGGCAAAAATATGCGAATACCTATTTATTACATAATCTCCTAAAAAAGTTTTTCCAACATGTGCATAAATTTGTTAAATATATACAAACTAGTAATACAAGGAGGTGATACATATGGCACGTAACAATAACTCTAACGAATTAGTAGTGGCTGGAGCACAAGCAGCTTTGGATCAAATGAAGTATGAAATCGCTTCTGAGTTTGGTGTTCAACTAGGACCAGACACAACATCCCGTGCGAATGGATCTGTTGGTGGTGAAATCACTAAACGTCTTGTTCAAATGGCTGAACAGCAACTAGGTGGGGGATACCGTCGCTAAACTATATCTCACAAGAAAAAGTCATCCACAACATGCGGATGACTTTTATTAGTTTATCTGACTTTATCTAGTTTAACTTGAATTAAGACAGGATCATGATCACTTGCTCGACCGTGTTCCTCCATAAACTGCGAATTGATATGAACGATGTCCACTTTCGTCTTTCTTGCCATATTGTTTGTTACTAAAATATGATCAAGAACTTGAGCGTTTCCTTGATAAGAATATGTGTAGCGCTCTTTAAAAGGAACTTCTTCGATCATGTTCGTCAGTTCTTCGCCTTTCACTTTTTGTAGCGTCTTCGTAAACTCAAAATCATTGAAATCTCCTAGCAACACTACCTTTGCATCCTTATCTTCGGTCTTAACATTTTTAACAAACTGATTTACAATTCCCGCAATCTCTAAACGCTGCGCTTCACTTCCAAGGAAAGGAGGCTGTTTTTTCCCAAACAGCGGCTGATCTCCACCTTTTGAGTTAAAATGGTTGGCAACCACAATTACGCTTTCACCTTTAAACATAAACTGTGCTGCGACTGGCTTTCGGCTGTTTTCAAATGCTGGGTTTGCTGGATCGATACGCCCAGGATTTACAGTAAGCTTACCGTCCTTATATCCTACCGCTTCAGTTGCTGTACCTTTTGCTCCTTCTGCTAGGGAAACACGTTCAGGATTGTAGATGAATCCTACACGAATGTTACCGCCAGGAATACCGCCATCTTTGCCATCAACTGGAGCGATATCTGTATACACATAGTGTGGACCGCCTTGCGCTGTAATCTCTGCAATTAATCGGTCAGCACTTGCTTTGGCATCTGTCGTACCATCATTTGTTGGACCGTTTCCATCTTGCATCTCCACAAGTCCTACGATATCTGGTGCGTTTAAGTTACGTACGATAGATTTTGCGATACGTGATACTTTTTCATCACTCGTACTGTCACGTCCTTCTTTTAATGCAGAAAAGTTCTCCACGTTAAAGCTCGCGATCGTCAACTCTTTATGTTTTTCATGAATCTTTGTAACTTCCGGTTTTGTTTTCCCTTCAACAAATGGCGGAAGTTCTTCACGATCAGCTAACATTTTATAGTTACCAAACCCGTAACTTACAACACCTGTAATAGAGCCTAAGAAGAAATCTCCTGTTTTTGCAACAAACGATTCATCGTTAATATCAATAAAAATCCGCTCAGGGTTATAATCAAATTCTGTGATGTTCAGACCACCTGATGAGTTAAATTCTTTTTGCTTCCAAAAATCTGGCACTACAACAAGTTCTCCATACTTTTGAGGTGCAAGAACTCCAGGGTTTTTAACTTCGACAAGCATTCCTTCTAAACTTTCATAAAAATCGATGCCGTCTTCTTTTGGATCAAACACTCCAAAGTTATCATTATCGATCACTCTTGTTGGCTGTTGAAGACCAAACAAACCGATGATCGTTGATTTAGGAAGTTTTTGTCCTTCTTGTAGTTTTGTGATGCGACTTGCATTAATCTCTGTAGCAGCTAGATCTGTTTTTAATTTATCTGAATACCCTTCAAGTACCCACTCTTTTACTAATCCATCAACGGAGACCAGATTTCCTTTAGCTTGTCCGTGATCTTTTTGGTAGACCAAAATACCCTCAGACGTCCTATAATCTTGGTCCGGCTTTACGTCTTGCATATAAAAATTATTGTTATCAACAACTTTTGTTACAATTCCTTCTACACCTTCTACTGCTTTATTTGCAACAGGAGATTGATGACTCGCCCCTTGAATATCATGGATACGAAGTCCAGCTAGAGCAACTTGGTATTTAAACTCTGAAATGTTACTATTCTTTAAACCTTCTTTAACAGCAACAGCTTTAATCGTTACATCTTCGTTCACGGTTATAGGAGATGTATAACGTGTGCTTTCTGTAGTCGGGTCTTGTCCGTCAACCGTGTAATAAATTGCAGCATCCGCTGTTTCAGTGGATAGTACTACAGAAGTCCCTTTAGAGACAACCTGGCCCTCGACTGATGCTTTTACTTCTTCCACTTGTGGTTCAGAAGGAGCACCATCAATAAACTGAAATTTGTCCACATTTTTAAGTCCTGGCACACTAAAATAAGCTTCGACCGTTCCTGATAGTTGCACTTTTTTCCCTAAGTTCTCAGGATGATCGACAAGGTTCAATGCAGTTCTAACATCATTACCTGGTAACTGAACAGTCAAAATCTTCGTTTTATCTGTTTCGTTTGCTGAATCTGCGATAGCTAGATTGGTATTCGCTGTAAATGGTCCTTCATGTTTGAATGAGATAGAAGACCCAGTGCCACCTTTAACAGTCCCTACAATATACCCTTCAACTACCTGTTTCGATTTATCTTGCTTCACCAATGCTTCGTTAACCGTTAGAACGTCAGCTGCGGAAGCTGTTTGTTGCAGTGGCAAAACCATGCTAAGTACCATGGCTACCATGATACTAATATTCGTAATCCTTTTTGTCATTTTCATGAACATATTGTTCCACCTGCCTCACTAATAGTATGTAAAACTTAGTAAATCCATGAAAAATATAACACAATTCTGTCGATTCAATTGTTAGTTTTATATTAAAACAGTTAAAAAGACTTACAAAGAATTTACAATATAGTACACTTGGATTATTTTTCACATAAAAAAAGGACACCTTCTTCTGATCAAATCCTGATCAAAAGAAAATGTCAGTTTATTTTACGAACATTCAAATCTAAAGTGACTTGCTCAGCAAATAGTTCAGGGCTGTTGTCTTGAAGAAGAGAAAGAAGTTTCTCCTTACCTGCTGATCGGTCCAACCATTTTTCTCCGACTTTTGGCTCTAACATCACTGGCATACGATGATGGTATTTTTCCATAGAGGAATTTGAGGCTTTTGTTATGATGGAACAGGTTATTCTTTCCTCTTGCTGACCATTGACCTCACCTGTCCACCTTGACCATATTCCAGCAAATGCAAAAGGCTTCTTGTCTTTTAAGGTAAATTGCAAAGGCTGTTTTTTGCTGTTACCTTCATTTACAACCCATTCATAAAATCCGCTTGCAGGAATTAAACATCTTTTTTGGAGAAAAGAGTTTTTAAAGCTAGGTTTTTCGGAAACAGTCTCACTTCTGGCATTCATTAGCTTGTTTCCTATTTTCGGATCTTTTGCCCAACTTGGGACAAGTCCCCACTTCATGTATCCTGCTCTATTTCCTGAACTTGCTTTTATAACCGAAAGAACTTGCTGACTTGGAGCAATGTTAAAGCGTTTATCATAATCAAATTCATTTTCTAAATTAAAGGCATCAATAATCACATCTTTTTCGTAGTAAAGCATATATCGCCCACACAAAACACAGCACCTCGATTCAACTTATGGATAAGGAAGTCAATCGTGTAAAAACTAAAACAGGAGGTGAAAAACTTGAAGAATCCTGTTATTATTTATATCATTTTATTATTTAGCATGATCTCTTTACTCATCATCATCGATTGGTTTTTAGGAATCGCTCCAGCTGCTGTAATAAAAAAATCATTTATGTCTTTCTTTCACTATGTTGACAAGGTCGAATACTTTCTAGTGATTATTCTGATGATCTTACCTATTTTGACATTTATTCTGTCGAAGTGGATGGAGAAGAAGCAAAAGGCTTAAGCTTCTTTCTTCTAATTAAGAATACAATAATGAACAGACTCGGTAAAACAACTTGAAATGGTATATGGATGAAATGAGGAACGATACTTAAGCCTTCTGTAATATGTTCCACATAATTTGCTGCTATGACAATGGATGAAAGGATTAATACTATACCGATTGGACCGATGAGCTTTTTTTCTTCTTTTACCCCGAAGATGTCTTGTGTTGCTTTAACTGCAACATAAAACAATACAGAGATCTTGAAGAACCCTCCTATAATTAGCGTAAACACCACTAGCGCATCCAATCTTTGAATAAATTCTCCTAAGTTTATCTTCGCAACTGCAGCAAGTAATGGAAAGTAGACATGAGTAGCCACATGCCCTCCTAATATCGCAATGTCCATCGCGACCGTTATACTTAAGATGATACCACTCAGCATTATTGCAAATAACCCCACTGTTAGTGCTTTGCTTTTCTTTGTTGTTTTTAGATAAGGAAACAGCATCGTAAAAACCACCATTTCTCCAAATGGGAAAGTAGGTGTTACTGGGAACGCTGCCTTTAAGACCGGCAAGAACCCCTTACCTAATATAGGGAGAAGATAATTGTATTTCATTAAGTCTGCTGATAAAACGAGTACAGCAAGAATCATTCCTAATAAAACCACTAATGAAAATATGATCTCTCCTGTTCTCACAAGGACTTCAAAACCTAATTTTAATACATAAACGATTGTAGCAATCATAAGCGTATTTACGACGATAATTGGTGTTTGTACAAAAACGGCTGATAGCAGAAGGCTTCCAAAGTCACGTAATACACGAGCAGCTAAATACATGAAATACATGAGATATAGAAAACCAAATAGCTTTCCTATATACTTTCCGAACAAGATCTGCAAATATTGTGTTAAAGATTGCTCTGGAAACTGTTTATAAAGATAAAAATAACCTAGAAAAAGAATCATTCCGCATATCATCCCTAGCAGTATGGCGATCCATGCATCTCTGCCTGCATCCATACCTAAACCAACAAGAATCGCACTCCCGAGTTCAAATAAAATGATGATGATAAAATATTGTTGAATATCGATCTTGATGGTCTTCATTTCGGAGCCTCTTTCTTTTCTTCAAATAAAAACGGTGAAGTTCGAATGCCTGATCTTCTAATACGAGAATCAACATTTACTTTCACTTTTAACTTAGGGAATATTTCTTTGTAGTTCTTTTTGTATTCATTTCGCCATTTCCTCGGGTTTTCTCTATACAACAATTCTCCAAATCCAAGTACATCACTATTAAAACCTTGTGATGCTGTAATCGTTTTTTTAATTTCTTTTTCAATGACTCGATTTAATTCATCTTCAATTTTATTGATTTCAGAAGGCTTTTCGAGGTTCACCGCGCAATTCGCTTCTGCAATATTCGCTTCAGGAAATACATCGATCGTTAAGAAAGGTATTTCCCGCTTTGTTTCTGCTGACAGTTCAGTATTCGAACGAACGATCTCGATAGAATATCCGTTATCATTACCCATACAAGGTACAGTGATCGCTGAACTAACAAGCTTTCCTTTGATCCACAGAACGCCTCTTGCTTCAGGTCCATCTAACCAGCCCTGCAGCTTACCATCTCTAAATATTCCCATACCTGATAACTGCACTCTAGCAGGATCACCTACTTCATAGTTTTGAGCTGTCACTGCCAACTTTTTGTCACCTGTAATTTTAATGCCGTTGATTATCGGTTCTCCACCTTCATCGATAATTGATTGAAGCACTTCATTTATATCTTGTTGCATATTTTCTCCCCAATTTTTCTCTGAAATCTTCAAAATCGTTGCAACCTCATCTGAAGTTACTTTATCGATGGCCGTAAACGTTCTTAATAATTTGGATGGCGTCGTATCTCTCGCTACAACGACTTGAATAGTCGAACGAACTTCTGGGTCTCGTGAGATCATATCGACCGCCTGATAGATACTGTCTTTTGCTATTTTTTCACTAAAAACAAGCATCCTTGCATGCGCAAAAAATAAACGTCTTGATGTTTGTTTACTTGCTTTTCTCGTCGCTTCCATCAAGTTTCTTCCCTTTGTCTCATAGACCGTAAAAACAGGCTGCTTCCCTCCTCCTGCTCCAGTTATGCCTGGTGCGACTTCAGTAGGATTGACCACCTGATAGGTCACAATCAGATCTCCTTTTTTATCGATGTCAATCCCGATTCCCATTACGATTGAAAGCTCATCAAGCTCATTTTGATCCCAGCAACCTGTCAAAAATAGAAGGCAGATCGTGAGGGGGAGGCAACTTTTTAACAGCTTCAACGCGTTGTCTCCTCCTCTCTTTTCTTCTTCACTGTATAAGGTTGTGTACGTGTTTGATTTTGTTTTGAAAGCTTCTTTGGTCTCTTGAACAATTTTGTAATAGGAAAACGAAACAAGCTATCCTTTAGATCCTGTGTCTGTATCGGTGCAAAAGGACTTAAATAAGGATAACCAAAAGATCTTAAACTTGATAAATGTGCGATGATTACAATCAAAGCCAGTGTAAGACCATAGAAACCAAATATCGATGAGATCAGCATTAACGGAAATCGTAATAATCGTGCTGATGTGGCGACAGCGAACGATGGGATCGCAAAGCTGGCTACAGCTGTAATTCCTACAACGATAACCATCGCAGGTGAAACAAGTCCTGCTTGAACAGCTGCTTGACCTAATACAAGTGCCCCAACGATCGAAACGGCGACCCCTACCGCACGGGGCATCCTAATTCCTGCTTCACGTAAAATTTCAAATGTAATCTCCATCACTAACGCTTCTGCTATTGCTGGAAACGGAACACCTTCACGCTGTGCAGCAATACCAAACAAAAGAGTCGTTGGAATCATGGCTTGATGAAAAGTGGTAAGTGCAATATAAATTGATGGAGCGATCAAGGAAATAATAAAGACCGAAAATCTCAACAAACGAAGAAATGTACTTATGTCGTACCTCATATAATAGTCTTCTGATGATTGAAAGAACTGTATAAATTGTGCTGGAGCGATTAAAACAAACGGTGTTCCGTTAATAATAATTCCCACTCGTCCTTCGAGCAGGTTTCCAATAACAACATCTGGTCGTTCAGTATTTAAAAACTGAGGAAAAACGGTAACGGTCTCGTCTTGAATAAACTCTTCAAGTTGACCTGATTCTAGCAAGCCATCTGTCTTCACTTCTTCAATTCTTTCTTTGATCTCTTTGACCAATAATGGATTAGCGATATTCTCTAGATAAACTACCGCTACATCTGTATGTGTTATCTCTCCTATTTTGTATTTTTCAATTCTAAAATCTTTAGATCGAACTCTTCGTCTTATTAAAGAGATATTCGTTTTGATCGACTCTGTAAATGAATCCTTCGGTCCACGTATAACAACTTCTGATGAAGGCTCTTCTATCCCTCTAACTTTTCCGCCGGTCGTACCTAGTTTAAGACCTTTCATATTCCCTTCAACTAAAAGAACACTGAACCCAGCAAGAAGGGCTTCAACTAGTTCATCTTCTGTTTCAACATCTAAAACTCTGCCTAGTGCTAATGCATTTTGTTTGATGTAATGTAACGCATGATTAACTGGTACTGGAGAAGATTGCTTATCTGATGACAATGACATCAGTGGTGAAAGAATAAACTCATTTAAAACTTGAGAATCGTTCATTTCTTCTAAGAATAATAAGGTTGCCGTAACCTTATGCTCTAACTCGAATTCAAACTCACGTACGATTAAATCCATTGGGTCACCTAAGAGTGACTTTACCCTGTCAACCATTACATGCAAGACTGGAATGAGCTCTCCGACAACCTTTTCAGTTGTTTCCTGATTTTGTAATGGGCTTTCCATTGAAATGGTTTTAGATCGAAGAGAAGAATGATCAACATGCTTTTTATCTGCCAACATATCTGTTAACTTTTTATGAGTTCTAATAATTGGACGTTTTCTTCTATTTCGCATTACCATCCGCCTTTTTACCAAACTTTTCTTAGCATTTGCACAACATGCTTTGGTTATGTAATAAAAGTAACGACTCGTACTTGAATGAAAACTCTATCTCATTTCATACTTCTTCCGGCTGATAGGATGAATCATCTAAATCTTTACGGCAAAGGCAACCCCTTCTGGTGACCAATAATTCGTACTCTAAAGAACACAAAAAAGCCCCTGATCGTTTTCATCTATGAAAACGATCAGGGGCTTTAACAATTAACAGTATAAATGCCAGGGTTCTGTATCCCTGGCTGGAAAAAGGTAACTTAATTATAGCATCTTATTTTCAAAATGCGAATTTTATGAACCGCAAAATGCTAAAAATATATCTTTATGCTCACATTGGATCCCAAGGTTTTTTTACTCCGAACTCTTTGGCTAATTTCTTGCTTTCTTCTCTGCGCTTTTTCCTTGCAATCGCTCTTTCTGGTGCATGCTCGTGAAGCCACTTTTCTTCTTCTGTTTCAGGTATGACTTTTGGCACTGGCGTTGGTTTTCCATCTTCATCTAATGCTACGAATGTAAGAAAAGAAACCGCGCAAACTTTTCGTTCTCCAGACAATAAATTCTCTGAGATCACTTTTACGAAAACTTCCATTGAAGTTGTTTTCGTCCACGTCACAAATGATTCTAAGCAAACGGAGTGGCCTTCTTTAATGGGCTGTAAAAAGTCAACGGAATCCGTTGAAGCCGTAACTACATTTTTTCTTGCATGGCGGATCGCTGATATAGCAGCAACATCATCGATATAAGCCATCAATTTACCTCCGAATAACGTACCATGATTATTTGTATCAGGCGGCAGTACTACCGAGGACTTAACCGTTCGAGATTCACGAACAAACTTTTCTTCCATGATCAAAACTCCTATTCTTGTCTCTTCATCACTAGTATATGTTGAATGTCCAAAAATTAATGAAAGACCTCTGCTTAAACGGATAAGCAATGAGGTCTTCATTAAGGCATTTTTATTATTTTTTCACGACTGCATGGCCACCAAATTCGTTACGAAGTGCTGCAACGACTTTACCGTGGAACGTATCGTCTTCTAATGAACGGAAACGCATGAATTGTGATAATGCGATAACTGGAGCAGATGCTTGGTAGTCAAGAGCAGCTTCAACTGTCCAGATCCCTTCACCTGAAGAATTCATCACGCCGCGGATGTCTTCAAGTTTTGGCTGTTTGCTGAATGCGTTCTCCATTAGTTCGATCAGCCAGCTACGGATAACGGATCCGTTATTCCATACTCTAGAAACCGCTTCATAGTCGTAATCGAAGTCACTTTTATCAAGGATTTCAAAACCTTCTCCGATTGCTTGCATCATACCGTACTCGATTCCGTTATGAACCATCTTCAAGAAATGGCCAGATCCTGCACGTCCTGTAATCATAAATCCTTTTTCCACACAGATCTTTTCGTATAAGGGAGCAAGGTAGTTTACTGCATCGTCATCTCCACCCATCATGGCACAAAGACCGTAACGTGCTCCATCAGTTCCTCCACTCGTACCAACGTCTACAAGATGGATACCAGATGCTTTTAATTCTTCATAGCGGCGAAGTGTGTGCTTGTACATGGAGTTACCAGCGTCAACGATGATATCGCCCTCAGTTAAATGCGGCTTAAGTTGTTCAATTACTTGGTCAACGATCTCTCCAGCTGGAACTAGAAGAATAACAGCTTTTCTTCCTGTAAAAGAATTAGCTAGTTCTTCGATTGAGTCAACACCTTTAACACCTTCTGCTGAAATCTCTTTCACTGTATCTTTGTTAACATCTGTAGCGAAAACCGTATTTCCTTTATCATTCATATTCAGTGCCATATTGAAGCCCATTTTTCCAAGGCCGATTAAACCGATTTCCATTGTACATATCACTCCAATTTATGTATTTATATCTGTTTTGTATTATTCCACAAAATAAAGGCGATTAACCTCTACTTGCAACACTGTCTATTAGAGTATCTAAAAATGAACAAAAAAACAATTATTTCAGTTCTTTTTATATGAAATAACAGAGAAAAATTTTAAAATCATAAACATTTGACCTGAACCTTTCTCATTTTGTCCACATAATCTATAGAATCTCTTTTGTTGGAGGACCTTCCATGAAAAAAATTGTAATGCTGGCTTTGATCGGACTTTTAGCTCAACTCATTGACGGTTCACTTGGCATGGCTTATGGAGTTACTTCTACTACTCTTCTTTTAGTAGCAGGGTTCTCACCAGCTTTAGCCTCTGCGTCTGTTCACTTATCAGAAGTTGTGACATCTGCTGTTTCAGGATACTCACACCTCAAATTCGGGAATGTCGATATAAAAACGGTAAAAAAGCTAGTGATTCCAGGGGCTATTGGTGCATTCTTAGGTGCTGCTTTTTTAAGTTATATTCCTTCTACTGTAATTAAACCGTACATCTCCTTATTTTTATTAGGGCTTGGCTTTTATGTTTTGTTCCGTTTTTTACTGGTAAGAGTGAAGGTGGATATAGATACCGAGTCTACAGAGAACAGGACTAAGAAAATGATGTATCGGCCATTAGGTCTAGTTGCTGGATTTATGGATGCAACAGGTGGCGGAGGATGGGGACCGATCACGACTCCTATTCTCTTGACTCAGAAAAACCTTACTCCCAGCAAAGCAATCGGCTCAGTAAATTTTAGTGAATTTGCGGTTTCATTATCTGCTTCTATCGGTTTCTTTTTGTTTATTGGATGGGAGACTTTGCTTTGGCAGGTCGTTGTTGCGATGATGCTAGGTGGAATCATTGCAGCTCCTTTTGCAGCGTGGCTGGTGCAGAAGTTAAAACCAGCGCTATTAGGCGTATTAGCTGGAGGTTTAATAATTCTAACGAACTTAAGAACGATTTTAAACGAATTTTATTCCGTAGATTTGTTTACCGAAGTTTCAGCTTTGGTGCCGCTTCTTCTCCTATGGGGTATTTTAATCGTATTTGCCGTTCGGAAAAAAGCATAAAAAAGCAGATTATAGCGAGCGTAGATTGTAGAAAGCAAAACAGCCAAAATGTCCATCTTGGATGGACATTTTGGCTGTTTGTAATTGTATGGGGTCAGACCCCTATTCTTCAAACCAGAGGATGCCGAGCGTGCCTGCACCGACGTGGACACCGATTGCAGGACTCAGCTGTCCAAGATTGAATGAAATGTGAGGATATTTCTCTTTTAATAAGTGAAGCCAGTCCTCCGCTTTTTCTGAGGAGCCGCTGTATACGACACTAACACCATAAGCACCCTTATTTAGTGCAGCTTCTTCAAATAATGCGAGAACGCGAGATTCTGCCTTTTTTAAAGTCCTGATCTTTTCGAAGGGTACGAGTGAACCATCGTCAAAGGTAAGAATGGGTTTGATCTGCAGAAGATTACCGACAAGGAAGCTTGCACCGGATAATCTACCGCCTTTTCTTAGTTGTTCCAGACTTCCGATGCATACATAACCTTTTACATGATCAGCTTTTTCACGGAGCAACGCAGCTATTTCCTGCGCTTCTAATCCTTCATCTTCAAGCTTCTTCCCTTTTAACAAAAGTTGTTTCATTGATTCTGATGTTATCTTTGAATCTACAATATGTACGGGAAAGTCTGCCATGTCTGCACCAAGTCTAGAACCGTTGATCGTACCACTAAATTTCTCTGACACGTGGATTGCAATTCCACAATCATAACTATGTTTAAGAACTTCATAAAAGTCTGAGAACTCACCGACTGTTGGTTGGCTCGTTTTTGGCAGTTCAGAGACACTTTCAAGTTTTGTATAAAATTCTTCCGGCGTAATATCTACACCGTCTTTATAAATTTTATTTTCCATGATGACAGATACAGGAATAATATGAATACCAAGCTCTTTTGCTTCTTCCTGTGTGATGCAGCTTGTACTATCTGTAATCCAAGCAATACGTGCCATATTGCACATCCCCCTTTATCTCTCTATTTTTTATTAGATATGTACAAGAGAATTCCTCTATTAACAGAAAAATATATTTTTATTTCTAAATTAAACCTATATTTCAATAGTTTAAATACTAGCACAGAGATACACATTGAAAACTAGATACTTTATACTACTCTTTAATGGAACTTATCGGAAATTTATATTAAAATAGGAGTAATGTAAGCTAAGGAGGCAGTACTGTGAAAGTGGTAGCAGATAGTAGAAATGTATTAATGGAAGTAGAGCGTATAGAGAAAGCGTTTAATGAGATCATGGACGTGATAAAGCCTGAGATTTGGGAAGAAGAAGAGATAACTTCTACTCAATTCCAAATATTAAAGACTTTATCTTCACGTGAAAAATGGACGGTTTCTGAAATTGCTGACGCTATGAAAGTACGTGCAAGTGCTACTACCGTTATCATCGACCGACTCGTTAAAAGAGGATTAGTAGATCGTTATCGCTCTGACCTTGATCGAAGAATTGTTTACGTGCAACTAAATGAAACCGGTTTAACAGCGTTTCATGCAATTCAAGAAAAAAGAAACGGTGTACTGATCAAGTACATGTCACAGCTCACTGATAAACAGCTCGCGGATATGGTTCAATGTATTGAACACCTTTCTTCAATCGTAAAGAACTAATTCTTAAAAACTGCTTATAACAATTACCGCAGATTAGTTTTCCTACCTTTCATACTACGAAATCAACACGTTATCCAAAGGATTAACGTGTTTTTTATTATATTCTTACTTTATTTGGATAAACCCTAACATTTCAGCACATTTGTACGATATAACATACAAAGACTAGAACAAAAGTTTTAATACATGAATATATCAATTAGGGGTCTAACATGTCAAAGATAAAAAGACTGGAACGGCTACTGCTTTCCATAAACTCAAAAAAACATTTTACTTTAAAAGAATTAGCCGATGAATTTGGGGTATCTACTAGAACGATTCAACGAGATTTATTAAATCTTATTGAGATGGGCCTTCCCATCGTTTCTGAATTCGGACCACACGGCGGATATCGCATTGAAAATGACCGAATCCTGCCTCCTATCGGATTTACCGAAATGGAAGCTTCCTCTATTCTTTTTAGTTTACAAACATTCACTGAAACGAGTTTTCCATTTCAAACGCAAAGTAAATCTATTGTAAATAAACTTCATCAATTCATGCCAGAAGATGCAAAAGATAATTGGACACAGATTCAAAAACGACTTTTCGTTCAGCTTCCATTGCCTCCAAAGAACCAAGTTGCGCCAATCATTCTTGAAGCTTCTATTAAACAAAAGATTGTCACGATTTTATATACGATGAAAGAACAAAAATTGTATAGCAACATTCAACTGATCGGTCTTTTTAGCGAGAACGGTGAATGGTATTGTCCTGCATATTGTTATTCACTCATGGATTATCATATTTTTAAACTTTCTGATATTAAACATGCCGTAATTAACTACGAACCGATAGAAGTGAAAGATTTTACTGAAGTGACCATTCAAAATTGGGCATCTCAAATTTCACCAAGAAACTATGTTAGACTTGAAGGAGAACTCTCACTAGATGGATTGAGGTATTGTGAATCTCATCCTATTCTAAGACAGTTTATAACGACGAATGAAAATGGTTTATACAGTCTGTCAGGAAAAATATTGGCAACTTATGTTGATAAAGTTGCCGAGTATTTATGGTCGCTAAAAACAAGCATTTCGATACAATCTCCTAAAGAGATTAAAGAGATTCATGCACGTTGGGCGAAGCAAATCTCTCTTCAATATGAAGTTATTTTAAATATGTAATCAAATTGATACATATTTTTCCTCTTTTAGGCGTATACTATAAGTAGAACAGAAAAGGGGGATATCTATGGCTTTTTTTTCAAAACAACCTGCAGAGCCGATTCCAGACGTAGAAACGAAGGTTTGGGCATGTACGAGTGATGGATGCTCTTGCTGGATGCGCGCTGACTATTCTTTGCAAAAAGAACCGCAATGCCCCATTTGCAAATCTGCAATGAATGAAGAAGTTCGTATGCTTCCAGAACTAAAAAGTTAATGAAATAAATAGAAATCGGCCGGGTGCTCGTCGCCCGGCTTTTTCTATGCTTAAATATTCTCCATTGAAGTTACCAACTCCCAATGCCCTATTTCTAGACACCACTTTAAAATATCAACTTTCCCCATTGTCCGAAAAGTTTTTTTCCCGAAGCTATACATATGCTTTCATACTTAATGTTTATCATTAAAAGGTTCCGGGTAGGGTTTTATACAGACTAAAAGGAGGATTCAATACTATGCCTAACTATACAAATACAACAACGACTACTGCGGAACCGGTTTTTACACATTCCGATTTCCAAACACGAGATACTGCTGATACGAACGTTAGCAAGAAAAGTAATGCCTCTGGTTTTGCTACAGGTTTAGTAGTGGGAGGTCTTGTAGGAGCTGCGGCAGCTCTATTATATGCGCCTAAAAACGGGAATGAATTTAGAAACGATCTTCGTGATTCGTCTATTAAATTAAAAGAACGCACCCAACAGATGAAAGACGAAACCATGTTAAAAGCGAAACTTGGGACGATGGATGCAAAAGATACAGTTGCATCTATTAAAGAAAAATCTGGAAACCTTTCTCTATCTGCTCGTCAAAAGCTACAAGAAGCTAAGAATACGGCGAGCGAAGTAAAAAGTGAAACAAAAACTGCTATTGCAGAAGCCAAACAAGAGGCTGAAAAAGACAAATATCAAACCAACCCCAACACGCAAACAAAAGCTGTTGTAACACCTCGTACCCTTTCTTCAACAGATACACAGCAAAAGACAGGTACAGATTCTACCTACGAAAAAAAGCAAACAGACATAAATAATTAATCCTAAGCGTAAAGAAGATAAAAAGCCGAGACGTCAAGTCCGGCTTTTTTCTTTAGCTATTTTAATAAACGCAGTCCATTTAAAATTACCAGTATCGTGCTTCCCTCATGCCCGATCACTCCAAACGGCAATGTGAGTAACTGTAAATAGTTCGCACTTAATAAAAGGAAAATGATACTGATTGAAAATATGATATTTTGTTTAATAATTCTTGATAATCTTTCAGACAGCTGCATCGCATAAAGCAGTTTACTTAGATCATTTTTAACGAGTACTACATCTGCGGTCTCAATGGCAGCGTCGCTTCCCATCCCCATCGCAACACCTATATCCGCTATAGCGAGTGCTGGTGCATCGTTCACACCATCTCCTATCATAGCCACAACGGCTTCTTTCTCTCTCCATTTTTTCACGGTGCTAACTTTATCTTCAGGCATGCACGAATAACCGATTTCGTCGACCTTCGCGATCCTACCGACCTTTTCTGCTCCACGTTTAGAGTCACCAGTCAGCATAATCGTTAAGATTTGCTTTGCTTGTAGATCTTTTATCGCTTTAACCGTCTCGTCCCTAATAGTATCTCCTAATAGAAAGTAAGCTACAAGCTGATCGTTAGCTGTTACAAATACAACTGTGTGTCCTGTATCTACTGTTGCATCATCTATCTTCATCAGTAGCTCACACTCTTGTTTTTCTGTGATGTCCGTCCACTCACGATTCCCTATTTTCCAAATGGTTTCTTGAATGTGAGCTTTCACACCCATCCCTGGCACATCTTCAAACGCAGTCAGTTCTATAGGTTTTTTTACTTGATGAATTTTTAGATGTTCATTAATAGCTTTTGCAAGGGGATGTATACTATTTTTCTCAATTTCATAGATGATTGAGTTTAACTCTTCTTTACTCCAAGAAGAATGGAGAAATTCAGCGTGTTTCACAGTGGGGTGGCCTTTTGTTAACGTACCTGTTTTGTCAAAAGCAATAACATTTACTAAACTCAGTTTCTCCAAAAAGACACCACTTTTAAAAAGGATTCCGTTCTTAGCTGCGTTAGACAACGAAGCAAGTAAGGCAGGCATGGTCGATGCTACAAGTGCACAAGGAGAAGCGACAACTAACAGAACACAAGCCCGGTATAAAGATTCTGAATAACTCCAAATTCCTATCGAACCGGGCACTAAAAAGGTTAATGCTGCAGCCAACAATACAAATAGAACATATTTTGTTTCAAACTCTTCTATTTTTCTTTGAACAGGCGGAGCATCATTCTGGGCGCTATTCACGAGGTCTATCATTCTTTGAAAGACTGAGTCTTTCATGTGTTTTGTAACAGAAACCTCTAACAATCCAGAGTGGTTCAAAGTTCCTGCTAATACTTCCGATGACGTGTGGACCTCTCGAGGGAGAGGCTCACCTGTTAAAGCGGATTCATTAATAAAAGAATTTCCTTTTACGATGATACCATCTGCAGGTACCCGCTCTCCTGGCTTAACTTTTATAAGGTTACCAGGTTCTAAGGACGAAGCCTCTACTCTGAGTTCCTTATCTTCCATTAAAAGCCATGCTTCTTCAGGCTGCAAAGAAATTAATGCTTTGATTTCTTTATCGCTTTTTTGTAAAGTGTACATTTCTAGAGCGCCAGAATAAGCAAAGATTAGGATCAGAACAGCTCCCTCTCCCCAATAGCCGATTGCAGCAGATCCGATTGCGGCAAACATCATAAGAAGTTCGACGTTCAATTGTCGGTCTTTCATGCTTTCCTGAATGCCCTCAACTGCTTTTGCATAGCCTCCTACGATAAAGGCTAGCAGATAAAAGAGAACATAATAAGGAGAATCTGAATACTTTTCCATCATCCAAGCAGTTAGTATGAAGATACCAGACATTGTTGCCATTAACAGTTGTGTACGTGCAGAGAGTTCCAATGGACTTCCCCTCCTGCGTATTTGATAATAACTATCATCCTCAAGTACCCTTAAAAAGCAGAAATGCTGCCGTCTTTTACGACAGCAGCCTGAAAACTATCCAATATTCGGTTCCTAGCACTAACATTGTATGTGGATTTACCATTTAGGTGACTTCATTTAATAATTATATTATACATGTTAACCAAACGATTTAGAATGTTTATTGTTTATAACACAGAAGATTTCAACTCTTGAACTCCATAACACTAACCAAAATAAGAAATACGTTGACATACTTAGCGAAAATACCGATTTTAAATAGTACCTTTGGGGAAAGATGAGTTAGAAGAATATAAAGAAAATGTTTCATTTCTAATGATTTGTTAATTGAATGTGTGCAAATCATAAAAAGAAAGTTTAACATTGTAAAGCTTTTGTAAATTATTGATTACAATTCCTTCTTTTTCGACAAAAACTCTTATTTTTTTGTATAATGTGTTGGGTGGTTAAAAAAGAAAAAAATGACTGCCACAAAAAACGTAAAAGAAAAAGGATAAAAGACATTTCTTTTGGAGGGTACTATGTTTACAAAGAAAAAGGATAAGTTCATGGTCATGCTAACGGATATTGCTAGCAACTTAAAGGAGTCTGCTGGATATTTCCACGATTTTAAAATCAACAACGAGAATGATCTTCGCGAATTTGCAGACCATTTAAAAGGACTAGAATCTAAAGGTGATACTTATGTTCATACTGTTATCATGGAATTGAACAAAGTATTTATTACACCCATTGAAAGAGAAGACATCTTATCACTTGCTATGAGCATGGATGATATTTTAGACGGTATCGAGCAATCTTCTGCTTTGTTTGACATTTATGCAATTACAAACCCAGATCAATACATGGTTAAATTTGTAGAATACATTAAGTTAAGTGCAGAGGAAATTCTGCTTACTGTTAACTTACTATCAGAGAAAAAACTTCTTGATATGCGTGAACATGCAATTAAAATCAAAGATTACGAATCAAAATGTGATGATCTATACCGTGAAGCTCAACGTGAATTATTCGCAACTCAAGCAGATCCGATTAAGGTCATCAAGTACAAGGAAATGTATGAAGTGCTTGAAGGCATTGCCGACAGCTGCCAAAATGTTGCGAACACTATTGAATCCATCATTATGAAAAACGCGTAACGGGTGACTGGTATGGATACAATATTACTGATTACCGTTCTTGTTGTTATTGGTGCTTTAGCATTTGATTTTATCAACGGATTTCATGATACTGCAAATGCCATTGCTACATCCGTTTCAACAAAAGCACTAACACCAAGAAGAGCAATTATTTTAGCTGCTGTCATGAACTTTGTCGGGGCCATGACATTTACAGGTGTTGCAAAAACGATTACAAAAGATATCGTTGACCCTTTTACACTTCCTAACGGGTCAGTTGTTATTTTGGCTGCTCTTATTGCGGCGATTGCTTGGAACTTGATTACTTGGTATTACGGAATTCCAAGTTCATCTTCTCATGCAATCATTGGTTCAATCGCTGGTGCTGCCATCGCAGCTGCTGGTTTTGAAGCACTTCACTATTCTGGATTTCTAAAGATCATTTATGGCTTGCTGCTTTCACCAATCTTAGCATTTATTGTTGGTTTTATTTTTTATCATGTTATTAAGCTAGTATTTAAAAATACAAATCTAACAAAAACGAACAATGGTTTCCGTAAAGTACAGGTAGCTACAGCTGCTCTTCAAGCATACTCACACGGAACGAACGATGCACAAAAAGCTATGGGTATCATCACGATGGCGTTAATCGCGAACGGCTACACAGATAGTACAGATATCCAGACTTGGGTACAGGTATCTTGTGCACTTGCTATGGGTCTTGGTACATCTGTTGGTGGTTGGAAAATCATCAAGACGGTTGGCGGAAAGATCATGAAGATCCGCCCTGTTAACGGGGTATCTGCTGATTTAACGGGAGCTTCTGTTATCTTTGGTGCATCATTCTTAGGTATTCCTGTAAGTACAACCCACGTTATCACTTCTTCTATCTTAGGGGTTGGTGCGTCTCACCGATTAAAAGGTGTTAAATGGGGAACGGCTAAGACGATGATCATTACATGGTTCATTACACTGCCAATCTCAGCAACATTGGCAGCTCTATCTTATCTTGTACTAAACTTAATCTTTTAATAACAGTTAAGCCTTCCGTTATCAGTTAGCGGAAGGCTTTTTTTATTTTGCTTTTACTTTTAGCCAGTGATTAGGATGATTTAAACTAACAGGAAGCTTTGTATCGGCATTTCCTTTTGCTGAATTCACCTGAGCTTGCGTTAAGAATATACTTCCCCTTAAGTCCGCACCACTTAAATCAGCATCACGTAAGTCAGCACCTATTAGATCACATTTTCTTAAGTCAGCGTTTTTTAAGTCTGCCGCAATGAGCAGAGCACCCCGTAATTTCGCACCACGCAAATCTGCTTTTTGAAGTTTAGCACCTATTAGATCACTAGCTTTACCTTTTATTTGATATTTTTTATGTATAAATTCTGCTCTTACTAATTCACTAGTACGAATCAGCAACTCATTAATCTTCATACGGATGTCTGATACGTTTGTCTGTTTGATTTCTGAAGCTCGGCGTTGTGTTAGTTTTTCTATCTCATCTATAGCCACTTCTAATGCTTGATGAATAGCTTTTGTTTCGTTGAGGTTCACCGCCTCTGTTAAGTAATACAACATTTCTTGAAGTTGTTGCATGATCGGAAATATATCAAACATATCCTTCGCTAGACCTGGATGAGTCTTCCAATCCATTCCTGAAAAAGTATTCCGTGAGACTTTTTGCCCTGCGCCAAAACATTCATATACCGTACAACCTTTAAATCCTTTATCTCTTAAATGCTGGTGAATTCCACAACGAAAATCGTCTTGCAAGTTCCTACAAGGAGTGCCTCCGTCTTTATCAACAGCAAAGTCTGCAGAAATTGCGTAAGGGAGGGCCACACAGCAAAGACCAAAACAACGAGCACAGTCAGCTTGTAATGAAGAATTCATTTTGTTCACTTCCTTTTTCAACCACGTCATGTTAATTCTTGTTAAATTAAGAGTAACATTTACAAATTAATTTGAGGATGGGTAGCTTCTCATTTTTCCCATAAAAAAAATCTCTAACTCAAAAAAGAATGAGTTAGAGATTTATATTAAGCGCCTTTTTGTTCTGTTAACGAACCTGTCTTCTTGATCAACCAGTTTTTACCTTCAACTAAACGCGCGGTCATCATACTTGCGACATTATCACCTGTTGCGTTCAACAATGTAGCTGGCGGATCGATAATTGCAGAGATCGCAGCAATGATCGGCAGTGCTTCAGGAGGAAAACCGAACAGTGATAAAATAAGCATCTCCGCTATCAGTCCACCTTGAGGTATCGCCCCCATTACCATACCAACTAATAGAGCAACTCCACCAACTAGAAGATACGTGTTGATTCCTGAGAAATCCATACCAAATATTCCAAAAAGGAACGTGATCTTTAATACTCCACCGATAACCGATCCGTCTTTATGCAGTGTTGCACCAAGAGGTATCGTCGTTTCACTAATATCGTCAGGCACTCCCATTTTCTTAGTAGCTTCTAAGTTTACTGGAATGCTTGCAGCAGAACTGCATGTTGCTAAACTCGTTACAGATGGTGAAAGCATGTTCTTCCAAAACACACGAATACCCAGCTTTCCATGTGCCATGAACGCGTATAGCGTAAAGAATCCAAAGAAATAAAGAATAGAGAAAGGATAGTAGAATAAGACTGCTTTAAAATACGACCCTAACAATGTTGGGCCAAATTCACCAACAAGTGCTGCAAAATATGCACCTAAACCAATCGGGGCATAATACATCACGTATTTTACCATTTGAAGAGTAACTTCACTTCCCGCCGAGAGGAAGTTCGCGAGCGGCTTTGCTTTTTCTCCCACTTTAGATGTTGCAAGGCCTAACAACACAGAAAATAGAATAAGTGCTAACATGTTGGCACGACTTAATAGATCCACAAAATCAGGAACTGTAACCGTACTTACTAGCTGATCACCAATTGATACTTCTTCACCCGTAGTTTCAGGTTTCACTAAATCGATCTTCACACCCTCTGAAGGCGGAAAGATTTTAATTCCTGCCATACTGATAATTGCTGCAACTGTTCCAGTGAATAAAAAGACGATCATCATAGAGCTAATTATTTTACCGAAACGCTTTGTTCCAGCCATGCTTGCTACACTCGACGAAATCGAAAAGAACACGAGTGGAACAACAATCATGAACATAACGTTTAAAAACAGATCGCCAAATGGTTTAAGGACTGCTGCGTCCTTGCCCATCGTCGAACCGATGATGCTACCGGCAATAATCGCGAGCAGCAATATAATCGGTGAGCGATATGCTTTCCAAGTATTTTTCATAAAACATTCTCCCCTTAAATAGATTCATAATCACTCTATCTATTTTATACGGAAAAAATATTTTTCATAGAGGTGAAATAAAAATAGTACTATTTTCTAGCGTGTGTTTCTGCAGAAAGCTGCTTTTTTATATGGAATAGTTCTTTTTGAATAACAAAACCAACTTTTTCATACAAATGGATTGCAAGCTCATTTTCATTGTTGACGCACAGATCAATATGCTTCATATGTGGGTTGCTAAGCATCCATGTGACAGCATACATTAGAAGCTGTACGCCGATTCCTTTTCCTCTATGCTTTTCATCTACAGCGAAGAATTCAATAGAACCTTCACCAAACTGTGGTTGTATCTCTACATAAATATAACCAACCACTTTATCCTCAGTTTTATATACAAATACTTTATGAAACTCGTTAATTCGTTCCATGATCTGCTGTGAATTGTAATACGTTGAAGGAAAGTGACTATCATGTAGATTTTTGAAATCATCTATATCATTTTCTGGCAGTTCTTTTATGTTCTTTACTGAAGTTGTGGTTATTTGTGATTCCTTATTAACCCTTAGTATTGTGTGTTTACTTTCTTGCTCTACAAAGTCATTATTTATTAGAAGCTCTCTGAAATTTGTATTTGCTGTAGAGATAAAGAAATGAACCATTTTGATCGTATGAGGTAAGAGCTGGAGTAAAAAATCCCAAAGCTGTTGGGTCATTTGCAGGTGTTCACTATGTCGGATAAATGGACCCCATATTTCGGCGTTTCCGTTTTCAAGGTCTGCATCGAATCCGATCACTCCCACTAGACGGTCGTTCTCATATGCCAATGCGAAGGATTCATGGAAAGGAACATCTGAGAGGTCTTCGTTCAGTGATTGAAGAATTTCTTGTTCTTCTTCTCCACAATAGCCGCAATGCTTAGAAGTGTTACAGTTTTCGTTTGCTATGAATGATGCTATTTCTTTCGCTTTCGAAGAATCTGCTTTTACTAGTGTGATCACGGTACTCCTCCCTTCTATTTCTTCATAAGTTTAACATATTGTTCCATTCTAAAAATAAAAAAGACTCCCAAAAGAAGTCTTTTGCTTATCCATTTTTCATCCATTGATCGATTACAGTATTTGATTTATGTGCTTTATTGAAACCCGAAATGATATCGATTATAGAAAAAACTGCTATGATTGTTGCCATTGTCGTTACAAACCAAAATGCTGGAACATTCGGGACTGTTTCATATAGTTTTTCAATAAATGACTTATTATAAAGGGTTTCATCCGTTAGCATAAAACAAAGTAACCCTACCGAAATAAAGTGATAGATCAGGTTCAATGAAGCAAGTAGATTCGTCCATCTTCCAATGAAGAATTTATAGATGGCCAGACCCACTTCAATGAGAATAAGCAGGACTATAAAAGGAGCATACGAGAACAAAACTTCTTCATTAAATAGAGGTGCTTTGAGTGTGAGTCCTTCTAATCCTTTTCCACTTTGTTCGTACCAACCGATCATTTCGGACGAGTTGAATAGGATTATGGCCCATAGCGCTGTCCAAAACAGACTAAAGAAAACTTCCGCTTTTGGAATCTGTCTTTTCGTCACTACCTTTTTTAATTGATATAGATCGGATGGAGACCATGCTTTCTTTTTCCAATTATAAAGATCTCCATTTGAAACTTCTGTTCGTTCTAAGATGATAAAAACAATGGTTACCCAGAAAAAGACTTGGAATAAAACATTCAAGCTAGATAAAAACATCTTCAAACAAAGTTGACCGATAAAAGCCATGAGAGTAAAAAGAGACTTGTCACCTTCAAAAGTAATCATACCGTTTACAAACAACATAAGGCTGCTGATTACGACAGAAATGATCGTTGCTACGATCAAGACATTGATATAACTTTCATAAAACATAGGACCTATTAGATAACGAGGCTTATTATTGTATTCGCTGGCAAGCTTGACAGGATCTCCTAGTTTCATTAAAACCTCTTCAACATCCTTGTCTGTGTGTTGATCTGGAAGCATATCTTCAATGGTAGACCTTAACTCCAACGCGATGTCATCCCTTATTTTTTCGGGAAGTCTTTGTGTCACTTCACTGATATACATTTCAATCAAATTCATTGGGAATTCCTCCTTATAACATCGAATTTAATTGCATGGACGTGTTATGCCATTCTTCTTTCAGTTGCTTGAACACTTCTTGACCTAACTCGCTCAGAAGATAATATTTTCTAGGTCGGCTCTCTGTTGTATCCCATTCGCTCGTCAACAGCTCTTGCTTTTCGAGTCTTCTAAGTAGTGGATACAGGGTGCTTTGATCAATCGTTACGTTGTTCTCTTCTAACCGCTGCGCGAGTGAATACCCGTATTGCGGCGTTTGGAGCTGGCTTAAAACTGCTAAAGTTAACGTTCCTCTTCGCAGTTCTGTCTTTAGAGAGAAAATTAATTCGCTCATGCAATCACCTCGATTATAGTGTAGTGTATGTCATACAGTAATGTAAAGTTCCTAATATAGTAAGAATAATTATATTTGAGAATAAGGAAAGGGGTCAGACCCCGGGTCTGACCCCTTTCCTTTAATATGCTTTTGCCCAGTAGACGAGGTGTTTTGCTTGTTGATCACAGCAAACGCACTTTTCTGAGAGCTTTTCTTGTTCAAACGGTATACACCTTGATGTTGCCCCTGTTTCATCTTTTATAAAACTTTCACAAGCCTCATCACCACACCACATCGCTTTAATGAACCCGCCTTTTTCAGTTAGTTCGTTTTTGAATGCATCAAATGTAGTGACTGTCGTTGTTTGATGTTCTCTATGAGCCCTTGCCTTTTTTAACAAGTTACACTGAATATCATTTAGTGTATTGTGAATGTGTAATTCTAAATCTTGCAGAGAAACTGTTTCCTTTTCCCCTGTATCCCGACGAACTAATATCACTTGCCCTTGTTCAATGTCTCGCGGACCAACCTCTAGACGTAGAGGGATTCCTTTCATCTCATACTCATTAAATTTCCAGCCTGGCTTTTTATCACTAGCATCAATTCTTGTTCGAATGGTCTGTGATAGCTTATCTTTTAAATCGTAAGCAAAATCGAGAACACCTTCTTTGTGTTGGGCAATCGGAACGATCATGAGTTGAGTTGGTGCTATCTTTGGAGGAACTACTAGCCCACGGTCATCGCCATGGACCATGATCATCGCACCAATGATACGAGTCGTAAAGCCCCAAGATGTCTGCTGAACAGTCTGTAGTTTACCTTCTCTGTTCGTAAACTCGATACCGAAAGCTTTTGCAAATCCATCTCCTAAATGATGAGAAGTTCCAGATTGCAACGCCTTTCCATCATGCATAAGGCTTTCAATCGTATAAGTGTATTTTGCTCCAGCAAATTTTTCTTTTTCCGTTTTTTGACCCTTAACGACCGGTATTGCTAGGAATTCCTCACAGAGATCAGCGTATACGTTAAGCATACGAATTGTTTCCTCGTGTGCCTCTTCATCTGTTTCATGGCACGTATGTCCTTCCTGCCAGAGGAACTCAAGAGTACGAAGAAAAGGTCTAGTGGTCTTTTCCCATCTCACAACGTTTGACCACTGATTATAGAGCTTTGGAAGATCGCGATGTGAATGGATGATGTTTTTAAAATGCTCGGCAAAAAGAACTTCAGATGTCGGACGAACGCAAAGGCGTTCTGTAAGCTTTTCTTCTCCCCCATGTGTTACCCATGCTACTTCAGGCGCAAATCCTTCAATATGGTCTTTCTCTTTTTGAAGTAGACTTTCCGGAATAAAAAGTGGCATATAAACATTTTCATGGCCTGTAGCTTTGATTTGCTTATCAAGTTCCTTTTGGATGTTTTCCCATATAGCATAGCCGTAAGGTCTTAAAATCATCGAACCGCGAACGCTTGAATAATCAATAAGTTCTGCTTTTGTGACAACATCTGTATACCATTGTGCAAAATCGTCTTGCATACTCGTAACATTCTTTACAAATTCCTTAGCCATTGGTTGCACTCCTCATTATTTGAAAATAAAAAAAGCCACACTTCTCATTAGGGACCAATTTCTTGGCGGTACCACCCTAATTCATAGCATAGCTTTACACTCTTTCATGATAACGGTATTTAACCGCTGAATATCTTATGAATAAGATACAGAACTCAAAGGCAGGTTCAATCGTTTGTCAGTAGAAGCCTTTCAGCCACGCAGCTTCCTCTCTAAAAAGACAGAATCGACTTACTAATCCTTTTCTTCGTTTTCTTGATAATATGTTTTTGAAATTATATGTGATATTGGGATGAACTGTCAAATCATTTTTTAAGAAGAGGTTTAATAATAATTCCGTTAAACAAGAAAACCCGCATTCCATTAGGTGGAATGCAGGTTTTCGCAGAGCTTGTGAGACTATAACGGTAATTGCTATGGAATGTTCACTCCACAAATACAAATCTAGTAGATTTGTATTTGTGTGGGGTCAGACCCCTAGACCCACCACATCTCGGCTGGCTGCTCGGTGATGAGGATAGACTGAAGGTTCTTTACCGCGCGATTGAATCCTTCATCGATCGACATGATTGGATCTTCATGCTCGATGCTTACTACATAATCATAACCGTACGTACGAAGTGCACTCATCATGTCAGACCAATCCTGAACAGAGTGACCGCAGCCTACTGAGCGGAAGCTCCATGCTCGATTTTGAACAGCTCCGTATGGCTGCATGTCCGTTAATCCGTGCATGTTGATATTATCTTGATCTAGATATGTGTCTTTAGCGTGGAAGTGATGTATCGCTCCAGCTTTTCCAAGAATTTTGATCGCGGCTACTGGATCGATACCTTGCCACCAAAGGTGTGATGGATCAAGGTTCGCACCAATTGCGTCACATGTTTCTTCACGTAATTTTAGCAAGGTATATGGAGTATGCACTAAGAATCCGCCGTGAAGCTCTAGTCCAATTTTCACTCCATGCTCTTTTGCAAATTGACCCCACGTGCGCCAATATGGAATCAACTTCTCTTCCCATTGCCACTTCAACACATCGCTGTATTCGTTCGGCCAAGGTGAAACTGGCCAGTTCGGATATTTTGCACTCTCGGAGTCACCGGGAACACCTGAGAAGCAGTTTACAACTGGTACATTCATCAGTCCAGCAAGTTCAACGGTTTTAACAAAAGTATCGTGTGATTCTTTTGCAAAAGCTTCGTCTGGTGATAACGGATTACCGTGACAACTGAAGGCTGAGATCGTCAAACCGCGCTTTTCTACTTCATGAAGATACTGCGAACGTTTCTCTTCACTCTGAAGAAGTTCATCAAGCGGACAATGAGCGTTCCCTGGATAGTTACCCGTTCCAATTTCTACGGCTTGTACGCCAGCCTCTTTCACATAGTCAAGCATGTCTGTAAATGATTTTTGTGAAAACAGAACCGTAAACACACCTAATTTCATGTTACTTCACTCCTTTTTCGTTTCCTAGTTGAATGCCTTTTCCCATAAGACTACTTGCATAGATCGCTTCGATCACCCGTGAAGTATTCATGGCTTCCTCAGCACTTACAAGAGGTTTAGCTTTACCTAAACAGCTATCAACAAAGTTCTCTGCTTGAGGACGGCCAGGATCATCCTCTCCAAGGATCCAATCTGCTTTTGTTGTCGTCATCATACCGTTTACTGCTTTGTTCACCGCAAACGGAAATACATCGAGTCCGCCTTTATCACCCGAAATACGAAGCAGTTCTGCATCATCTGGAATATTTGCTGCCCACGATGTTTCAAACAGAATTGTCCCTCCATTTGCGAGACGAATATATGCCGTGACGTGGTCATCTACTTCAAATGTTTCTGCATCAAACGAACCCCATTGGTTCACTTGCTCAGCTTCACGACTGACTGTGTTATAGGTTTGACCAGATACTTCACTCACAATCGGGTTGTCTAAAAGCCAAAGTGTTAGATCCAACAGATGACACCCATAGTCGATCAAGCTGCCGCCACCTTGAAGCTCTTTGTTTGTAAAAACGCCCCAACCTGGGACTTTTCTTCTTCTAAGCGCTTGTACACGAACAACAAGAGGATTACCAACTTCTCCTGCCTCCATGATTCGTTTTGCAGCTTGTGACTCCTTCATGTAGCGATAATGATAAGCGATGGACAATACTTTTCCAGATCGTTTTTCTGCTTCTACCATTTCAGCACATTCTTCAACGGTCATTGCCATCGGTTTCTCACAAAGAACGTGTTTACCAGCATCCAATGCTGCAACTGTGATCTCTCTATGAAACTTGTTAGGCGTACAGATCACAACCGCATCTACATGTGGCCACATCTCTACATAACTCGTAAAATAGTTCGGTACGTGAAATTTTTCAGCAACACTTTTTGCAGCATCCACGTTTACATCACTAATGGCAGTAACTTCTGCTTTTTCACCTAAACTTTGAAAAGCGGGGATATGTCGGCCTTGTGCAATACCGCCTGCCCCGATGATTCCAACTCTTAGTTTCATGCGTGAACTCCTGTTTTAACTTTCTCGATCGTTTTCTTTTCGTTCGATTCTAAAGCAGCTAGAATTACTGCCAATGAACGTTTTCCTTCTTCACCCGTGATAAGAGGAGCATGACCTGTTTCAATCGCTTCAATAAAGTGATCTACCACATGTGAATTTGATTGGTTCTCATTCGTTTGAATCGCACCCATTTCATAGCGTACAACATTTCCATTCGTGTATTGTGCGACTAATGAATATTTCGGATCATCTTCTAATCGAAGGATACCTTTTTCACCATAAATAATCGTAGAGTTATCTTCTTTTGCCGTGTAAGACCAGCTAGCCGCCAATGTTCCG
Source organism: Fictibacillus halophilus (assembly GCF_016401385.1). Lineage (NCBI taxonomy): Bacteria > Bacillati > Bacillota > Bacilli > Caryophanales > Fictibacillaceae > Fictibacillus > Fictibacillus halophilus. The sequence continues at coordinate 694,246 of NZ_JAEACF010000001.1, read as the reverse complement.
ATGATTCCGCTCTCTGTTTTCAACACACAAACGGCTGTATCATCAACCGAAGCAAACTCTTTTGCGCTCGTCTCAACAAAAGCACCTACTTCTGCAATCTCTTCACCTAAAATGTATCGGATCAAGTCTGTTTTATGAACGCCAAGGTCTCCCATAGCTCCGATAAACGCTTCATCCTTTTTAAAGAACCAGCTGCTCGCACCGTCCACACTCCAGCCTTCAGGTCCTGGGTGACCAAAAGCAGTACGGAAGCTGTAAACTTTGCCTAACTCGCCTGACGCAATAAGCTCTCGTGCTTTTTGATGCGCCGGAACAAAGCGCTGATTGTGTCCGATCATTAACGTCTTTCCGCTCTTTTCTGCTGCAGCAATCATTTCCTCTGCTTCTTGAAGAGAAGTAGCCATCGGTTTTTCACATAAAACATGCTTTCCTGCATTTAATGCTGCGATTGAAATTGGTGCATGCAGAAAGTTTGGTGTACAAACACTCACTGCCTCTACTTCTTCAAGAGCAAGAAGCTCATTATAATCCGTAAAAATCTTCCCTCCGTAAACTGCTTGTGTTGATTCAGCACGCTCTTTTACGATGTCACAAACAGCAACGATCTCTACTTCTTGATTGGCCGCATATTCTGGAAGATGACGATGTTGTGCGATACTACCGCAACCGATAATTCCAACTTTAATTGTCATAACTATTTCCTCCTTAAAAGTGGGTGTTTAAAGATTCTTATTTACTTTGCTCCGATTGCTTCAAGTGGTTTTGCATTTCCGTATTTTGGAGCTTCACTGCCTGAAGGAGCTAAGAATGATACAGCATTCGTGATCACTTTTTGCACATCTTCGTTATAATACGTTGGATACGTTTCATGTCCCGGACGGAAATAAAATACTTTTCCTTTGCCACGATTGTAAGCAGCACCTGATCGGAACACTTCTCCTCCTTCAAACCAGCTAACAAATACAAGATCATCAGGAGCAGGAATATCAAAATGCTCTCCATACATCTCTTCTTTTTCAAGCTCGATGTATTCACCAAGACCATTTGCTATCGGGTGGCTAGGGTTAACGATCCAAATGCGTTCCTTTTCATCAGCTTCGCGCCACTTTAGGTCACAAGAAGTTCCCATCAACTTTTTAAATATTTTAGAGAAGTGACCAGAATGAAGGACGAGCAAGCCCATTCCATCAAGAACACGTTGATACACTTTATTAACGATCTCATCTTCTACTTCGTCATGAGCTAAGTGACCCCACCATACTAAAACATCCGTGTTGTTTAATACTTCGTCTGTTAAACCATGCTGAGCGTCATCAAGTGTCGCTGTGTTCACATCATGTCCTGCTTTTTCAAGGAATTCTTGGATCGCACCATGTATTCCTTTTGGATAAATTTCTTTTACTACCGGATTTTTCTGCTCATGGCGGTTTTCATTCCAAACTGTTACTTTAATCATTTATAACTTCCTCCTATATGCTTGTAAGCGTTTTACGTAAACGTTTACGTAAATCTTAAATAAAAATGAAGCTCTCTTATAACCCGTTTTTTACTTGTCATGAAAATCACTGACTGATTGCCTTTCCACAATCGAAAAAGGCATATAACGGCTTTTTGCTTCTTGTTGTTCACCTTTAATCAAACTGACTAGCATCTCACCTGAGGTCTGTCCCATATCCTTTAACGGCTGAGAAACGGTCGTTAGTGGAGGATAACACATCTCAGCAATCTTCAAGTTATCGTATCCAATGATTGATAATTCCTCTGGAACCTTTATACCCAACTGATGCGCTGCAGACATTGCTCCAATGGCCATCTCATCACTTGCTGCGAATAATGCAGTCATACCTGGAAGTTTTTTTAGTAAAGAAGGCAGTGATTCTTTTCCGTTTTGAAAACGATAACCCTCATTCTTTGTAATATGATTCTCGGTAAAAGAAAGACCATTGCTTTCAAGAGCTTTTTGAAATCCTTGCATCCTTGGTACTCCCGCTATTGGATCCTCGTCGCTGCCCCCAATCATACCAATCTCTTTATGCCCTTTTCGGATTAAATACTCTGTAGCTTGAAACGCTCCATCAAAATCATTCACCCGAACAAACGGAAGATCGTATTTGGGTGACGCCGTGGACACGAGGACAACAGGTACCTTCATCTCTTGAAAAATTTTATAGTACTCTTCTTTTACATCTTCTGAAGCAAAGATGATGCCATCTACTCTTTTTTCCTGCAGAAGCCTTAAATACTTTACGGTTCTCTTTCCACTTGAAGTCGTGTTGCAGACGATTACGCTGAATCCTCCGTCGTGTGCAGCATTCTCTACACCTTCTAATACTTCTGATGAAAGCATTCCAGACACGTCTGGAAAAAGAACTCCGATCGTCTGTGTTCGCTTGTTTATGAGTCCTCGTGCGATCGCGTTAGGTTGATAGCCGAGTGCTTCGATGGATCGCTGTACTTTTTTTTTCGTTTCCTCCGAATAGCCAGGCAATCCATTCACAATCCGAGAAACTGTAGCGATTGAAACGTTCGCATGCTTGGCGACATCTTTTATTGTCGGATTCAAAACATCTCCCTGCTTTCTTGTTACGTAAACGTTTACATTCACACTTACAATCTATCAGCGCTCATAGAAAATGTCAATTATTTTATTATCAAAATAAGATTACAGATTACTAAAAAGGGAAAAGACTACTAATATGAAATGGAGGTCAGATTTAATGTGGTATCAGCACTCATTCTTTAAGTACGCAGCAGGTTCAGTCTTATTGTTAACGATCCTATATTTATTAGGGAAAATTGATTACCTGCTTGACTTCCTTTATCTTGTAATATCAAGCGTTTTCTTCCCTTTGTTTATCGCAGGGTTGCTTTATTATTTGCTAAGACCGGTCATTCATTTTTTGATCAAGAAAAAAGTTCCTAAGTTTGTAGCTATCATGGTAGTGATGGTCGGATTGATCTTAGCCGTATCTGGTATTGCCACGCTAGCCGTCCCCGTTGTAGCCGATCAGCTTTCAAATATCACAGATGATTTTCCTAAAAAGATAGGTGAAGCTACTGAAAAAACAGGTACGATGATTACTGGAAACAAAAAATCATTCATCGACAGCACACATATAACAAAGTTAGCCACACAACGCCTTGAAAAGTTTACGAGTACTGTCTCAAAAGATGTCATTGCCCTTGTAACCACATTGACGAACATCGCTCTCATATTGTTAGTGGTCCCTTTTATACTTTTTTATTTGTTGCTTGACGATAAGAAATTTTTTAATTATTTTCTAAGGTTTGCTCCTCATCACATGGAGTATGAAGTTGCAGCGATTTTACGAGATATTGATTCGACCTTGTCTTCATATATAAAAGGTCAAGTTTTGGTCGCATGGTTTGTAGGTATTTTTATGTTTGCCGGTTATTTATTGATCGGATTAAAGTTCGCTTTAGTGCTTGCTCTCTTTGCTGTTCTAACGAATGTGATTCCTTTTTTAGGACCGTTTATCGGGGTATTTCCAGCCCTTTTAGTTGGTCTGATTCAAGACCCATTTATGGCAGTAAAAGTTGCTATCGTAACGCTCGTTGTACAACAAGTAGAAGGAAATATCTTGTCTCCTCAAATCATGGGAAAACAACTTCGTATCCATCCGCTCACCATCATCCTAGTCGTACTCATGGCTGGTGCAGCTTTTGGATTTATAGGTCTGCTTTTAGCCATTCCTACTTATGCCGTTTTGAAGACGATCATAAGTAACGTCTATCGAATCTACTTGTTATATAACCCACCAGAGACTAGAAGTAATTTACTCTGAAAGGAGAAACGTGCCTATCGTGAAACAGCCTTTTGTAAAAGAACCAACACTTAAAGATAAAATGAAAAGTCATTTTGAATCATATCGCCCTTGGATCCACCGTTCTGCACGTATCGGTTATCTTTCAAAAGGTATCGTTTACATCATTATCGGCATTCTGGCTTTAATCATGTCTATCGGAAAGCACCCGAGTGAAGCGAGTTCAAACGGAGCACTCTATACAATCGCTCAACAGCCTTTTGGTCCTGTCCTATTGATCGTACTTTCGGTAGGCTTGAGTGCATTTGCTTTTTGGCAGATCGTTAAAGCTCTTTTCGATCCTGAATGTGTCAATCACGATTGGAAAAGATGGTTTAATCGGTTAGGTTATTTGATTATTGCAGGGATTTATATCGCAATGTGTATCAGTTCCTTACGCATTTTGTTTCGTGCAAGAGCGAAATCTTCTGATGAAACGTACCAAACGCTGTCAGCGCAAATGCTCTCACAACCATTTGGTCAGTTATTGGTCGCTATCGGCGGTGTTGTTTTTGCCATTACTGGTATCGTCTTTATGTATCGAGCCTTCACACACCGATTCAAACGTGATTTAAAGAAGAATGAAATGAACAAAAAAGAGTGGCGTTGGAGCGGTTATATTGGAACATTTGGAATGGCTGCACGCGGCATCGTTTTTATGATTATTGCGTTCTTTCTAGTTCGAACCGCGATACTTGCTGATCCAAAAGAGACACGCGGATTGGATGGTGCACTCTTAGAACTTGCATCACAGCCGTTTGGTCCCGTGCTTCTCGCCATCGTATCACTCGGCTTTATCTCGTATGGTATTTTCATGTTCGCAAGTGCCAGATATCGACGATTGAATAACTAAACAAAGGCCCCTGTCTCTAAAGAGACAGGGGCCTTTGTATTTGTGGAAAAGACATAATGGAGATAAATGTCTTTTTCTGGGGTCTGACCCGGGTCAGACCCCAGAAGACCATTTTTCAAGCGTTTTGTCTGTAGGCAGCATGACGGTTAACAACCCGACTAACGGTAAGAAGCTGATCAAGAACATCGTGTTTGAGATGCTTGTAACGTCAGCGACCTTACCAAGCACTACCGATCCGAGCGCCCCCATACCAAATGCGAGTCCAACGATCAAACCTGATACCATACCGATCCTGCCTGGTACAAGTTCTTGTGCATATACGACCGTCACCGAAAAACTCGTGTTCAAAATGAAACCGATCAAGAAGAACAATGGAATAACCGCCCATAATCCTACGTGCGGAAGAAGTAGAGCGAGTGGCGCTGTTCCGACCATCGACCAAAAGATCATATTTCGCTTTCCTAACCAGTCTGCAATCGGCCCTCCAAAGAATGTTCCGAGTACGCCTGACGCCATAAAAACAAATAAATAAACTTGAGCTTGCCTGATCGTTAAACCATAATCATCGATCAAATAAAATTGGTAATAGTTTCCTATTCCGGAGAAGTACCATGAACGTGCAAACACTAAAAAGACGAGTAATGCCATCGCTCCAATTACTTGTTTTTTTCGCTTTCTATCGATCTTCTTTTTCACACCAGTTTGCTTTTGAACGCGAGGGAAATGCACGAGTTGTCTAGCATACCAGCCTGAAACATAAAACAATACAAAAATAGCGATAGCTGCAAGCGAAGTAAACCATACAGCTCCGAACTGTCCGAGAGGTACGAAGACGAGTGCCGTCATCACAGGAGCAAGTGAACTACCGGTATTTCCACCAACTTGATAGATAGATTGAGCTAACCCTCGACGGTTTCCTGCTGCCATATAAGCGACTCTAGACCCCTCAGGATGAAAGACAGCAGAGCCTAAACCAATACCAATAACCGAAATAATAATCGTATAAAAGGAATCTGCAAATGCGATCCCTAGCATACCTATTAAACTCGCCATCATACCAACCGGGAGTATATAAGGTGAAGTGGTTTTATCTGTATACCAACCAATCACTGGCTGCATAATAGAAGAGGTGATGTTTAAAGTAAAAGCGATCCATCCAAGCTGAGTAAAAGAAAGATTCATTGATTTCTCTAAGATTGGAAAGATAGCAGGAATAACAGCCTGCATAGAGTCATTTAACAAATGCACAAAACTTATGGCGAAAAGAATGGAATAGACCGTTTTTTGTTGTTGTAGAGAGGTACCCGCTGAATTGCCTGGCATGCTTCATTCCTTCTTTCATGTATCTTTAAAAGTAACACTTATAAGCGATCTAACTTACACTAGATTACCATATTCAGCTTGATCAAAACGAATTTGCTTCAGCAAACACCCGGGGAGAAAAATTTAAACCAACGCGGGAAATAAATTGTTTGGGGACTGACCCCAAAGAAAAGCCAGCCGTGCACGGCTGGCTTTTCTCCTTGTACTTATCTGTCGTTTATTTTTTAGATCTTCTCGATCACTTTATCAATGATCCCGTATTTTAAAGCTTCTTCTGCAGACATGAAATAATCACGGTCTGTGTCTTTCTCTACTTTCTCGATCGGTTGACCCGAGCGCTCAGAGATGATCTTATTCAACAACTCGCGCGTTTGCAAGATGCGTTTCGCGTGAATGGCCATATCTGATGCCTGCCCTTGTGTTCCACCTAATGGCTGATGGATCATCACTTCTGCGTTCGGAAGCGCATAACGCTTGCCTTTTGCACCAGCTACCATGAGAACAGCTCCCATTGAAGCAGCCATGCCGATACAGATCGTTGAAACATCCGGTTTAATGAATTGCATCGTGTCATAGATCGCTAGACCTGCTGTAACAGAACCTCCTGGTGAGTTGATGTAGATGGAGATATCTTTATCCGGATCTTCAGCAGCTAGGAAAAGCAATTGAGCTACGATTGAATTTGCCACGTTATCATCAATCGCACTTCCAAGCATAATGATTCGGTCTTTTAACAAACGTGAGTAAATATCATAAGACCGCTCTCCACGGTTTGTCGACTCTACTACCATTGGAATTAAATTCATCTGTTTTCCTCCTAGTTAGGCTGCTATTGCCATTGGGTTTGTATTTATTTTTGGTGAAACGTGTATTTTTCCAAATCCTGACGTGATAAAAATAATTTTAGCTGGCTCCTGCACCGTTTCTGTTTCTTTCACCTGTACTTCCGTTTTCATAGGAATGATGTTTGCATCATCATTTGCTGCTTCGCGATTGATTGGGATAACGGTTCCTTTGCTCTCCTTATTCACGTTGTGCCGCCTCCTTCAGGTTTTGGGTACATCGCCATCGAAACGTGATACACTTTCGCATGCTCTTTGTTCGGTTTGTGGTGTTTTTGTATGAGAGTTGTGAGCATATCTGCATATTCCTGCAGAAATGCATTGCGGTGGTCCATGTTAGAAAGTGCTAGTTCCATTTCCATTACTGCGCTTGGAATCTCTTCATCCTCGGATTGCTCCATTAAAGAAATGGCATCTCGCTTGATCTTCTCCGTAAGTGATAACACATGAGCTAGAGCAGTTTGATCTTGGAGCTTTTTAATCGTGTCAGCAGAGAGACCTAGTGAATCTGACAATAAAAACGAACGACCGGCACTTACATATAAAACTTCTACAAGGTTTCTAACATTCCTTGTGCCTGCGCGTACTACAAGGCCCACTTTTTCCAGTGCTTTAAGATGATAATTAATTTTTTGAGCGGAATCGTTCATTCTTTTTGATAGCTCTGTCGCAGAACTTGGCTCTTTTAACAAACTTATGAGCTCTGACCTTACAGGATGCAAAAGTGCAGCAGCTTGTTCTGGTTCTGTGACAATAAACGTCTCTGGCATGCTTTGATTCCTCTTCACTCTCATCACCTCACTTTCATTCCTACGCAAAAACATTTCTTTACGTAAAATTATTTTATTACGTCCTCACCATTTTGTCAAAGATTTGAAAAAAATATACGTCGGCCTAAAATTAGACACAAAAAAACAGACCGATTTCCGTTCAGCCTGCTTTTTGCTCATTATTCTTTTTATATGAACGGTACGATTCCAAGAATCAAAAAGATCGTGGCTATTCCTGCGTTCAACCAAAATTCAGTTTTTTGCTTAAATATTTTTCGCTCTGCTGCACGAAAGATAAAGATCACCAACAAAATTGAAAACAACACAGTCGGACTTTCCCACGACTTACCATTGTAAATAGCCAGAAGGAGTCCAAAGAACATGAGAAACATTTCTGTATACACCCAGCGTTTCGGACGTTTTTTCATCACATCGGCCCCCTAACCACCGGTTAATAGTACACAGTGTACGGTGGGGAAGCCTATCCGGTGCATATCTTCAAGCAGATTTTTCTTCTTTTGATCCTAGCCAATTTTTTGCTGCAGCATTTTTATGAAGTACACGGAGGACGACCAATCCTATCACTCCACCAACAATTGAACTGACTAAAAAAGGAATGATAAAAAAGAATGCACCCGTTTTTGACCCTAAAAAAATGGTGGCAATCGGCACCGCTATTAAAGCTCCAAGGATCCCTGTCCCAACCCATTCTCCTATTACTGCGTACGTATATTTTCTTCCTTTTTTATAAAGATAACCGGCCAAAAATGCCCCAATCATTCCTCCTGGAAAAGCAAGTAAAGAGCCGATTCCAAATAAGTTACGCAGCAAGCCGATACTAAATGCGATGGTCACCGCCGGAATTGGTCCAAGCGTTACACCTGCCATCACGTTGATCGCATGCTGAACGGGAAACGCTTTTGCTACTCCAGCCGGAATCCAAAATAAATGTGAACAAATGGTCCCAATCGCGACCAACATAGCCATTACCGTAAGTTTTTGGACAGATATCTTCACTTATGATCCTCTTTTCGCCGTGTGTACAGCACGAAGCAGATTACTAGAAATGGCTGAAGGATCAACTGCACCACTGATTGCTGAAATAACAGCAACACCGTCAGCACCAGATTTAATGACTTCACTCGCATTTTCAAGTGTAATCCCACCGATTCCAACAAGTGGAACGTTAATATGATTGTTGCGAAATTCCGCTATGAGATCAACTCCAACAGGCTTCTTCGCATCAGGTTTTGTGGACGTTTGATAGATCGGTCCAGCTCCAATATAATCGGCACCATGTGCAATGGCGTCCACTGCTTCAGCTAGAGTATGAGCTGAAACACCTAAAAGCTTTCCTTCTGTTTCTCTACGCATAAAATCCAGATCTCCATCTGTTTGACCAACATGAAGGCCATCTGCATCTACCGCCTTCATCAAGGCTAGATCGTCATTCACGATAAATAACACATCATGTTTTTGGCAAACTTCCCTTGCACGCTTTGCCATTTCTAACTGTTTCTGGCCACTTAAGCAATTAACACCCTTTTCACGAAACTGAAAGGCGGTAATGCCACCTTCAATCGCTTGCAAAAGAATACGATAGAAATCTTCAGGTGAATTGCAGTTCATCGTACCTGCTACAAAATAGAGTGATAGATCTTGTTGTAAACGTGCTTTTGCTTGAGTTCTCATTGATTCGCTCCTTCCTTCAATACGTAATCTTGCCAGTGGATGGATCCATGAAATATTTCATGGGTAGACTCTAAACAATAGAGCTGGTCCAGAAGATTCTGTTGAAAACTTCCAGGTCCTTTGGCAGTTTTTACTGCCTCTTCAGCCGCTTTAGTGAGCATTAATAGCGCTAAAGCTGTTCTTTCAAGAACTGTTAGGTCTATTCTTTCTCTTGTAACTTCTTGTTTCATATTCGCTTGATATAGAGCTACCATTGAGGTGGCAAAACACCCTGTTCCTGTAACATACGAAAGCATAGGGTCTCCATGAGAAAGCACGATCGCTTTTTCACCATCTGAAATAATATCCTTACTTCCTGTCATTGCGATAAGACAGCCTGTTTGCTTCGCTGCAGCCTCTGCAAGCTTAATCAAATCATCTTCCGAAGTGGTCAGATCACCATCCACTCCTTTTCCTTCCCATGCGCCTTCAGCTAGAAACTGCATCTCAGCAGCGTTCCCGCAAATTGTCAGAATTGTTCGGGGTCTGACCCCCTTCAATTCTGAATATTCTAACAACAACTTCTTGACAAGCTGCTGCCTGAATGATGATAATCCTACTCCCACTGGATCGAGCACAACTGGTACTTCGGCAAGTATCGCTTTTCGTAAAGCGAGTATCATAGATTTCGCTGATGCTTCATCGATTGTCCCAATGTTTAGCACTAAAGCATCGGCTACCCCTACAGCTTCTTCAACTTCACATGCGTCATGCACCATCATCGGACTTCCTCCTGCAGAAAGGACCCCATTGGCAAGAAAGTTCATGGTTACGTTGTTCGTAATATGATGAACGAGTGGCTTTTCTTCTCTAATCTGTGAAACAAACATTTTCCATTCCTGTATTCTAGTATTGTTCATGTGCAATCCTCCTATAGGCAAAATGATTGACCGGTCCATGGCCCGAACCAACATCGATTCCATGTTCAATTGCAGTTTGTATATATTTCTTAGCATTCACTATCGCACTTTCTGGTTTTCTCCCATATGCAAGTTCAGCTGCCAAAGCTGCTGAAAACGTACAGCCTGTTCCGTGTGTATTTTTCGTTTGGATCCGCTTCTCTATAAGTTCAAACATCTCTATGCCATTAAAAACTAGATCTGTTACAAAATCACCGTTTCCAAAATGTCCGCCCTTTACTACAACATGATCAGCACCAGCGTCAAACAAGACTCTCGCCGCTTCTTCTCTTGCCTCTGGGCTGTTTATCTCTATACCTGTTAGCGCTTCTGCTTCCGGAATGTTAGGTGTGACTATTTTTGCGAGTTGGAGCATACATGTTTTCATAGCATGGAGTGCTTCCTCACCTAACAACGTTGCACCCCCTTTTGCGACCATAACAGGATCCACCACTACGTTTTCCCATGCGAATTTTCTTATCATATAAGCTGTTCTCTCAATATACTCACCTGAAAAAAGCATGCCTGTCTTAATGGCATCAGGTGTCAAGTCACTAGCTATAGACGCTAACTGAGCTTCCAACCCTTCAATTGAAACCGGAAATACCCCTTGGACACCAGTCGTGTTCTGTGCAGTGACGGCGGTAAGAACCGACATACCATATACACCTAATTCCTGAAATGTCTTTAAATCGGCCTGAATGCCTGCGCCACCTCCACTATCTGATCCTGCGATCGTAAGTGCTTTACTCACCTTAATAAGTTGTCCCATATACTCATACCTCCTAGTTGTCTATGCAAAAAAGCCACCCGCTAATTAGCGGGTGGCTTTACATTTCAAATCATAAAGGAAACTTTTATTCATCCACACCGCTTCCCTACGCCAGTATGAACTGGATCAGGTTCAAAGGGTCAAAGGTCACAACCTTCTCTCAGCTTAAAATAAGCACCCCTAGCGAAATAACATTATTGAGTTAACACAATCCTACTCATACATAAACAATAATGTCAATATTTTTTAGGTTACGTGTTTCAAAAAGTTTAACCCTCTTTAAATACGGGGAAATAATAACTAACACACTATTACAACATAAAAAACATAGAAATTAAACAATTGTAACAAAAAGATGCAACCAGAAATAAAGATGACAAATCATTAACATTTTTACCAGAAGGTGGTGAAAACAGGGTACTTTAGAAGCAATAAAGAAATTTTTTCTGAATTTTCAAACAAAATGGTTGTCATTAAGCATCTTGCTCAGTATACTAGTAGAAACCTAGAAACATAAAAGGTTAATTGGATAGGGAGATAATTTTAAGGAGGGAAACAGGATGAAAGACAAAAACGCTTCTTTTAACAAGAACCAAAATGAAATGGTGCAATACAAACAACAAAAAAGAGACCCATTTGCCTTCAGCCTTATTGCCCAAATGGTATTAGATGAGGCCCTTCACAATTATTACAAAGAGTATTATGAGAGAGAAATTGACATTGCCTTGGATACAAAAGATAAAGAACGATTTATGAGATTAAGCGCAGAATACAAAGCGTTTCTCAGTTAGCGCTTTTAAACGGCACTCCACTTAAAAAGGTGCCGTAAAAGCCAAAACACCCTTTCAGCAAACGGATCAACAATCCGTGCTGCAGAGGGTGTTTCTGACGTCCCAGTTACTGACAGGTTAAAACATGTGTTCTAAGTCAAAGATGTCGGTGATTCCGGCTTTTTCTTTTGTTCTTTTTTACGTTTAAGCCACCACACATAAAGCACAATTGCTACGATTAGCCATATCGGTGCTAATCCCAATAGACTCACCACAATTAACGAGATCGCAGACATTAAAAAGTTCACCGTATCCATAAAAAGAACCTTCGTTTTTGCCCACGTATTTAACCCTTCTGTTTGAAGTTCTTGCGCTTTTAAATTCTTTACTTCGAATTGTATCGTAACGGTTGAATAATCACTTTGATTTTTTAGAAAGTTCAAACGTCCCTCTACCTGCTCTATCTCTTCCTGCACTGCAGCAAGGTCAGCTGATATCTTCAATAAGTCTTCTGTTTTCTGTGCCTCCTTCATAAAAGCCTCAAGACGTTCTCTTACTTGTTGTTTGGCTTTCAAGCGTGAAGACAGGTCCACGTATTCTTCTGTAACATCTTCTCCACGAACATTTTCGTGTGGGGTACCTTTACTTAAACTTCGAACATCATCTAAAAAGAGACGAAAACTTTTCATTGGAACACGAACAACCATCACACCAGATTCATAACCCTTTTCACCTGTACTCGTGTTCGACTCCACCATATATCCGCCGGTGTTCTCTAACGTTTTTCGAACTGCTTCCATCGAAGGTTGCAAATTATCCACTGTAATCTCAATATCAGCATGATAAATAACTTTTCTTTGATTCTTCATTTGTTGCTCTTCTTTACTTTTATTTGATTTAGTATTTTGACTTTCTTCATTTGTAGAAGAATCCATCTTTGCTTCTGAATGACTGCTGCCACTATCTCGATCTACAGCTTTATCACTTTTCGAACTTCCGCCATTGCTGCATGCACTTAACAAAAGTACCGCAATGAATACCCACAATTCCCATCTCTTCCACATATCGTAATTCCCCCTTTTTCGCTTAGACGCTTTTTATATGAAAAAGGTTTCAGTTCCCAAAAAAACCAACCTATTGAATGATTTTTTCTATGACATTTTTATGATAAAATAGTGTCTGATGATTTGTAGTTTGAAAAAAAACCGATTTATGCTAGTATGTACAGGATAAGTAAGTGGTTTACTGGAGGAATAGCATGTCAATGATAGGAAGAAATGATCCGTGCTATTGTGGCAGCGGAAAAAAATATAAAAAATGTTGCTTACATAAAGAAGAGCAAACACGTGAAGTATCCTTTCATCAAGAAGGACTCATTAAATATGCCCTGGAAAACTATCAGCAGGATTTAGCTGCACGTACATCTAAGTACGTGAAAAAGTACCCGGTTGCTAAAGAGCAAGAACAAACATACGCAAACATTGCCGTTTGTTGGGAAATTTTCTGCTCAGAGATAAAGGATAACAAAACACCTGTAGAGCTTTATGTAGAAAAAGTGAAGAATTCTGTTAAACCAGAAGTAGCGGAAATACTAGCTGGCTGGACAACAGCAACACCATCTCTGTATAAAGTTTTAGAGCAAAAGACTGGATTCATCTTTACTGTACAGGATATTTGGACAGAAGCTGTTTATGATGTAACAATCAACGCTGCTGAAAAGCCAAAAACAGAAAGTGCTCTACTTGGAACACTCGTTTCAAACGGTATCAACCATGAGTTTTATGTTGGATATGTGGAAATGCCAATGACTGAATTACCACCGTTAAAAGCAGCAATAGAAAAGATTCAGCCTCAAAACGATCCAAAAGAAACATTCAAGAGCGAATTTCCTGCTGTACTTCAGCTCGCTTTGATTGATATTAGTGATGGTGTACCTCAATCTCAACCTGAGAAGAAGGAAACTGACGCTACTTCTACCAAAGTTGAAAAAGCAGAAGATGCAACTGATTTAAAAGATGAAAAATACAATGCTGTAACGGAGCTCGTTAAAGCGAATGCCGAGACAGAAGTTGTAAAAGAAGCAGAAAAGCTTTGGAGCGAGTACGTTACAGAAAGCAAGCCTGCTATTCGTAAAGAAGAAATTTATGCGGCTGCCCTTGACTATCTCGTGTCAAAAGATATTAGAGGAATCGCTTCTACTCAAGCAGAAACGGCAAAAAAATATGGTGTTTCACCTGCTAGTCTATCCTCACGATATCGTGAAATGAAAGAACTATTAAGCGTATAAACGATTTCTCGACTGACCCGCCTGATGTATTAGGCGGGTTTTTTTACACTGTAAAAAACAAGACCCTTATAAGGAGTCTTGTTTTCGATTCCGCTCTAGCCAATAAAAAACAGGCAGTCCAGCAACTGTTATAAAGATAGCTGTGAAACTATCAAAAGGATCGTTGACTATAGTCGCGACTACAATATACAAAGAGCCTAAAATAGCGAAAAAGGAATCACTGGAAATAACGGTACGCTATAGACTCGCTTTTGGTCTTTATTGCGTTTACGCAGTTTAAACACGGCATAAAAAGCAAAAATATAAAAAATATATACAGCAAATATAGCCATTTCTGATAAATAATCTGGATCAGTTACGATCATCATGATGATCGCGATCACGACTTGCAAATACGTAGCAGCGATAGGTGTACCATATTTTTCACTGACTTTGCTAAACGTTTTTGCCATCGGAAGCTGATTTCGTTCTGCCATAGCAAATGGAACACGAGGAATGGTTAAGATCTTACCGTTTAGACAGCCAAAGATCGATACTGCGATGCCGACAGCTATTAACTTCCCACCTAGTGGCCCGAAAAGAATCGTTGCAGCTGATGCGGCAGAATTCTCTCCTAGTCTTACGATCTCTGATGCAGGCAATATGTGAAGCAGTGCAACATTAACTAACAAATAGGCTGCCATTACGACTAAGATTCCTCCAATGATGGCTTTAGGTAACGTTTTTCCGGGATCCTTCATCTCACCTGCTACGAATCCAACCATCAACCATCCATCATAAGCGAAAAGTGTCGCAAGGATCGCTGCACCCATTGATATTTCAACAACTGCTTCAGTTGAAGCATTTAAGATTTGTTCATTTCCTTGTGTTATCCCAAAAATAATGATTAGTCCGATCGGAACCAATTTTCCTATCGTAAATAAATTTTGTATAAAACCTCCATACTTCGTACCGAAGTTATTAATGACAGTGAGAAAAAGTACAGTACCTATTCCAATCCAAGGCCCAAAGGACTCTTCCCACGAGAATAAGTGAACCAATAAGGAACCAAAGTATAAGCCTAGAGCCCCGATTACCGCCGGACCATAAATAACAGTCTGAACCCAACCGCTCAAGTATCCCCAAAGCTTACCGTATACTTCTTCCATATAGACATACAAACCACCTGTCTTAGGAATCTGCGTCGCCACTTCAGCAATCGTTAAACCACCTGCTAACGTGATCAATCCTCCTAGAGCCCAGGCTAATAGTGCAAGATTAGAATTCCCTGTATATTCTAGAACACTTCCAGGTTTCATAAAAATCCCTGATCCAATAACCGTTCCAATAACGATGGACATGGCTACAGAAAGCCCAATATCTTTTTTCAATGCTGTGTTTTGATTCATGCTGTGTTCACTCCCTAAAGAAAACCTAAAAAACTAAATCGTCCATCTGAAAAAGACTAGTGTCACTTTAACATACACAATCACAAAATGTCACTACCTTATAAAAAAGACAGTTAATTCAGTTTCTTTAAAGTGTTTTCTATAGAGTAATACAGTGCTTAAAGTTGCTTACGCCTAATCAACTGCTTTTTTATAAAAGCTTTTTCAATCAGGTTATTGAGCTGTCGTTCAAGCTCCTTTTTTTCTAATACATCAGATTCAAGCCTAATCTTCTTTTTCAGTTCACGAATCATGAGCTTTTCTTCTGATGAAAAATGAGAAGAATGCAGCAACGTGTTCACCTCATTTCAGATTTTGATTCACTGAACCTCTCTCTTTTCTAAGAATAAGATAATCTGATACCCATAACATTTGATGTGTTATAAAATCTGACACTCTATTTCAAGTCCTTATACTACAAATGTGAATTCATCATTCACTCCGGAGGTGGAGACCCCGATATAATGATGAGTAAATAATAAAAAGACCTCCATTTTAGGGGGTCTTTTCTTTATACGAAAATTATTCTGTTTCTGAAGCTAACGGCTGATGACTTATTTCTGATTGAGCAATAACTACACTAACTCCTTGTTGTTCAATCGCTGAAAGATGATTTCTTGGCGCATCATCATCTGTAATCACGACGTCTAAATTGGAAACCGGCCCAACTTTCGCGAAAGCGTTAATCCCTATTTTGTAATGCGGAAAAACACCAATGGTTTTACGAGAGACCATTCCAACCGCACTCATAAAAGCAGCCACTTCTGGCGTTGCCGTGCTGATTCCTCTCTCAGAAATCCCACCACCTGTTGCGAACGAAACATCAAACGAATACTGACTGATCAGATTTGTCACTAATGCATCCGTCATATTGCCTGATTTCTTCACTTTTCCACCGACCACATACAGATCGATGTTTTCTTTTTCACGAAGTGCTTCAGCTGTTGTAAGTGAGTTGGTCACAACGGTTAATTGAAAGTCGGGAAGATGCTTTACAATCTCATGGTGCATTCCTCCTCCACTGAGGAAAATGGTATCGTTTTCTTTGATGTACTTTATAGCTTCCTTCGCAATTGCTTTCTCATACTTAGATCCTTCTCCAAAACGAACTGCGTTTGATGAAGGTCCTTTTTTTACTTCTGTTACAGGAATCGCTCCACCATGCGTGCGTTTAAGCAGCCCGTTATCCTCGAGAGATGATAAGTCCCTGCGAATAGAATCGATCGAAACTTGGAGGGCATCTGATAACTCTTTTGCAAGCACTCGTCCTTCATTCTTAAGCACTTCTAAGATCTTTTCTCTTCTTTCTTCAGAAAACATAATAACTTCCTCCATTACCTCTTATTTCCACGTGGTAAGATAATCATATGCCGTTTCATGCTTGTTCGTCAAACTATATTTGCATGTTTATTCCATTTTTTATAAAAACAAGCTAAAACAAGCAGTTATGATAGCTTATTTTAGCTTGGGGTTATAGGATTTTAATGAATAGAGTTTGCAAAATTTGTACTTCTGACAAATACAAATTCCTTTAATTTGTATTTGTCTGAGGTCAGACCCCTTTAGTCTTCGACCTTAATCAGGAAGAGACGCTCGTGAAAACGACCTTGTTTTCGAGCCTTTTCCTGCCTGATCTCATCCAGCTCTCTTAGAGTAAGTTCATGCACTTTCGTTAAAGCGATTAAGATCTCAAACAGCTCTGCCAGTTCTTCAGCAGCATCTATCTCACTTTTAGCTTCACGATACTCTTTTACGCCTTCTGTAAGCTTTTTCTTAAGTTCACTTTCGAATTCCTGATTTCCAAGAATCCGAAAAGTTCCCTTTTTCCCAGCCTGTTCGAGCAGTTCTGGTATTTTGTCTCTCACTAATTTATTGTAATACGCCATTGGCTTTTTTCCCTTCCAACAATTTCACAAGCACCACTAAAAAACAATCCTATATAAACGATATGCATCAAGTTAGTTTTTTAGCAGAAACAACCCCTAAAAAAATAATAGCGATCATACCAAATACCGGATACAAATAATGAATAAGGTCAGAATAGCCTACTTGACTCAGCAGATAACTCCCTGTCATCAAACCGATTAAGATAACTTGATTGGATAACCTGACATTTCTCTGCAATGCTCCTGCAAGTCCGAAAATGTTCCCGATCAGTGTTGAGAAAATCTCACCGTAAATCACAAATACAAAAATATAATGTACAACTACACCAAGACCGCCTACTATTTCAGCGATTGGTATCTCATAAC